>NZ_QEZI01000022.1:0-334519 GCF_003993525.1 Xanthomonas sp. BRIP62411
GTCGTCAGGGGTGGGGCGCGTGGGGGCGCAGGGTCGGCCCGGGCCGCTGCCGCGGATACCCCGGCATGACAGCACACGCCGGTGTCACCCAGGCGTCACTGATCGATGAACTGCAGCCGCGCCAGTTCGGCGTAAAGGCCGCCTTCGGCGATCAATTGCGCATGCGTGCCCTGCGCGACGATGCGGCCGGCCTCCATCACCACGATGCGGTCGGCCTTGAGCACGGTGGCCAGGCGATGGGCGATGACCAGCGTGGTGCGGCCTTCCATCAAGCGGTCCAGCGCCTGCTGCACCGCGCGTTCGCTCTGCGCATCCAGCGCGCTGGTGGCCTCGTCCAGCAGCAGGATCGGCGCGTCCTTGAGCAGGGCGCGCGCGATCGCCACACGCTGTTGCTGGCCGCCCGACAGGCGCGTGCCGCGTTCGCCGAGTTCGCTGGCGTAGCCCTGCGGCAGGGCGCGGATGAACCCATCGGCCTCGGCGGCCGCCGCGGCGGCTTGCACCTCCGCGTCGCTGGCATCCAGACGCCCGTAGCGGATGTTGTCGGCGGCGCTGGCGGCAAACAACGTGGGTTGCTGCGGCACCAATGCAATCCGTTCGCGCAGCAGCACCGGGTCGGTCTGGCGCAGGTCCACCTCGTCGATGCGCAGTCTGCCGCTGACAGGGTCGTGGAAGCGCAGCAACATCGCCAGCACCGTGCTCTTGCCGGCGCCGGAGGGTCCGACCAGCGCCACGGTTTCGCCCGGATGGACATGCAGGTCGAAGCCGTCCAACGCCGGCGCATCGGGGCGCTGCGGATAATGAAACACCACCTGGTCGAAATGGATCGCACCACGCAGCGGCTGCGGCAAGGGCTGCGGCGTGGCCGGCGCGACGATCGCCGGCTGCTCGTCGAGCAATTCGCCGACCCGGCCCATGCCGCCGGCCGCGCGCTGCAACTCGTTCCAGACCTCGGCCAGCGCACCCACCGAGCCGCCACCGATCAGTGCGTACAGCACGAACTGTCCCAGCGTGCCGGGCGTCATGCGTCCGGCGATCACATCGTGCGCGCCCAGCCACAGCACACCGACGATGGCGCCGAAGATCAGCATGATCGCCACCGCAGTGACCATGGCCTGGGTGCGGATGCGCAGCCGCGCGGTATCGATCGCGGCGAACAGGGCCTGGCTGAAACGCTGGCTCTCGTAGCGCTCGCGCGCATGCGCCTGCACGGTGCGCACCGCGCCCAGCGTTTCGGCCGCCAGCGTGTTGGCATCGGCCACGCGGTCCTGGCTGGCGCGCGAGATCTTCTGCAGGCGGCGTGCGCCCAGCACGATCGGCAGCACCGCCAGCGGAATGCCGACCAGGGTGAAGCCGGCCAGCCGCGGGCTGGTGACGAACAGCATCACCATGCTGCCGATCACCGTGACCGAGCTGCGCAGCGCCACCGACATGGTGGTGCCGATCACCCCGCGCAGCAGCTCGCTGTCGGCCGACAGCCGCGACACCAGCTCGCCACTGCGGCTGCGATCATGGAAGCCGGCGTCCAGCCCGATCAGATGCGCATACAGGCGGCCGCGCAGATCGGCGACCACCTTTTCGCCCAGCAGCGCGACGAAATAGAAGCGCGCGGCCGTTGCCACCGCCAGCACCACCGCCACGGCGAACAGCAGCGCGAAGGCGTGGTTGATCTGCGAGCCGCCGGAAAACCCATGGTCGATCATCTGCTTGACTGCCGCCGGCAGGCTCAATGTGGCGGCCGAGGAAATGGCCAGTGCGATCAGCCAGGCGGCGAACAGGCCACGCTGGCGCTGCACGAACGGCCACAGGGTGCGCAGGCTGCCAAGCTTCCGCAATGGGTTGGGCCTGGCGGCGGCTGGCTGGTTCATGCGGCTTCCGGTGATGAGAGATGGACACGGTTGCGAGTGGCGTCGCACAGGCGTGTTTTCAAGCTGGCCAGTTGATCGGCAGGCAGTTGCACGCGCAGCGCGGCGCCCTGCGCGTCGAAACGTTCATCCAGCTTGTCGGCGCGGAAGGCGCTCAAGGCCGCATGCACCAGGCCCAGGTCGTCGAACTGACACTGCAGATCGAGCAGCGACAACGCAATCAACGGCTGTCGCGTCGCCAACCGCAGGCATTCGGCTGCGGTGCCGCCGTAGGCACGCACCAGACCGCCCGCACCGAGCTTGATGCCGCCATACCAACGGGTGACCACCACGACCACGCGGTCGTAGCCCTGGCCATCGATGGCCGCGAGGATCGGCCGCCCGGCGGTGCCGCTGGGCTCGCCATCGTCGCTGGACCGGTAGTCCTGCCCGTAGCGATAGGCCCAGCAATTGTGGGTGGCATCGGCGACGGACACGCGCTGCACGATCTCCAGCGCGTGCGCGGGAGAGTCCAGTGCCGCAGCATTGGCCACAAAGCGACTGTGCTTGATGTCCAGGCTGTGGTGCGCGTCAGCGGCGAGGGTATCGAGCATCGTCGCCATTCTATGCGAGCCGGTCGTGCCGGACGCTGCGGCCGTCGTGACTGCCGTTGCAAGCCGGCAGATCGAGGGTGTTCGATGATGCATTGAGACGGGCTGGGCGCGCGATGGGCGCGCGCAGTCCCCGGGGGTGCGGTGAGCGCAGGCGCTGCCGTTTTATACCAGGGTGGAGCGACGCTTCTCGTCGATCCACTTGGAGGCCTGCGCCGGCGTGTAGTGCTGCATCCACTCCAGCATCTGCTCGATGTCGGCGCCGTACCACAGGTCGGTGCGCTGGTCCGGATGCAGGAAGCGTTCTTCCACCATGCGGTCGATCATGCCGATCAGCGGCGCGTAGAAGCCTTCGATATCCAGGAACGCACAGGGCTTGTTGCCGATGCCCAGCTGCCGCCAGGTCAGCATCTCGAAGATCTCTTCCATGGTGCCGAAGCCACCGGGCAGGGCGACAAACGCATCGGACAGCTCGAACATGCGCATCTTGCGCGCATGCATGGAGCCGACGATTTCCAGCGTGGTCAGCCCACGGTGCGCCACTTCCCAATCGGCCAGCTGCTGCGGAATCACGCCGGTCACCTCGCCACCGGCTGCCAGCACCGCATTGGCCACGGTGCCCATCAGGCCGACGTTGCCCCCGCCATACACCAACCGCAGGCCCTGCGCGGCGATGCGCTGCCCCAACGCAGTGGCACGCTCGGCGTAGGCGGGTTTGTTGCCGGCATTGGAGCCGCAGTAGACGCAGATGCTTTTCATGGGAACGGGAATCGGGAGTTGGGAATAGGGAATGGGTCGAAGCACAGCGGAAGCCAGAACGCATGACGCCGGACCTAAGTCCGGCGTCAGCATGAGGAGTGAGGTAATGGGAATGCTTCTACGATTCCCGATTCCCCACTCCCGATTCCCGGCTTAGTTAGCCTTATGAATCGCGCGCTTGCTCACTGCCATTGCGGCATCGTGGACCGCCTCGGACAGCGTCGGGTGCGCGTGGCAGATGCGTGCCAGATCGTCGGCCGAGCCGTTGAATTCCATCGTCAGCACGCCTTCGTGCACCAGCTCGGACACGCCCACGCCGACCAGGTGCATGCCCAGCACACGGTCGGTCTCGGCGTCGGCGATGACCTTGACGAAGCCGGCAGGCTCGCCCATGGCCACCGCACGGCCGATCGCCGCGAACGGGAAGCTGCCGGCCTTGTAGGCGACGCCTTCGGCCTTGAGCTGCTGCTCGGTCTTGCCGACCCAGGCAATCTCCGGCTCGGTGTAGATGACCCACGGGATGGTGTCGAAGTTGACGTGGCCGGGCAGGCCGGCGATCAGCTCGGCCACCGCGATGCCTTCCTCGAAGCCCTTGTGCGCCAGCATTGGGCCGCGCACGCAGTCGCCGATCGCCCACACGCCATCGACGCCGGTGTGGCAATGCCCGTCCACTTCGATCTGGCCACGCTCGTTGAGCTTGACGCCGGTGCCCTCAGCCAGCAGGTTCTTGGTCGCGGCCTTGCGGCCCACGGCCACCAGCAACTTGTCCACGGTCAGGGTCTGCTCGCCGGCAGCGTCGGTGTAGCTGACCACCACCTGCTTGGCATCGCCGCTGCCGGTGATCTCGGTCTTGCTGACCTTGGCACCGAGCTTGATGTCCAGACCCTGCTTCTTGAATTCCTTCAGCGCGGTCTTGGCCACTTCGGCATCGGCCAGCGCCAGGAAGTCCGGCAGTGCCTCGAGGATGGTGACCTCGGCGCCCAGGCGCTTCCACACGCTGCCCAGCTCCAGGCCGATCACGCCGGCGCCGATCACTGCCAGACGCTTGGGAACGGCGGTGAAATCCAGGCCGCCGACGTTGTCGACGATGGTGTCGCCTTCGAACTTGGCGAACGGCAGCTCGATCGATTCAGAACCCGGCGCCAGGATTACGTTGGTGCCCTTGAGCTCGATCTCGCCGCCTTCGTGCTGGGCGACCTTGACGATGTTGCCCGGCAGCAGCTGGCCGAAGCCGTAAAACGGGGTGATCTTGTTCGCCTTGAACAGCATCGCGATGCCGCCGGTGAACTGCTTCACGATCTTGTCCTTGCGGCTGATCATGGTGGGCACGTCCATCTTGGCGTCGTTGAAGCTGATGCCGTGGTCGCCGAACAGGTGGCCCATGTTCCAGAACTGGCGCGAGGAATCCAGCAGCGCCTTGGACGGAATGCAGCCCACGCGCAGGCAGGTGCCGCCCAGTGCAGGCTTGCCATCCTTGCCGATGGCCGCGTCGATGCAGGCGACCGTCATGCCCAGCTGGGCCGCGCGAATCGCAGCGTGATAACCGGCCGGGCCGGCACCGATGACGACGACGTCGAATTGTTCTTGTTCGCTCATTCTTCGCTCACGAGATTGGGAATTGGGGATTGGGGATTCGCAAAGGCGGGGTGCTCAGGAAGGGGTAGCTCTCGCCAATCCCCAATCCCGAATCCCCAATCCCGGCTTTCATCACAGACCGAACAACATCCGGCCCGGGTTTTCCAGCTGATTCTTGATGTCGACCAGGAACTGCACCGAATCCTTGCCGTCGATGATGCGGTGGTCGTAGGACAGCGCCAGGTACATCATCGGCGCGATCACGACCTGGCCGTTTTCGGCGATCGGACGTTCCTTGATCGCGTGCATGCCCAGGATGGCGCTCTGCGGCGGGTTGATGATCGGGGTGGACAGCAGCGAGCCGAAGGTGCCGCCGTTGGTGATGGTGAAGGTGCCGCCCTGCAGGTCGTCCAGGCCCAGCTTGCCGGCGCGCGCTTTGGCGGCGTAGTCGGCGATGCCCTGCTCGACGTCGGCGAACGACTGGCGCTCGACGTTACGCAGCACCGGCGTGACCAGGCCCTTGTCGGTGGAGACGGCGATCGAGATGTCGCTGTAGCCGTGATAGATGATGTCGTCGCCGTCGATCGAGGCGTTGACCAGCGGGAAGCGCTGCAGCGCGTTGGCGGCCGCCTTGACGAAGAAGCTCATGAAGCCGAGCTTGATGCCGTGCGCCTTCTGGAACTCGTCCTGCAGTTCCTTGCGTGCGGCCGAGACCTTGGCCAGGTTCACTTCGTTGAAGGTGGTCAGCATCGCGGTGGAGTTCTTGGACTCCATCAGGCGCTTGGCGATGGTCTTGCGCACGCGGGTCATCGGCACGCGCTCTTCCGGACGGGCGCCGGACGCCTTGCCCACGCCGCCGGCCTTGGCGAAGTTGACGATGTCTTCCTTGGTCACCGCGCCACGACGGCCGGTGCCTTCGACCTGGGCCGGATCCACGCCCTGGGTGATCGCGGAAAAACGCGCACCCGGGGGCAACGCATCGGCAGCCGACTTGGAGGCAGCAGCAGGCGCAGCGGCAGCAGCCGGCGCCGGCGCTGCGGCCGGTGCAGCAGCGGCAGGTGCCGGTGCATCGGCCTTCTTCTCCTCGGCCGGTGCGGCCGCAGCCACGGCGCCTTCCTCGATGATCGCCAGGATCTGGTTGCTGGTGACGGTGCTGCCGGCTTCGAACTTGATTTCCTTCAGCACGCCGTCGACCGGCGAAGGAACTTCCAACACGACCTTGTCGGTTTCCAGGTCGACCAGATTCTCGTCGCGCTTGACCGCTTCACCGGCCTTCTTGTGCCAGCTGGCGATGGTGGCGTCGGAAACGGATTCGGGCAGTACCGGAACTTTGACTTCGGTGGCCATTCGGGGAGCGTCCTAGGGTTTTCGTTCTTTGGGGAAGAGGAGTTATTCAGCGACTTGGTCGTTGAACGGATTGAGTAGCGCATCGGCGACCAGCTTCTGCTGTTCGACGATGTGGTCGGCCATATGGCCGGCGGCAGGCGAGGGCGAACGGGCACGGCCGGCGTAATGCAGGCTCTGGCCGCTGGCCAGGCAGAAGTTCAGGTGGTGACGGATCTGGTACCACGCACCCTGGTTCTGCGGTTCTTCCTGGCACCACACCACGTCGGTGGCGTTGGCATAGGCCTTGAGCTCGGCGGCCAGCTGCGCACGCGGGAACGGATACAGCTGCTCCACGCGCAGGATGGCGACGTCGTCCTGGCCACGCTTGGTCTGGTCTTCGAGCAGGTCGTAATAGACCTTGCCCGAGCACAGCACCACGCGCTTGACCTTGCCGGCATCGGCCTTGGCGTCGGGAATCAGATGCTGGAACTCGCCTTCCGCCAGTTCTTCCAGGCTCGACACCGCCAGCTTGTGGCGCAGCAGCGACTTGGGCGTCATCACCACCAGCGGCTTGCGGGTGGTCATGCGCATCTGCCGGCGGATCATGTGGAAGCACTGCGCCGGGGTGGTCGGGACGCAGACCAGCATGTTCTCCAACGCGCACAGCTGCAGGAAGCGCTCCAGACGCGCGGAGCTGTGCTCCGGGCCCTGGCCTTCGTAGCCGTGCGGCAGGAACAGCGACAGGCCCGCGATGCGGCCCCACTTGGCTTCGCCGGCGGCGATGAACTGGTCGATCACCACCTGCGCGCCGTTGGCGAAATCGCCGAACTGCGCTTCCCAGATGCACAGTGCATTCGGGTCGGTGGTGGAGTAGCCGTACTCGAAGCCCATCACTGCTTCTTCGCTGAGCAGCGAGTCGATGATGGTGGCGTCCTCGGGGTTCTGCACCAGCTGGCGCAGCGGCAGGTAGTAGCTGTCGGTCTTCTGGTCATGCAGGATCGCGTGACGATGGAAGAACGTGCCGCGACCGGCGTCCTGGCCGACCAGGCGCAGCTTGTGGCCTTCGGCCAGCAAGGTGGCGTAGGCCAGGTTCTCGGCAAAGCCCCAGTCGCCGGCCTGGTCGCCGGCGGCCATCTTGACGCGGTCTTCGTAAATCTTGGCCACGCGGGCATGCAGCTCCACGCCTTCCGGGATCGTGGTGATCAGCTTGGCCAGACGATCCAGCTGCTCGCGCTTGACGCGGGTGTCGACCGGATCGGCAGCGGTGCCGACCAGGTACTTGGACCAGTCGATAGCGAATTCGTCCGGCTTGCGCGTCGCCAGTTCGGTGGTGTATTCGCCCGAATCGAGCTTGTTGCGGTAGCCGTCGACCAGCGCCTTGGCCTCGTCGGCGCTCAGCACGCCGTCGCTTTCCAGCTTGGCGGCGTACAGCTCGCGGGTGGTCTTGTGCTTGCGGATGGTCTGGTACATCACCGGCTGGGTCGCTGCCGGCTCGTCGGCCTCGTTATGGCCCCAACGGCGGTAGCAGACCAGGTCGATGACCACGTCCTTCTTGAACTGCTGGCGGAATTCGTAGGCCAGCTTGGACACGAACATCACCGCATCCGGGTCGTCCCCGTTCACGTGGAAGACCGGTGCGCCGATCATCTTGGCCACGTCGGTGCAGTACAGCGTGGAGCGGGCGTCGTCGCGGGCGCTGGTGGTGAAACCGATCTGGTTGTTGACCACGATGTGCACGGTGCCGCCGACCGCGAAACCGCGCGCCTGCGACATCTGGAACAGCTCCATCACCACGCCCTGGCCGGCGAATGCGGCATCGCCGTGGATCAGGATCGGCAGCACGGTCTTGCGCTCGGCATCGCCGAAGCGTTCCTGGCGCGACCGGACGCTGCCGACCACGACCGGGTCGACGATTTCCAGGTGCGAGGGATTGAAGGCCAGTGCCAGATGCACCTGCTTGTCGCCACCGACCGCGATATCGGCCGAGAAGCCCATGTGGTACTTGACGTCGCCGGTGTGCGCGCGGTCGTCGTGGGCGTGCTCGAACTTGCCTTCGAACTCGTCGAACAGCTTGCGCGGATTCTTGCCCAGCGTATTGACCAGCACGTTGAGACGGCCGCGGTGGGCCATGCCGATCACGATGTCCTTGACCTGATCGTTGCCGGACTGGCGAATGATCTCGTCCATCATCGGGATCAGCGCGTCGCCGCCTTCCAGCGAGAAGCGCTTCTGGCCGACGTACTTGGTGTGCAGGTAGCGCTCCAGGCCTTCGGCAGCGGTGAGCCGCTCCAGCGTGCGCTTGCGGCTGGCCGCGTCGCCGGCGATCTTGCCGCCGGCATCTTCCAGGCGCTTGTAGATCCACTGGCGCTGGTCGAATTCCTGGATGTGCATGAACTCTGCGCCGATGGTGCTGGCGTAGGTCGCCTTCAGGCGGGTCAGCAGATCCTTCAGCTTCATGCGCGGCTGGCCACCGACACCGCCGGTGCTGAATTCGCTGTCCAGGTCCGCCTGCGACAGGCTGTGGAACGGCAGGTCCAGATCGGGCGGGTTGACCGGCGGGGTCAGGCCGAGCGGGTCGAGCTGCGCGCCGAGGTGACCACGCGCACGATAGGCGGTGATCAGGCGGCCGACGTTGCGCTCGCGCTCGTCACTGGCGCCTGCGCCGGTTCCGGCATTGGCGGCCTGTTTGGAGGCGGCGAGGATGTGGGCAATGGCCGCCGAGTGCGGCACATCACCGGCATCGCGACCCTTGAAGCCATCGAAATAGCTCTTCCACTTCGGGTCGACACTGTCCGGGGCGACGAGGTACTGCTCGTACAGATCCTCGATATAGGCGGCGTTGCCGCCGGCGAGCTGCGATGACTGTGCGAACTGCTTTAGGAGATTATCCACGATGGTAAGTCGGGTCTGCTGTGGGGATGATTGTGCGGAAGCGGCAGGGCGAGATGCCCCATCGGTCGGTCTCAAATCTCGAAAAATTATACCCCCTTGCGCCAGTGAGGGGGCGTCTGCAAGCTGACCGAGCGGGTAGGTGCGGCCGCCTGGCGCCCAGGCGCGAAAGGCGCTGCGGTCTCAGATGCCGAGTGCGCGCGGTTCGTTCCAGAGCGCGCTGCGCTCCCATATCTGCGCGAATTCGCGCTCCAGCTGGCGGCTGCGCGCCGCGCCCGACAGCCAGGTTTCGCCATCGTCGAAGCGATGGCCTGTTGGACGAAAGTAGTAGGCGTCATCGCCCACCACATAGGCCGACGCATAGCTGCTGTCGACCGGATCGCTGACCGCGCGGAAGCGGAACACGCTGGGCAGGCGCTGGGCCAGCCGCAGCAGCGCGCTGCTGCTGGCGCCGGCAATGGCGGTGTCCTGCACCAGCACCTGCACGCGCTTGTCGTGGCGGGCGGTGGCGAAGCGGCGCAGCGCATCGAGCACTGCGGCGTTGTCGAACAGCGGCGGATCCAGTGCCCGCGTATAGATCAGGACCTGGCGGCGTGCGGCGCACAGCAGGCCGGTGGTGGCGGCCTGCGCCGCGCGCAGGTCGTCCACCGCCATCGGGCCGTCGAGACGGCGGTGCAACGGCCCGTCAGGCCGATCGCCCGCCGTTGCGGCGCGATCGGGATGCGGGTCGGAAGAGGTGTCCGGCAGGAAGCCCAGGCGTGCGAACACCGCCCCGGCATCTGCATTGACGCGGGCCCGTACACCGGGCCAGCCGCGTTGTTGCGCGGTGGCGACGGCGGCTGCGAGCAACTGGTCGGCCAGGCCGCGGCGGCGCCAGCCAGGCAGGATGCCGAGCCTGTCGATGCGCCGATCCGCGGTCAGCCGCACCGAGCCGATCAACTGGCCGTCCTCGCTGCGCAGGGCCAGGTGCAGGCTGAGCGGGTCCAGTGCGTCCCATTCGGCAGCGCCGCTGTCGCCGCTGCCGCAGGCCAGGCGCAGCGCACGCAGGGCCGCGGCGTCGGACGCCGGGTCCAGCGAGACGATCTGCGGGCCGGCCTGGGGGCTCATGCGCGGTTGTCGGACCCGTCGTCGCCAGCGTCCGTTGCCGCGTCGTCGGCGAGCTCGCTGTCGTCGTCCTGGTCGGCGTCGGCAGCTGGTTCGTCCTCATCAGCCTGGGTCGGGCCGTCGGCGGTATCGGCGACCTGCTCGACGTCGGCCTCCGCGTCGATCTCGTCGTCTGCGTCCGGCGCGTCGGCCTCGGCGTCGTCCTGGTCGGCCGACAGGCTCAGGCCATGGGCCTGGTCGTCGTCGATGTCCTGGATGTCGTCTTCCGCGTCCTCGTGGGCGCGCTGGTAGTGGCCCTGCGCCAGCAGCTCCAGCACCACCTCGCGGCCGCGGTTGGACAACTGCGCATACAGCGTGCCGTCGATCTCTTCGGCCGCGGCCAGGCGCGCGGCGTCCTTGGCCGACAGCGCGAACTCCAGGCCGCTGCAGAACAGGGTGGCGCCACGCTTGGCGCGCCGCCAGGCCAGCCGCGACCAGGGGTGACGGTGTAGCAGCACGCCTTCCTCCAGGGCCTGCTCGACCGCCTCGCGCGGAATCGGTTCGGGGGCCGGCACCACGTCGCCGGAGGCGCGGTAGGTGGTCATGAAGCGGCCGAACCAGTCGCCCAGCCGATCCGGGTCGTTCATGCGCAGGGCGTTGAGCGCTTCGACCACGCGGTTCATCGCGGTGACGTCGATCTCGTACGGGTCGGCCGGCACCTTGAGGTCTTCGTCGTGATACCGCACGGCCTCGTCGGCATCGGCGATCAGCGTATCCAGATAGTCGCCGATCAGCTCGGCCGACGACGGCGCGCGGGTGCCGATGGAGAAGGTCAGGCAGGCGTCCTCGGCAACGCCGTGGTGCGGCACCAGCGGTGGCAGGTACAGCATGTCGCCCGGGCCCAGCACCCAGTCGTGGGTGGGCTTGAAGTCGCGCAGCAGCTTGAGCTCGACATCGTCGCGGAACGCCAGCGGCGCGGCCTTGCGGCCCTGTTGCGCGCGGGCGTCGATCTGCCAGCGGCGGTGGCCCTGGCCCTGCAGCAGGAAGACATCGTAATGGTCGACATGCGCGCCGACCGAGCCGCCGGTGGCGGCGAAGCTGATCATGATGTCGTCGATGCGCCAGCGCGGCAGGAAGCGGAACTGTTCCAGCAGCGCGCGCACGTCGGCGTCCCACTTGTCCACGTCCTGTACCAGCAGGGTCCAGTCATGGTCGGGCAGGCCGGGGAAGTCGGTTTCCTGGAACGGGCCGGTGCGTACGTCCCAGCCGTCGGTGGCGCGGTCGTGGCTGATCAGGCGTGCCAGCACGCCGTCCTCGCAGGCCAGGCCGGCCAGGTCTTCGGGCTGCAGCGGGGACTGGAAGTCCGCAAACGCGTTGCGGATCAGCAGCGGGTGCTTGTGCCAGTAGTTGCGCAGGAAGCGCTCGACCGGCATGCCCAGGGGCTGGTCGCCGGTGGCGTGGACCTCGAAGGGCAGCGGCGCGCCTTTCCTGGCGGCGATCTTTTTTGCGGCGGTCTTTTTCATGATGTCACGGGTCCGACAGGAGGGCCGGCGCTGTGCGGCCGGCGGAGTGGCTTATTGTCGCCCAGCCCGCCATGCGATGCCTTGCTGGCGGCTGTGGCGGAGATTTCAGTGCACCTGTGCCTGCCATGCGTGGCCGGCATGCACGGGGGATGCCGGCATCGGCGGGTCAGTGGATGGAGAGCTGGCTGTCGCTGGGCGAAGGCACCGATGCAACCGTGTGGTCGACACGCCTGCCAGCGCTTGCGACGCGGCAGCGGTGGAAGCGGCAGCGGCCTGCCTCCCGCAGGCGACCGATGCCAGCAGGGACGCAGACAGCAGGGGCACAGACAGCAGTGAGCGCAATGCCATGGCACTCCTCCTGACGGCTGGATGTAGCGTCGCGATGCCGGTCGTTGACTGCCGCTGGTTCAGATCGCGCGCGCCAGCTGCTCGGCCAGGCCGGTGTAGGCGCCCGGCGTCAACGCCCGCAAGCGCTGCTTGTCCTGCTCCGGCAGCTGCAGGCTCTCGACAAACGCCTGCATGGACGCGGCGGTGATGCCCTGGCCGCGGGTCAATGCCTTGAGCTGTTCGTACGGGTTGGGCAGGCCGTGGCGACGCATCACCGTCTGCACGGCTTCGGCCAGCACTTCCCAGGCCGCGTCCAGGTCCGCATCCAGGCGCTGCGGATTGACGGTCAGCTTGCCCAGGCCCTTGGCCAGCGAATCCAGCGCCACCTGGGTGTGGCCGAATGCGGTGCCGAGCGCACGCAGGACGGTGGAGTCGGTGAGATCGCGCTGCCAGCGGCTGATCGGCAGCTTGGCCGAGAAATGCTCAAACAAGGCGTTGGCGATGCCGAAATTGCCTTCGGCATTTTCGAAGTCGATCGGGTTGACCTTGTGCGGCATGGTCGAGGAGCCGACTTCGCCCTCCTTGAGCTTCTGCTTGAAGTAGCCCAGCGAGATGTAGCCCCAGATGTCGCGCGACAGGTCGATCAGGATGGTGTTGACGCGACGGCTGGCGTCGCCGATCTCGGCCACGTTGTCGTGCGGCTCGATCTGGGTGGTGTAGGGGTTGAACACCAGGCCCAGGCTCTCGACGAAGCGCTGCGCGAACGCGGCCCAGTCCAGCTCCGGGTACGACACCAGGTGCGCGTTGTAGCTGCCGACCGCACCGTTGATCTTGCCGGTCAGCTCGACCGCGGCGATCTGCTTGCGCTGACGCTCCAGGCGCGCGACCACGTTGGCGATTTCCTTGCCCAGCGTGGTGGGCGAGGCGGTCTGGCCATGCGTGCGCGAGAGCATCGGCTGGCCGGCCTGGGCATGGGCGAGGCTGCGCAGCGTGGCGGTGATGCCGTCCAGCGTCGGCAGCAGCACCTCGCGGCGTGCCTGTTCCAGCATCAGGCCGTAGCTGAGATTGTTGATGTCCTCGCTGGTGCAGGCGAAATGCACGAATTCCAGCGCCGGGCCCAGCTCGGCATCGTCCTTGAGCTGTTCCTTGATGAAGTACTCCACCGCCTTGACGTCGTGGTTGGTGGTGCGCTCGATCTGCTTGACGCGTGCGGCATCGCTCACGCTGAAATCGTCGGCCAGGCGGCGCAGGGTCTGGGTGGCGGCGGCCGAGAATGGCGCCAGCTCGGCGATGCCCGGCTCGGCCGCCAGTGCCAGCAGCCATTCGATCTCGACCTTGACCCGTGCCCTGATCAGGCCGTATTCGGAGAAGATCGGGCGCAGCGCATCCACTTTGGAAGCGTAGCGGCCGTCGAGCGGGGACAGGGCGAGCAGGGCGGAATCCGACATGGGCAGGGCACTGGGAGGCTGGCGGGGGTGCGTATTCTACGCCGCCCCGGCGCCGGCTTCGCCGATCGGCCGCACCGTGATCGCCTGGATCCGGTGCCCGGCCATGCGCCGCACCGTCAGTGCATGGCCGTCCAGCTCCAGGGTCTCGCCTTCTTCGGGCAGCCGCTGCAGCCGGTGCACGATCAGCCCGCCGACCGAATTGACGTGGTCCGGCGCGCTCAGATCCCGGCCGAGCAGGCGCTCCAGGCGGAAGATCGAGGTGCTGCCGGCCACCAGCAGCGAGCCATCCTGGCTACGGATCGGGGCGTCGCGCACCACGTGGCGGTGCTCGTCCTCGATCTCGCCGACCACCACCTCCAGCAGGTCTTCCAGGGTGAAGAAGCCCAGGATGCGGCCCTGGTCCTCCACGCACAGCGCCAGATGGGTGGTGCCGGTGCGGAACTGCTCCAGCGCGCTGGGGATCGGGGTTTCCAAGGTCAGCAGGGTGGGCGGGCGCAGCAACGGACGCAGATCGTCCAGGTCCTGGCTGCGCGCCATCGCCACCAGCAGATCCTTGGTATGCAGAATGCCCAGCACCTGCTCGCCATCGGCGTCGAACCAGGGGTAGCGGCTGTAGCGCGACTCGCTGAACTCGGCCAGCACCGATTCCAGCGTCATGCCCTCGCGCAGGCTGCGCATGTGCTCGCGCGGGCGCATCAGGTCGCCGGCGACCAGGTCGGGCAATTCCAGCGCGTGGCTCATCAGGGCCAGCCCGTGATCGGGCGTGGCCGCGTTCGGATCCTGGCGGCCGACGATCAGCATCAGCTCCTCGCGCGAATAGCGATGCGACTGATGTTCCACATCGCCCCAGCCCAGTACCCGCAGCAGGCGGTTGGCGCTGGTATTGAGCACCCAGATCGCCGGATACATCAGCCAATAGAACACGTAGAGCGGCGCGGCGGTCCATAGCGACATCCGCTCCGGGCGGCGGATCGCCATGGTCTTGGGTGCCAGTTCGCCCAGCACGATGTGCAGAAACGAAATCAGGCTGAAGGCGATCGCCAGCGCGGTGAACTGCGCCGCTTCCGGCGACAGGCCGGCGCTGTCGAACAGCGGCTGCAGCAGGTGCGCGAACGCAGGCTCGCCGACCCAGCCCAGGCCGAGCGAGGCCAGCGTGATGCCGAGCTGGCAGGCCGACAGGTAGGCATCCAGGTGCGCATGCACCCCGAGCAACAGACGCCCACGCCACCCGTTGGTCTGCGCAAGGCCCACCGCCTGCGTGTGGCGCAGCTTGACCAGCGCGAACTCGGCGGCCACGAAGAAGCCGTTCAGCAGCACCAGCAGCAACGCGACGAACAACAGCAGCACATTACCCAGCATGGCGTCGGCCCCGGTGCCGTGCAGCGGCGGTCATGCCGCGTGTCCGCCGTTGCGCGTGAGGGGTTGGGCGGTGTGCGGGCAGCAAGGACGCAACCAATGCGTTGCTACAGTCAGGGTCGTCGCCCATGGCAGCGTGGTACCTCGTATGGATCGATGGGCAGTCTAGCCCACGGCTTGCGACGACACGGTCGCAACGCCGCGAGCGAGTATCGTAGGCAGTCTCGCCAGCGTGGGTGCGCCCGCTGCCAGCCATCCATCACCACAGACCAACCATGTGCGGAGAGTGCAGATGAGCGAACGTTTCAGGACCGAACACGACAGCATGGGGCAATTGCAGGTGCCCGCCGATGCCTTGTGGGGCGCGCAGACCCAGCGTGCCGTGCAGAATTTTCCGGTCTCCGGCCAGCCGATGCCGCGCGGCTTCATCCGCGCGCTGGGCTTGATCAAGGCCGCCGCGGCCGGCGTCAACGCCGAGCTCGGGTTGCTGCCCAAGTCGATCGGCAAGGCCGTGCAGGACGCGGCGCTGCAGGTGGCCGACGGCACCTATGACGCGCAGTTCCCGATCGATGTCTATCAGACCGGCTCGGGCACCTCGTCCAACATGAATGCCAACGAGGTGATCGCCACGCTGGCCACGCGCGCCGGCAAGGACGCGGTGCATCCCAACGATCACGTCAATCTCGGGCAGAGTTCCAACGACGTGGTGCCCACCGCGATCCGCGTGTCTGCGCTGCTTGCGGTGCAGGAACACCTGCAACCGGCGCTCAAGCATCTGCGCAAGACCATCGACAAGCGCGCCAAGGGGCTGGAGAAGGTCGTCAAGACCGGGCGCACGCATCTGATGGATGCGATGCCGCTGACCTTCGGCCAGGAATTCGGTGCATGGTCGGCGCAGCTGAGTTCGGCGCAGGAGCGCATCGACGATTCCCTCAAGCGCCTGCGGCGGCTGCCGCTGGGCGGCACCGCGATCGGCACCGGCATCAATGCCGATCCGCGTTTCGGCGGCAAGGTGGCCAAGGCCCTGTCGGGATTGAGCAAGGTCAAGTTCGAGAGTGCCGACAACAAGTTCGAGGGCCTGGCCGCGCAGGACGATGCGGTGGAGTTGTCCGGCCAGCTCAATGCGCTGGCGGTGGCCTTGATCAAGATTGCCAATGATCTGCGCTGGATGAATGCCGGCCCCCTGGCCGGGCTGGGCGAGATCGAGCTGCCGGCGTTGCAGCCGGGCAGTTCGATCATGCCGGGCAAGGTCAATCCGGTGATTCCCGAAGCCACCGTGATGGCCTGCGCGCAGGTCATCGGCCACCATACGGCGATTACCGTGGCCGGGCAGACCGGCAACTTCCAGTTGAACGTGACCCTGCCGCTGATCGCCTACAACCTGCTGGATTCGATCAACCTGCTGGGCAATGTGTCGCGGCTGCTGGCCGACAGCGCGATTGCCGGCTTGAAGGTGCGCCAGGAGCGCGTGCGCGAGGCGCTGGACCGCAATCCGATCCTGGTCACCGCGCTCAATCCGATCATCGGCTACGAGAATGCCGCCGCGATCGCCAAGCGTGCCTACAAGGAGCAGCGCCCGGTACTGGACGTGGCGCTGGAAGACAGCGGGCTCACTGAGGCGGATCTGCGCCGTTTGCTGGACCCGGCCGCGCTGACGCGTGGTGGCATCCAGGCCGGCAGCAGTGGCGGCGGTGGCTGATCACTGACAGCGTGTGTGTGTAGGAGCGCACCTGGGCGCGACGGGCGTTGTCGATACAGCCCCGTCGCGCCCAGGTGCGCTCCTACACGGGCTTGCGCGAGTCCGCGGCGTCGCCAGCGACTCAGTGCCGCTCGGCCTGCACGTTGCCGAAGCTCTCGCGATACGGTTGCAGCGACGGGATCTCGTCCAGCAATTCGCCGCTGAGCCGCTGGATCTCCGGCGTGGCGGTCAGCTTGATCGACTTGTACTCCGGATCCGCGCCGGCCTCGTTGACGGCCTGCTGGCGCAGCATCTGCAGATGCCCGAACAGCAACTGCAATTTGGCGCGCGTCGGTTCCTTCTGCGGCAGCGCGATATCGTCGATCTTCAGCGTGCCGTCCGGAGTGATTTCCGCATTGGCGGCCGGTGGGCGGCGGATCATCACCGACTGGGTAGTGATGGCAACGCGCGGCTTGCCGCGTTCGGCGCGCCGCGACGACTGGTCGCCACAGGCGGTCAGGGCGCATAGCAGGAGCGCCATGCAAAGCATCACGAACTTGTTCATGGGGTCGCTGGGGTCTGGGGAGCGCATTAGTGTAATCCCGCTCCGGCAGCCGATCAGTGCCGGCGGCACATGGCGCCGCTGACAAGATGTCGCAGGCCGGTATCGGTTGCCTGGCGTGCGCGCAGGAATCGACACGCCGCTCCAGCTGGTTCCGGTCCGCCGCTGCGCCCCCATCGACGGGCGCAGCGTCGGTCGGTGCCGCGCTTACTTGCGGCAGTCGTCGACGTCGTGCTGGGTCAGGGTCGAGTACGGCGCGAATGCCGGTACCAGTTGCGCGGCGGCGTCCTGCGCGTTGCGCAGCGTGGCCAGCTGGTCGCAGATCTGCATCGTATTGCGTTTGAAGGTTTCCGCCTGCGCCTGGATCTTGTCGCCGATCTGGTCGGTGTTGCCGCTGAGCACGCCCTTGAGCGCTTCGCCGGCGGCGTGTGCACCGAAGGCCGCGCCCTGCGTGCCGATGTCGATGCCTTTTTCGGCGACGCCCTGGATCTGCACATAGAAAGTGCGCATCGCCTGGCGCTGCGCATCGTTCAGGCTCACCGGCTTGCCGGCGACGCTGAGCGCGCCATCCGCGCCGATGGTGGCGGCAGGCAGACCGTCGCGGTGGAGCGTCAGGCTCTTGCCGTTGAAGCTCACCCCGCGCGCGTTGGCCTTGCCCGATACCACGACGGTGGGTTCGGACTTGCCGCAACCGACCAGAAGCGCACCCGCCAATACCGCACAAATCAACAGTTTCATCAGCAGTCCCCCTCAGTAATGGTCAATGCAGTGGTCAGTTGTCGGTCGGTACGCGGGTGGTGCCGGCAACATCGCTCACGTCGATGTCGCCGCTGCCCTTGCGCGCCACGCTGACGTCGCCGCGCACCTTGTGCACGCTCAGGGCGCCGGAGTTGACCGCTTCCACGCCGACATCGCCCTGTACATCGTCGATATCGACATCGCCGGAGCCGACCGTGCCGAGCTTGACGTGGCCGGCAACGCCGCGCAGCTTGACGTCGCCGGAGCCGACCTTGCCGACCTCTGCCGCGCCGCGAATCCGGCGCGCCTTGAGATCGCCGGAGCCGACTGCCAGCACGCGCAATGCCCCCATGTCCTCCATTTCGATGTCGCCGGAACCGACCTTGGCGGTCACCCGGCCCTTGGTGCGGTGGATGGCCATGTCGCCGGAGCCGACATCGGCACTCACGGCAGCCGCGCCGCTGATCTCGGCGTCGCCGGAGCCCACGTCGAACTGCACCAGCAGCGTGTCGGGCACGTTGCCACGCAGGTCCAGGTACGCGTAGCTGTCGCCGATGGAGATGCGCGACGGGCGGTCATCGGCCAGCGTCACCACCAGCTTGTCGCCGACGCGCTTCTGGGTGACCGTCAGGCCCTCGAGCAGGTCGGCCCTGGCGGCACAGGCGCGGCCGCTCAGACGGCCGCCGTTGCCTGGCGCGGCGTCCAGATGCAGGTCGTTGGAGGCGACCTCGAACAGCACCGACTTCACTCCGCTCAGTTTCAACTCCAGGCTGCGCGGTTCGGAGAATGTGCATTGCTCCTCGGCAAACGCAGCGCCGGGCACTGCGCACAGGATGGCCAGACTCAGCAGACGACGCATGGGATGTCCTTCAGGCTTCGGAGCGCCGACGGCGCAGGTAGATGGAGGCAGCGATCAGCACCACGCCGATGGCGGCGCCGATCCAGATGTCCGGATTGCCGTAGACCAGTGCGCTGTCGGTGTGCTGCAGCGCCCACTGCACCAGGTCGCTGGGGTTCTGCATCGCGCTGCTGTCGAGGTTGCCGCTGACCGCACGTGGCGACCAGGTGCCGGGCAGGGCGCTGAGCAGGCCGCGGTAGCCGACGATGTACCAGATCCAGCCGATCGGCAGCGAGACACCCGGCATCGCCGAGAGGATGCTCAACATCACGCAGGCCAGTAGCGGGAACAGCACCGCCCACAGGAACGGCTTGCTGGTGGCCCAGGCCGAGCAGAACATCAGCCAGCCCACGGTCGGCAACGCCCACAGCAGACTCATCGGCACGGTCTTCAGCAACAGCCACAGCAGCGAGAAGGGATGCGAATGGGTTGCCAGTGCCCAGGGGCTGGGGACGCCGGCGATCGAGGCGCCCACGATGGCGATCAGCCACAGTGCCAGGCCGACCAGCACGCCGATCGCGATGGCGATCAGCGGCGCCAGCAACAACGCCCAGGCCGCCTTGGACAGCACCGTCTGCACATCGGACACCGGCAGCGACTTCCAGAACAGCACGCTGCGGTCGCGGCGGTCGTCGTACAGGCTGCCCAGCGAGTAGAAGAACACCACGAATGCCAGCACCACCGAGGCGATCCCGATGCCGCCCAGCAGCAGGCCGTCGCCGACCTGGCCCAGCGTGCGCGTGTACTCGGCCAGATCGTCCATCGTGATGCTGTCGCCGATCATGTTGCGACGCGCGCTGATCGCGCCGATCACCGCGCCCAGCAGCGCGAAGAACACCGCGATGCCGCCGGTGATGACCTGCGCCCAGACGAAACCGCCGCGGTGTTCCCAGTACTCGCGCTTGAGCAGCCAGCCGAACGTGCGTGCGGGAGAAGCTTGGTGGGTGAGTGTCTTCATGCGTAGGTCCCCTTCATGACCGCAACGAACAGGTCGGCAAGGCCGGGATTGCGGGTTTCGCCAAAACGGGCGAGCTGCGCCTTGGGCACGCCATCGAACAGCATCACGGTCTTGCCGAACGGCAGGCCGCGCTCGTCGATCGGCGTCAGGCCTCTGGCGGCGTCGAGATGTTCGGCACCCACCAATACTTCGGTGTAACGCTCGGCCACGTTCTCCATGTCGGCGGTCAGCACGATGCGGCCGTCGCGGATGAACATCACATCGGTGAGGATGTGTTCGATTTCCTCGACCTGGTGGGTGGTGACGATGATGGTCTTCTGCTCGTCGAAGTAGTCCTCCAGCAGGCGCTGGTAGAACTGCTTGCGATACAGGATGTCCAGGCCCAGGGTGGGCTCGTCCAGCACCAGGATGCGCGCGTCGATGGCCATCACCAGCGCCAGGTGCAGCTGCACGATCATGCCCTTGGACAGTTCGCGCACCCGCGACTTGCGGTTGAGCTGCGTATTGGCCAGGAAACGTTCGCACTTGGCGCGATCAAAGCGCGGATGCACGCCGGCGACGAAGTCGATCGCCTCGCCAACCCGCAGCCAGCGTGGCAGCACTGCCACGTCGGCGATGAAGCAGACCTCGTTCATCAGCGCGTTGCGCTGGGTGCGCGGATCCATGCCGAGCACGCTCAGCTCGCCGTCGAAATCGGTCAGCCCCAGCACCGCCTTGAGCGCGGTGGTCTTGCCGGCGCCATTGGGGCCGATCAGGCCGACGATGCGCCCGGCAGCGATGGTGAAGCTGGTGTTGTCCAGCGCGAGCCGATGCTTGTAGGCCTTGCGCAGGCCACGTGCGTCGACCACATGGTCGGAGGAGACGGCGGTCATGGTGTTTTTCCCTGTGGCAACAGATCGTCGATGGACAGTCCCAGGCGCTGGATGCGTTCCAGCACCGCGGGCCATTCTTCATTCAGGAAACGCTCGCGTTCGCTGCCGCGCAATTTCTGCGCGGCCTCCGGGGTCATGAACATGCCCAGGCCGCGGCGTTTCTCCACCAGGTTCTCGTCGGCCAGTTCCTGATAGGCACGCGAGACGGTGATGGGGTTGAGTTGGTAGTCGGCCGCCACCTGCCGTACCGAGGGCAGGGCGTCGCCCGGCTTGAGGATTCCATCGAGCATCATGGCAATCACCCGTTCCTTGAGTTGGCGGTAGATGGGAGCGCCGTCGCTCCATTGGATGTCGTTCATGGTCAGCTCCGTGGACGCAGGACCTGCGCGAAGGAGAAATAGGGCATCGACAGCGAAGCACGCAGGTGCCGGCCGGGCCGGGTACGCGCTTCGGGGGGAGTCGTCGCGTTTTCCGTAACCGCCTCCGACACGCCATAATCGGCGCCGGACTCCGTAACCTGACTGGAAGCGGCTCCCAGGCAACCAATGACGAACAGGGCGCTGCCGAACAGCAGCAATGGAGCTGGTCGCGTGAAGCGTGTGCTGTTCATGCTTTCCCCCTGCGTTGGATGACTGGTGTTGTATTCAACTATAACACCGACACGCAGGCAGTCAACTGCCTGTCATACCCAACTGATGGCACCCCGCACCCGCGGGTGGCCCGGACCTATCGAAAGGGATCGCCCATGTTGCTCAAACGTCTGCTGGTGGTTGTATTCGCTGGCTTTTTTTCCGCCGCGGCGCTGGCCGCAGGCGCGCCGGTGCTGGATCTGGACTACCGGCCGCTGGCCGGCAAGGCGCCGATCAACCTGAACCGAACCTACGGCGGCAAGGTCCTGATGGTGGTCAACACCGCCAGCAAATGCGGCTACACCCCGCAGTACGAAGGGCTGGAGGCGCTGAACCAGCGCTTCGGCAGTCGCGGTTTTTCGGTGTTGGGCTTTCCGTCCAACGATTTCCAGGGGCAGGAACCGGGATCCGAGAAGCAGATCCAGGAATTCTGCACGCTGACCTATGGCGTCAAGTTCCCGATGTTTGAGAAGGTGCATGTGCTGGGCGCGCAAGCCACGCCGCTGTATCAGCGGTTGACGCAGGCCACGGGCGTGGCGCCGGGCTGGAACTTCCACAAGTATCTGATTGGTCGCGATGGACGCGTGGTGGCGCAGTTCCCCAGCAAGATCAAACCGGATGATCCGAGCGTGCTGGCGGCAATCGAACGCGAGCTCAACGCGCCGTCGCGCTGAGCGCGGCGCTCGCAACGCCACGCGCACATGCGACAATGCGCATTCAGCGCCGGCGTCGGCGTGTCTTTTCACTTTCGGGAAGTGCATCGAATGAAGATGGGAAAGCGCGGCGCGGCGGCGTCGCTACTGATGGTGGCACTGTCGGCATCGATGCCGGCGATGTCGCAGCAACCGGCCGCAGCGGCCACCAAGGAGAAGCCAGTTTTGAATGCATCGTCTGAGAAGAGCACGCGCGACAACGTCAGCTACGCCATCGGTATGGATGTGGCACGTTCGTTCGAGCCGATTGCCCAGGACATCGATGTGAGCGCACTGCAACGCGCCATCGAGAATGCATTCAAGGGCGGCAAGCCGCTGTTGTCCGACGAGCAGACCCAAGCCACCGATACCGCATTGCGCACCGCGCTGGCGGCACGTAACGGGCAGCAGGTTCCGGGCATGGCCCCGGGCAGCGCGCCGGCCGCGCCGTCCAAGGAAAATGTCGGCCTGATGCTGGGCGATCGCGCAGTCGGTCCCTCGCTGGCCGGCATCAAGGACGAGATCGACCTGTCGATCCTGATGGAAGCCGTCCGCACCGTGTTCGCCAAGGGCACCACGCGCCTGACCCAGCAGGAAGCCGCGGCCACCATGCAGGCGTTCGCCTCTGCCAAGCAGGGCGCTGCCGGTGCCAAGAACCGCGAGGAAGGCAATGCCTTCCTGGCCAAGAACAAGACCGAAAAGGGCGTGATCACCACCGCATCGGGCCTGCAGTACATGGTGCTGCGCCAGGGCAGCGGCGAGCGTCCGATGCCCACCAACACGGTGCGCGTGAACTACGAAGGCAAGCTGCTCAACGGGCAGGTCTTCGACAGCTCGTACCAGCGCGGCCAGCCGGCCGAGTTCGGTCTGAATCAAGTCATTGCAGGTTGGACCGAGGGCGTCGCCTTGATGCCGGTCGGTTCGAAGTATCGTTTCTGGATTCCATCCAACTTGGCCTATGGCCCGAACGGCACGCAGGGGGGGCCGATCGGACCAGACGCAACGTTGACGTTCGATGTCGAACTGATGGGTATCCTTCCCTGATCCCCCACAGGAGTACCCCCACCCATGCGAGTTGCGATCTTTGGTACCGGCTATGTTGGTCTTGTCACCGGTACCTGTCTGGCGGAAGTAGGTCATCACGTTATCTGCGTGGATATCGACCAGGCGAAAGTTGATGGTCTCAATCGTGGGGTGATTCCCATCTATGAACCCGGCCTGGAGCCGATGGTGAAAGCCAACCACGCCTCTGGCCGGTTGCGCTTCACCACCGATGCGGCCGAGGCGATTGCGCACGGCGAAATCACCTTCATCGCGGTGGGCACGCCGCCGGACGAGGATGGCAGTGCCGACCTGCAGTACGTGCTGGCGGTTGCGCGTACCGTCGGCCGGCATATCGACGGCCCGTCGGTGGTCGTCAACAAGTCCACCGTGCCGGTCGGCACCGCCGACAAGGTGCGTGTCGCGATCCAGGAAGAGCTGGACGCACGCGGTGTGGACCATGAATTCGACGTGGTCTCCAACCCCGAGTTCCTCAAGGAAGGCGACGCCGTGGCCGACTGCATGCGTCCGGACCGCATCGTCATCGGTGCCAAGAAGCCGGCGGCCATTGCACGCATGCGCCGTCTGTATGCGCCGTTCAACCGCAACCGCGATCGCATCGTGGAGATGGACGTACGGTCGGCCGAGCTGACCAAGTACGCGGCCAACGCGATGCTGGCGACCAAGATCAGTTTCATGAACGAGATCGCCAACATTGCCGAGCGTGTCGGTGCGGACGTCGAGCACGTGCGTAACGGCATCGGGTCGGACCCGCGCATCGGCTGGCACTTCATCTATCCCGGTGCCGGCTATGGCGGCTCGTGCTTCCCGAAGGATGTGCAGGCATTGGCCAAGACCGCCGAGCAGTACGGCATGGAGCCGACCCTGCTCAACGCGGTGGAAAGCGTCAACAATGCGCAGAAGGGTCACCTGTTCGAACTGGTGCAGCGTCATTACGGCGCCGAAGGCACCGGCAGCATTGCCGGCAAGACCTTCGCGGTCTGGGGCCTGGCATTCAAGCCCAATACCGACGACATGCGTGCTGCGTCCAGCCGGCGTTTGATGGAGCAGTTGTGGGAAGCCGGTGCCACCGTGCGTGCCTACGACCCGGAAGCGACCCACGAAGCCAAGCGCATCTTCGGCGAGCGCGACGACCTGACCTTCTGCGACGAGGCATTTGCCGCGCTGGAAGGCGCCGATGCCCTGGTCGTGGTCACCGAGTGGAAGCAGTTCCGCAGCCCGGATTTCGGCAAGATCAAGCAGGCCTTGAAGGACGACGTCGTGTTCGACGGTCGCAACCTTTACGACCCGCAGGAAATCGAAGCCGCAGGTCTGGCCTACTACGCCATCGGACGAGGCCGTTCGTTGCATGCATGAGCAACTCTCGCCGCGCGACCAGGAACTGGACGCGCGGTTGGTTGAACTGGAAACGCGCCTGTCCTTTCAGGAGCAGGCGCTCAACGAACTGAGTGAAGCACTTGCGGACGCCCGTTTGACGGGCGCCCGCAACGCCGAGCTGATCCGCCACCTGCTCGAGGATCTGGGCAAGGTGCGCTCCACGTTGTTTGCCGACGCTGCGGATGAACCGCCGCCTCCGCACTATTGATTGCAGATTGCCACCGCCATGAGCGATACCTTACGTGACCAGTTGCTTGGGTTGGGCTTCAAGTCCGCACCCAAGCCCGAACGCAAACCCGACGCACGGCCTACCGCGCGTCAACATGGCAACGGTGGCAGGCCTGCGCCCGGCGGCAACAAGCCGGGCGGCCAGGGCAGGGGACCGCAGCGGCCGCATGCCGCTGCGGCGACCGACGGCAGGGGCGAGCGCAAACACGATGGCCGGCCCGAGCGTCGCAACGATGGCAAGCCGGCGGCATCGCCGCGTCCGCAGCAGTCCACTGCCGAGCGTCGCGGACCCAGGCCGGCACGCACGCGCGAAGACATCGATCTGGCCAAGGCCTATGCGATCCGCGCGCAGCGCGAGAAGGACGAGCGCATCGAAGCCGAGCGGCTGAAGCAGGAAGAAGCACGCCTGCGTCGCGAAGCGAAGGCCAAGCTCGAAGAGCTGCTCAAGGACAAGGGGCTGAATCATGCCGATGCGGACATCGCCCGGCATTTCCCGTATGGCGGCAAGATCAAGCGTATCTACGTGACTGCCGATCAGCTCAAGGCGCTCAACGCCGGTGAGCTGGGTGTGCTGCAGCTCAACGGCCGCTATCTGTTGGTCACCGCCGAGGTACTGGCAGAAGCCGAAGCGGTGTTCGCGCCATCGGTCGCATTGAAGGTGGACCCGAATGCGCCGGCAGGCGAAGACCCGTATGCCGACCCCCAGTATCAGGTGCCCGACGACCTGGTCTGGTAACCCTGCGTGCGCTAGGTGTTGTTGGTCATGGGCACCTGATGGGTGCCCATGTTATTTGGTGCGTTGCCTTGCGTGGTGCGCACCTGATCGTTACTGCGCGCGGTCCGGCCGAGCCATGCAGCAGACGCGGCGTGGGCGATACACGGGCCGGTCACGGCGCGCGCGGCACCATCGCGGCCTCACCGGTCAACGCCTCCGGGCATGGTGCCTATTGTGTTGCCGCTCATTCCCTGCCGATGGTGCCGTGTATGTCCATGTTGTCGAAAATGTTGAAGGCCTGCGTTGTTGCATCGGCCACATCCACCGCGCGCGGCGCTTCGGGTTTGCAGGCGACGCGCGCCTTGGGGCCGGCCGCGGTGATGCTTGGGTTGTGCGTGGTGAGTCAGCAGGCCGCTGCACAGGCGGAGGACGCACCGGCGTTCGACCGTCCCGGTATTCCGTTTGCTGCCGAAGTGCTGCAGCCTGGCGCGTTCGCCTGGGAGCAGGGCCTGCCGGACGCGAGTACCGATCGCAGCGACGGGCAACGCACCACGCAGTACACCGCCGATACGCTACTGCGCCTGGGGCTGTTCCAGAACGTGGAGCTGCAGGTGGGTAGCGACAGCTACAATTGGCAGCACGGTGGCGGCGAGCGTGTGCGTGGCGGGGGCGATAGCCATATCGGCCTGAAGGTGGCATTGCCGTCGCAGTCGGACAGCTTTCATTGGGCCGCGCTCGGCAGCTACAGCGTGCCGACCGGCAGCCCCGCCTTCAGCGAGGGCTATGCGCGCGAACTGGGCGTGACCGCGTCCTGGGATCTGGCGCAGCAGCGCGCCCTGGCGCTGTACGTGAACTACGCACGCGACAGCGACGGGCATACCTGGACCTTCTCGCCGAACTACACGTTCTTCTCCGGCGAGCATTTCAGCAGCTACGTAGAAGCGGGCTTCGACACCGGCAGCGAGCACTCGCGCGTGGCCGGCGCCGGTGGTGCCTGGCAGTTGCCGCATGCGATGCAACTGGATGTCTCGGTGCTGCGCGGGCTGACCTCCGAAAGCCCGGACTGGCAGGGCGGGATCGGCCTGTCGATCGCATTCCAGTAAGGAGGCGACTGCAGTCAGGATCGGCGCGGCTGCTGGTTATGTTGCACTGCCGCATGCATTGGGTGCGCGGAAAAGGCCTAATTGGATCGATCCAATCGACGCCAGATGCATGCGCACTTCTTCCATTGCAAGGTCGGCAGCGTGACGCGTGCCAAACCGACTCCGCCCGCTGCGGAGGACGGCGATGCCCGTCGCGGCGGACGCGGTGCGGTGACCTTGCGCGATATCGCCGGCGCCATCGGCGTGTCGCGTGCGACGGTGTCGTTGGTGCTGCGTGGCAGCCCGCTGGTGCACGCGGCCACGCGCGCGCGCGTGGAGGCCGAGCTGGATCGGCAGCACTACGTCTATAACCGTGCCGCCGCCAATCTGCGCCGCCGCACGTCATCCAGCATCGCGCTGGTCATCAACGATCTGTCCAACCCGTTCTTTGCCGAATTTGCCGCAGGCGTGGACGAGGCGCTGGGCGCAGCCGGTTATGTGACCCTGCTCGGCAGCACCGGCGAATCGACGCAGCGCCAGCAGGCGGTGTTGACCTCGCTGATGGAGCACACGCCTGCCGGCATCATCCTGTCGCCGGCCGAAGGCAGCCAGGCGCAGGCCTTGACCCAGGTGCTGGGGCGTCAACACAACGTGGTGTTGTTCAACCGCGAAGTGGAGGGCGCGGGCTGGGATCTGCTGGCGCTGGACAACGAGCAGGGCGCGTTGCTTGCCTGCACGCATCTGATTGCGCAAGGCCATCGGCGCATCGTGTTCTTCGGCGGGCATGCCGAATCCAGTTCCTGCAGGCAACGCCGTGCCGGTTATGCGCGCGCGATGGCCGATGCCGGCCTGCCCGCGCACTATGTCGAATCCGCACCGAACCGGCAGGAGGCTGCGCTATGCGCCGGTCGCATGCTGGATCGTGCCGAACACGATCGCGCAACCGCGGCGGTCTGCTACAACGACAGTGTCGCCTTGGGCCTGATGGCCGCGCTGGCGATGCACGGCATCGTGCCGGGGCGTGACTTCGCGGTGACCGGCTTCGACGATATCGCCGAAGCCGCATTGTTTACCCCCGCGCTGACCACCCTGGCCGCCGATCCGCGCGCGCGCGGCCGCCAGGCGGCGCAGCTGGTGCTGCAGCGTATCGGCAGTCCCGACCTTGCATCGCAACGCCTGACCGCCGCGGTCGAATTGAAGATCCGCGCCAGCAGCGCCGGCGCGTCGAGTTCCATCGTTTCGCTTCACTCCCCCAGCGATTCCCCCGCACATTCCCCCACCAAGGCCTCAGGCCGCTGACCAGGCAATTCCTATGGTTTCCCTTTCCACGCAATCCACAGTGCCAAGTGGCAACAAGGCGCCCGTCAACAACGGCGTTGCGTTGTCGGTCGTCACCACGATCTTCTTCATGTGGGGCTTTCTCACCTGCCTCAACGACATCCTGATTCCGCATCTGAAGGCGGTGTTTGAACTCAACTTCGCGCAGGCGATGCTGGTGCAGTTCACCTTCTTCGGCGCGTACTTCCTGATGTCGTTGCCGGCTGGCTGGCTGGTGGCCAGGCTTGGCTACAAGCAGGGTATCGTGGCCGGGCTGGCGGTTGCCGCGGTCGGTGCGTTGGGCTTCTGGCCTGCGGCAGAACTGCGCGTCTATGGCGCATTTCTCGGCGCACTGTTCGTGCTGGCAACCGGCATCACCATCCTGCAGGTGGCCGCCAACCCATATGTTGCGCTGCTGGGTCCGGAGCGCAGTGCCTCCAGCCGGTTGACGCTGGCGCAGGCGCTCAATTCGCTGGGGACTGCGATCGCACCGCTGTTCGGTGGCTGGCTGATCCTGTCCAACACCGTAATGAGCGGCGACCAGCTCAAGGTGCTGCCCGAAGCCGAGCAGCTGGCCTATCGCGTACAGGAAGCGCAGGCCGTGCAGGGGCCGTACATCGGTCTGGGCATCGTGCTGTTCCTGCTGGCGATCTTCGTGTTCCTGTTCCGTCTGCCGGCATTGACCGACGCGGGCGCGCAGAAGGACGAAAGCAGGCATTCGCTGCTGGACGCCCTGGCGCATCCGCACGTGCGCTTCGGTGTGCTGGCGATCTTCTTCTATGTCGGCGCGGAAGTGGCGATCGGCAGCCTGATGGTCAACTATTTCTCGTTGCCGCAGATCGGCGGGTTCACCGAGCGCGAGGCGACCCACTACGTGTCGGCCTACTGGACGCTGGCAATGATCGGCCGCTTCATCGGCTCGGCGCTGCTGGCCAAGTTGTCGCCGCGCGTGCTGTTGTCGGTGTTCGCAGGGATCAACGCGCTGCTGCTGGTGCTGACCATGGCCAGTGGTGGCATGCTGGCGGTGTATGCGCTGGTGGCGATCGGCCTGTTCAATTCGATCATGTTCCCAACCATCTTTACGCTGGGCATCGAGCGGCTTGGTCCGCTGACCGGTCGCGCGTCGAGCCTGTTGATCATGGCCATTGTCGGCGGCGCCATCGTGCCGTATCTGCAAGGTCTGCTGGCCGACAGCATCGGCTTGCACGAGTCGTTCGTGCTGCCGCTGGTGTGCTACCTGTACATCGTGTTCTATGGCATCTGGGGCTCGCGCCTGCGTGGCGCACTGGCGGAGGCGCACGCATGAGTGCGGCCAAGAACCGGGTGGTCTGTTTCGGCGAGGCCTTGATCGACATGCTGGCATTGCCATCCGCCGGCCCCGACGAGGCACGTACGTTTGCGCAATACGCCGGCGGTGCGCCGGCCAATGTCGCGGTTGCGGTGGCGCGGCTGGGTGGCGCGGCGCATTTTGTCGGCATGCTGGGGCGCGACATGTTCGGCGACTTCTTGCTGCAGAGTCTGCAGCACGCCGGCGTCGCCACCGATGGCATCGTGCGCACTGATCAAGCCAAGACCGCGCTGGCCTTCGTGGCCCTGGATGAAGCCGGCGAGCGCAGTTTCAGTTTCTATCGTCCGCCTGCGGCGGACCTGTTGTTCCGCCCCGAGCATTTCGCCGCGGACGCCTTCACGCAGGCCGCCGTGCTGCATGTGTGCTCCAACAGCATGACCGAACCTGCGATCGCGCAGTGCACGCTGGACGGCATGCGCCGCGCTCGCGCCGATGGCGCCATCGTCAGCCTGGATCTCAACCTGCGCCCGATGTTGTGGCCGCAGGATGTGGACCCGGCCGCGCTGCTGTGGGAGGCGTTGGCACTGGCCGACGTGGTCAAGCTCTCGCGCGAGGAACTCGATTACCTGGCCGGCACGCTCGATGGCGATGCCAGCACGGTCACCCGCAAGCTCTGGCAGGGCCAGGCCAGCTGGTTGCTGGTCACCGACGGCGGCGGGCCGGTGCATTGGCAGACACGCACCGATTCCGGCCAGGTGCCGGCCTTCGACGTGCAGGTGCGTGACAGCACGGCAGCGGGCGATGCATTCGTCGGCGGCCTGCTGTTTCAGCTGGCTGCGCGCGCGTCCACGCTGGAGCAGCTGTGTGGCGATGCGGTTGCGATGACCGCGGTGATCCGCTTTGCTGCGGCGGTCGGTGCGCTGGCGGTGACGCGCAAGGGCGCGTTTGCGGCGATGCCGAGCGTCGATGAAGTCCATTCCCTGATCCAGGAACAACCATGAGCCGTTTGCCTGCGACCCCCGCACCCGATTTCCGTTCGGCCGATGTGCTGCGTCAGCATATCGCCGACACCATGGCGTTCTACCATCCGCGCGCGATCGACCCGGCGGGCGGATTCTTCCAGTATTTCCGCGATGATGGCGCGATCTACGATGCCGGGCACCGACATCTGGTCAGCAGTACGCGCTTTGTCTTCAACTACGCGATGGCGTATCGCGAATTCGGCGATGCGCAATACCTGCAGGCAGTGCATCACGGCCTGGATTACCTGCGCAAGGTGCACCGCAATCCGGCCACTGGCGGCTATGCCTGGACCCTGCGCGATGGCGTGGTCGAAGACGACATGAATCACTGCTACGGCGTGGCGTTCGTGCTGCTGGCGTATTCGTGCGGCCTGAAGGCCGGCATCGAAGACGCGCGCGCATGGATGGACGAGACCTGGCAGCTGCTGGAAAAACATTTCTGGGAGCCGGGATTCGGCCTGTACCGCGATGAAGCCGATGCGCAGTTCAACTTCACCAGCTACCGCGGCCAGAACGCCAACATGCACATGTGCGAGGCGATGATCGCCGCGTACGAAGCCAGTGGCGAGCAGCGTTATCTGGACCGCGCCTTGTCGCTGGCCGACACCATGACCCGGCGTCAGGCGGCCAAGGCCGACGGCCTGGTGTGGGAACATTACGATCCGCAGTGGAACATCGACTGGGACTACAACCGCGACAATCCCAAGCACCTGTTCCGCCCCTGGGGTTTCCAGCCCGGCCATCAGACCGAGTGGGCCAAGCTGCTGATGCTGCTGGATCGCTACGCGCCGAGCGACTGGTTGCTGCCGACCGCGCAGCATCTGTTCGATGTGGCGGTGGAGCGCTCCTGGGATGCACAGCGTGGCGGGCTGTATTACGGCTTCGACCCGGACGGCAAGGTCTGCGACGACGACAAGTACTTCTGGGTGCAGGCCGAATCGCTGGCGGCGGCGGCGTTGCTGGCGCAGCGCAGCGGCCAGGAGCGCTACTGGCAGTGGTACGACAAGCTCTGGGCGTATTCCTGGGAACACATGGTCGACCACCGCTATGGCGCGTGGTATCGCATCCTGGATGCGGACAACCGCAAGTACAGCGATGAAAAAAGCCCCGCCGGCAAGACCGATTACCACACCATGGGCGCGTGCTACGAGGTCTTGAACGTGTTGCGCCCGGCTGCCTGATGTTGATGTGATCAAAGCGCCGCTGTCGAAGGTCGGCGGCCCCACCGTAGGAGCGCACCCGGGCGCGACAAGGCATTACTGGTAATGCCCTGTCGCGCCCGGGTGCGCTCCTACGGTGTTTGCGGCGGCGCTTATTCCGGGTCGTAATCCAGGTTCGATGCCAGCCAGCGCTCGGCCAGTGCCAAAGTGATGCCCTTGCGCCTGGCGTAATCGGCCACCTGTTCCTTGCCCAGGCGCCCGACCACGAAGTACTGGCTCCTGGGATGGCTGAAGTAATAGCCGGAAACCGCTGCGGTAGGCAGCATCGCGAAACTTTCGGTCAGCGTGATCGAGGTGTGGCGCTCGGCATCGAGCAGGTCGAACAGGGTGCGCTTTTCGCTATGCTCGGGGCAGGCCGGGTACCCCGGTGCCGGGCGAATGCCGCGATAGCGTTCGGCGATCAGTGCCTCGTTGTCCAGCGTCTCGTCGTCCACATAACCCCAGAACTCGGTACGCACGCGTTGATGCAGGCGCTCGGCCAACGCCTCGGCCAGGCGGTCGGCCAGGGCCTTGAGCAGGATCGCGTTGTAGTCGTCGTGCGCGGCTTCAAACCGCGCCACATGCGGGTCGATCCCGATGCCGGCGGTGACCGCAAACGCGCCGATCCAGTCCTGCTTGCCGCTGCTTCTGGGCGCGATGAAATCGGCCAGGCAGAAGTCGGGGCGGTCGATGGGTTTGTCGACCTGCTGGCGTAAGAAGTGCAGGGAATGGGGAATGGAGAATCGGGAATGGTCCGGCGCCGAAGGATCGCCTTGCGATTCCCGATTCCCGATTCCCGATTCCGCAGGATCGGTCAGCACAACGACATCATCGCCGACGGCATTGGCCGGCCATAGCCCGAACACGGCCTTGGCGGTCAGCCATTTTTCCGCGACGATGGTGCGCAGCATCTTGCGTGCGTCGCGGTACAACTCGCTGGCCTGGCTGCCGACCACCGCGTCGCTGAGGATCGCCGGGAACTTGCCCGCCAGTTCCCAGGCCTGGAAGAACGGGGTCCAGTCGATCAGCTCGATCAACTCCTGCAGCGGGTAATCGTCGAACACGTGCAGGCCGGGCTGGCGCGGGGCGGGCGGTGTGTAGCTGTCCCAGTCGCCATCGAAACGCTGTGCGCGTGCCTTTTCCAGCGGCACCAGGCGCTTGGCGTCGCCGCGATTGCGATGGCGCGCGCGGATCTCCGCGTAGTCGGCATCGTTGGCGGCGACAAAGGCCTGGCGCAGGTCGCGCGAGATCAGCGATTGCGCAACGCCTACCGCACGCGAGGCATCCTTCACCCACACGGTGGGGGCGGTGTAATGCGGGTCGATCTTCAATGCGGTGTGCGCGCGCGAAGTGGTGGCGCCACCGATTAACAGCGGAATCTCGAAACCTTGTCGCTGCATCTCGCGCGCGACATGCGACATCTCTTCCAGCGACGGCGTGATCAGGCCGGACAGGCCGATCAGGTCGGCATTCTCCGCACGCGCCCGGTCCAGGATCACCTGCGCCGACACCATCACGCCCAGATCCACCACATCGAAGTTGTTGCAGGCCAACACCACGCCGACGATGTTCTTGCCGATGTCGTGTACATCGCCCTTGACGGTGGCCATGATGATCTTGCCGTTGGACTTGCCGACATCGCCGGTACGCAGTTTTTCCGCTTCAATGAACGGCAGCAGATATGCCACCGCCTTCTTCATCACGCGCGCGGACTTGACCACCTGCGGCAGGAACATCTTGCCGGCGCCGAACAGGTCGCCGACCACGTTCATGCCGTCCATCAGCGGCCCTTCGATCACATCCAGCGGGCGCGTGGATTGCTGGCGCGCTTGCTCGGTATCGGTTTCCACGAATGCGTCGATGCCATGCACCAGCGCATGCGCCAGCCGTGCGCGCACCGGCTTCTCGCGCCAGGCCAGGTCCTCGACTTTCGCCGCGCCCTTGCTGCCCTTGTAGCGTTCGGCGATGTCCAGCAGCCGCTCGGTGCCGTCCTTGCGCCGATTGAGGATCACATCCTCCACGCGTTCGCGCAGTTCCGGGTCCAGCTCGTCGTAGATCGGCATGCCGCCGGCGTTGACGATGCCCATGTCCATGCCGGCCTTGATCGCATGGAACAGGAACACCGAGTGGATCGCCTGGCGCACCATTTCGTTGCCGCGGAACGAGAACGACACGTTGGAAACGCCGCCGGAAATATGGCAATGCGGCAATGTGCGCTTGATCTGGCGGGTGGCTTCGATGAAGTCCACCGCGTAGTTGTCGTGCTCCTCGATGCCGGTGGCCACGGCAAAGATGTTCGGGTCGAAGATGATGTCTTCCGGCGGGAAGCCCACCTGTTCGGTCAGCACCTTGTAGGCGCGCGTGCAGATCTCGACCTTGCGCGCGCAGGTGTCGGCCTGGCCCACTTCATCGAAGGCCATCACCACCGCGGCGGCGCCGTAGCGCAGCACCTTGCGTGCCTGTTCGATGAACAACGCCTCGCCTTCCTTGAGCGAGATCGAATTGACCACGCTCTTGCCTTGCAGGCACTTCAGGCCGGCTTCGATCACGCTCCACTTGGACGAATCCACCATCACCGGAATGCGCGCGATGTCAGGTTCGGACATGATCAGGTTGAGAAAGCGCGTCATCGCCTTTTCCGAATCGATCAGGCCCTCGTCCATGTTGACGTCGAGGATCTGCGCGCCGTTGGCGACCTGCTGGCGCGCCACTTCCACTGCTTCTTCGTAGCGCTCCTCCTTGATCAGCTTGCGGAACTGCGCGCTGCCGGTGACGTTGGTGCGCTCGCCCACGTTGACGAACAACAGGTCCGGCGTGATGACCAGCGGTTCCAGGCCGGACAAGCGGGTGTAGCGGGGAGTGCTCATGCGAGGCTCTGCTGGACGTTGACGGCGGCGCGATTGGTCTTGGTGCGTGGGCGTTCCTCGCGGCCTGGCCATGGGGCGCGAGACACTGCGGCCCTCATCCGGCGCTGCGCGCCACCTTCTCCCGCGAGCGGGAGAAGCGTGCTTGGCTGCGCACGGGGCGTTCTTGTGGCAAGCCACGCCATGCGCTGTCCTTCTCCCGCGGGCGGGAGAAGGGTGCTGTGCTGCGCACGGGGCGTTCTTGTGGCAAGCCAAGCCATGCGCTGCCCTTCTCCCGCTTGCGGGAGAAGGTGCCCGAAGGGCGGATGAGGGTGTGCCTGCCGCATCACGCGGCCAGCTCCTGCGCGCCAGGCAACTGCCGCGGCGGCAGGTCGGCCACCGCCTCGGCGATGGCGCGGATGTGATCCGGCGAGGTGCCGCAGCAGCCGCCGACCAGGTTGAGCAGGCCGGCCTGCGCGAACTCGCGCAAGGTTTGCGCCATTTCTTCCGGGGTTTCGTCGTATTCGCCGAAGGCATTCGGCAGGCCGGCGTTGGGATGCGCGCTGACATAGGCGTCGGCGATCTGCGACAAGGTTTCCACATGCGGGCGCAGATCCTTGGCGCCCAGCGCGCAGTTCAGGCCCACCGACAGCGGCTTGCCATGCGCGACCGAGGCATAGAACGCCTCGGCCGTCTGCCCGGACAGGGTGCGTCCGGATGCGTCGGTGATGGTGCCGGAGATCATCACCGGCAGGCGCCCGCCGCGCGCTTCGAACACTTCCTCGATCGCATACAACGCGGCCTTGGCGTTGAGTGTGTCGAAGATGGTTTCCACCATCAATGTGTCGGCACCGCCGTCGATCAGGCCGTCGATGGCCTCGCGATAGGTGTCGCGCAATGCGTCGAAGCTGGTGTTGCGATAGCCGGGGTCGTTGACGTCCGGGCTGATCGAGGCGGTGCGGCTGGTGGGGCCGAGCACGCCGATCACAAAACGCGGCTTGTGCGGGGTCAGCGCCTCGACCTCGTCGCAGCACGCGCGCGCGACCTGCGCGCCGGCCTTGTTCAATTCGTAGACCAGATGTTCCAGGTGATAGTCGGCCTGGCTCACCGAGGTAGCGTTGAAGGTGTTGGTTTCCAGCAGGTCGGCCCCGGCGTCCAGATAGGCGCGGTGGATGCCGGCGATGATCTCCGGGCGCGACAGCAACAGCAGGTCGTTGTTGCCTTTCAGGTCGTGGCCCTGCGGCGCGTGTGCGTGATCGCAGCCGGGGCCATGCACGTGTACCTGCGTGCTGTCGTACCCGTCGGCAAAGCGGGTGCCGCGATAGTCGGGCTCCTGCAGATCGTGGCGCTGGATCATGGTGCCCATTGCGCCATCGATGATGAGGATGCGTTCGGCAAGCGCGGCAGTGAGCCTGGCAGCGCGCTCCGGATGCAGCCACGGCAGTGCAAACGGGATTGGAGGTTGGGGATTGGATACATGCGTCATGATTCAGCTCTCCGCAAAGCAGCGCCTTTGCTTTCAACCAATCCCGATTCCCGATTCCCGATCCCCGGCTTCACCGCAATCAACGAAATCACCTCGAAATGCGGCGGGCGCTTCTCGCGCGTCACCGTTTCCAGGCTGGACACGTCCAGCCCGGCTTTCTCGGCGAACTTGCGCAGTTCCTTGGCCGCAAAGCCGAGATTGACGTGGCCATAGGCATGCACCGCGGCGCGGTGTTCGTGCTTGGCCAGGCTGCACAGCAGCAGCCGGCCGCCGGGGCGCAGCACGCGCGCGGATTCGGCCACCGCCTGCGCGGGCTTGGCTGCGTAGGTGAGCGCATGCATCAGCACCACCAGGTCGAAGCTGGCATCGGGAAACGGCAGCGCATGCATGTCGCCTTCGCGCACTTCCACATTGCGCAGCTTGCGCAGGCGCTCGCTGGCCGCGGCGACCACGCGCGCGCTGGTGTCGATACAGATGTAGCGGGTGGCATGCGGTGCCACCAGCTCGGCCAGCACGCCGTCGCCGGAGGCGATGTCGAGCACGTCGCCGGTTTCCAGCAAGGGCAGGGCGGTGCGCGCCAGCGCTTCCCAGGTGCGACCGGGGGAATAATGCCGCTCCATGTCGCCGGCCACCGAATCGGCCCAGTTCTGGTCGGCGGCGCGGTTGGCCAGCACCGCGGCCACGCGCTCGGCGTCCTGGCGCAGCAGCGGATCGTCGCTGCCGGTGCTCAGCGCCAGCCACAGGGCGCGCTGCGCCGGGTCCAGCGACACCTCGTCGAAACGGTAATAGGCCGACACGCCGGCGCGGCGGTCGCGCACCAGCCCCGCTTCCTTGAGCTTGGCCAGATGCGTGGACACGCGCGGCTGCGCCAGGCGGGTGATCGCCGACAGCTCGGCCACGGTGAGTTCTTCCTGCTCCAGCAAGGTCAGCAGGCGGACGCGGGTGGCGTCGGCAAATACCTTCAGGCGCGCCGACCAGTCTTCCAGATCCATGAATATCTCTATATCGCGATATGGAGATATTTTCGACCGGGCAGGGTGTGGGGTCAACTACATACGCATGCGAATGGTTGGGGCTACAATGGGCGCTCAGCCTAGGCCTGGAGGGGTGCCACGTGGATTTCAGCTTTACCGAAGAACAATTGATGATCCAGGATGTGGCGCGCCGCATCGCCCAGGAAAAGATCGCGCCCAGCGCGGAACAGTTCGATCGCAGCGGCGAGTTCCCGCTGGAGAACATCCGCCTGCTCGGCGAGAACGGCCTGATGGGCATCGAGGTGCCGGCCGAGTACGGTGGCGCCGGCATGGACCCGATCAGCTATGCACTGGCGATGATCGAGATCGCCGCTGCCGACGGCGCGCATTCCACCATCGTGTCGGTCAACAACTCGCTGTTCTGCACCGGTATCCTGAAGAACGGCAGCGAAGCGCAGAAACAGCTGTACGTGCGCGCGATTGCCGAAGGTGCGCAGATTGGCGCATTCGCGTTGACCGAGCCGCAGTCCGGCTCGGATGCCTCGGCGATGCGGTGCCGCGCGGTCAAGCAGGCCGATGGCAGCTTCGTGATCAACGGCAAGAAGAGCTGGATCACCTCCGGCCCGGTCGCCAAGTACATCGTGTTGTTTGCGGTGACCGAGCCGGACAAGGGCGCGCGCGGCATCACCGCCTTCATGGTCGATGCCGATCGCGCCGGTTTCCATCGCGGCAAGACCGAGCCCAAGCTCGGCATTCGCGCCTCGGCCACCTGCGAGATCGAGTTCGCCGATTACATCGCCCAGCCCGATGAAGTGCTGGGCGTGGAGGGCGAGGGCTTCAAGACCGCGATGAGCGTGCTCGATGCCGGGCGCATCGGCATCGCCTCGCAGGCGGTTGGCATCGCGCGTGCGGCGTACGAAGCCACGCTGGCGTATGTCAAGGAGCGCAAGGCGTTCGGCGCGGCCATCGGTACCTTCCAGATGACCCAGGCCAAGATCGCCGACATGAAGTGCAAGCTGGACGCAGCGTTGCTGCTGACGCTGCGCGCGGCCTGGTTGAAGGGGCAGGGCCAGAAGTTCGGCACCGAAGCGGCCGTGGCCAAGCTCACCGCCTCGGAGGCGGCCATGTGGATCACCCATCAGGCGGTACAGATCCATGGTGGCATGGGCTATTCCAAGGAAATGCCGCTGGAGCGATACTTCCGCGACGCCAAGATCACCGAGATCTACGAGGGCACCTCGGAAATCCAGCGCCTGGTGATTGCGCGCGCCGAGACCGGCCTGCGCTGAGTAACTAGTTCGGCAGCGCGCCGCCGGGTGCCGACTCCATTGGCCCGAGGTGCGCAGCGCTCGATCCGGTGCCTTGATGGAGGCGATTGCTTCCCACTGCCAGGTAACAGCGCGCTTGCGCGCGATGAAGCGTTATCGATGACGCCGCATCGCGCGCAAGCGCGCTCCTACGCAAGCGTGAGCGATCCGGCATCACAGATGCGCCGTGTCAGTGGCCTGGCGCCGACACACCACAGGCACGTCGCAGCCTGACATGGCGGGTGGCTGCGTCCACGCTTGTGGTGCGCGGCGCGCGCGGATCACAATCGTGGCTTCTCCAGCCTCTGGTGCGCGCATGCTCCGGTCTTTGCACGCTGTGTTTCCTCGTCTTTCGCTGTCTGCCATCGCGCCGGTGCTGGTGTGTTGTGGCCTGTTGCTGGTCTGCGCCGCGGCAAGCGCACAGACGCCGCCACCTTCGATCGTGCCCACCGACCGCCTGCACGAGGCGTGGTGGGCGCAGCGGCATGCGCAGGTGCTGGAGCAGGTGCGCCAGCACCCTGACACCCCGCTGCTGTTGATCGGCGATTCGATCACCCAGAACTACGAAAAGGCCAAGGCGCCTGACGAAGATTTCCAGCCGACCTGGCAGACCTTCTACGGCAGCCGTGGCGCGCTCAACCTGGGCTTCAGCGGCGACGGCACCGAGAACGTGCTGTGGCGGCTGGCCAATGGCGAGGTCGACGGTCTGCAACCCAAGGTCGCGCTGGTGCTGATCGGTACCAACAACACCGGCCATCTCGGCCAGACCGCAGAGCAGGCCCAGCTCGGCATCGATGCGGTGGTCGCGGCGATCGAGCAGAAATTGCCGCGCACGCAGATCCTGTTGGTGGGCGTGCTGCCCAGCGACATCTCCGGCGAGAAGTCGCGCCGCGATGCGCAGATCAACCAGGGCCTGGCGGTGCGCTACGGCGACAATCCGCGCGTGACCTATCTGGATGTGGGGTCGATCTTCCGGCGCGATGGCAAGCTGCGCACCGAGCTGTTCTACGACACCCGCCTCCGTCCGCCGGCCGGTGCCCTGCATCCGGACACGCAAGGTCAACGCATGCTGGCCGAGGCGATCGAACCGACCCTGGCGCGCCTGCTCGGCGAGCCGCCGGTCAAGCCGGTTGCACAGCTGGGCCGCGACTTTGCGACCTCGCTGATTCCGGTCGACCGGCTGGAGCAGGATTCCTACGACTGGTATGCACGTCACCATGCGGCGCTGGCTGAAGCGCGCGCGCTTACGCCCCAGGTGGTGATGATCGGCGATTCGATCACGCATTTCTGGGCGGGCCCGCCGCTGGCCACGCGTGTCAGCGGGCCCGAGTCCTGGCGCTGGTTGTACGGCCGGCGCCCGGTGCTGAATCTGGGCTTCGGTTGGGATCGCACCCAGAATGTGCTGTGGCGGATCCGCCAGGGCGAACTCGACGGCCTGGACCCGCGCTGGGTGGTGCTGCATATCGGTACCAACAACCTCACCGGCACCGCGCAAGCGCGCGCGGCCACGCCGGCCGAGACCGCACAGGGCGTGGAGGCGGTGGTGAGCGAGGTGCGTCGTCGTTTGCCCAGGAGCCAGCTGATCCTGATGGCGATCATGCCGCGCGGTCGCCATGCCGGGGATGCGCAGCGCGCACCCATTGCCGAGACCAACCGGCTGCTGGCCGCGCGTTACGGCAAGGATCCGTCGGTGCGTCTGCTCGATATCGGCCCTCGGATGCTGCAACCGGACGGAACCTTGCCCGAGGCGCTGATGCCCGACGGCACCCATCCCAGTGAGACCGGGTACGCGATCTGGGCGACGGCGCTGCGCGAGGCGGGTATTACGGCGGCGCCATAACGGCCCTCCGCTGCAGAGGAAGGGCGGGGCAGTGGCGTCTAAAGGGCGCTGCTGTCGCGCGGAAGGCTTGCCGGTTGCGCCGTTCCCGCGCTACGGCGTGAGCAAATCAAGCTTCGGTCGCCGATCGACAGCGTGTTCCCGCCGGCGGGTAACGCGGGCGCAGGGCCCCGACCACAACTTTCCAGACCCCAGAAACCAGAAGACCCCCGATTGCTCGGAGGTCTTTTTAAACTGGTGCCCAGAAGAGGACTCGAACCTCCACGAAGTTGCCCCCGCTAGCACCTGAAGCTAGTGCGTCTACCAATTCCGCCACCTGGGCAGGTGAGCCGCGAATTTTGCAGACTCCCGGCAGGCTTGTCAATGCCTGGCACGCAGCAATTGCGACCGACCGGGCAAGGCGTGCTGCCCATGTCGCGGCCGCAAGGGGTACCATGTAAGCAATGACAAAGAAAAACACCCCAGATTCCGATCGGCCCAGTCGCCGCAAGTCCACCAGCCCGGGCGATGCCACCACCGCCGAAAAACAGAAGTTGCCGGGCTGGATGCCGGACTTCCTGGTCCGCGCCGCCGCCGGCGCGTCGACCAAGTCCGCGAACAAACGCGCTGCCGACAAGGCCGCCAACGCCTCGCCCGAGCTGCCGGTAGCGCCCGCGCTGCCCACGCCGCCGGCACCACGTGCACCGCATCCGCGCAAGAGCGGCCCGCCGGCGCCGCCGCCGGAACGCTTCCAACAGGCGCCGGCCGAAGCGCCTGCGCCGGCGGCCGGGTTCAAGGACCCGCATGCTGATCGCGAAGCACTGCGCTACGCCGAGCCGATCGCCAGCCGCGAGGCCATCCTGCAGCTGCTCGACGCCTGCGACGGCCCACAGACCGCCGAGGAAATTGCCGAACAACTCAACCTCAGCGACCGCATCGACGCGCTGGGCAAGCGCCTGGCGGCGATGGTGCGCGAAGCGCAGCTGGTGCAGAACCGCCGCGGCGGCTACGCGCCGGTGCAGCAGACCAGCCTGATTGCAGGTGTGGTGATCGCCAACCCGGAAGGCTTCGGCTTCCTCAAGCCGGACGAAGGTGGGGACGACCTGTTCCTGCCGCCGTACGAAATGCGCAAGGTCATGCACGGCGATCGTGCGCTGGCCAATGTCACCGGCATCGACCGCCGCGGCCGTCGCGAAGGTGCGATTGCCCGCGTGCTCGAACGCCGCATGTCACGCATGCTCGGGCGCTTTTTCTACGAGCATGGCGTGGCCTATGTCGACCCGGACGACAAGCGCGTGCAACGCAACGTGCAGATCGCACCGGACGGCATCGGCGAGGCGCGCGAGGGGCAACTGGTGGTGTGCGAACTGATCGCGCCGCCGGACGCCCGGCGCCCGGCGATCGGCAAGATCATCGCGGTGCTCGGCGACAAGCTGACGCCGTCGCTGGTGGTGGAGATGGCCATCCATGGCCATGAGCTGCCGCACGAATTCCCGCAGGAAGTGCTGGACGAAGCCGCGGCGGTGCCGTTGGTGGTCGAGCCGCAGATGGTCGGCGGGCGTGTGGATCTGCGGCAGATGCCGCTGGTCACCATCGATGGCGAGGACGCCAAGGATTTCGACGACGCGGTGTATTGCGAACCCAATGCCGACGGCTTCCGTCTGGTGGTGGCGATCGCCGACGTGTCCAACTATGTGCGTCCCGGCACGCCACTGGACGACGAGGCGCAAAAGCGCGCCACCTCGGTGTACTTCCCGGGTTTCGTGGTGCCGATGCTGCCGGAGACGCTGTCCAACGGCATCTGCTCGCTGATGCCCAAGGTCGACCGCATGTGCTTCGTCTGCGACATGCAGGTCGGTCGCGACGGCGAAGTCACCGGCTCGCGTTTCTACGAAGCGGTGATGAACTCGCATGCGCGCCTGACCTATAACCAGGTCTGGAAGGCGGTCGGCGAAGACGATGCCGATACCAAGGCCTTCATCGGCCCGTTGCTGCCGCAGGTGCAGCGCCTGCATCAGCTGTACAACGTGCTGTCGAAGGCGCGCACGCAGCGCGGCGCGATCGAGTTCGAAACCTCCGAAGTGCGCTTTGTGCTCGATAATACCGGCGAGGTCACCCAGGCCGGCATGCTTGTGCGCAACGACGCGCACAAGCTGATCGAAGAATGCATGATCGCCGCCAACGTCGAAGCCGCGCGTTACCTGCTGAGCATGCATGTGCCTGCACCGTACCGCGTGCACGAGCGGCCGCCGGAGAGCAAGTACGAAGACCTGCTGGAGTTCCTCAAGGAATTCCAGCTGAGCCTGCCGGCATGGAGCAAGGTGCGTCCCGGCGACTACACCAAGTTGCTGAAGAAGGTGCGTGCGCGCCCCGATGCGGCGCTGCTGGAGTCGGTGCTGCTGCGCAGCCAGAGCCTGGCGGTGTATTCGCCCGACAACAACGGTCACTTCGGTCTGGCGCTGGAGGCGTATGCGCACTTCACCTCGCCGATCCGCCGGTATCCGGACCTGCTGGTGCACCGCGCGATCAAGCACGCCTTGACCGGCGCCAGCCCGGAAAAGTACATCTACACCCCGCGTCAGATGGCGGCGTTGTCGCTGCAGTGTTCCGAGCGTGGACGGCGTGCCGACGAAGCCGAACGCGAAGTCGACGAGCGTTATCGTGCCGCGTGGATGGAAAAGCATGTCGGCGGCCAGTTCGACGGCGTGATCAGTGGCGTGACCGGATTCGGCCTGTTCGTGGAATTGAACGAATCCAAGGTCAACGGCCTGGTGCATGTCACCCAGTTGCCGCAGGACTATTACCAGTTCGATCCGATCCGCAAGACGCTCAGTGGCGAGCGCCGCGGCCGCGCATTCCGCCTGGGCGACCCGGTGCGGGTGTTGGTGCTCAAGGCCAGCATGGAAGAACGCAAGATCGACTTCCGCCTGGCCGAGGACCGTGGCGATTCGCCCGAACCGCCGCTGCCGCCGCGCGATCAGCCGGCCAAGCGCAGGAAGAAGCAGCACTAGCACGGTGACACCATCGCGAGCCGTCGCCTGGTGGCCGCTCGCGATGCGTAGCGATCGCTGGCCACGCGTGCAGGGTGTTGCGTGTAACAAGCGCGCAAAACGCACGGGTCACCCGTCTTCAACGGCGCAGAGGCAACGATGGACACAGCAATCGGGTACAGCGGTGGTTGCCAATGCGGTGCGGTGCGTTTCCACGTGCGCGGCCGGTTGTCGGACGCCTCGATCTGCCACTGCCGCATGTGCCAGAAGGCCTTCGGTGCGTATTACGCGCCGCTGGTGTCGGTGCGTGGCGCCGAGTTCGCCTGGACACGCGGCGAGCCCAGGCGCTTTGCGTCTTCGTCGCTGGTGCAGCGTGGATTCTGTGCCGACTGCGGAACGCCGCTGACCTACGAGGCGCCCGACGGCCTGGCCATTGCCGCCGGCAGCTTCGACACGCCCGCGTTGCTGCCGCCGGTGATCCAGTACGGGGTCGAGGGCAAACTGCCGTTTGTCGACACATTGGGCGCGTTGCCGGCCCATCGCACCGAGGACGACCCGCAGGCGCCTGCGTTTCTGGCTGCACTGGTGTCGCGCCAGCATCCGGATCACGATACCGACCGCTGGCCTGCGTGACCCTGGCAGCCGCATCGGCGTTTGTCGAGCTGGCGCGTTGAACTGCGCGTCGCGGCGACGGCCACTTCCGTTGCGCCGCGGTTGGCACGTGGTGCTCGTAGGGAGGGTCCGGCCGTGACGTGGCAGGCCGCAGGCCCTACCATTCTCCCTTTATCGCTTCGTATTCCCGCGCAATGAGCAAGCAGAATCAGTGGATCGTCGGCGTCAACGCCGTCGCCTCGTCCGTCGAGAACGACGCCGACAACGTGCGCGAGGTATTGATCGAGGCCGGCAGCAAGAATCCGCGCCTGATCGAGATCGAGGAGCAGGCCCGCCGCAAGGGTATCGATGTGCGCCGGGTCAACACCCAGGCACTCGATGGCGTCGGTGGCCAGGTGCGCCACCAGGGCGTGGTCGCGCGTTATGCGGCAGCGCGGCTGTGGGCCGAGAACGAGCTCGAGGCGCTGGTAACCGCGGCCGAGGGACGCGCGCTGCTGCTGATCCTCGACGGCGTGCAGGACCCGCACAATCTCGGTGCATGCCTGCGCAGCGCTGCCGCCGCCGGCGTCACGGCGGTGGTCATTCCCAAGGACAAGTCGGCCACGGTCAACGCGACCGTGCGCAAGACCTCGGCCGGTGCGGCCGACCGTATTCCGGTGGTGGCGGTGACCAATCTGGCGCGTTGCCTGCGCGACCTGCAAAAGCAGGGCGTGTGGCTGTACGGCCTGGCCGGCGAAGCCGAGGCCTCGCTGTACAGCGTGGACCTGCGCGGCAATGTCGGGCTGGTGCTTGGTGGCGAGGCCGATGGCCTGCGGCGTCTCACCCGCGAGCACTGCGACGGCCTGGTCAAGATTCCGATGCCGGGCGATATCGAAAGCCTCAACGTGTCGGTGGCGGCCGGCGTGACCTTGTTCGAAGCCGTGCGCCAGCGCCTGGGCGCCTGAAGCGGCGACCGAAACGACTGCGCTCACCGCTAGGTGGGCGCGGAAGCGGCCGATGCCCTGGCTCGGCATGCGCCAACGTGCACTGCGCTTGCTGCGCGTCGTCCGCATCCGGCTGGCGACTGTTCGCCCTGTGTTGCAAACCACTTTGAATTGCACGTGCGTGCCAATGGCGAACCGCGCAGGTCGATCGGCATGGCGAGATCGCGCGTGCGGCGCGGCGCGATCCGCGCACTCACGCAGCAGCCGATCTGCGCAAACCATGGCGCCGGTGCACTTGCCGCTGCAGTGCCGGGCGCGCAGGTAGCGCGCTGCAGATGACTTTCGTCCAGGCATGTGGAGATCCACCGGCGCGCGTGCCCGTTTTTGCCTACCATATCGCCAGCGAACGGCGTGTTATGTCTGATGAGAGATGGGGCGGGGGCCTGGTCGACGGGCGAGAACGGATGCGATGCCAAGGCGTCGGCACGGGGAGACAAGCGGCCGCAGCGCTGGCTCGGTGCCGTTGTCTGCATGCTGCTGGCGCTGTGCTCGCTCGTGGCACTGGCTGCACCGGCCGGCACGGCGCCACTGCGCGATTACGCAATCGACAGCTGGAGCTCGCGTAACGGCCTGCCGCACAACTCGCTGCGCGATATCGCCCAGACCCGCGACGGCTACCTGTGGTTCGCCACCTGGGAAGGGCTGGTGCGTTACAACGGCCTGGAATTCAGCATCATCGACCGCAGCACGCGTCCGGGCTTGCCCGACAACGGCGTCGGTGCCTTGTACGTCGACCGCGATGGTGCGCTGTGGCTCAGCGATGCGCGCGGCAATCTGGTGCGTCATGGCAGCGATGGGCAGTGGCGGCACTGGCAGCGGCAAGGGCAGTGGCCGCAGGCGCTGATCCATGCGATGACCATGGATGCGCGTGGGCGCATGTGGCTGCTGTTCGAGGGGCACGGGCTGGGCTGCCTGTGGCCGGATGGGCGCTTTGAGTACTTTCCGCCGCGTGATGGCGTGCCGCTGCAGAGCAGCTTTCCGCGCATGGCGTTCGATGACCGGGGCCGGCTGCTGATCGGCACGCTGGACGGCCTGATCTACCGCGAGCCGGACGGACGCATGCATCGTGCCCCGGCCGCATTCGGCCTGCCGCCAGGGCTGGCATGGCCGTACCGCGCAGCGGACGGCACGCTGTGGGTCGTCGCCGGCGAGCAGCTGTACCGGCTGCAGGGCGAGTCCGCCGAATTGGTGCATCGTGTGCCCGGGCAAGGCCACTTCACTGCGATGCTGCAGGATCGCCACGGCGACCTGTGGCTGGGCAGCGAAAATCAGGGGCTGCTGCGCATCGGCAGTCATGGGGTGGAGCACTTGCCGGCCGGTCGCAGCCTGCCGACCGGGCGCATCGTCAGCCTGCGCGAGGATGCCGAAGGCAGCATCTGGGTCGGTGCCAACGGCGGGCTGTTTCGCCTGCGCGAAACCCTGTTCAGCAGCTACAGCCAGCGCGATGGCCTGAGCGGCGACTACGCCCGTGCCGTGCTGGAAGACCACGACGGCAGTCTGTGGATCGCCGGCACCGCCGGCCTGGATCGCATGCTGCCGGACGGACGCATCGTGCCGGTGGCGGTGGCCACACCATCCGGGCGCAAGCTCTCCGTGCTCAGCCTGGCGCTGGATCGGCGCGGCGATCTGTGGGTGGGCACCTATGCCGATGGCGTCTTCGTGTTGCGCAACGGACGTCTGCTGCAACATTACGGCGATGCCGAGGGCATTCCCAGCGGGCATATCCGCGCCATCGTGACCGAAGACCTCGGCGTGGTGTGGCTGGCCACGCAGCGCGGGGTGGTGAAGCTGGTCGACGGCAGGCGCCAGTCCCTGGCCGTCGAAGGCCTGCCCGACGGGGTCGTGACCGCACTGGCCAGCATCGGTGGCGCGCTGTGGATCGGCTCGGTCGACGGCGCGGCGGTGCTGCGCAACGGAAAGCTGCAGCAGCTGGATCTGGAAGCCCGGGGCGGCGCGCGGAGTGTGTTCGGTTTTCAGCGCATCGGTGACGCTGTCTGGATCTCCACCGATCGCGGCCTGTACCGCATGCGCAACGGCAGGCTCGCACGCGTGGGCCTGGAGCAGGGCATGCCGGTCGATACGGTGTTCCAGCTGGTCGACGACCGATTCGGCAACGCCTGGATCAGCAGCAATCGCGGTGTGCTGCGCACGCCACTGACGCTGCTCGACGCGGTTGCCGATGGACGCGGCCGGCTGGTCATCGAGCGCTATGGCGAGATCGACGGCATGGGCAACGCGCAGGCCAACGGCAGCTCCGGGCCGAGCATGATCAAGCGTGCCGATGGCTCGATCTGGGTGGTCACCGCCGGTGGCGTGAGCACGGTCGACCCGGCGCGCCTGCAGCGCTTTCGCGAGCGGCGCGCACCGCCTGCAGTGATCGAGAGCGTGCAACAGGACGCACGTCCGCTGACATGGCGGCAGCAGGCACGGCTACCGGGCGGGCATCGGCTGAACGTGTCCTACGTCGGCATGAGCTTCCTGCTGCCGGAGCGCATCGAGTACCGCACGCGCCTGGAAGGCCTGGACAACGACTGGATCGAGCGTGGCCGGCAACGCAGCGTGGAGTTCATCGGCCTGCCGCCGGGACGCTACCGTCTGCATGTGGCGGCCCGTCACCCCGGCGGTGCGTGGAGCACGCACGAGGCGATGTGGGCGTTCGAGGTGCTGCCGCTGTGGTGGCAGCGCCAGGACGTGCGCTTTGCCGCGGTGCTGGGCGCGATGTTTGCACTCGCGTTGGTGTATCGCTTCCTGCTGCGCCGCTACAAGACCCATAACGCGCGCCTGGCCGAACTGGTGCGCATACGCACCGAAGATCTGCAATTGCAGGCACAGCGCCTGCTGCAGGCCAACCAGGAAAAGAGCGAGCTGCTGACGCGGCTGCGCATCAAGTCCGACGTGTTCGAGCGCCAGGCGCACGAGGACGCCCTGACCGGGCTGCCCAACCGCCGGCATTTCGACGAGGCACTGGCGCGCGACATCAGCCGCGCACGCCGCAGCACGCGCCCGTTGGTGCTGGCGATTCTGGACATCGACCACTTCAAGCGCATCAACGACCACTACTCGCACGCCAGCGGCGATGCGGTGCTGCACGACGTCGGCGTGCTGCTGACGGCCGCCGCGCGCGCATCGGACCTGCCGGCACGCCTGGGCGGCGAAGAGTTCGCGCTGCTGCTGGCCGATACGACGCTGGACGATGCGCAGGCGCTATGCCAGCGCATCCGCGAGCTGTTCCATGCGCGCCACGACTGGGGCGGCGTGGACGGCCTGCAGGTGACCTTCAGTGCCGGCGTGGCCGAATTGCGCGATGACGACACCGGCTCATCGCTGATGCAGCGCGCCGATCACGCGCTGTACCAGGCCAAGAGCGCGGGGCGCGACCGGATCTGTGTGGGTTAGGTGCTGGGATTGGGGAGTCGGGAATCGGGAATCGGGAATCGGGAATCGCAGAGCAAGGTGCCTGGCGCTTTCCTTCTCCTGCGGGAGAAGGTGCCCGAAGGGCGGATGAGGGCACGGCCACACGGCGGCGCCACTAACTGCTGATTTCTCAAGCAGGAAGCCTCGCTGCTCTTGCGATTCCCCAATCCCGATTCCCGATTCCCGGCTCGATCAGCCCGCGCTAGGCCCCGGCCACGCATTGGCAATCGTGCAGAACAGCCGCGCGGTCTGTTCGGTGTCGTAGACCGCGCTATGCGCGTCGGCGGCGTTCCAGTCCAGGCCCGCGGCCTGTGCAGCGCGCGCCAGCACGGTCTGCCCGTACGCCACGCCGGCCAGGGTCACGGTGTCGAACACGCTGAACGGATGGAATGGATTGCGTTTGTGGCCGACGCGCGCAACCGCGGCGTTGAGGAAGTTCAGATCGAAATGCGCGTTGTGCCCGACCAGGATCGCGCGCTGGCAGCCGTACTTCTTCACTGCCGCGCGCACCGGTGCGAACACGTGGTCCAGCGCGTCCTTTTCCTGCTTGGCGAAACGGAACGGATGGTCGAGCACGATGCCGGTGATCTCCAGCGACTTCGGGTCGATCTCCAGCCCCGGCGCCGGCACCAGATGCGCGCTGGCGGTCTCGCCGGGGAAGAACCGCCCGTCGGCATCCATCTCGATCGGCACGCAGGCGATTTCCAGCAGGGCGTGCCTGTTCCAGTCGAATCCTCCCGTTTCCACATCCACCACCACGGGCAGGTAGCCGCGAAAGCGCCGCGACATGGGCAGGAAGGAGGGGGCAGGTGGCAGGTCGACCGGTGCGTTCATCGGCATAGCCTAGCAGGTCGCACGACCGGCCCGATCGTGGCAGCCGGCAGCTTGCCCGCACGTCCGCACTGGCAATCGGGCAAACAAAAGCCCGACCCGTGTTGCCACGGATCGGGCCCGATAACCTCGCATCGCAAGCGCTGGCCTCAGCGGGCGGCGACCACACTTGCGATCAGGCCGGTGGCCACTGCAATCAGCACGTAGTTGTTGTCCACGCGGCGCCACTCGTGCCCGCGCTGCGGCGCATGCAAATGATGCTTGCGGTAGTCGGCCACGCGCGTGCCGCGATGGTCCGGTGCCAGACGTTCGCCGCGCCGATAGGGCGGGCCACGACGATCGTTGCGGTGGTCGTCGTTGTGCGCGCCAGGGCGGTGGTCACGCCTGTCATCGTGCCTGTCGTCGCGATGCTCATCGCCACGGTCCGGACCACGCGCGTCGTGGTGCTGCGCGCGCTGATCGCGGTCGTCATGCTGTTGCGGCGCAGCGAACGCTGCACCGGACGTCAGCAGCGACACAACCATGAGGGATCCGATGATGCGTTTCATCTGCGTACTCCTGCGTCACAGGAACAGCCTGTGTGATTGCACCCTAGGCGCAATTTGCTGAATACGTAATGATCAGGGCCTCTGCGCGTGTTCGCGGCGTGCCAGCGGGGGTCGCAGGCGAGGGGTCAGATGACGCCGGTGGTGCTGGTGTCGTCGCGCTTCAGGCGCGGCGGCAGCGGCTGCTCGCCATGGACCAGGAACCACACGTTCTCGGCGATATTGGTGGCGTGGTCGCCGATGCGCTCCAGGTTCTTGGCCATGAACAGCAGGTGCGTGCACGGGGTGATGTTGCGCGGGTCTTCCATCATGTAGGTCAGCAACTCGCGAAACAGCGCGGTGTATTGCGCATCCAGGCGTGCATCTTCATCGCGTACGCGGATGGCCGCATCGGCATCCTTGTTGCGGTATGCCTGCACCGCCTCGCGCACGGCGTCGGCCGCCATCTGGCCCAGTGCACGCAGGCCCACCGTCTGCGGCAGCGGCGGTGCCGAATTGAGCGCGATCGAGCGCTTGGCGACATTGGCCGCGTAATCGCCGATGCGTTCGATATCGGCCGGAATGCGCAGGCCGGCCAGGATCTCGCGCAGGTCGCGCGCCATCGGGCCACGCAACGCCAGCCGCATCACGTCGTGGCTGATCGCATGCTCCAGCGCATCGATCGCCTCGTCGTTGACCACGATGCGATGTGCGGCGTTGTCGTCGCGACGTTCCACCACATCCAATGCGGCTTCCAGCTGCGCCACCGCCGTGTCGCCCATGCGCACGATCTCGGCGACAAGACGGTGCTGCTCCTCGTCGTAGCTTTTGACGATATGGTCGTTGAGGTGCTGGTTCATCGTGGTCTCGATTCGTGGCGGTGGTGGGTGTCCGCCTTCACCTTGGCGACATCGCAGGTGAGGGGGATGTCGTGCCGGGCAAGGGTGCGGCGAAGCGGCGTCGATGCGGGATGCGGCGCCCGCCTTACATCAACCGAAACGACCGGTGATGTAGTCCTCGGTCTGCTGCTTGGACGGCTGGGAGAAAATCGTTTCGGTGCGGTCGTGTTCGATCAGGTCGCCCAGATACATGAAGGCGGTGTAGTCGGACACGCGTGCGGCCTGCTGCATGTTGTGGGTCACGATCACGATGGTGTATTCGCGCTTGAGCTCTTCCACCAGTTGCTCGATGCGGCTGGTGGAAATCGGATCCAGCGCCGAGGTCGGTTCGTCCAGCAGCAACACATCCGGCCGTAGCGCCACGGCGCGTGCAATGCACAGCCGCTGCTGCTGGCCGCCGGACAGGCCCAGCGCGCTTTGCCCCAGCTTGTCCTTGACCTCGTCCCAGAGCGCGCCCTGGCGCAGCGCCTGCTCGACACGGTTCTGCATGTCGGCCTTGGACAGTTTTTCGTGGTGACGGATGCCGTAGGCGACGTTTTCGAAGATCGTCATCGGAAACGGCACCGGCTTCTGGAACACCATGCCGACCTTGCTGCGCAGCCGGTTCATCGGGTACTTCGGCGAGAGGATGTTTTCGTTGTCCAGCAACACTTCGCCGCGCGCCTCCATCTTCGGATACAGCGCATAGATGCGGTTGAAGATGCGCAGCAGGGTCGACTTGCCGCAACCGGACGGCCCGATCAGCGCGGTGACGCGCTTCTCCGGAATCTCGATGTTGATGCCCTTGAGCGCGTGGTACTTGTCGTAATAGAAATCCAGGTTGCGTGCGGCCACCTTCACCGGCGCCTGTGCGGTCGGTGCCCCCTTGGCGGCCGGAACGGCAATGCGATGCATCGGCATGGCGTTTTGGAGATCGTTCATGTGGGGTGTCCGGAGGGAGAGGTCAGTCATTGGAGATCTTGTTGCGCAATAGCAGGGCACGCGCGCCCAGGCTCACCAGCAGCACGAACACGGTCAGCACCAGCGCGCCGGACCAGGCCAGGGTCTGCCAGGTCTCGTAGGGGCTGCCGGCGAACTGATTCATGATCACCGGCACGCTGGCCATCGGCTGGAACACATTGCTGTTCCAGTACTGGTTGCCGAAGGCGGTGAACAGCAACGGCGCGGTTTCGCCGCTGATGCGGGCCAGGGCCAGCAGGATACCGGTGAGAATGCCGGCCGAGGCGGCGCGATACAGCACCTGCACGGTCACCTTCCACTGCGGAATGCCCAGCGACAGCGCCGCTTCGCGCATCTGCGCCGGCACCAGGCGCAGCATTTCGTCGGTGGTGCGCACCACCACCGGCAGCACGATGAAGGCCAGCGACAGCGCGCCGGCAAACGCGGAGAAGCGCCCGCCGGTCTGCATCACGTACAGCGTGTAGACGAACAACCCCAGCACGATCGACGGTGCCGACAACAGGATGTCGTTGACAAAGCGCACCACCAGCCCGGCCTTGCGTGCATTGCCGTATTCGGCCAGCCAGGTGCCGGCGGCAATGCCCAGTGGCGTGCCGATCGCCAGCGCCAGCCCGCACATCACCGCACTGCCGAAGAAGGCGTTGAGCAGGCCGCCTTCCTGCATCGGCGGCGGTGTCATCTTGGTGAACAGGTTGACGTCGATGCCCGGCACACCCTTGGACAACAGGGTCCACAGGATCCAGGCCAGGAAGAACAGGCCGAACACCGCGGTGACGCACGACAGCAGCAGGGCGATCGCGTTGGTCACGCGGCGGCGGTTGTACAGTGATTGCGAGACCGAGGACATCAGTTGCCCTCCCGACGCGACAGCTGCATCAGCATGAAACGCGCGATCGCCAGCACGATGAAGGTCACGATAAACAGCACAAACCCCAGCAGCAGCAATGCCGAACGATAGGTTTCGGTGGCCTCGCCGAAATCATTGGCGATCAACGCGGCGATGGTGGTGCCGGGCTCCAGCAGCGACGGCGACAGCCGCACCGTGTTGCCGACCACGAACGCCACCGCCATGGTCTCGCCCAGCGCACGGCCCAGGCCCAGGAACACACCGCCGATCACCGCGGAGCGGGTGTAGGGCAGCACGATGTCCCAGCTGACTTCCCACTTGGTCGACCCCAGCGCGTACGCCGATTCCTTCAGGCGCGTCGGCACGGTCAGGAACACTTCGCGCATCACCGAGGAGATGAACGGAATCACCATGATCGCCAGCACGAAGCCTGCGGTCAGCAGACCGATGCCCAGCGGCGGGCCCTGGAACAACGGGCCGATCAGCGGCAGCGTGCCCAGGTGATCGTTGAGCCAGGGCGTCACGTGCTCGGTCATCACCGGCACCAGCACGAACAGGCCCCACATGCCGTAGATGATCGACGGGATGCCGGCCAGCAGCTCGATCGCGGTGCCGACCGGGCCACGCAACCAGCGCGGCGCCACCTCGGTGAGGAAGAACGCGATGCCGAAACTCACCGGCACCGCAATCACCATCGCAATCAGGGCGGTGACCAAGGTGCCGTAGATCGGCGCCAGCGCACCGTATTTGTTTTCCACCGGATTCCAGTCGGCGGAATAGAAAAAACTCAGGCCCTGCATCTGCAAGGCATGGCGTCCGCCCCACAGCATCGACAGCGCGGCGCTGCCGAGCGCCAACAGGACGAAAACGACCGTGGCGGCCAGCGCAAGCTTGAACAGGCGATCGGCACGCGCATCGCGCAGGTCGCGGCCGCGCGGGGCGGTCATCGCTTCGGGAATGGCGGTGGCATTCATTCGATTGGACTCGTCACCCGCGCAACCGCGGGAGCGTGAGACAGCAGGAACGGCGAGGCGCCCGCAGGCACCTCACCGCAGCGCATCCCGCCACGACAGCGGGTGCAGGGCATCACTTGAACTCGCTGGCCCAGTAGGCCTGGATCTGCTGCACCAGCTCCGGCGGCAGCGGCACGTAATGCAGTTCGCTGGCCTGGGCCTGGCCGTTGTCCAGCGCCCACTTGAAGAAGTCCAGCGTCGCCTTGCTGCGCGCCGCATCCTTGGGCTGCTTGTGCATCAGCATGAAGTTGGTGGCGGTGATCGGCCAGGCCTTCTCGCCCGGTGCGTTGGTGATCACCAGGTTGAAATCCTTGGCGTTGGCCCAGTCGGCGCTGGCCGCAGCGGCGGCGAAGCTTTCCGCGTTCGGCTCCACCCACTGGCCGGCGGCATTCTGCAGCGAGGCGTAGGGCATCTTGTTCTGCAGGGCGTAGGCCAGTTCGACATAGCCGATCGAGCCCTTGATCTGCTGCACGTACGACGCGACGCCTTCATTGCCCTTGCCGCCGACGCCGCCGGGCCACTGCACCGAGGTGCCTTCGCCGACCTTGCTCTTCCACTCCGGGCTGACCTTGGACAGGTAGTTGGAGAAGTTGAAGGTGGTGCCCGAGCCATCGGAGCGATGCACCAGGTTGATCTTGGTGGCCGGCAGGGTCACGCCCGGATTGGCCGCCACGATCGCCGCATCGTTCCACATCGTGACCTTGCCCAGGAAGATGTCGCCCAGCAGCGCGCCGGTCAGGCGCAGCTTGCCCGGTGCGATGCCTTCCAGGTTCACCACCGGCACCACGCCGCCGATAGCCGACGGGAACTGGCCCAGACCGGCCTGCTGCAGTTCGGCGCTGTCCAGCGGCTTGTCCGTCGAACCGAAGTCCACCGTGCCGGCCTTGATCTGCGCGATGCCGCCGCCGGAGCCGATCGACTGATAGTTCACCTTGTTGCCGGTGGCGGCGTTGTAGTCGGCCGACCACTTGGAAACCAGCGGATAGATGAAGGATGCACCGGCGCCGGAGATCTCGGCGCTCTTGCTGTCACTGGCGGTGGCGCCCGCGCTGGGCGCGCCCTTGGCGGTATCGCCGGACTGCGCATCCTTGCCGGGCGAGCAGGCGGCCAGGGCGAGGGCGATGGTGAGGGACAGGGCGGTCAGGCTGGCCGACTGCAGTTTCATGGAAGCTCCGAGGCTGGATTGGCCGGGGGACCCGGCAGACCACGCTATGAAATGATGTTTTTGTTACACGTGCATGACAGTGCCTTTTGGAGAAGGCATCACAAAAAAGACGCGACCCCCGTGGGGCCGCGTCCCGGTGCCGACGCCGGGGAGAGAGACGGCGTCGTTCCTGTTGCTGTGCATGGCGTTACTTGGGCAGGTTTTTGGCCCAGTAGCCTTCGATCTGGGTCACCAGGCTGTCCGGCAGCGGCACGTAGTCCAGCTGCTTGGCCTGCGCATCGCCCTTGCTGTAGACCCAGCGGAAGAACTCCAGCGTGTTCTTGAGGCCGGCCGGGTTTTTGGGCTTCTTCTGCACCAGGATGAAGTTGGTCGCGGTGATCGGCCAGGCGTTGTCGCCGGAGGCGTTGGTCATCACCAGGTAGAAGTCCTTGCTGTTGCCCCAGTCGGCGCTGTTGGCAGCGGCGGCAAAGGTCTCGTCGGACGGCTGCACGAACTTGCCGGCGGCGTTCTTCATCGCGGTGTAGGCCATCTTGTTCTGCAGCGCATACGACAGCTCGACGTAGCCGATGCCGCCCTTGATCTGCTTCACGTACGCGGCCACGCCCTCGTTGCCCTTGCCACCGATGCCGGTCGGCCACTGCACCGCCGTGCCTTCGCCGACCTTGCTCTTCCAGTCCGGGTTGACCTTGGACAGGTAGTTGGTGAAGTTGAAGCTGGTGCCCGAACCGTCGGAGCGATGCACCACGGTGATCTTGCCCTCGGGCAGCTTCACGCCCGGGTTGAGCGCGGCGATCGCCGGATCGTTCCAGGTGCTGACCTTGCCCAGGAAGATGTCGCCCAGGGTCTTGCCGTCCAGTTTCAGGGCGCCTGCCGCCACGCCGGGCACGTTGACCACCGGCACCACGCCGCCGATCACCGACGGGAACTGCGCCAGGCCGGCAGCGGCCAGTTCTTCCGGCTTGAGCGGGGCATCGGACGAGCCGAAATCCACGCTGGCCGCCTTGATCTGGGCAATGCCGCCGCCCGAACCGATCGATTGATAGTTGACCTGCTTCTTGGTGGCCGCGTTGTAGTCGGCCGACCACTTGGACATCACCGGGTAGATGAACGAGGCACCGGCGCCGGTGACATCGGCGGCCTGGGCGCACAAGGCCAGCGAGGCGGTGAGCACGCCGACGGCCAGACGGGTCTTCAGAGAGTGGATCACGGAACAGCTCCTGTAGCGAAGGGATGAGGACGTCCCGCGGTCGTGCCATTGCAGGGCAGGGGCATGACCGCGCGGTGTCGAAGAGATGACATGCAGATGACGGCGTTGCGGCCGGGCGCATTGCCGGGCCAGGCGGGTCGCCGCCATGGCGCGCTCACAGCAGCGCGGCAGGGCGGCCGGATCGATCGCGCACTTACCAATAGAACTGCGCACGTGCCTCGATGATCGACGGGTTGTCGTCGACCAGGCCACGCGTGGCGCTGTTGTAGCGGGTGCTTTCCACCTTGGCGTAGTCGAGTGCGAACTTGAAGTTGGAGCGCCAGTACCAGTTGGCGCCGACCGTCCACACGTCCATCTTGCCGCCCAGCACGCCGTCCACGAACGGGGTGGTGCCGTTGGAGACCAGGTGTCCGTCGTTGAGGTCCAGGGTGTCGTAGCGCACTGCCAGCTGCCACATCCCCGAGGCCGGCGCGTTCGGCAGCGGGGTGGTCGGCACGCCGGCCTTGTAGCCCCAGGTCTCGCCGGTGATGTTCCAGACACCGCTGACGTACCAGCCGTCACTCTTGTAATCGTTGGCGTTGTTGCCGATGCGCTTGGCGTTTTCCTGGAAGAACTCGCCCTGCAGCTTGAACGGGCCGGTGATCCACATCGCCTCGGCTCCGGCCACGCCCACGCTGTCCACGTTGGTGATGGCGCCGCTGTCGATCAGGCGCACCGTGGTCAGGTCGGCGTCCGGGCGCGCGCGCAGGCGCAGGGTGTCGTCGTCGGTGTCGTAACCCAGGTAGCTCAGGCCAACGTGCAGCACATTGCCGCTCTCGTTGATCGGCGCCCAGGTGCCGCGTGCGCCGTAGCCGCTGCCATGTGCCTGGTTGCGGGTCAGTTCGCGGCCGAACGCGCTGGCGGTGATGCTCCAGTCGTTGTCGCCCATTCCGTAGGCCACGCCCAGCCGGCGCGAGATGCCGTAGGTGTTGGTCACTGCGGCCTTGGAGACGAAGTCGTTGTTCTTGGTGCTGGACAGCTCTTCCAGGCTGTTGGGCTGCTTGAACTGGCCGATCTGCAGATAGTTGTTGGCGTTGCCGGCGAACTTGTACTTGATGTTGTTGTCGAGGAAACGCCCGGTGCTGCGGATGGTGGTGCCGCGGATGGTGACCTCCTTCAGCACGCTCGGGTCGTAACCGGCCACCCATTCGAAATTGCCCGGGCCCTTGCCCTTGAGCACCAGCTCGGCACGGCGGATGCTGAATTCGGAATTGTCGCCATTGGCTCCGATCGGGCCATTGAGATCCTGCACATCGTTGTGGAACCAGTTGCCATCAGCTTGGACCAGTCCTTCCAGCGACATCTCCGAGCCGCCGATCACGTCGATGGCGATTTCGGCATGCGCGGCAGGTGCGGCCAGCGCCAGCAATAGGGCAGCGCCCAGCAGGGTGGGAGAAAGTTTCATATGTGCCTTGCGACCTGAGAAAGTGAGCGCAGGCTATGGCGTGAAAGTTGCGTTAATGTGACAACTTCAGATCGCATTGCAATCTGATTTTTGTCAACAAAGACAAAGATTTACACGTGTTTGTCTTTTGTCAGCGTGTGTCATGAGTCTGAACGGGCCGCGCCGTATGACAGATGTGACAGCGGCGTGGTTCACCGTTTCAGCGAGCTCAAGCTTATTGCGACCTGAACCAACCAGGTGGAACGGCGGCGTATCAGGCGCTTTGTGCGTCGCACCACTTGCACAGGCGCGTTCTAAATTGTTAGTTTCGAAGCCATGTTTCCCCGATTCCTCCAATTGCTGTTGGCCTGCCTGCTCGCGCTCACTGCGTGGTCGGCGGCCGATGCGCACGACCGCATCCACGATGCGCTTGTGGGCGACGGCGTGGCGGTGATGGCGGATGCTGGTGAAGAACGCGACGCAGCCGATGATCTGCAGGACGACGGGGACGCACAGACCCAGGTCGATACGCACTCTGCAGACGACATCCCCTTGCTCTCCCAGGCATGGCCGGTGGTCGCACGTTATTTCCCCTCCTGGTACGCGCACTACGCGCCGGCAACTCAAAAACGCGACCTGATCCCGCAACTGCGTCCTCCCAACGCAGCGCGCGCCTGATCTTTCGTTAGTCGCGTCAACCGGTGCAGCGCACCGGCTTCCTTTGATTTGTTCGTCTTTGCAATTCGCGGCCTGCGCCGCGGATGGCCATTCGTTGCCTAGAGGTATCTCCCATGGAAAGTTTGCTAGAAGGTTTTCGTCATTTCCGTAAGGAAGTGTATCCGCGCCAGAGTGCGCGCTTTCAGGAACTGGCCGGCGGCCAGAGTCCGCACACGTTGTTCATTACCTGCGCCGACTCGCGCGTCATGCCGGAGCTGATCTTCTCCGCACAACCGGGCGAATTGTTCGTCTATCGCAATATCGGCAATGTGGTGCCGCCTTACTCCCAGCACGTCAGCGGCGTGGTTGCGGCGATCGAGTACGCCATCGCCGTACTGGGCGTGCGGCATATCGTGATCTGCGGCCATACCGACTGCGGCGCGATGAAGGCCGTGCTCAAGCCGGAATCGCTGGAGGACGTGCCGTCCGTGGCGGCCTGGCTCAAGCACACCGATGCGGCGCGTCACGTCACGGCCCATCACGGACACGACCCGCACAGCCAGGAAGCGCTGAGCTGCATGACCGAGGAGAACGTGGTCTCGCAGCTGGACCATCTGCGCACGCAGCCGGTGGTCGCCGCGCGTCTGGCGGCCGGTACCTTGCGCATCCACGGCTGGATCTATGACATCGCCCACGGCGAGATCCGCGCCTTCGATGCCGAGAAGGGTGGCTTCCGTCCGTTGTTGGCGGACAACACCCCCGAAGCCACCCCACGTCCGCGACTGCAGCAAGTCGTGCGCGCCGAACTCGCCTGACGGAGCACATCATGAACACATCAGGTATCGGCGGATATTTCCGCCAGGGACTGTTCGGGCGTGATTTGCTGTCGTCTGTCGTGGTCTTCCTCGTCGCACTCCCGTTGTGCATGGGCATTGCGATCGCTTCCGGCATGCCGCCGGCCGCAGGCCTGATCACCGGCATTATCGGTGGACTGGTCGTCGGCTTTCTGGCGGGCTCTCCTCTGCAGGTGAGCGGACCGGCCGCCGGCCTGGCTGTGTTGGTGTTCGAACTGGTCCGCGAGCACGGCATTGCCGCACTCGGTCCGGTGATCCTGGTGGCCGGTGCGATCCAGCTGATCGCCGGTCTGTGCCGCGCAGGCGTGTGGTTCCGGATGACATCGCCGGCCGTGGTGGCCGGCATGCTGTCGGGCATCGGCATCCTGATCGTGGCCTCGCAGGCGCATGTGCTGATGGACGCCGCTCCCAAGGCGCGCGGTCTGGAAAACTTCGCTGCATTGCCGGCCGTGGTGTGGCAGGCAATCACCGAAGGTACCGGCCGTACCGCGTTGTTCGTGGGCCTGGCCACCATCGGCATCATCCTGGCCTGGGACAAGCTGCGTCCGCAGCGTCTGCGCTTTTTGCCAGGTGCGTTGATCGCCGTAGTGGTGGTCACGGCGACGGTGCAGTTGCAGGGCCTGAACGTCAACAAGGTGGACGTGCCGACCAATCTGTTCTCGGCGATCAGCATCCCCAGCGTGGCGGACATCTTCGGCGTGTTCAATGCGACGTTGCTTGTGTCTGCAGTGACCTTTGCCTTCATCGCCAGCGCAGAGACCTTGCTGTCGGCGGCGGCGGTGGACCGGATGCATCAGGGCGCGCGCACGCAGTACGACCGTGAGCTGGCGGCGCAGGGTGTGGGCAATATGCTGTGCGGCTTCCTGGGCGCATTGCCGATGACCGGCGTGATCGTGCGTAGCGCGGCCAATGTGCAGGCCGGAGCGGCCACGCGCATGTCCACGGTGCTGCATGGCGGCTGGTTGCTGGTCTTCGCAATGCTGCTGCCGTGGCTGTTGCGGATGACGCCGGTGGCATGTCTGGCCGGCATCCTGGTCTACACGGGCGTGAAGATGATCAAGATCGGTCAGGTCAAGGAGCTGGCGACCTATGGTCGTGGCACCGCGGCGATCTATCTGGCGACCACCTTCGCAATCGTGGCGACCGACCTGCTGACCGGTGTGCTGATCGGCTTCGGCCTGTCGTTGTTCCGTCTGGCCCTGCATTCTTCGCGCCTGAAGGTGGACGTGCGTGAGCACGAGCACAAGAAGGACGAGATGCATCTGACCCTGCAGGGTTCGGCAACCTTCCTGAAGGTGCCGGCGATGGCGCGTACGCTGGAGAGCGTGCCGCCGAACACCGCCCTGCATCTGGATGTGGCCAAGCTGCACCACGTCGACCATGCCTGCATCGAGTTGTTGCGCGACTGGAGCCGGAATGCGGCCTCGCGCGGCTGCGAGCTGGTGGTGGACTGGAAGGAGCTGGATCGACGCGTGGAAGGCCAGCCGGCGGTGGAAAGCGTGCTGGTCGAACAGCGCGTCGAACAAGCCAAGGCGGCGTAAACCTGCTGCAACGCCCGGCGCTCGCGCCGGGTGAACTCTATCGTGACCGGGTGATGCATGGCGCCGCAAGACGCATCATCTGGTCGCGATTTTTTATGGCCGGGAATCGGGAATCGGGATTCGGGATTGGGGAATCGGAAAAGCCAGGATTGGCGGTGCTGAGGTGCTGATACGGCAGGCCTGGTGCCCGACTGAGCGCTTGCAGTTGCGATGGTTTTGTTAGTTCGTGTCAGCCATGTTGATTCGGATTGCGTCAGCTTTTGGGAGTTTTTGGCCGTTCGGCGGGTGCGGGGGTCTTGTCGCGGTAGCGGCACAGGTCGTGGATCACGCAGCCTGGGCAGTCGGGCTTGCGTGCCTTGCAGACGTAGCGGCCATGCAGGATGAGCCAGTGATGTGCGTCGTGCAGGAACTCGGCAGGAATGACCTTGACCAGCGTGTCCTCGACCGCGCGCACGTCCTTGCCCGGCGCAAGACCGGTGCGGTTGGCGACGCGGAAGATATGCGTGTCCACCGCCATGGTCGGCTCGCCGAACGCGGTGTTGAGCACGACGTTTGCGGTCTTGCGGCCGACACCGGGTAAGGCTTCCAGCGCGGCGCGATCGTGCGGTACTTCGCCGCCGTATTGCTCCAGCAGGATCCTGCAGGTGGCGATGACGTTCTTGGCCTTGGCATTGAACAGGCCGATGGTGGCGATGTAGCGCTTCAGGCCTTCTTCGCCGAGATCGAGAATGTCACGCGGGGTATTGGCCACCGGATACAGCTTGCGGGTGGCCTTGTTGACGCCGACATCGGTGGCCTGTGCCGACAGCAGTACCGCGATCAGCAACTCGAATGGCGTGGTGTATTCCAGCTCGGTGGTCGGGTGCGGATTGAGCTCGCGCAACCGCGCGAACATCTCCTGTATTTCAGGCTTGCGCATGAGGTTGCCGCGCCTTGCCGGCGGGGTCTGACGGATCGCGTTCATGGCGGTGCGCCGCCAGCGGCCTTGGCCTTTGCGCGCGCCAGGATGGCTGCGGCCAGCGGCGGTAATGCGGCTGCGGCGGGTTGGCTGGGCGCCGGTGCCGGCGTTCGGCGTGCATCGCGTTCGGCAGCACGACGTTGCAGGCGCGCGGCGCGTGCGCGGTAGCGGTCGCGGGCGGCCCAGGCATCGCGCAGCCGCTGTTGTGCGGCAAGCAACACCGCGCGCAGCTGCGGGCAGGCCGGATCCAGCAGGTCGTCGCCCGGATCGGGCCGATACTCCATCAAACCCAGTGCCAACGCGCGATCGAGATCGTCGGCGTGTACGCAGTCGAACAGCTGGAGGGGCAGGGGACGTGCTGCCGGGTTGGGGTCGAACGTCATGGCAAGCCGATCAGCGATTGAGAAAGTGCGCGGGGCGTTTTTCGAGAAACGCGCCGGTGCCTTCGCGCATGTCGTCGCTGGAAAACAGCAGCGCAAATTGCGCGGTTTCCAGCTGCAGGCCTTCTTCGATGGCGCATTCGCCACCGAACACCACCGCATCCAGAATGCCGCGCAGCGCGAGCGGTGCGGCGACGGCCAGACGCTGTGCCAGGGCCAGGGTGTCTTCCTCCAGGGCTTCCGGCTCGACCACGCGATTGACCAGGCCCAGCTGCAGCGCGCGCGGCGCATCGATCGGCAGGCCGAGCAGGCACAGCTCCAGCGCCGCCGCTCGCCCGGTCAGACGCAATAGCCGTTGCGTGCCGCCGAAACCGGGGATCAGGCCGAGGTTGATCTCCGGCTGCCCCAGGCGTGCGGTGGATGCGGCGATACGCAGATGGCAGGCCATTGCCAGCTCCAGCCCGCCGCCCAGCGCAAAGCCGTTGACCATGGCGATCACCGGCTTGGGCATGCGCTCGATCCGGCGCATCACCTGCTGGCCCAGCAGCGAGAACTCGCGGCCCTGCATCGCCGACAGCTCGCGCATTTCGGCGATGTCCGCGCCCGCGACAAATGCCTTGGGGCCTGCGCCGGTCAGGATCACCACGCGGATGTGGTCTGCGCTGGCTGCCTCGGCAAAGGCATGATCCAGTGCCCGCAGCGTTTCCTGGTTCAAGGCGTTCAGTTTGTCCGGTCGATTGACCGTGATCGTCCGTACACTGGCGTGGTCGGCGATCAGAATGACGTGATTGGACATGGAAATCCTTGCGAACGTAAAAAATTAGTAAATACGGAACTTCCGAAAGCCTTGCTGGTCCTAGCTTTCGTGATAAGTAGCGGTTCGGTATCGCGGCCGCTATCCTAGCGCGTCATCTCAGGCGGCAGACCCGTCCTGTGCCACCACCCTGGAGAATTGTTTGATGAAGTTGCGTTCTATCGCGGTCGCTGTGGCGGCCCTGGCCCTGACGGGCAATGCACTGGCCCAGGACACGACGTCCGAGAAGGGCAAGTTGAGCTACTACTTCGGCTATGACTACGGCAACAACCTTGCCGAGCTCACCGGTCGCGGCGAGCAGCTCGACATCAACTCGGTGGTAAAGGGTCTGCAGGACGCCTATGCCAAGAAGCAGCCGGCCATCACTGCCGACCAGCTGAAGCCGGCCGTGGAAGCGTTCCAGAAGCGTGAGCAGGGCCGTGCCCAGCAGGCCAAGGCCGAGTACGACAAGGCCGCTGCGGCCAACAAGACCAAGAGCGACCAGTTCCTGGCCAAGAACAAGGGCACCGCGGGCGTGCAGACGCTGCCCAGCGGCGTGCAGTACCGCGTGATCGAAGCAGGCAAGGGCGCCAAGCCGACCCAGGCCAGCACCGTGCAGCTGGAAGTGGCTGGTCCGTTCCCGTTCGGCGACCGCGAGAAGGCACGTCCGGCGCAGCAGATCCCGGCCATCAAGGTCAGCGAAGTCGAAATGCAGGCCATGCGCGACACGCTGCTGCAGATGCCGGCCGGCTCCAAGTGGGAAGTGACCCTGCCGCCGGAGAAGGCCTACGGTGCCGATCCGCGCACCCCGTTCCCGCCGAACGTGGCTGTGCAGTTCGAGATCAAGCTGGTCAGCGTCAAGTAATTGCATTGGATGTTGCTGTGACAACGCCGGCCACCAGGCCGGCGTTGTCGTTTGGATCCAGCGGCCAAGCGCGAGAGGATGGACGAACGGCGTGACGATGCGGTGCGGCGGGAGCCAGCGATGAGCGACACGGATTCGACCCGCAATGGTCTGCCCAGCCCGTGTATCGGTGTATGTTCGCTGGACGCGCAGGCGCACTGTGTCGGCTGCCTGCGCAGCCTGGATGAAATTGCACGCTGGATGAGCATGAGCGACACCGAACGTCAGCAGTATCTGCATACGGTTCTGCCGGCGCGCGCGTTGGCCGCGCGGCTGCCCGAATGTGCGCAGTTGCGGCGCGCGTTGTATGCGCTGGACACCGCGCCCGACGGGCCGGGCTGGAATCATGCCGAATTGATCGACCTGACCGAGGGCGGCGCCTCGGCCGAGGCCGCGGTGCTGTGCGGACTGGTGCCGCGCACACAGGGCACCATGGTGCTGCTGACCCGGCGCACCGACAGCCTGCGTCACCATGCCGGGCAGGTCAGTTTTCCCGGTGGACGGATCGAGCCGTCGGATGCGGATGCGGCCGCCGCGGCCCTGCGCGAGAGTTGCGAGGAAATCGCGCTCGGCGCCGGCCAGGTGCATGCGCTGGGCTATCTGGATCCGTTTCTGACCGTGAGCGGTTTTCGCGTCACGCCGGTGGTGGCAGTGATCGACCCGGCGTTCGTGGCGGTGCCGCAGCCGGACGAAGTGGCCGAGGTGTTCGAGGTGCCGCTGGCCTACCTGATGGATCCGGACAACCTGCGCAGCGTGGAGCTGGAGTATCGCGGCCGGCCGCGCCGCGTGCTGGAATACGACTGGCCGGGCCACCGCATCTGGGGTGCCACCGCGGCCATCCTCCTCAATCTTCGTCGTCGTCTGGAGCAGGCTGCATGAGTGCGGAACCCCACTGGACCACGCTGGTCGACAGCGCCACGCTGGCAGCGGCATTGCCGCATCCGCAGTTGCGATTGCTGGACGCGCGCGCTGCGCCACCGACTGCGCCGGACCCGGATGCCGCGCGCAAGGCCTATGCGCAAGGGCATCTGCCAGGCGCGCACTACGTCGATCTCGAGAAGGATCTGGCCGATCTGTCGCTGCCTGCGCAGGGGCGGCACCCGCTGCCGCACAGTGCGTCATTCGCCAGGCGGCTGGGCGCGTGGGGGATCGACCCGGACAGCCAGGTGGTGATCTACGATGCCGCCGACGGCAGCATGGCCGCGGCGCGGGCATGGTGGATGCTGCGGCTGATGGGACATCGCCGCGTGGCGGTGCTCGATGGCGGGTTGGCCGCCTGGCGCGCTGCCGGCTTGCCGGAAAGCACCGAGCCGCCTGCAGAGCGCGATGGCGCGGCATACCCAGGCAGCTTCGACAGCGATGCGGTGGTCGAGGCCGGGCAGATCCTGGCGCGGCTGGATCAGGCGCCGGGCTGGTTGCTGGATGCACGTGCAGGCGAGCGTTTTCGCGGCGAGGTGGAGCCGGTCGATCCGGTGGCCGGGCATGTGCCCGGTGCGGTGAGTCGCCCCTTGGGCGTAAGCCTGCGCGACGGGCGGTTCAAGCCGGCAGAGGAACTGCGCGCCGAGTTGTCGGCGCTGCTGGGCGCGTATCGTCCCGAGCAGGCGGTGGTGATGTGCGGCTCCGGGGTGACCGCATGCCATCTGCTGCTGGCACTGGAAGTGGCCGGATTGTCGGGCGCGCGCGTTTACGCCGGCTCCTGGAGTGGGTGGCTGCAGGATTCGACACGTCCGGTCGCGACCAGCCCCTGATTGCAGGCACAATGGCGGCAGGAACGGTGACCTGTGGGGACGCAGGTTCGCTGCGCGGAGCGCAGTTTCTCGCAGTGCTGGGTGACTCATGCGGTTGCAGTTGCAGGTCGGCGCGTTGTGCGTCGCGATGGTATCGTTGGCTGCCTGTTCGGCGGGGTCGACCGCCGACGCCAACGGTGCGCGCATCGCCGGTCGTGGGCAGAGCGATCGCCACGCGATGTATCAGGTCGAACTCGAACATGCACGCGCCGAGCGCGTGCAGCGCTTGCGTGCGCCCGATGGCTGGCTGAGCTATACCGGGTCCGGGCGCGTGCGTGCCGGCCGGTACCAGGTGGGCAGCGATCCACGTAGCGACCTGGTGTTGCCGGCCGGGCCTGCGCAACTGGGGCAGCTGACGCTGGATGCCGACGGCCGTGTGCACTTCGACGCCGCTGCTGCCGCACCGGTGCACTTGAACGGCCAGCGCATCGATCGCGTGCGCCTGAGGCCGGAGCGTGCAGGGCAGCGTGGCGATCGCCTGGATGTGGAGGGCCGGCAGTTCTATCTGGTGCAGACCGGCAGCTTGTTCGGCTGGCGTTTCCGCGACCCGGCAGCGCCGTTGCTGACCCACTTCGCCGGGCTGGAATATTTTCCGACCGACCCGCAGTGGCGCATCCAGGCGCGCTGGCAGGCGTATCCCACGCCGCGCACGACCACGCTGCTGACCTCGATCGGTACACCGCTCACTGTCCAGGTGCCGGGCGAGGCGGTGTTTTCGCGCAATGGCCGGGACTACCGGTTGCAGCCGATCGTCAGCGACGACGGGCGAGGCCTGTTCTTCCTGTTCGCCGATCGCACCAGCGGCAAGGAAACGTATGGCGGCGCGCGCTATCTCTACACCGCGGCACCACACGACGGCCGGCTCGTGCTCGACTTCAATCTGGCCGAGAATCCGCCCTGTGCGTTGACGCCGCACGTGGTCTGCCCGATCGCATCGCCGGAAAATCGCCTGGATCTGGCAGTGAATGCCGGCGAGAAGACCTACCGCGCGACCGAGCGCTGAGCACCGAACTCGAGAAGGCGGCCAGCCGTGTCGATGGCCCTGTGTGCGCCGCTGCTAGCGCGGTGTGTGCGCCCAGCTGACCGCCGCTTCGATCTGCGGCCACGGAAACAGCGGGCCGGGGTCGAGCTTGCGTTGGATCTTGCGCGACGGATCGTCGCTGGCCGCTTCCTGGGTGGTGTCCAGTGCCTGGTGGCCGGCGATGCGGCGGACCGATGGCAGCTGCTGTTGCAGCCACTGCAGCAGCGTGATCAGCGCAGTGATCTGCGCCTGCGGATACGGCTCGCTCATGCACTGATGGCGTGAGTCCAGCCAGTGCGGATAACGGCCGCTGTTGACCAGTTCGATGCCCAGCGTATGCGGGTTGTGGCCGCGCACGTGATGGGCCACGCGCTCCAGCGCGACGTATTGCTGGATGCTGCCGTTACGGTCGATGTAGTAATGCCCGCTGTTGCCGGTGCCGCTGTCGTAGAGCACGCGTTCGCCGTATTCGCGTGCCATCGCCATGTCGGGCAACTCGGTGCAATGGATGACCACCATGTCGATCTGCGTGAGCGCGCGTCGCGCCAGCCGCGATTCGTAGGACAACGGCGCGTAGGTGATCGGTGGCGACGGCAGGACGGCATCGGACATGAGGCGGATGCTAGCATTGCCCGATGGCTTTGAATCCCGACAGCCCCTTGGGCAAATTGATGGCGACCCTGCCGCAGACCGGCCAGGTGACCTGGATCGGCGTGCGTCCCGCGCGCGACGTGGAGATGATTGCGGTGGACGCGGCACAGGCCACCACCGGCGTCGGCCTGGTCGGCGACCGCTACAAGGGCGGCAGCGGCAAGCGCGGCGTGACCTTGATCCAGGCCGAACATCTGCCGGTGATCGCGGCACTGGCCGGCCACACCGCGATCGCGCCCGCCACCTTGCGCCGCAACCTGGTGGTGTCCGGCATTCCGCTGATCGCCTTGAAAGGCCGGCGTTTCCGCATCGGTGATGTCGAGCTGGAAGGCACCGATCCCTGCGATCCGTGCTCGCGCATGGAGGACGCGCTGGGTGCGGGCGGCTACAACGCCATGCGCGGTCATGGCGGCCTGTGTGCGCGCGTCCTGCGTGGCGGCGTGCTGCGCCTCGGCGATACGGTGCAGGCGCTATGAGCCGCGGTCATTGCATCCTGTCGCACGGCTTCGAAAGCGGCCCGGATGCGCTGAAGGTCACCGCCCTGGCCGATGTCGCCGCGCAGTTGGGCTGGACCCACGAGCGCCCGGACTACACCGATCTGGACGCACGCCGCGAGGTGAGTTCGCTGGGCGATGTGCAAGGCCGGCTGCAGCGCCTGCTGGAGATTGCGCGTGCGGCGGCCGACAAGGGCCCGCTGGTGCTGGTCGGTTCCAGCCTGGGCTCGTACATCGCCGCGCAGGTGTCGTTGCAGGTGCCCACGCGCGGGCTGTTCCTGATGGTGCCGCCGACCAGGATGGGGCCGTTGCCGGCACTGGATGCGGCGCGCGTGCCGATTTCGATCGTGCATGCCTGGCGCGATGAACTGATTCCGGCCAGCGAGGTGATCGCCTGGGCGCAGGCGCGGCATGCGCGCTTGCTATTGGTCGACGACGAACACCGGCTGGCGTCGCACGTGGATGCATCGGCGCGCGCCTTCGCCGAACTGTTGCAGAGCCTGTGATGCGGACCAGGGTGTGCGGGTTTTGGGGCGTCCGATGAACGTATTGATTCGCGAAGCGAGCGACGGCGATGCGGCGGCAATCGAACTGCTGACGATGGTCGCGTTCATGCGCGACGAACATAGCCGCCATGACGAGCAGCACGTGATCGCCGGGTTGCGCAACGACGGCGCGCTGGCGTTGTCGCTGGTGGCCGACCACGACGGGTATGTGGTCGGGCATCTGGCGGTATCGCCGGTGTGGCTGTCGGACGACTCGCCCGGCTGGTACGCGTTGGGGCCGCTGGCGATCGGCCCGGGGCATCAGCGCCAGGGGCTGGGCACGCGCCTGGTGCAGGCGGCGCTGGCCAGCTTGCGCGAGCGTGGCGCGGCCGGCTGCCTGGCATTGGGCGAGCCGGCGTTTTTCAGGCGCCTGGGTTTTGCGGTGGAGCCGGGGCTGACCTTGCCCGGCGTCCCGGCATCCGAGCTGCAGGCGCTGGCGTTTGGCGACCGCCTGCTGCCGCTGGCCGATGTGGCCTATCACCCGGCGTTCGGGCTGGGGTGAGCGTTGCATCATCGGGACACCTGATGGCCCGCGTTGTCGGTGATTTTGCCACGGCAGCGATCCCCGCGATGGCTGTCTTCGATGGTCCCTGTTAGCCGGCAATGATCCGGCCTGCAGGAGCGTGGGCATGTCTGCACGGTGCCGCCTGCCGATGCTGCTGCTGCGCTTGAACAGGGCCAGTCTGCCGCAGTGCCCGGGATTTGGCTTGCATCGCAGGCTGACCTACACTTTGTCGCGTTGCCCACTGTCTGAGGATTGGTCCAATGCGCCATTGATGCCGCCGTCGTGATGACGGCCTTACCCGCTGCCGGTCCGGCTGGATCGGTGCGTGTGCTGGCATGCAATGGAGATCCGTATGACCTGTCCGTCGCTGACGCTGGAAGGCGTTGCGTATGTGTTGCCCGATGGCAGCCCGCTGTTTTCCGATCTGACAATCCACATCGACCAGCGCGCCACCGGCCTGGTGGGGCGCAATGGCGTGGGCAAGAGCGTGCTTGCGCGCCTGCTGGCCGGCACGTTGCTGCCCAGTGCCGGGCGCTGTGTGCGCAACGGCAGCGTGCACTACCTGCCGCAGCGCGTGCGCGTGGCGCCGGGGCAGAGCATTGCCGACCTGGCCGGTGTCGCGGCGCTGCTGGAGGCGCTGGACCGTATCGCTGCTGGCAGCGTTGCGCCCGCCGATTTCGAACTGGTCGGCGAGCGCTGGGCCGCCCATGCGCAATTTGCTGCAGAACTCGAACGGCAAGGCCTGGGTGGGCGCGATCCGCGTGCACCGGCCGCGCATCTCAGTGGCGGCGAAGCGATGCGCGTGGCACTCGCCGGTGCGTTCCTGAGCCAGCCGGACCTGTTGATTCTGGACGAACCCAGCAATCACCTGGATGGCCCGCAGCGGCAGCGGCTGATGGATCAGTTGCTGGCATGGAACGGCGGCGTGCTGGTGATCAGCCACGACCGCGGCCTGCTCGATGCGATGCAGCGCATTGTTGAATTGTCCGGGCAGGGGCTGCGCAGCTACGGCGGCAATTACACGTCCTATGCGCAGCAGCGCGCCATCGAACAGCAGGCCGCCAGCGCGTTGCTGGCCCAGCGCAAACAGGCGCGCGCACGCGGCGAACAGGCGCTGCGCGAGCAGCGGCAACGTCACCAGCAACGCCAGGCACGCGGCGCGCGTGCTGCGGGGCAGGCCAACCAGGCCGCGATCCTGCTTGGCGCGCAGAAGCAGCGCAGCGAGGTCAGCGCGGGGCGGCTGCAACAGCAACGCCAGGCCGACCAGGCGCGGCTGAGCGAGGCGGTGGTGCAGGCCGCGGCGCTGGTGCAAGACGACCCCACGATCGCGCTACTGGCGCCGACATCGCCCGCCGGCGCATCGCAGCGCTTGGCCACGTTGCAACAGGTGGAACTGGCGCACGGGCGGCTGGGCGGGCGGCGGGTGGATCTGCTGTTGCATAGGCAGCCGCGGATCGGCCTGGTCGGCCCCAACGGCAGCGGCAAGTCGTCGTTGCTGCAGCTGCTGGCCGGGCGCCTGCAGCCCAGCGCGGGGCAGTGCCAGGTGCATGTGCCGGTGGCGTATCTGGATCAGGACCTGGGGCTGCTGGACCCGGCGCGCTCGGCGGCTGCGCAGCTGCACGATGCAGACCCGGGCGCGCCGGCGCATGCGCAGCGGCTGCGCCTGGCGCTGCTGGGGCTGGACCAGAGGCATGCCGACCTGCCCACCGGCCAGCTCAGCGGCGGCCAGCGGCTCAAGGCGGCGCTGGCCTGCGCGCTGTACCGGGCGCAGCCGGCGCAACTGCTGTTGCTGGACGAGCCGACCAACCACCTGGATCTGGCCGCGGTGGAGGCGATCGAGGCACTGCTGCACAGCTACCCCGGTGCGCTGATCGTCGCCTCGCACGATGCCGCCTTCCTGCAGCGGCTGGGCCTGCGGCAGCGCCTGGATACCGCGCAGGCGCAGTGGCGGCTGGCGCCGTGGTGAACCGCGCAGCGGGCGATCCGGCCGGCGGGCTGGTAAAGCCGGCCCCGATGGCCGACCATTTGCGCCCCGCCCGCGGCGGCCACGGCTCTGCCCTCCAGGGCGCCGGCCCAGCGTCCTGCTCCCGCGCTCGCCCCCACGGCCAGCGTCTCCATCGATACCTGCCTACGTGAAATTCTTTGCATCCTGTGCCAAGGGCCTGGAATACCTGCTTGCCGACGAGCTGCTGTCGCTCGGTGCCAGCAAGGCCACCGCCACCGTCTCCGGCGTCAACGTCGAGGGCGAGCTGCGCGATGCGCAGCGCGCCGTGCTGTGGTCGCGGCTGGCCAGCCGGGTGCTGTGGCCGCTGAGCGAGTTCGATTGCCCGGACGAGGACGCACTGTATGCCGGGGTGGCCGAATTGCCGTGGGACGAGCACCTGTCCGTCGGCCACACGCTGTCGGTGGACGCGCATGTCTCCGGTACCGCGATCACGCACGCCCGTTACGCGGCGCAGCGCATCAAGGACGCGGTGGTCGACACCATGCGCCGGCAGGGCCTGGAGCGCCCGTCGGTGGATGTGGACAGCCCGGATCTGCGTTTGAACCTGTCACTGCGCAAGGGCCGCGCCACCATTTCGGTGGATCTGGGCGGCGGCCCGCTGCATCGGCGCGGTTGGCGCATGGCGCAGAACGATGCACCGCTCAAGGAGAATCTGGCCGCGGCGGTGTTGCTGCGCGCCGGTTGGCCGCGCGCCTACGCCGATGGCGGCGGCCTGTTGGATCCGATGTGCGGCAGCGGCACCTTGCTGATCGAAGGCGCGCTGATGGCCGCCGACGTGGCGCCCGGCCTGCAGCGCTATGGCAGCGCTATCCCCAGCCGCTGGCGCGGCTTCGACCGCGAGGGCTGGCAGCAGCTGGTGGGCGAAGCGCGCGAGCGCGACAGTCTCGGCCGCGCCGCACTCAGGCAGGTGATCCACGGCAGCGACATGGACCCGCATGCGATCCGCGCCGCGAAGGAGAATGCGCAGGTGGCCGGTGTGGCCGAGGCGATCTGGTTCGGTGTGCGCGAGGTGGGCGATCTGCAGACCCCGCCGCAGGCCACCGGCGTGGTGGTGTGCAATCCGCCTTACGACGAACGCCTGGCTGCCGACGCGGCGCTGTACCGCCGCCTGGGCGACACCTTGCAGCGCGCCGTGCCGCAATGGCGGGCCAGCCTGCTGTGCGGCAACGCCGAGCTGGCGTATGCCACCGGCCTGCGCGCGGGCAAGAAATACCAGCTGTTCAATGGCGCGATCGAATGCGCGTTGATCGTCTGCGACCCGATCGCGGTGCCGCGGCGCACCCCGCTGGCGGCGCCGACCGCGCTCAGCGAAGGCGCGCAGATGGTCGCCAACCGCCTGCGCAAGAATCTGCAGAAGTTCAAGAAGTGGCGCGCACGCGAAGGCATCGAATGCTTCCGCGCCTACGACGCCGATCTGCCGGAATATTCCGCCGCCATCGACGTGTACCAGCAGGCCGATGGCGATCGCCGCGTGTTTCTGCATGTGCAGGAATACGCCGCGCCGGCGACGATTCCCGAAGCCGACGTGCGCCGCCGTCTGGGCGAGCTGCTGGCCGCCGCACGCGAGGTCTTCGAGGTGCCGGGCGAACGCGTGGCGCTCAAATCGCGCGAGCGTGGCAAGGGTGGCAGCAAGTACGGCCGCTTCGAGCAGCGCAACGAATTCATCAACGTGCGCGAGCATGGCGCCTTGCTGCGGGTGAATCTGTTCGATTACCTCGATACCGGCCTGTTCCTGGACCATCGCCCGTTGCGCGGCACCATGGCCATGCAATCGAAGGGGCGGCGTTTCCTCAACCTGTTCTGCTACACCGGCGTGGCCAGCGTGGAAGCGGCGGTGGCCGGGGCAAGCGCGACCACCAGCGTGGATCTGTCCGGCACCTATCTGCAGTGGTGTGCCGACAACCTGGCCCTGAACGGCCAGGCCGGCAGCAAGCACACGCTGGTGCAGGCCGACGCGCTGGCCTGGCTGGAAGCCGAGCGCGCGCATTTCGACGTGATCTTCTGCGACCCGCCGACCTTCTCCAACTCCGCACGCGCCGAGGACTTCGACATCCAGCGCGAGCACGTGCGGCTGCTGCGTGCGGCGATGGCGCGGCTGGCGCCGGGTGGGGTGCTGTACTTCTCCAACAACTTCCGTCGCTTCAAGCTGGACGAGGAACTGGTGGCCGAGTTTGCGCAGTGCGAGGAAATCAGCCCGCGCACCATCGACCCGGATTTCGAGCGGCATGCGCGCATCCACCGTGCCTGGCGATTGACCGCCTGATGCCGCGGCCCGGTCGCGTCTGACCGGGCAGTGCAGGCATTGCGCGCCCGCTGTCGCCGGCGCCCGGCTGGCTGCGGTGCGCCATGCCAGCGGCGCGTGGTGGCGCAGCTGCAGCCGTGCAGGCCAGGGCGGGGCGGGCAGCCAACAAGCCGACCACAGCGCTGCGGTATGCTGATTCGCATGCTTTGGAGTCAACGATGACCGCACCACCACGGATTGCCTTTGTTGCCAGTCACGCCGAGCCGGCGGTGACCGCGCGCGCGCGTCTTGTGCAGCGCTATGGCGACCATGCGCTGGACACCGCCGACATCGTCTGCGCCCTGGGCGGGGACGGCTTCATGCTGCAGACCCTGCACCGGCATGGCGCTGCCAGCAAGCCGGTGTTCGGCATGAAGCTGGGCTCGGTCGGGTTCTTGATGAACCAGTACCGCGACGACGAGGACGACCTGCTCGCACGTCTGCAACGGGCCGAACCGGCGCATCTGCGCCCGCTGGAAATGCAGGTGCAGACCGAGTCCGGTGCCAGCACGGTGTCGCTGGCCTACAACGAGGTCTCGCTGCTGCGGCAGACCCGCCAGGCCGCGCACCTGAGCGTGGATCTCAATGGCCAGACCCGCATCGCCGAGTTGATCGGCGACGGGGTCATGGTCGCCACGCCGGCCGGCAGCACCGCCTACAACTATTCCGCGCATGGGCCGATCCTCCCGCTGGGGTCGCACACGCTGGCGCTGACGCCGATCGCCCCGTATCGGCCGCGCCGCTGGCGCGGCGCCATCCTCAAGGCCGATACCGAAGTGCGTTTCCGCGTGCTGGACCCGTACAAGCGCCCGGTCAGCGTCACTGCCGACTCGCACGAGATCCGCGACGTAGTCGAAGTGACCATCCGCGAATCCACCCAACGCCAGGTGACGCTGCTGTTCGATCCCGAACACAATCTGGAAGAGCGCATCTTCAGCGAACAGTTTGCGGTCTGAGGGGCGGGGATTGGGCATTGGGGATTCGGGATTGGCACCGCAGTAGCGCGACGTGCAGCCGAGCCCGCGCGTGCCCAAGGTACGATGCAGTGCAAGTAACGATCTCAAATCCCAGAAACTTCGTTGTTGCTCCAACCCATTCCCCAATCCCGATTCCCCATTCCCGGCACCCCAATGGCTGATAATTCCCCCAGGCTCCTGACCGTCGCGGTGACCTCGCGCGCGCTGTTCGATCTCGAAGAAGGCCATGCGCTGTTCGAGGCCGATGGCGTGGAGGCGTATTCGGCGTTCCAGCGCGAGCACGAGGACGACATCCTGGAGCCGGGCGTCGCCTTTCCGGTGGTGCGCAAGCTGCTGGCGCTCAACCACGATGTGCCCGAGGAAACCCCGCGTGTCGAGGTGATCCTGCTGTCGCGCAATTCCGCCGATACCGGGCTGCGCATCTTCAATTCGATCCAGCACTACAACCTGGGCATCCTGCGGGCGACCTTCACCTCGGGCCAGCCGACCTGGCCGTACGTGAAGCCGTTCGGCACCGATCTGTTCCTGTCGGCCAATCCGGAATCGGTACGCCGCGCACTCACCCATGGCATCGCGGCGGCGACCATCATGCCGCGTGCGCCGGGCGAACGCGCCGAGGCCGCCGCGGCGATCGTGCACAACGACGAAAGCCGCCTGTCCACCCAATTGCGTATCGCCTTCGACGGCGATGCGGTGATCTTCGGCGACGAGAGCGAACGCATCTCGCGCGAGCAGGGCGTGGAGGCGTTCGGGCGCCACGAGCGCGAACGTGCGCGCGAGCCGTTGTCGGTCGGGCCGTTCCGCAATTTCCTGTCGGCGCTGCATGCGCTGCAGGCGGCATTCCCGCCCGGCGAGGCCTCGCCGATCCGCACCGCGCTGGTCACCGCGCGTTCGGCGCCGGCGCACGAGCGGGTGATCCGCACCCTGCGCGAATGGGGCGTGCGCCTGGACGAGGCGCTGTTCCTCGGCGGACGCCACAAGGGGCCGTTCCTGGAGGCGTTCGGCGCGGATATCTTCTTCGACGATTCGCAGCACAACATCGACAGTGCGCGCCAACACCAGCATGTGGCGGCCGGTCACGTACCACATGGCGTGGCCAACGATCCGCCGGGCAGGTGAGCGAGTGAGCGAGGCACCGAGGCCGTCTGGACGCGCCGCGCTGCGCTCCAGCTGGCGGCAACTGGAGCTGTATTTTGCCGACGACACCGTCCAGACGCGCATGTCGCGTTGGGCGCCGTACCGGCTGATGCTGCCGTACACGCGCGGCATGCTCGCGGCGCTGTGGTTGCAGCCGCGCCCCGAGCGCGTCGGCCTGATCGGCTTCGGCGGCGGCGCGCAGGCCAAGTTCTGTCACCGCTATCTGCGCAGCACGCGCATCGAAGCGGTGGACGCCGATGCGCAGGTGCTGGCCCTGCGCGATGCGTTCGGCGTGCCACGCGACGATGCGCGGCTGGAGGTCACGCACGGCGATGGTGCGCAGTGGATCGGCACGCGTGCCGGACGCTACGACCTGCTGCTGCTGGATGCCTACGATGCCGATGGCATTCCGCCGGCGTTGTGCACGCCCGGGTTCTACGCCGACTGCCGCGCTGCGCTGACGCCGGGCGGTGTGCTGGCCCTGAACCTGTTCCAGGTGCCGCTGGCCGGGCATCTGGCCGCGCTGCGCGAGGTGTTCGAGGGGCGGGTGCTGCTATTGCCCGAGCCGGACCCGCGAAACCAGCTGCTGTACGCCTGGAACGGCAAGCGCACGCCGGGCACTGCGGAGCAGGCGTTGGCGGTGCTGCCGTGGTCGGCACGCCGGCAGCTGCGGCCGTCGATGTTGCGGCTGCAGGCGGCGTGGATGGAGCGGGCCTGGCGGTTTTCCTGAGCCGCTGTCCGGCGCCCGTCGTCCGCTTGCAAATGCGACAAGCCCAACATCGCTCGCGGGCGCGCGCTTATGGGGTCAGCGGATGTTCCGCTTCCGCCTCTGCCAGCGGCAAGCGGATATCGGTCAACCGCCAGCGCAGGCCTTGCCGGGTCAGCACGAACACCACCGGCGCTCCGGCTGCGGTGCGGGTGGTGGCGGTGAAGCGGCGGGTGGACTCGAAGCGCTGCTGCGCGCCTTGCAGCGGACGAGCAGGTGCCGGCGCCGCATAGGTGTCCGGGCTGACGGTGGTGCCGGTAACGCGATTCCACACGCTATGGCCTTGCAGCAACGCGCCGATGCCCAGCGGCGTCACCAGCGTGTCCACGCCGGCGCCGCTGATGCCGCTGGCAAGCTGCAGGGCGAATCCGCCCAGCAGGCTGGATTGCATGCGGCTGCCGGCCTGGCGGATCAGGTAATCGTCCAGCTGCGCCTTGAGGTTGACCCGCAGGCTGGGGAAGTCCACATGACGTTCCAGCTGTGCGGCGTCGCGACTGGCGACTGCCTCGCTGATGCCGCGAATGGCCAGATACGGGCCCGCAACCACATAGCTGGCCAGCAGCAACGCGGCCAGCACAGGCAGCAGCAACCAGCGCTTCTTCATGGCATGCAGTCCATTGCTGTTGTCTGTACCAGGCGCATCGAGGCATGGCGCCGCGCAGCGAGAAATCGCCGCGGTCCGCCGGTTACCTGCGCAGCGTCGATTGCCGTCGGCGCCGTGCGATGCATCAGAATTCCAGATCCAGCGCGGCGCACAGGTAATCGACGAACGGCGCCAGCACCACCAGGTCCGCCTCGATGGTCTGGCGCAGGCGCGGGCTGGTCATGATGGCATCGTCGAGTGGACGCAGGTACGCCCAGTTGCGATGCTTGAGATCGTCGATGAACTCGAAATCGTTGGGAAAGCCGCGCGGCGCACGCACCAGTTTCTCGCTGTCATCCAACGCGAACTTGCGGCGTAGTTTTGGCTCGTAGGCGGCCGCTTTCCAGTTGGCGGGATTGTCGAAGATGAACTGGCGCAGCTTGCGCTGGGTGTCCGGCTCCGGATGCCACAGCCCCGCACCCACGAAGCTCTCGCCCGGCTGCAAATGGATATAGAACGACGGCGCCGGCACCTGGCGGCGGCGCTCATGGAACAGGCGCGCGCCTTGCCAGTTCTTGTACGGCGATTTGTCGTTGGAAAAACGCGCATCGCGGTAGATACGAAACAGCGAGCCACCCTGGGTCTTGGGGTCGGCGCGATAGTGCTCGCTGACCTGTGCCAGCGCGGGCTGCAGGTGGGTGATGAGCTGCAGGAACGGCTGGCGCACATGCGCCTCATACTGATGCCGGTGGTCGTTGAACCAGGTCTTGTCGTTGTGGCGCGCCAGGGCGCGCAGGAACTTGAAACTGGCGTCGGAAAAATAGGTGGTCATAGCGTGCGTTGGAGGTCCAAACCCCAGGCGGCGAGCTGGTCGAGCAGGGACTGCTTGGTAGCATCGTCCGGGTGAGCAAGCCGTAAATCCGCGATCTGCGCATGGAACTGGTCGAGCGTGACCTCGCCCAGGCCACGGTCTTCGAGCAGGCGTTGGCGGCGGTAGACGTTCCAGCGTTCCTGCTCGTCGAACGACAAGGTCTGCGGCCAGTTGCGCGCGCGGTAGCGAAACAGCAACTCGACCAGGCGCGGATCGCGAAAGCGCGATTCCAGCGCGCCCAGCTCGGCCGGTGCACTGGCGCGCACCTGCGCCAGCAGGCGCTTGTCGCCTTCGGCCAGGAAGCCGTCATACAGCGAGGCATCGGCATCGTTGACCGCCGGCGCCGCAGCGCGCTCGTTGCCGTACACCTGGCGCACTTTTTCGGCCAGTTCAGGGCCGAGCGCGCGCAGGCGTGCAGCCTTGGCCAGCACCGCGTCCGGGTCGATGCCCAGGCGCTGGAAATCCGCCGCGCGCAGATGCTGCCAGGCCACCAGCGCCGGCGACTTGTTCACGTGCACTTCCTTGAGCGCAATGCGCTGCTCGCCTTCGGGCAGGTCGGCGGCGCGGATATACAGCCGGTCGGCGATCTCGTCCGGGCTCAGGCGCAACAGCACTTCAGGGTCGCCTTCCAGATCGAACACGATCACGCGGCTGTCGATGCGTGGATGGCGCGTCAATGGCAGCACTGCGGCAGCGCACATGCGCGAGGCGGGATAGCGCTGCGAGACATGCAGCACCGGCTGCATGCCGATCACGTCCAGCAGCGTTGCCGCAAAGCGCTTGTCGCGCAGACGCAGCGCGTAGTCCCACAACTTGGGCTGATGCTGCTGGAACCTGCGTGCCATGCCGATGGTGGCGTACACGTCCGACAGCGCTTCATGTGCATCGCCTTCGCGCACCGCGTTGGCATCGGCCAGGTGTTCGAGCTTGAACGAGGTGGCGCCGTCTTCGCGCTGCGGCCAGACGATGCCGTCCGGGCGCAGCGCATGCACCAGCCGCAGCACGTCCAGCAGATCCCAGCGCGAATTGCCGCCGCGCCACTCGCGCTCGTACGGGTCATAGAAATTGCGGAACAGCCCGCAGCGCACGAATTCGTCGTCGAAGCGGATCGAGTTGTAGCCCAGTGTGCAGGTCTGCGGCCGGCTCATCTGCTCGGAGATGCGCGCGAACGCTTCGGCCTCGCTCACGCCTTCGCGCAGTGCGTGCTGCGGGGTGATGCCGGTGACCATGGTCGCGTACGGGGAGGGCAGCAGGTCGTTGGCCGGCTGCACGTAGAAACTGATCGGTTCTTCGATCACGCGCAGCTGCGCATCGGTGCGCACCGCGGCGAACTGCGCGATGCGCGTGCGGCGCGGATCCTGGCCGAAGGTTTCCAGGTCGTAGAAGAGAAAGCTGTCAGGCATGCCGTATCAAATCCAGATCCGCGGCGCGCTGCGGAGGGCGCCGCCAGTGCTGCCTAGTATCTCTTATCCGCGCGCCGGCCCGCTGACGCCGGCCTGTGCAGCTTGATCAGTGCGCGCCTTCCAGCGGTTGCAGGCGCGCATGCACGACCGCTTCCAGTGCCGCCCAGTCGATGCGCGACAGGTCGCTGTGCCCGCGCGTGGCCTCGACCAGGATCTCGCGCTGGATCTCGCTGCGCGCCAGGGCGATCGAGTAGCGCGTGCGCAGGAAGGTCACCATCGTGTAATGCGGCACGAAACGGGTGGGCCAGCGTGCCTGAAGTTGCTGTTCGAGCGCGCGCTGCAGCAGGAAGTCGGGATCGTCGACGCGGTCGCGCATCTCCAGATAGTTTTCCAGCGCCATCTGCTGGATCGCCGCGGCATCCTCACGGCGTGCAGCCTGGAACGCGGCAAACGCAGTTTCCAGATCGTGGTGCGCGTCCAGTTGCTCTGCCAGCGCCACGCAATCTTCGAACGCGCAATTCATGCCCTGGCCGTGGAACGGCACCATCGCGTGCGCGGCGTCGCCGATCAGCAATGCGCGGCCGCCCAGATGCCAGCGGTCCAGCGTCAGGGTGCCGAGCAGGCCGGGCGGATGTTCTTCCCAATGTTCCTTGAGCTGCGGGATCAGCGGCAGCGCATCGGGGAAATCACGCGCGAACAAGGCCAGCGCTTCGTCGCCGTTGCGGGTGGTGGCAAAGCTGGGCTCGCCGGCGTTGGGCAGAAACAGCGTGACGGTGAAGGTGCCGCCGTCGTTGGGCAGCGCGATGCACATGTAGCGCCCGCGCGGCCAGATGTGCAGCGCGTTGCCTTCGATGCGGAACCCGCCGCCGGGCAACGGCGGAATTTCCAGCTCCTTGTAGGAGTGATCGAGGAATTCGGTGCGCTCGCCCAGCGGCGATTTGCGCTGCATCGCCGCGCGCAATGCCGAGCCGGCGCCATCGCTGCCGATCAGGCTCTGGAAATGGATTTCGTGCGGCTGGTCGTCGCGATCGTCGATGAAGCGCGCATAGCCGGCGTCGAAGTCCACCGTATGCAGGCGGCGGTAGAAGTGCACGCATGCGCCGGACTGTTCGGCCAGATCCAGCAGCGCGACATTCAACGCGGCGCGGTGGATCGACCAGATCACTTCGCTGTCGTCGCGCCCATAGCGCTGCAGCTGCGGCTGCGCGTGCAGCGGGTGCACCATGCGCCCGCGCATCATCACCGCCTTGGCCATCACCGCGTCGTCGGCGCCGGCCTGGCGCAGTGCATGGCGGCCGCGTTCGGCCAGCGCCAGGTTGATCGAGCGGCCGGACTCGTAGCCCTTGATGCGCGGGTCGCCGCGGCGCTCGTAGACGGTGACCTGCCAGCCGCGACGCGACAACAGGATGGCCAGCAGGCAACCGGCCAGGCCAGCGCCGATCAGGGTCAGGGAACGGGGAGAGACTGCGCTCAATGCGGTATCCGGCAGCGGCCGGACGCGAGTGCCGGCCAAGAGGGAGGAAGGAGAGTGGCTGGCAGCGGCACCTGCTGCGTCGGCCAGGTGCGGGTTCGGAGTGTACGTGCGCGGGTGCCGATTCCGGCTCACGCGCAGCCGTGTTCGCTGGCACAGTCTGTGCCGTACGTGCTCAGGCGGCGGCCCAGGTTTCCACGTGCTCGACCAACTGGTGCAGGTCGCAGAAGCGGTTGTACAGCGGCACCGGTGCGATGCGGATCACGTCCGGTTCGCGCCAGTCGCCGAGCACGCCCACCGACTGCAGGGACTCGAACAGCGAACGCCCCTGCGCGCGGCCGCCGGCCACCCGCAACGACAGCTGGCAGCCACGCTGCGCCGGCGCGGCCGGGGTGACGATCTGCAGCACCTGCGGCACACGGGCGTGGATCAGCTGTTCCAGATGCCCGGTGAGGTGTTCGGACTTGGCGCGCAGCGCCGCCATGCCGGCCTGGTCGAACAATTCCAGCGAGGCACGCAGCGGCGCCAGCGCCAGCACCGGCGGATTGCTCAGCTGCCAGCCTTCGGCCCCAGGCGAGGGCACGAACTGCGGATCCATACGGAACCGGGTCTGCTGCTCGTGTCCCCACCAGCCGGCCATACGCGGCAGGTCGCTGTTGGCATGGCGTTCGTGCACGAAACAGCCACCCACCGCGCCGGGGCCGGCATTGAGATATTTGTAGTGGCACCAGACCGCGAAATCCACGCCGTCGTCGTGCAGCGTCATCGCGATATTGCCGACCGCATGCGCCAGATCGAAACCCACCGCCGCGCCCTGTGCGCGTGCCAGCCGCACGATTTCGCCCAGGTCGAAGGCCTGGCCGGTGCGGTACTGGATGCCGGGCCACAGCACCAGCGCCAGCCGCGGACCATGCAGGGCGATGGCATCGGCAATGGCCGCCATCGACAGCGTGCCGTTGGGTTGGTCGGCTTGCACTTCGATCAGCTGCGTGGCCGGATCCAGCCCATGCAGGCGCAGTTGCGATTCCACCGCATGGCGGTCGGATGGAAACGCGCCGGCTTCGATCAGGATCGCGCCGCGCTCGGGCGTGGGGCGGTAGAAGCTGGCCATCATCAGGTGCAGGTTGACGCTGAGCGTGTTCATCGCCACCACTTCGCCGGGCAGTGCGCCGACCACCCGGGCCAGACCATCGCGCACCAGCTGGTGATAGGTCAGCCACTGGGTGGGACCGGTGAAGTGGCCCTCCACCGCGAGCGCACCCCACTGGTCGAGCACCTCGGCCACCATCGCGCGTGCGGCGCGTGGCTGCAGGCCCAGCGAGTTGCCGACGAAATAGGTCTGATCCTGGCCGGCATGCTGCGGGAAGATGAAGTCATCGCGCAGCTGGCGCAGCGGGTCGGCGGCGTCCAGTGCAACGGCATGGGCGCGGGACAGCAGGTCGGTCATGATCACGGCTCGCAACGCAGGTCAGTGGCGCAGTTTACCCGCCGGCACCCTGTGCGCCGTCATGCGCGGCCGGTACGTCGGGCGCGGCGGTGGTCGCGGCTGGCCGGGCAGGGCGCAGCAGATGCGTCAACGTGCCGATGCTGTCGGTGATGCGGTCTATGGTGTCGGCCAGTGCGGCGGTGGCCGGCGAGCCGTCGGGCAGGGCCGCCAATGCATCGGACAGCTGGCGCTCGGCGCTGCGCAAGGTGGCCGCGGCGGGAATGCCGCCGTCGAGCAGGCAGGCGATCAGCTCGGACAGCGCCTGGTCGGCCTGTTGCGCGAATGCCGGCAGCGCGTCCAGCGCAGGCAGGGGATGGCCGTCGCGCAGCACCGCCTCCAGCGACAAGGTGGCGCGGATCAGCCGGTTGCCGTTGGCCAGCAACGACTCGGCGAGTTTGAGCTCGTGCAGATTGCGCCGGCTGCGCGGCTCGCCGCGCAGGCGTTCGATCGAGGCCTGCGCATTGGTGCGCGCCACGCGTGCGGCAGCGCGGGTGTCGCCCAGATCCTCCATCCTGCCGAGTAACAGATTGCGCAGATGATCGCGATACGCGCTGAGCAGCTGCGCCAGCGATGCGCGGATGTGCCGGCGCTCGCGCGTGGGCCACAGCGCGTAGGCGATCAGCGCCCAGGCGCTGCCGGCCACCGTCGCCTGCAGGCGCGCACCGATGGCCTCGCCCGGTGCCACGCCCTCGAAGGACAGCAGCAGCACCAGCATGCCGGTCAGGAACGCCACGCCGATGCCGTAGTTCACCTGCGTCAGCAAACGGAAGCCCAGGCAGAACAGTGCCAGCAACGCCAGGCGGACGCTCGCGCCATCCATCGCCAGATGCGCCAGCAAGGTCGCCACCAGCAGGCCGACGAAGGTGCCGGCCACGCGCAGGGCACCGAAGCTGAAGGTGCCGCCGAAATCCGGCTTGAGCACGATGGCGGTGGTCATCGGAATCCAGAAGCCGTGCGGGATCTGCTGCCAGCGCTGGAAGGCGATCGCCAGTGCCAGGCACACGCCGCAGCGCAAGGCATGCCGGAAGGCCACCGAGGACAGATCCAGGTTCGCGCGCAGCGTGGCCCAGGTCGCGGCGGGCCTGAGTGCCGCCGGCAGGCGCGCTTCGGCCAGCTGCGCCTGGATTTCGCCGCGGCTGCTGGCCCAATGCGCGTTGCGGATCAGCGCGCGCAGCTGGCCGCCCAGGCCTTGCGCGCGTGCTACCGCCACCCGCACCAGTCGGCGCTCGCGGGTGTCGGCGTTGTCGTGCTGGAACTGCGCCAGCGCGGCGACCAGATCGTCGAAGCCGGTCATCGAGGCATTGGCGGCGAGCGGGTCTTCGCCCACCGTCATTGCATGCGCGAGCTGTTCCAGCACGATGGCGCTGCGTTCGAGCACGCGCTCGATCGCCGGCCGCGCCTGCGACTCGGTCAGGCGGGTGTCGGCATCGGCCAATGACAGCAGCTCCAGCCGCACGCGCTCGCACAGCTCGGCAATGATGCGGAAGCTCTGCACGGCGATCGCGCGCGAGCGATGCTCGCCATGCAGCATCACCATCGCATCGAGCACTTCCTGGGTGGCCGGCGGCGGGGCGCTGGCTTCCGGACGCTGGCGTGCGATGCCGGCCAGTTGACGCATCAGGTCGGCCAGCGCGAAGCGCTCCGGGCGATAGCGTTGCAGCGGCCAGGCGGCCAACGCCAGCACCACCTGGAGCAGGCCGCCGGCAAAGATCAACGCCGCCACACCCGCTGCCTGCTGCACCGGCAAGCGCATGTCGGCGCTGACCACCAGCAGGATCATGCTGGTCAGCCCTACACGCGCCGCCACCGGGCCGAGCGCCACCAGCAAGCCGCCGCCAAGGCCGAGCAGCAGCCCGGCGATCACCAGGGCCGGCGTGTTGTGGCCGACCCAGATGCCGAGCAACGCGGCCAGACCGGCAGCCAGCGCGGCCATCAGCATGCGTTGCAGGCGCGCGCGATACGGGCCGGGCTGGTCGGTGAACATGGTGTTGAGCGCGCCGGTACACACGGCCAGGCCGGCGGCGACATGCCCGGTGGCCACGCCGACCGCCAGCGGCAGCACCACCGCGGCGGTGTTGCGCAGCGCGACGCGCAGCGGCACGTCGCGCGGTTTGAGGTCGATCAGCGTGCGCAGCATGGCATGCGGCTCAGCGCGGGCACGCAGCGTGGCCGCCGCGCGTGCACGCGGTTGAAACGCAGCACGTTGCGGGCAGTTGCGCCGTCGTTGCAATTGCGCGGCATTACGCTGCCGACGTGACGCACACGCGCGGCCATCGAGCGAACGCGCTCCGAAGACCTGCGCAAGACGTGCCCAGCCGTGCCATACGTCATCGCCCGCTCATGCCTGGACAGTGGCATAGCGCTCCGGCGCAGGATGCAGGTGTCCGCACCGGGTGCAGGTGCGCAGCGCGAGCGAGCGGTAGAAATGATCGAACACCGGCGGAAAATCGGTTTCGATGTCCTGCAGCGGAAACATCGCCTCGTACAGCTTGTGATTGCACTGCGGGCAATACCACTGCAGGCCGTCCTGCTCGTCGGGCAGGCGCTCGCGTTCGATCACCAGGCCGATCGAGCCGGCCGCGCGCTGCGGCGAATGCGGCACCTTGGGCGGCAGCAGGAAGATCTCGCCGGCGCGGATCGGGATGTCGCGTGCCACACCGTCATCCTGCACCTTCAGCACCATCTCGCCTTCGAGCTGGAAGAACCACTCCGGGCCTTCGTCGTAGTGATAGTCGGTGCGCGCATTCGGCCCGCCGACGATCATGATGATGAAGCCGTCCTGCTGGATGCATTTATTGCCCACCGGCGGCTTGAGCAGGTGGCGGTGTTGCTCGATCCAGGCTTGCAGGTTGATCGGCGGGACCAGCATCGACGTTCCTCGGCAAAGAAGACGTCCAGCATAGCCAACCGACGGCGCCGATGGGCGCCGCGGCGGGATGGCGTGCGGGTGCGGCTCAGCGTTCGGCGTGATCGGCCTGGATCTGTGCCAGCGCCGCGTCGTAGCGTTCCTGCAGCAGTTCGGGGCGGTCGATCGACATGCCCAGGTCGTGCGCACGTCCGTCGCGCAGGCTGTAGACCCAGCCATGCACCTGCAGCGCTTGGCCGCGCTCCCAGGCATCGCGCACGATGGTGGTGCGGCAGACATTGACCACCTGTTCGAGCACGTTGAGCTCGCACAGGCGCGCATGCTGGATCGGCAGGTCGCCCGCATCGTGCAGGCAGGCCTCGTGCTTGTCGGCCACATCGGTGACGTGGCGGATCCAGTTGTCGACCAGGCCCATGCGCTTCTGGGTCAGGCTGGCAAACACGCCGCCGCAGCCGTAATGGCCGACCACCAGGATGTGCTTGACCTTGAGCACGTCGACGGCGAACTGGATCACCGACAGGCAGTTCAGATCGGTGTGCACGACCACGTTGGCGATGTTGCGATGGACGAACACCTCGCCCGGCGCCATGTCGATGATCTGGTTGGCCGGCACGCGCGAGTCCGAGCAGCCGATCCACAGATACTCGGGCGTCTGCTGGGTGGACAGCTTGGAGAAGAATTCCGGGTCCTCGCGACGGATGCGCTCGGACCAGGCACGGTTGTTTTCAAGCAAATGGTTGAGCTCGTTCATGGGGGCAGTATTCCAGAGGACGAAGGGCAGTGTGTGATCGACAGATGAGCGAAAGGAAGTGATGCGCAAATCGATGCTGTATGGCACCGCTCATGCTGCGCCATCGCGTACCTGCAGGGCATCGCGCATCAGCGATGCCAGCTCGCGGGAGTCGGCGGACGCCTGTTGCTGGAGTGCCTCGCTCACGGCAGCGACATTACCGGCCGGATGATTCTGGCTGAGCTTGAAGGTCAGCTCGATGCGGCTGGGGACGAAGCGGAAGCCGACCAGGCCGCGCAACTGGCGGCGGTGGCTGTCGCGTTCCATCTCGAACAGCCAGTCGCTGCCGACGCGCTGCTCGAAGTGCGCGCTCATGCGGCCGATCAGGTCGCCCAGCGCCACCTCATCGCTGACCTGCTCGCAGCGTCCATGCAGATGCGCCACGGCGTAGTTCCAGGTCGGCACGCGTGCGGCCGTTTCCTTGTCCGGATACCAGCTCGGCGACACATAGGCGTGCGGGCCCTGCACCACGATTACCGCATCGCCGGGGCTGCGCGCCTGCGGATTGGGGCGCGCCCAGTGGCCTTCGATGACCACTGCCTGCGTCTGGCGTCGGTACAGCACCGGCAGATGCGAGATCGCCGGCTGCCCGTCCTCGCCACCGCTGATCAGGGTGACGAACGGGTCGCGCGCGATCAGCCAGTCCAGCAGTGCCAGATCGGTCTGCGCGAACGCGCGCGGGGCGTACATGTCAGGCGCGACCGCCCAGGGTCAGCACCATGCGTTCGCGCAGGTCGGCATCGTCGTCGCCGCGCGGCGGCGACACCTCGTCGAGCGAGAAGCCACGCATCAGCGCGTCTTCCTCGTCCAGGCCGTCGAGCGCGACGAATTCGGCATCGAACAAGGCCGCACGGGCGCTGTCTTCGCTGTCGTAGGGCAGGATCTTGCCGTCGCTGTCCAGGACTTCGGCGGTACCGGCCTGCTTGACGCGCAGGCGCGCCCAGATCAGCGTGCGGCCGATCGTGGCCAGCCACCACGAATCGTGGTGGTCCTGTGCAGTGTCTTGCGGGGTATTCATGGCATTACCTTGGAAAGCAGGCCGAGCAGGGCCGCCATGCCCAGGCCGAAGAAGATGGTCAGCAGCGACAGCCAGGCGGGTGTGGCCAGACCGGACAGCGCATTGTCGCGGTGGCTGCGGTAGCGCCGTGTCAGCAACCAGCGCAGTGCCGCAGGGCTGATGAAGGCCGGATCGCCGAAGCTGGCCAGCGCCTCGGGATGACGGTCGCGCAGGTGCACCAGCGTCAGTGGCCAGAAGATCAGCAAGGCGGTGAGCCCGGCGACGGCGACGCCGACAAAACACAGTGCGAAGAACAGGGTCATGTGCCCGCCGGCCTCAGTAAGCGTTGCAGAAGTGCTGCGCCAGCCACCGGCGCAGCGATGCTCCACCCTAACGGACGCCTGGCCCGGAGGAGGGCCTGGCGTGCCGTGTCACCCTGCCGCCACGCACCTGGAACCGGAAGCGTGGCTGCCGGCTCGGCTGGCCGGACGCCGCACACGCCTGCCATGCCGAGGCTTGGCAGGGCCGGCGCCAAGGCCGGCGATTGCAGGTGCGGGGCGGCGGCAGCCAGCAGGCGCACGGTCAGAACTCGGCGCTGCCCGGTGCGCGCGGGTAGGGGATGGCGTCGCGGATATTGCTCAGCCCGCACACGTAGACCACCAGGCGCTCGAAGCCCAAGCCGAAGCCGGCATGCGGCACCGAGCCGTAGCGACGGAAATCGCGGTACCAGCCGTAGTGCTCCTGATCCAGGCCGAACTGCGCCATGCGCGCATCCAGCACGTCCAGGCGCTCTTCGCGCTGGCTGCCTCCGATGATCTCGCCGATGCCCGGCGCCAGCACGTCCATCGCCGCGACGGTCTTGCCGTCGTCGTTCAGGCGCATGTAGAAGGCCTTGATGTGCTCGGGGTAGTTGGTCACCACCACCGGGCGGCCGATATGTTCTTCGGTCAGCCAGCGCTCGTGCTCGGTCTGCAGGTCCAGGCCCCATTCGACCGGGAAGTCGAACTTCTTGCCCGAGTTCTGCAGCAGCCTCACCGCCTCGGTGTAGTCGATCTGCTCGAACGGCGCATTGATGAAGGCTTCCAGCTTGCTGATGGCGTTCTTGTCCACGCGCTCGGCCAGGAAGGCCAGATCGTCGCCACGTTCGTCCAGGACGGCGCGGAACAGGTACTTGAGGAACTGTTCGGCCAGGCGCGCGTCTTCGGTCAGGTCGGCGAAGGCGATTTCCGGCTCGATCATCCAGAACTCGGCCAGATGGCGCGTGGTATGGCTGTTCTCGGCGCGGAAGGTCGGGCCGAAGGTGTAGACCTTGCTCAGCGCCAGGCAGTACGCCTCCACGTTGAGCTGGCCGGACACGGTCAGGAAGGTTTCCTTGCCGAAGAAGTCGCGGCTGAAATCCACCGCACCGCTGGCATCGCGCGGCAGGTTCACCATGTCCAGCGTGGAGACGCGGAACATCTGCCCGGCGCCTTCGGCGTCGGAGGTGGTGATGATCGGGGTGCTGATCCAGTTGAAGCCGTTCTGGTGGAAGAAGCGGTGCACCGCCTGCGCCAGGCAGTTGCGGATGCGGGTGACCGCACCGAACAGGTTGGTGCGCGGGCGCAGGTGCGCCACTTCACGCAGGAACTCCGGCGACATCGGCTTGGGCTGGATCGGGTAGGTCAGCGGGTCTTCGACCCAGCCGACGATCTCCACGCCGCTGGCCTGGATCTCGAACGACTGGCCCTTGCCCTGCGATTTCACCAGCACGCCCTTGGCGATCAGCGAGCAGCCGCTGGTCAGGCGCTTGATCTCGTCGAAGTTGGGCAAGGTGTCGTTGGCCACCACCTGGATCGGGGCAAAGCACGAGCCATCGGTCACGTTGATGAAGGCCAGTCCGGCAGATCCGCGCAGCGTGCGCACCCACCCCCGTACCGTGACTTCGCCGCCTTCCGGGAGTTTTCCCGCAAGCGCATGTTCAACGCTGACCACCGTCATGACTTGTCCTCGCCGTAGCGACTTTGAATGGTCTGCGAGTTTACTGGCTGCGGGCGCGCTGGCGCGAGCATCTGAACGGCTTGCCGGTGGTCGCGCTTGTCGACGGCGGGGCATGGCCCCATCTGGGGAACACGTCGTATCAGCGGGCGCAGCCCCGGTCGGTGCAGCCTCGCTATACTTGCCACCAGTGTTTTACCATCGTTTTCGGAGCATCTCCCATGGCCATCAGCCTCACCCCCGCCGCGCTGGAGCGCGTGCAGCGTTTCGTGCAGCAGACCCCGGGGACGCTGGGTCTGCGCTTTGGCGTGACCAAGACCGGTTGCTCGGGCTGGGGCCATGTCACCGACTTGGCGCGCGAGAAGCGCGACGACGATGCGGTGTTCGAGCAGCAGGGGGTGCGCATCTTCGTCGACGCGGTCAGCCTGCCGCTGGTCGATGGCACCTGCATCGATTTCGGCAAGCACGGCCTCAGCGAGACCTTCACCTTCAGCAACCCCAACGCGACCGCCGAGTGCGGGTGCGGGGAAAGCTTCACGACCGAAGCCGAGCATCGCTGAGCCCGGCTGAGCCCACCGGCACTGGAGTCCCTTCTCCCCAGGGGAGAAAGTGCCCGAAGGGCGGATGAGGGCACGGGCGAAGCCATGAGCCTTCGAATGCTGCGCGGGCTTCGCCACCCGACCCTCACCCCAACCCCTCTCCCGAGAGGAGAGGGGCTTTTAGCCTCACGGCAGTCTGCCTGGTTGCGGCTAAGCGACTGAACTGCCATACTTTCCTGCTTCCTGCCCGGTTCCGGGCGGGAACCCTTGCTCCACCGGCCGCCTTGCGCGGGTCACCGGGGAGCTGTCCGGCCCACGTGGCCACATCCGAAAGGTAATACAACATGAGTCGTCATTACGAAGTCGTGTTCCTGGTCCACCCGGATCAGAGCGAGCAGGTCCCGGCCATGATCGAGCGCTACAAGTCGCTGATCGAGGGCGGTAACGGCACCATCCACCGTCTGGAAGACTGGGGCCGCCGTCAGCTGGCCTACCCGATCCAGAACTTGGTGAAGGCGCACTACGTGCTGCTCAACATCGAAGTCGACCAGGCCGTGCTGAGCGAGCTGGTGGAAAGCTTCCGCTTCAACGATGCGGTGCTGCGTCACCTGGTCGTCAAGCGCGATGGCCCGGACACCGAGCAGTCGCTGATCATGAAGAGCAAGGACGAGAAGGGCGACAAGCCCGAGCGTAGCGAGCGTCGTCGTCGTGATGACGATGAGGGCGATGCTGCACCTGCCGCCACCGATACCGACGGCGACAACGCCGAAGCCGCTTAAGGAGCGCTGTCATGTCCAAGTTCTTCCGTCGTCGCAAGTTCTGCAAGTTCACCGCCGAGGGCGTCAAGGAGATCGATTACAAGGATCTCAACACCCTGCGCCAGTACCTCACCGAGAACGGCAAGATCGTGCCGAGCCGCGTGACCGGCACCAAGTCCAAGTACCAGCGTCAGCTGGCCACGGCCGTCAAGCGCTCGCGTTTCCTGGCGCTGATCCCGTACACGGACAATCACGACGTCTAATCCGAGTCCCTCGGAATAGCCCGCACGGTTGTATGTGAGTCCCTCAGTTGTATATGGGTCCCTCACAAGAGCCCGCACATCCATGTGCGGGTTACTAAAAATATAGAGGCCGGTCGTTCGAGATGCGGTGTTGATCGTGCTGTTGCGATTCCCAAATCCCGATTCCCGAATCCCGTCTTTTCGGACAGCAAACGTTGCGTCGGCCAAAGCGCCGGCGCTAACGAATAACGGAGCACCACCATGGATCTGATTCTTCTGCAGAAAGTGACCAATCTCGGCGGCCTGGGCGACAAGGTCAGCGTCAAGCCGGGTTACGGCCGCAACTTCCTCGTGCCGCAGGGCAAGGCCGTACCGGCCACCGCTGCCAACGTCGAAGCGTTTGAAGCCAAGCGTGCCGATTACGAAGCCAAGGCCAACACCATCCTGGCCGATGCCCAGAGCCGCGCCGGCAAGTTCGAAGGCGCCAGCGTCACCATCGGCGCGCATGCGTCGACCGAAGGCAAGCTGTACGGCTCGGTCGGTCCGCGCGACATCGCCGAGGCGTTCACCGCCGCCGGCCTGCCGCTGGAAAAGAGTGAAGTGATCCTGGGCGAAGGCGCGTTCCGCAATGTCGGCGAGTACGACGTTGTGCTGCACCTGCACGCCGATGTGGAAACCTCGGTCAAGGTCATCGTCGAATCCGACGCCTGATCCACGCTGCACGCTGTACCCGAAGGGCGCCTGGTTGGGCGCCCTTCGTCTTTGTGCGGCCGCGCCAACGATGGCAGGCCCGCTATACTCGTGTTCCATTGCCGGTTCCACGGCCTGCAGATCTTGTGGATCAAGGGCTTAGGTGTCGGCTTCACAGGAAAAAGCGCCTGCCGGCCTCGCCCGTGCGGTGCCCGGAACCTTCAGCCCCATGCGCCTGTCCACGATCAAACTGTCCGGTTTCAAGTCGTTCGTCGACCCGACCACGTTGCACCTGCCCACCAACATGACCGGCATCGTCGGACCCAATGGCTGCGGCAAGTCCAACATCATCGACGCGGTGCGCTGGGTGATGGGCGAAAGTTCGGCCAGCCGCCTGCGCGGCGACTCGCTGACAGACGTGATCTTCTCCGGCTCCTCGGCGCGCAAGCCGGTGTCGCAGGCGACGGTGGAGCTGATCTTCGACAATTCCGATCACACCATCAGCGGCGAGTTCGCCTCGTTCAACGAGATCTCGGTCAAGCGCCTTGTCAGCCGCGACGGCAACAGCGCCTACTACCTCAACGGCACCAAGTGCCGGCGCCGCGACATCACCGACCTGTTCCTGGGCACCGGTCTTGGCCCGCGCAGCTATTCGATCATCGAGCAGGGCATGATCAGCCAGATCATCGAGGCGCGCCCGGAAGACCTGCGCGTGTACCTGGAGGAAGCCGCCGGCATTTCCAAGTACAAGGAGCGCCGCAAGGAAACCGAAACGCGCATCCGGCATACCCGCGAGAACCTCGATCGCCTGGGCGACCTGCGCGAAGAGATCACCAAGCAGCTGGCGCATCTGCAGCGCCAGGCGCGCCAGGCCGAGCAGTATCAGGCCTTGCAGGAAGAGCGCCGGATCAAGGACGCCGAGTGGAAGGCGCTGGAATACCGCGGGCTGGACGGGCGGCTGCAGGGCCTGCGCGAGAAATTGAACCAGGAAGAGACCCGGCTGCAGCAGCTGATCGCCGAACAGCGCGATGCCGAGGCGCGGATCGAAACCGGGCGCGCGCGTCGCGAGGAAGCCGCCGAAGCGGTGGCCAAGGCGCAGGCCGATGTCTATCAGGTCGGTGGTGCGTTGGCGCGCATCGAGCAGCAGATCCAGCACCAGCGCGAGCTCTCGCATCGCCTGCACAAGGCGCGCGACGAGGCGCAGAGCCAACTGCAGGAACTGACCCAGCACATCAGCGGCGACTCGGCCAGGCTGGCGGTGTTGCGCGAGGCGGTGGACGCTGCCGAACCGCAGCTGGAACAGCTGCGCGAAGACCACGAATTCCGCCAGGAGTCGCTACGCGAAGCCGAGGCGCGCCTGGCCGACTGGCAGCAGCGTTGGGAAACCCATAACCGCGACACCGGCGAAGCCTCGCGTGCCGGCGAGGTGGAACGCACGCGTGTGGATTATCTCGATCGCCAGTCGCTGGAGGCCGAACGCCGCCGCGAAGCGCTGGTCAACGAGCGCGCCGGGCTGGATCTGGACGCGCTGGCCGAGGCGTTCGAGCAGATCGAGTTGCGCCACGAAACCCAGAAGACCTCGCTGGACGGGCTGACCGAACAGGTCGAAGCGCGCAAGCACGCGCTCGGCGGGCTGCAGGAACAACAGCGCGCCAGCCAGGGCGAGCTGGCCGAGGTGCGCAAGCAGGCGCAGGCCGCGCGTGGCCGGCTGTCGTCGCTGGAAACCTTGCAGCAGGCCGCACTCGGCCAGGAGCAGGGCGCGGCGGTGGCGTGGCTGACCTCGCGCGGGCTGGATTCTGCCGCGCGTGTGGGCGAGCGCATCACGGTCGAAAGCGGCTGGGAAAACGCGGTCGAAGGCGCCTTGGGGCAGTTGATCGAAGGCGTGCTGGTGGAGGCGCCCGAACAACTGGTCGATGCGCTGGGCGAATTGGGTGATGGCCGCATCGCGCTGGTGTCCAGTGCCGACGACAACGCGACATTTGCGCCGACCTCGCTGGCGGCCAAGGTGCAGGGGCCGATCGCGATCCGTCGCCTGCTCGCGCGCCTGCACGCGGCCGAGGATCTGGACGCGGCACGTACGCTGCAGCGCAGCCTGCCCGAGGGCGATTCGGTCATCACCCGCAGCGGCGAGCGGCTGGGCGAGGGTTGGGTGCGGGTATCGCGTTCCGGCGCCGCCAAGCAGGGCGCCTTGCTGCGCGAGCGCGAGATCCAGGAACTGCGCGCGCAGATCGAAACGCTGCAGGAGCGCGAAGCCGAGCTTGAACAGCGCCTGGGCAGCTTCCGCGAGCAGCTGCTGGCGGCCGAACAGCAGCGCGAAGATGCGCAGCGCCAGTTGTACATGGCGCATCGCAGCGTGTCCGAACTGGCCGGCCAGCTGCAGAGTCAGCAGGGCAAGGTCGATGCCGCGCGCACGCGCATCGAACGCATCGAAAACGAATTGTCGCAGCTGCTGGAAACGCTGGACACCAGCCGCGAGCAGGCACGCGAGGCACGCGCCAAGCTCGAAGACGCGGTGACCCTGATGGGCGATCTGCAAGGGACCCGCGAGGCGCTGGAGAACGAACGCCGCCAGCTCACCGATGCGCGCGACCAGGCCCGCGATGCCGCACGTGGCGTGCGCGATGCGATGCACGCATTGGCGCTCACGCTGGAATCGCAACGCACCCAGATCACCTCGCTGAGCCAGACGCTGGAGCGCATGGACAGCCAGCGCGGCCAGCTCGATACGCGCCTTGAGGATCTGGTCGCCCAGCTCAGCGACGGTGACTCGCCGGTGGAAACGCTGGAACACGAGCATCAGGCCGCCTTGAGCGAGCGTGTGCGTACCGAGCGCGTGCTGAGCGAAGCGCGCACGATGCTGGAGAGCATCGATGGCGAACTGCGCAGCTACGAGCAGACCCGTCAGCAACGCGACGAACAGGCGCTGGCCCAGCGCGAGCGCATCTCGCAGCGCAAGCTCGATCAGCAGGCGCTGGTGCTCAGCGCAGAGCAATTGGAGGCCGCCGTGGTGAAGGCCGGCTTCGTGCTCGAGGACGTCGTCAATGGATTGCCGGAAGCAGCGAACGTGGCCGAGTGGGAAGCGGCAGTCGGCCAGATCGACGGGCGCATGCGGCGGCTGGAGCCGGTCAATCTGGCCGCGATCCAGGAGTACGGCGAGGCTGCGCAGCGTTCGGAATATCTGGACGCACAGAACCTGGATCTCAACACTGCACTGGAGACGCTGGAAGAGGCGATCCGCAAGATCGACCGCGAAACCCGCGGCCGCTTCAAGGACACCTTCGACCGGGTCAATTCCGGCGTCCAGGCGCTGTATCCGCGCCTGTTCGGCGGTGGGCACGCCTATCTGGAGCTCACCGGCGAAGACCTGCTCGATACCGGCGTGACCATCATGGCGCGCCCGCCGGGCAAGCGCGTGTCCAGCATCTCGCTGCTGTCCGGTGGCGAGAAGGCGATGACCGCGGTGGCGCTGGTGTTTGCGATCTTCCAGCTCAATCCGGCGCCGTTCTGCCTGCTCGACGAGGTGGACGCACCGCTGGACGAAGCCAATGTCGGCCGGCTGGCCAACATGGTGCGGGAAATGAGCGAGAAGGTGCAGTTCCTGTTCGTCAGTCACAACAAGGCAACGATGGAGGCGGCGCGTCAGCTCTCGGGCGTGACCATGCGCGAGCCGGGCGTCAGCCGCCTGGTCAGCGTGGACCTGGAAGAGGCCGCACGTTTGGCGGGTGCGGCATGACGTGCCATGCTTGTTGGAATATAGACACCTGTCACTCTTATGCGGAGGCACGCTGAATGTCCGACATGGCCATGATCCGGATCGGGATCCTGATCGCTGGACTGCTGCTGGTCGCGGCCATCTTCCTGTTTGGTCGCCCGAAAAAATCGCCGCAAGGCCGCCGGGTCGACAAGGACGACGGGCAGCCGCGCGAGCGCCGCGAGCCGGTGATTTCCGGCGAGCCCGGCGTGGAGGGCGACCCGTTCGCGCGCAGTGAAGGCGCCGAGCAAAGCGAACTGAACCTGGACGATGCCGATGCGGCCGGCGGCAACGATGTCGGCAAGCGCCCGAACCAGGACTTCGACAAGATCGTGTCGCTGTTCGTGGCCGCCAAGGCCGGCCAGGTCCTGCGCGGCGAAGACATTGTCGTCGCTGCCGAGAAGACCGGGCTGGTGTTCGGGCACATGAATGTGTTCCACCGCCTGGTGGAAGGGCATCCGGAGCGCGGGCCGATCTTCAGCATGGCCAGCATCCTCAAGCCCGGCAGTTTCGACATGGCCAACATCCGCGAGATGCAGACCCCGGCGATTGCGTTCTTCCTCACCTTGCCGGCGCCGATGACCGCGCTGGATGCCTGGGAAAAGATGCTGCCGACCGTGCAGCGCATGGCCGAACTGCTCGACGGCGTGGTGCTGGACGACAGCCGCAATGCGCTGGGCCGTCAACGGGTGGCGCATATCCGCGACGAGCTGCGCGCCTACGACCGCCAGCACCAGGCCCCGCCGCTGACCAAGTCGCCGCGCTGGTGAGTTCCCTCTCCCGCAGGAGAGGGCATCAAAGCCACTCTCCTGCGGGAGAGGAGTTGGGGTGAGGGTACGGGGCGAAGCCCTGGGGTAGTTGGACGGCACAAGGCTTCGCTTGCACCCTCATCCGCCCCTTCGGGGCACCTTCTCCCGATGGGAGAAGGGATGACCACCCAGTGCCGTGCGCTCAGCGCTTCGCCTTGGCAAAGGCCTCGCGAAACCGCAGCATCTCCGCCTCGGTGCCGACGCTCACACGCACGCGCTTGGGCCAGATCGGCCAGCTGCGGCCGACGATGACGCCTTGTTTCTGCATCGAATCGGCGAACACGCCGGCATCGCGCTTGACGTCGAGCAGGAAGCAGTTGGCCTGCGTGGGCAGGCAGGTGTAGCCCTTGGTCTTGAGCCAGGCGATGGTGTCGTCGCGCACGCGGGCGTTTTCCGCGCGACGGGTCTGCACCAGTTGCGGGTCGCGCAGGCTGGCGATGCCGGCGGCCATTGCCGTGACCGACAGCGGGTTGCTGCCCAGGCTGGCGAGCTTGGTCTGCAGCCCCGGCGGCGCCAGCGCGGCGCCCAGGCGCAGGCCGGCCATGCCGTAGAGCTTGGAGAAGCTGCGCAGCACGATCAGGTCCTGGCGCTGACGCACCAGGTCGGCCACGGACGGCTCGTTGCTGTAGTGGATATACGCTTCGTCGACCACCAGCACGGCGCTGGCCGGCTTGTTGGCCAGCAGCCACTCGATATCGGCGCGCGGGGTGATGGCGCCGCTGGCGTTGCCTGGATTGCACAGGTAGATCAGGCCAGCAGTCGGGTCGGCCTTGGCCATTGCCTTGACGTCGTGGGCGCCGTCGGCCCGTAACGGCACCTTGCGTACCGGCACGCCGCGGGCATTTGCGCTGTCGACGATCGGATCGAAGCTTGGGTCTGCCACCACCAGCCCTGCACGCGCGGAGGTGAACAGGCTGCCGGCACGATTCAGCGCATCCCTGGACCCGGGAAAGAACGCCAGATGGTCGCCGGGCAGCTGCAGCTCGCCGGTCATCAGATTGCGCAGGTCCTGCTCCATCTCGACCTGATAGCGGCCCGCGCGTGCCAGCGAGCGGGTTGCGGCATCCAGTGCGGCCGGTGCGGGGCCAAGCGGATGCTCGTTGAGGTTGAGAAACACCGCGCCCGCTGCCGGCGCCACGCCGGGCTTGGCCGGCGCAGCCGCGCGTTTGCGGGCTGCCTCGGCCGCAGGGGGCAGCCCCAGTGCGGAAACTGCCACGCCAACGCTGGCGAGGCTGAGAAACGAACGGCGCGAGACAGGCAACGACACGGGTAAGCTCCAGGCGAGCAGGCAAAGAGGGCGCCACGCTAGCGGGTTTGCGCCTGTCTGCCTATCGGGAAAATCGCTGCAGGGCTCGCTGTCGCACGGTTTGCCAGCTGCCCGGCCGCACTTGCACCCCGGCATGGCCCGTTAGAATGGGCGGCCCAGAGCCAGCCCAGCGATCGCATGACTGTCAGCCCGGACCCCGCGCAGCGTATCGACGCCCTGCGTCATCGTATCGAGGACGCCAACTACCGCTATCACGTGCTCGACGAGCCGCAGATGGCCGACGTCGACTACGACCGCCTGATGCGTGAACTGGAGGCATTGGAGGCCGCGCATCCGGAGCTGGCCAGCGCCGATTCGCCGACCCAGCGCGTCGGCCACCTGGCCGCCTCGCGCTTTGCCGAAGTGCGGCATGCCCTGCCGATGCTGTCGTTGGGCAATGCCTTCAGCGACGAGGAAGTGACCGAGTTCGTACGGCGTATCAGCGAGCGGCTGGAGGTGAAGCAGCCGCTGTTCTCGGCCGAGCCCAAGCTCGATGGCCTGGCGATCAGCCTGCGCTACGAAAACGGCGAGTTCGTGCAGGGCGCAACGCGCGGCGACGGCGCTACCGGCGAGGATGTCAGCGCCAATCTGCGTACCGTCAAGGCGATTCCGCTGCGCCTGCGTGGCGCAGGCTGGCCGCAGGTGCTGGAAGTGCGCGGCGAGGTGTACATGCCGCGCGCCGCCTTCGAAACCTACAACGCGCAGATGCGCCTGCACGGCGGCAAGGTGCTGGCCAATCCGCGCAATGGCGCCGCCGGTTCGCTGCGCCAGCTGGATGCGCGCATCACGGCGCAGCGCCCGCTGAGTTTCTTTGCCTACGGCGTGGGCGAAGTGAGCGAAGGTGCGTTGCCGCAGACGCATTCGGCAATCCTGGCGCAGTTGCGCACGTGGGGTTTCCCGGTCAGCGCCCTGGTCGAGGTGGTGCAGGGCAGCGCGGGCCTGCTGGCCTACTACCAGCGCATCGGTGAAGCGCGCGATGGCTTGCCCTTCGACATCGATGGCGTGGTGTACAAGCTCGACGATCTGGCCGGCCAGCGCGAGATGGGCTTTGTCGCGCGCGCGCCACGCTGGGCGATTGCGCACAAGTTCCCGGCGCAGGAGCAGTCCACCACGGTGGAGGCGATCGAGATCCAGATCGGCCGCACCGGTGCGGCCACGCCGGTGGCGCGGCTGAAGCCGGTGCACGTGGCCGGGGTGATCGTCACCAATGCCACCTTGCACAACGCCGACCAGATCGCGCGGCTGGATGTGCGCGTGGGCGATACCGTGATCGTGCGGCGTGCCGGCGATGTGATTCCGGAGGTGGCCGGCGTGGTTGCCGAGCAACGGCCACCCGGCACCCAGCCATGGCAGATGCCCACGCACTGCCCGGTGTGCGGGTCGGAGATCGTGCGCGAGGAGGGCGAGGCGGTGTGGCGCTGCTCCGGCGAGCTGACCTGCCCGGCGCAGCGCAAGGAAGCGTTTCGGCATTTCGTCTCGCGCCGCGCGATGGATGTCGATGGCCTGGGCGAAAAATTCATCGAGGTGCTGGTCGATAGCGGTGTGGTGCAGGGCGTGGCCGACCTGTATCTGCTCACCGTGGATCAGCTGCTGCAACTGCGCCTGATCAGCACCGCCGAGAGCCCGCATGCGTTCCTGCGCGAGGCGCGCGAGCATCTGGCCAGCGGTGCGTATGGCCAGCTGGAAACCACCGTGGTCGGCATCGGTGTGGACCTGGCCGGCGAGCGCGAGGTGCCGCACACCTGGCAGGCGGACCTGTTGCGCGCCGGCCTGCCGGCGTTCGACTGGAACCGCAAGAAGATCGCCACCAAGTGGGCGGAAAACCTGATTGCGGCGATCGCGCAATCGCGCGATACCACGCTGGAGCGTTTCCTGTTCGCGCTGGGTATCGAGCATGTCGGCGAAAGCACCGCCAAGGCCTTGTCGGCGTGGTTCGGCGACCTTGAACTGATCCGCCATCTGCCGTGGCCGCTGTTCAAGCGCGTGCCGGACATCGGTGGCGAGGTGGCGCGTTCGCTCGGGCACTTCCTCGACCAGCCCGGCAATCAGCAGGCCATCGACGACCTGCTGCAGCGTGGCGTGCGCATCGGCGATGCGCATCCGCCATCGCCCAAGCTGCGCGAGGCGCTGAGCTTTGCCAGCGTGCTGGAAGACATGGACATCCCCAAGGTGACGCCGGTGCGTGCGCAGCAACTGGCTGCCGCGGTGGCTTCGTTCGACGCGCTGCGCAATGCGGGGTCCGATGCCTTGCAGCAGGCCGGCGTTCCGGCGGCGGTGGTGGCGTCGTTGCTGCAATGGCTGGAGCGGCCGGAAAACGCGGCCCTGGCCAGCGCCGCGCAACAGGCGATGGAAACGGTGCTGGCGCGTCTGCCCGCAGCCGATGCGCTGCAAACGGGCCCGCTCGACGGCCAGACCGTGGTGATCACCGGCACCCTGGCTGCGCTCACCCGCGATGCGGCCAAGCAACGGCTGGAGGCGCTGGGCGCCAAGGTCGCCGGCAGCGTCTCCAAGAAGACCGCGTTTCTGGTGGCCGGCGAAGAGGCCGGGTCCAAGCTCGACAAGGCGCAGTCGCTGGGTGTGGAGATCTGGGATGAGGCGCGCTTGCTGGCCTTCCTCGGCGAGCACGGCCAGCAGCCATGAATGCAGCGCAGGTCGATCTGGCCGCGTTGCGGTTACGCGCGCGGCTCAACGCGCTGATCCGCGATTTCTTCGCCGAGCGCGACGTGCTGGAAGTGGAGACGCCGGTGCTGTCGGAGGCCGGCAACACCGAGCCGAATATCGACAGTTTCAGCACGCGCTTCAGCGGCCATGTCGATGCCGGCGCGCCGGTGCGTTGGTTGCGCACATCGCCGGAATATCCGCTCAAGCGGCTGCTGGCCGCCGGAGTGGGCGATTGCTACGAGCTGGGGCGGGTGTTTCGTAACGGCGAGGCCGGCGGCCGCCACAATCCCGAGTTCAGCATGCTCGAGTGGTACCGGGTGGGCTGGGACGATCGCGCGCTGGCGCAGGAAACCATCGCGCTGGTGCGCCGCGCGCTTGCGCTGGTCGGGCGCCAGGCGCAGGTGCAGGTACTGAGCTATCGCGCGTTGTTCGTGCAGGCACTGGGCATCGACCCGTTGCGCGACCCGATCGAAACGCTGCGCGCACCGCTGCACGATGTCGCGATCGATCCGGAGGGCCTGACCCGCGACGATTGGCTGGATCTGCTGATGACCCATCGGCTCCAGCCGGGCTTTGCCAGCGACACGCTGACCGTGGTGCACGACTGGCCGGCCAGCCAGTGCGCGTTGGCGCGCATCCGCCCCGACGAGCCGCCGGTGGCCGAGCGCTTCGAGCTGTATCTGGGCGCTTACGAGGTGGCCAACGGGTACCACGAGCTCAACGATGCGCAGGAGCAGCGTGCGCGCTTCATGCGCGACAACGCGGTGCGCGCGGCGCGCGGATTGCCGCAGCTGCCGGTGGATGAGCGGCTGCTGGCGGTGCTGTCGCAACTGCCCGACTGCGCCGGGGTGGCGGTCGGCGTGGACCGGCTGTTGATGGCCATGCGCAACACCACGCAGATTGCCGATGTGCTGGCCTTCGCGTTCGCCCGCGCCTGACCCCGGCAAGGACTGCAATGGCCCCGGCGTGGCATCGTCGCGCACGGTGCGCCCCGCTGCCATCCCGCTGTCATGTCCCCCGTATTGCTATCTTCACATCGATGATGCTCTCATCGTGGCGTCCACGGGGGGCGCGGCGCAGAGTGTGTTTGGGTGAGGATTGTCGGCATGAAGTGGCTGATCAGCTTATGCGGTTTGTGGTGCGTGCCGCTGCTGATGCTCGCCGATGCGCGCGCGGTCGATCGCGTCTCCGGCGTGGTGCGCTGCGAGTCCAAGGACATGGCACGCGTGCATTGCGCGATGGATACCGAACATGGCGTGCAACTGGTGCGCCAGCTGTCCGAAACCAGCTGTATCCGCGGCAGCGAGTGGGATGTCGAACGCGATGGCGTGTGGGTCGAACAGGGCTGCCGTGCGGAGTTTGCCAGCGCGCGCGCGTCGCAGGCCCCGCAGATGCGCCGCGTGGTGCGCTGCGATTCCAACGGCGGCAAGGTGGTCTGCCCGGTGGTGCTGCGTGGTGCGCCGGTGCGCTTGCTGCGCCAGCGCTCTGTCTGGCCGTGCAAGGAAGGCCGCAGCTGGGGCGCGCGCCGTAACGAAATCTGGGTCTCGCGCGGCTGCGATGGCGAATTCGAAGTCGCTGCCGAGGACGGTTCCGGCTTCGTGGCAGTGCCGCGCATGGTGACCTGCGAATCGAAAAAGGGTGCACGTCGCACCTGCGGCGTCTCGGTGGAGCGCCGGGTGCGTGTGGGCCGGCAGCTCTCCAAAAAAGAATGCGTGGAAGGCCAGACCTGGGGCTGGAGCCGCGACGGCGTCTGGGTCAACGATGGCTGCCGCGCCGAGTTCATCGTCGACTGAGAGAATTGATCAACAACTCAAGCCCTCGGTTGTCTTGAGAGGACTGAGCGGGTTGCGGATTTACCGGCTGTAGCGCGGACGATCTGCGGCTTGGCCGCAGGGCCCTTGGCCGCCCACCATCGCAGGACACGCCGCAAGTACGTCCTTGTAGGCTCTTACGAGGCATCCCTGCCGCGTAAGGTCCCGCGGTGGTGAGCGGGCAAGGACCAGTCACGACGGTCGGCGTGCGTGGTTGCAGGCAGGGCATGACTTACAATGTCCGCATGAACGACAGCGCCCATATCGACTACGCCCGCTACGACCATATCCGCCCACTGCTGTGGACCGGCGATGCCCTGGAACTGCTCGACCAACGCAAGCTGCCGTTCGTGGTCGAGCATGTGCGTTGCGACACCAGCGACGCCGTGGCCGAGGCGATCCACTCGCTGGCCGTGCGCGGGGCGCCGGCGATCGGCATCGCGGCCGGGTGGGGCGTGGTACTGGCGGCGCGCGACATCGCTGCCGAGGACGGTAGTGCGGCCTTGCAGAAACTCGAACCGGCGCTGTTGCGGCTCAATGCCGCGCGTCCGACCGCGGTCAACCTGGCCTGGGCGCTGATGCGCATGCGTCGCGTGCTGGGCGCTGCCGGCGCCGACTGGCGCGAGGTGATCGCGCGCGAGGCGCAGGCCATCGCCGATGAAGACCTGGCGGCCAATCGGCAGATGGGCGCGCTTGGTGCGGCGTTGATCGACACCGGCAGCGGCGTGCTGACCCACTGCAATACCGGTTCGCTGGCCACCGCCGGTTTCGGGACCGCGCTGGGCGTGATCCGCGCCGGCGTGGCGCAGCAGCGCATCGCCAAGGTGTTTGCCGGCGAGACCCGGCCGTGGTTGCAGGGCGCGCGCCTGACCGTGTGGGAGCTGCAGCAGGACGGCATCGACGCGACCCTGATCGCCGATTCGGCCGCCTCGCATCTGATGAAGTCCGGGCTGGTGCAGTGGGTCATCGTCGGCGCCGACCGCATCTGCGCCAATGGCGATACCGCCAACAAGATCGGGACCTACCAGCTGGCGATCGCCGCGCGCCACCACGGCGTCAAGTTCATGGTGGTGGCGCCGTCGTCCACGGTCGACATGGACACCGCCAGCGGCGAGCAGATCGAGATCGAGCAGCGCGATCCGGGCGAGTTGTTCGGGGTCGGCGGCGTGCGCACGGTGGCCGATGGCATCCATGCCTGGAATCCGGTGTTCGACGTCACCCCCGGCAGCCTGATCGATGCGATCGTCACCGAACGCGGAGTGATCGTGCAGCCGGACCCGGCGCGCATGCAGGCGGCGTTCGGCGGCTGAGGCCAGTGCGGCGCGCTATCGCCGCATCGTCCCGTCAAAATCCTGCAAGTGCTTGTTTCTGGCCGGTAAACCGGCGGCATCGTGGTGCCCCTTCGTGATACAATCCGGGGCTTGAATCGATCGGCGGGAGCGTGGGGTCGGCAGCCTGTGACCAAGGCGCCCCCGACGCGGCTTTCCGGCTGGCCCGCCACCTCACTTACGGAACCCGAATGGCAGAAACCGCCAAGGAAATCATCCAGGTCAATCTGGAAGACGAGATGCGCAAGAGCTATCTCGATTACGCGATGAGCGTGATCGTGGGCCGCGCACTCCCCGATGCCCGTGATGGCCTCAAACCCGTGCACCGCCGCGTCCTGTACGCCATGCACGAGCTGGGCGCTCACAGCAACAAGGCCTACTTCAAGTCGGCGCGTATCGTCGGCGACGTCATCGGTAAGTACCACCCGCACGGCGACCAGTCGGTGTACGACACGCTGGTGCGCATGGCGCAGCCGTTCTCGCTGCGCTACATGATGGTGGACGGCCAGGGTAACTTCGGTTCGGTCGACGGCGACTCCGCCGCGGCGATGCGTTACACCGAGTCGCGCATGTCGCGGCTGGCGCATGAGCTGATGGCCGACATCGACAAGGAAACCGTCGATTTCCAGCCCAATTACGACGAAAAGGAACTGGAACCGACGGTCATGCCGACCCGGTTCCCGAGCCTGCTGGTCAATGGCTCGGCCGGTATCGCGGTGGGCATGGCCACCAATATCCCGCCGCACAACCTGACCGAGGCGATCAACGCCTGCATCGCCTTGATCGACACGCCGGAATTGGATGTCGAAGGCCTGATGGAGTACATCCCCGGTCCGGATTTCCCCACCGCCGGCATCATCAACGGCACCGCCGGCATCGCTGCCGGGTATCGCACCGGCCGTGGCCGCGTGCGCATGCGCGCCAAGGCCGACGTGGAAGTGGCCGACAATGGCCGTGAAGCGATCATCGTCACCGAGATTCCGTATCAGGTGAACAAGGCGCGGTTGATCGAGAAGATCGCCGAGCTGGTCAAGGAAAAGAAGCTCGAAGGCATCAGCGAGCTGCGCGACGAGTCCGACAAGGACGGCATGCGCATCTACATCGAGGTCAAGCGCGGCGAGTCGGCCGAGGTTGTGCTCAACAACCTGTATCAGCAGACCCAGATGGAGTCGGTGTTCGGCATCAACATGGTGGCGCTGATCGATGGCCGCCCGCAGTTGATGAACCTCAAGCAGATGCTGCAGGCGTTCATCCGCCACCGCCGCGAAGTGGTGACCCGCCGCACCATCTATGAACTGCGCAAGGCGCGTGCGCGTGCGCATGTGCTGGAAGGTCTGACCGTCGCGTTGGCCAACATCGACGAGATGATCGAGCTGATCAAGACCTCGGCCAATCCGCAGGAAGCGCGCGAGCGCATGCTGGCCAAGACCTGGGAACCGGGTCTGGTCGGCGCGCTGCTGGGCGCTGCCGGTGCCGAAGCCTCCAAGCCGGAAGACCTGGCGCCGGGCGTGGGCCTGGCCAACGGCTTGTACCAGCTCAGTGAAGTGCAGGCCTCGCAGATCCTGGAAATGCGCCTGCATCGCCTGACCGGGTTGGAGCAGGAAAAGCTGACCGACGAGTACAAGCAGTTGCTCGAGGTGATCCAGGGCCTGATCCGCATCCTGGAAAACCCGGACGTGCTGCTGCAGGTGATCCGCGACGAGCTGATCAATATTCGCGAAGAGTACGGCGACGAACGCCGCACCGAGATCCGCCACAGCGAAGAAGATCTGGACATCCTGGACCTGATTTCGCCGGAAGACGTGGTGGTGACGCTCTCGCACGCCGGCTATGCCAAGCGCCAGCCGGTGAGCGCGTATCGTGCGCAGCGCCGTGGCGGCCGTGGCCGGTCTGCGGCGGCGACCAAGGAAGAGGATTTCATCGACCAGCTGTGGCTGGTCAACACGCACGACACGCTGCTGACCTTCACCAGCAGCGGCAAGGTGTTCTGGCTGCCGGTGTACCAGCTGCCGGAGGCCGGCTCCAATGCGCGTGGTCGTCCGATCATCAACTGGATTCCGCTGGAACCGGGCGAGCGGGTGCAGGCAGTGCTGCCGGTACGCGAGTACGCCGACAACCGCTATGTGTTCTTTGCCACGCGCAACGGCACGGTCAAGAAGACCCCGTTGAGCGAATTCGCGTTCCGTCTGGCACGCGGCAAGATCGCCATCAACCTCGACGAGGGCGATGCGCTGGTCGGCGTGGCCTTGACCGATGGCGATCGCGACGTGCTGCTGTTCGCCTCCAACGGCAAGACCGTGCGCTTCGGCGAATCCACGGTGCGCTCGATGGGCCGTACCGCCACCGGCGTGCGCGGCATCCGCCTGACCAAGGGCGAAGAGGTGGTCAGCCTGATCGTGGCCGAGCGTGCCGGCGGCATCGAAGGCGATGTCGAGGACGAGGGTGTCGAGGACGTGGTGGAAAGCACGGACGGCGTCGAGGCAGAGGTGATCGACGGCGCCGAAAGCGACGACATGGCCTACATCCTCACTGCCACCGAGAACGGCTACGGCAAGCGCACCCCGCTGACCGAGTACCCGCGCAAGGGGCGCGGCACGCAGGGCGTGATCGGCATCCAGACCACCGAACGCAATGGCAAGCTGGTGCGTGCGGTGCTGCTGGGCGCCACCGACGAAGTGCTGCTGATTTCCGATGGCGGCACCCTGGTGCGCACCCGCGGTTCGGAGATCTCGCGCGTGGGTCGCAATACCCAGGGCGTGACATTGATCCGCTTGTCCAAGGGCGAAAAGCTGCAGGCGGTCGAACGCCTGGATGCCTCGCTGGAGGAGGCCGAGGATGTGCTGGACGATGCAGCGGGCGTACCGGCAGCCAGCACAGGCGAGCTGCCACCGACCGAAGCGTGATCGCAGCAGGGGAGCAACGCAGTTGAAGAAAAACGCCGGCGCACAGCCGGCGTTTTTTTATTGCACGCGGTGACATCTGCAACGCAGTGTTTTTCGACGGCGTTCGCAAAGAACGCGGCTTTTTCACCGTGGCGGGTCGAAGGTTGTCGGCGGTGCGGCGGCGTTGCGTCGCCGCAGATCGAAGAGGAACAACTGATGACGACATTGCATCGTCCTTCCCGTCGCGGCCACTGGGCGCTGGCGACGTTGGGAGGCGTGATTGGAGTGCTGGGCACCGTGCTGCTGGCAGGCGGCGTGTGGCTGGCCGCGCTGGGCGGCTCCTGGTATTACGCGCCTGCGGGCGCGGCGTTGCTGATTGCCGGCGTGCTGCTGTTTCGCGGTCGCAATGCGGGCGCATGGTGGTTTGCCGCCGTGGTGGCGGCGTCACTGCTGTGGACATGGTGGGAATCGGGCAGCGACTACTGGCGCTGGGTGCCGCGGCTGGGCTTGATCGTCGGCCTGGCGTTCGTGCTGGCGCTGCTGCTGCCGAAGCTGGAGCGCCCGGTGTCGCGCGCGGTGTCGCGCAGCGTGGCCGGCGTCCTGGCAGCGGTGTTCGTGGTGGCCTTCGCGCTCGCCTTCGTGCCGTTTGGAGTGACCGAGGCCGATGGTGTGCTGGCACATGCTGCCGCCATGGCTGCGGGCCTGGTCAAGCGCAGTGCGTCTGCATCGCCTGCAGTCTCTGATGGTCAACCGGCCAATGCACCTGCCGACGACGACTGGGCCGCGTACGGACGCAGCCAGGCCGGGCAGCGCTATTCGCCGCTGCAGCAGATCAACCGCGACAACGTGGCGCAGCTGACGCAGGCCTGGGTCTTCCACACCGGCGACCTGCCGAGCAAGCGCTGGGGTGCAGAAACCACGCCGCTGAAGGTGGGCGACAGCCTGTACCTGTGCACCGCGCGCAACCAGGTGATCGCGCTGGATGCCGCCAGTGGCAAGGAGCGTTGGCGCTACGATCCCAAGGTCAAGGACGAGGCGATTCCGTATACGGCCGCCTGCCGTGGCGTGTCGTACTACCAGGTGCCGGCGGCGGCCAACGATGCCGCGGCAGCGGCGGCGGCCGATGCGTCGGCGCTGTGCCGCACGCGCATCATCGAAGGCACGCTGGACGGCCGCCTGATCGCGCTGGATGCACGTAGCGGCAAGCCGTGTACGGACTTCGGCAACAACGGCCAGGTCGCTATCACCGCCGGCATGGGGCAGACGCCACCGGGGTATGTGTCGATCAATTCGCCGCCCGCCATCGTGCGCGGCGTGGTCGTCACCGGACATCAGGTGCTGGACGGGCAGAAGCGTTACGAGCCGTCCGGTGTGATCGAGGGTTTCGATGCGGTGACCGGCCAATTGCGCTGGGCCTGGGACATGACCCATCCGGACTGGAACGGCGCACCGCCGCCGGGCCAGACCTGGACGCGTGGCACGCCGAACATGTGGACCACCGCCGCGGCCGATGAACAGCTGGGCTATGTGTATCTGCCGATGGGCAACTCCACCGCCGATTACTGGAGCAGCTCGCGCACGCCGCAGGAGAATCGCTATGCGACCTCGCTGGTTGCGCTGGATGTCACCACCGGCAAGCCGGTATGGAATTTCCAGACCACGCATATCGATACCTGGGATTACGACCTGGGCTCGCAGCCGAGCCTGATCGACTTCCCCAAGGACGGCGTCAACGTGCCGGCGGTGTTGTTGCCGAGCAAGCAGGGCGAGTTGTACGTGCTGGATCGGCGCACCGGCAAGCCGCTGGTGGGCGTGGAGGAACGTGCAGTACCGGGTGGCGGCGTGGAGCCGCAGATGCGTGCCAGGACCCAGCCATTTTCGCTGTACCACACGCTGCGCAAGCCGGATCTGACCGAGCGCGACATGTGGGGGATGACGCCGATCGATCAGCTGGTCTGCCGCATCCAGTTCCGCAAGGCCAGCTACAAGGGCATCTACACGCCGCCGGAAGCCGACCGCCATTCGATCGAATATCCTGGTTACAACGGCGGTTCGGATTGGGGCAGCGTGTCGGTGGATCCGCAGCGCGGCGTGATCGTGGCCAACTACAACGACATGCCCAACTACAACCTGCTGGTGCCGCGCGCCAAGGCCGACAAGCTGGGCTGGGCGCCGCGCGATGAGGTGCGTGGCGATACGGGGGGCGCAGAAGGCGCGGGCGATCCGCAGGCCGGCACGCCGTATGCGATCAACGTCAATGCGGGCTGGCGTTTGCCGTTCACCAAGCTGCTGTGCAAGCAGCCGCCGTATGGCGGCATCCGTGCGATCGACCTGGCCAGCGGCAAGACGCTGTGGGACCGTCCGTTCGGCAGCGCACGCGGCAATGGTCCGTTCGGTATCCGTTCGGGTCTGCCGATCGAGATCGGCACGCCGAACAATGGCGGTTCGGTGGTGACGGCCGGCGGATTGATCTTCATTGCCGCAGCCACCGACGACCTGATCCGCGCCATCGATCTGGCCACCGGCAAGGAGCTGTGGCATGCCAAGCTGCCGGCCGGCGGCCAGGCCAACCCGATGGTGTACGCCTACAACGGCCGCGAGTATCTGGTGATCATGGCCGGCGGCCACCACTTCATGGAGACGCCTGCAGGTGATGCCGTGGTGGCCTACGCGCTGCCGCAAAAGGCACCGTGATGCACGCAGCGAGCGAATGCGCTAGCTGAGGCTTGCTAGCCACTCCCGAAGCCTGAAACGAAAAGCGCACCGCAAGCGGTGCGCTTTTTTCATGGGCAATCGCATCGTGGCCAAACAACATGCATCTACCTGTTGACCTAACAGAACCCCGCATCCACGCTCTTACGATTCCCGATTCCCGATTCCCGATTCCCGATTCCCGAATCACCCGACGTTGGCAGCGGCCGCATCTTCCATCACCGCATCGCGCACATCCTGCGCGAGCGTCGCCTTGACGATGATCGAGCGGATGGCATCGGTGGCATCCGACAGCGGCACATCGCTGCCCAGGCGCTGGAAGGTATCGCGGCTGTTATAGCCGGACCCATCCTTCAGGTAATGGTCGTACATCGACAGCAGGTCCTGGCAGGCGGTGATCAGCGCTGCGACATTGCCGCGCAACAAGGCATAACCGATCTGGTCGAAGCTGTGCAGGCAATCGGCCAGCCAGTGCAGGTCGTAGCGGGCCGTGGCCGGTTCCGGCGCCGTGTGGCCGCGGCTGTAGGCGCTGTAGCGGCGCAGGCTGCGTGCCACCCGTGCGACGTGCGTGAACAACGTGCCGATTTCGTTGGCGATATCCAGCCGCTGCACCATCACCATCGGAATCACCTGGCTGTCAGCGGCCGGCGCCTGTTCGGCTGCTGTCTGTTCCCGCTGTTCCAGCGATTGCTTGAGCACGGTATAGCTGCGCTGCAGCGATTCCAGTTCCAGCGCGCTGGCGGCCGCGCGCGCCTTCAGCTGCGAGAGCGCGGCCTGGTAGCGGGCCAGGCTGTCCTGCGTGCTGGCGAGCTGGCCGGATTCGGCGCGCAGCTGCCGGCCACGCACGAACGCCAGCACGGTGGCAATCAGCGCCCAGAGCGCGAATGCAGGCACCAGGTAGATCAAGATGCCCATGGAGATTCCTCAAAACGTTGCATACCTTGTCGGCCTGCACGCCGCGGACTTGAGGGCAATCGTCGGGAATGTGATGGATGACGATGTCCCCCGCTTGCATCCTGATGCCGGAAGCTCTCACCGCCCCCTGACGAACGGCACGTGGCGGGCGGTATCCAGGCATGCTCGAATCAGCGCACTCGCCAGCCCGGAGCCTTGCATGCGCAGATGGATCGATCGCTGGCCGCCAATGCTGCGGGGCATCGGCTCAGTGGGACTGCTCTGGGCGTTGCTGTATGCCACCGCGCATGCCGCGCCACCCGTGCCGCCATCGGCACCGGTGCAGGTGGGTTACAGCGAAGCCACGGATCTGTTCAACCTGCTGGATAACCTGTCGGACTGGTTGCCGGGTTTTACGGTGCCCGTGTATCGCAGCTATTTCGAAACCCATGGAGGGCTGGATCAGGCCGATCGCGCAGCACTGGTCGCCTATGCAGATTTCCGCCGCCGCACCTCGGGGCTGGCAAAGGGCGACGATCCGGAAGTGCTTGACCGTGTGTTTGCGCCAGAGGCCACCCGTGATGTGGATCCTTTCTCGCGGCATTTCCTCGGGGATGCAGAATTCGAGGCTGCAGCGGGCGCCGCCATTGCGGAGCAGTCGGCGGATGACCAGACGATGTTGCGTGCGTATCTTGCCCGCTTCGTTCCACGCGCCAGGCGGCTGGTCACAGCCGCCCCCCGTTTCGAGCAACAGGCGCGCATGCTGCGCGAGGAACTTTCCAACCCCGCCGTTGCGCGGTTGGCGTCGCAGATGCGGGCGTTCTTTGCGGTGCCGGAGCCTGCGGTGTTCCAGGCAAGATTCGTCTGGTGGCCGGAGCCGGACACCACCCAGGCCAAGGTACGCGGACGCACCATGCTGCTGTATGCGCAGCAGGATGCGCTCGCCGGCACGGCCTCGATGGACTGGGCGCCGATCGTGTTGCACGAATTGAGTCATCACCTGTCTGCGGGGCAACCATCGGCGCGTAAACGCCTGCTCGCTGCCAACTTCATGCGGCTGTGTCCGGGTGCGGCCAGCTTGCCGAACCCGCTCAACGCGCTGGAAGAACCACTGGCGATCTATTGGGGACAGTATCGCTTTGAGCAGGCGGTGCGCGGGCGTTCGCTGCCGCCGTCATCGCAGTGGTATATCCAGGCGCACGCCGATCGCGCGGCGAAGGCGATCGCAGCCGCCTATCCGGCAAGCGGGGCGGCGCCGGCGCTCGATGACGACGCATTGCTGGCTGCTGCTGCATCGGCCTGCCAGTAGACAGTGATGGAAATGAAAGCCGCTGACAGAATGTAGCGGCCAGTCGGCGCGTGCTGCGGACAGCGCGCCTAGAACCAGTGATGTAGGCGTGGTAAGTGCCGACAGCGTGCAGCGTACACGCTGCCGGCGAAACCGCGGCCGAGGATCCTCAGCCGAGAATCCCCGGCAGATCCAGGCCTTTTTGCCTGGCGCAGTCGGTGGCGATGGCGTAGCCGGCATCGGCGTGGCGCATCACGCCGGTGGCCGGGTCGTTCCAGAGCACGCGCTCCAGGCGCCTGTCGGCGGCCTCGCTGCCGTCGCAGACGATGACCATGCCGGCATGTTGCGAAAACCCCATGCCGACGCCGCCGCCGTGGTGCAGCGACACCCAGGTGGCACCGGAGGCGGTATTGAGCAGCGCGTTGAGCAACGGCCAGTCGGAGACCGCATCCGAGCTGTCGGCCATGGCTTCGGTTTCGCGGTTGGGCGAGGCCACGCTGCCCGAATCCAGGTGGTCGCGGCCGATCACCACCGGCGCCTTGAGCTCGCCGCTGCGCACCATCGCATTGAAGGCCAGACCGAGCCGGTGGCGGTCACCCAAACCGACCCAGCAGATCCGCGCAGGCAGGCCCTGGAAGGCGATCTTGTCGGCCGCCATGTCGAGCCAGCGGTGCAGATGCGTATCGTCGGGAATGAGTTCCTTGACCTTGGCATCGGTCCTGGCGATGTCGTCCGGATCGCCGCTGAGCGCGACCCAGCGGAACGGCCCGATCCCGCGACAGAACAGCGGCCGGATGTAGGCGGGCACGAAGCCGGGGAAGTCGAATGCGTTGTCTACGCCTGCTTCCAGCGCCATCTGGCGCAGGTTGTTGCCGTAGTCGACGGTGGGCACGCCCAGGGCATGGAAGGTGAGCATGGCGCGGACGTGGTTGGCCATCGCCTCGCGCGCGGCCGCTTCCACCTGCTTCGGTGCGGACACGCGCTTGGCGTCCCATTCCTCCACCGTCCAGCCCTGCGGCAGGTAGCCGTTGACCGGGTCGTGCGCGGAGGTCTGGTCGGTCAGCAGGTCCGGCTTGACTCCACGTAGCAGCAGTTCGTCCAGCACGTCTGCGACATTGCCGAGCAGGCCGACCGACATCGGCTTCTTGGCCGTGCACGATTCCTCGACCAGGCGCAGCGCTTCGTCCAGGTCGTCGGTCCAGGTGTCCAGATAGCCGGTGCGCAGGCGCATGTCGATGCTGGAACGGCGGCATTCCACCGCCAGGCACGAGGCGCCGGCCATCACCGCAGCCAGCGGCTGCGCGCCACCCATGCCGCCGAGGCCACCGGTGAACAACCAGCGCCCGGACAGGTTGCCGCCGTAATGCTGGCGGCCCATCTCCACGAAGGTCTCGTAGGTGCCCTGCACGATGCCTTGTGCGCCGATGTAGATCCAGCTGCCGGCGGTCATCTGGCCGTACATCGCCAGACCTTTTTTATCCAGTTCGTTGAAGTGGTCCCAGGTGGCCCAGCGCGGCACCAGGTTGGAATTGGCGATCAGCACGCGTGGCGCATCGGCATGCGTGCGGAACACGCCGACCGGCTTGCCGGACTGCACCAGCAAGGTCCGGTCATCCTCCAGGCGGGTGAGCGCGGCGACGATCGCATCGAAGGATTCCCAGTCGCGCGCGGCGCGGCCGATGCCGCCGTAGACCACCAGCTCCTGCGGGCGCTCGGCCACGTCCGGGTCCAGATTGTTCATCAGCATGCGCAGCGGCGCTTCGGTGAGCCAGCTCCTGGCGGTGAGCGTGGTGCCGGTGGCGGCGCGGATGACGCGGGTTGCATCGTGACGGGTCATGCCGGTTTCCTTGCAATCAACGGTGCGCCGCAGGCGGCGTGGTGTCGGAGGACTGAGCGCTGTCGGCGGCAAATTGCAGGCAGGCCAGCAGCACGTGCCGCAGCACCGCGCGCAGCGCGACTGCATGCGCGGGGAGCCAGGGCGTCGGCCAGTTCTGCGGGGTGATCGCGTCCGGCTCGCGCATGTAGCCGCGGCATGCCAGCTCCATCTGCAGCGTATGCACGCCCTGCTCGGGCTGCGCATAGTGGCGGGTGATCCAGCCGCCCTTGAAGCGCCCGTTGCGCACGGTGCTCGAGCCGCTGCTGCGGCACAGCCGCTCCACCGCATCGGCCAGCGCCGGAGCGCAGCTGCGGTCGTCGTTGCTGCCGATGTTGAACTGCGGCAGCTCGCCATCGAACAGATGCGGGATGAAGGAGCGGATCGAGTGCGCGTCGTACACCACGATTCGGGGATGTAGCCGACGCAGGCGCGCGATTTCGTCGGCAATCGCCGCGTGATAGGGGTCGAACCAGCGCGTGCGGCGCCAGGCGATCTGCGCTTGGTCGGGTTCGGCGCCATCGGCATACAGCGGCTGGTTGTCGAAGGTGGTCAGCGGACACAGGCCGGTGGTGTTCTGGCCCGGATACAACGACGCCCCGCTGGGGTCGCGGTTGACGTCGATCACCGAGCGACAGATCGCGGTGCGCACGGTGGTGGCGCCCAGCGATTGCGCAAAGTCATACAGCTGATGCACCCACCAGTCGGCATCGCGACGTGCCAGCCAGGGGGAGACGAACTGGTCCACCAGCGCGTCGGGCAGCTCGGTGCCGGTATGCGGGAAGCTGAGGATCAGCGGCGCATCGCCGCGGTGGATGTCGAGCCAGGGCAGGGCGCTCATGCGGCGTCTCGCATCATGCCTGCTGCTCCACGCCTGGCAATGCCGTGGCAACCGCCTGCGCAAGTGCACCCGAACGCACCAACGCGCTGGCCGCCAGCATGTCGGGGTGGAAATAGCGGTCGTCCTGCAAGGTGGGCACCTGCGCGCGCAGCAACGCGCGTGCGGCTTCCAGTGCGGCGCTTGAGCGCAGCGGCGCATGGAAGTCGCAGCCTTGCGCGGCCGCCAGCAGTTCGATGCCGATCACGTGTGCGGCGTTCTCGGCCATCGCCAGCAAGCGCCGCGCGCCATGCGCGGCCATCGATACATGATCTTCCTGATTGGCCGAAGTCGGAATCGAATCGACACTGGCCGGATACGCGCGTTGCTTGTTCTCCGACACCAGCGCCGCAGCGGTGACCTGCGGAATCATGAAACCGGAATTCAGGCCCGGGCGCGGGGTGAGAAACGCCGGCAGGCCCGACAACGCCGGGTCGACCAGCATCGCGGTGCGGCGTTCGCTGATCGAGCCGATTTCGCACACCGCCATCGCCAGCATGTCGGCTGCGAAGGCCACCGGCTCGGCATGGAAGTTGCCGCCGGACAAGGCCTCGCCGGTATCGCTGAACACCAGCGGGTTATCCGAGACCCCGTTGGCCTCGATCTCCAGCGTGCGTGCGGCCTGGCGCATGATGTCCAGCGCCGCGCCCATCACCTGCGGCTGGCAGCGCAGGCAGTACGGATCCTGCACGCGCACATCGCCCAGCCGGTGCGATTCGCGAATGCTCGAATCGGCCATCAGCGCGCGCAGTGCCGCAGCGGTGGCGATCTGCCCGGGCTGGCCGCGCAGGGCATGGATACGCGCATCGAATGGCGTGTCCGAGCCCTTGGCCGCTTCCACCGACAAGGCGCCAGTGACCAGCGCGGCCTGCAGCACGGTCTCGATCTCGAACAGGCCGGCCAATGCGCAGGCGGTGGAGAACTGGGTGCCGTTGAGCAGCGCCAGGCCTTCCTTGGCGCCCAGCACGCGCGGCTGCAACTGCACCTGCGCAAGCGCGTCGGCGGCAGGCAGGCGTTGCCCGCCGACGAAGGCCTCACCGACGCCGATCATCACCGCGGCCAGATGCGACAACGGCGCCAGATCGCCGGATGCGCCCACCGAACCCTGGCAGGGCACCACCGGCGTGATGCCTGTACGCAGCATCGCCTCCAGCAATGCCAGCGTGCCCGGCTGCACGCCCGAGGCGCCCTGGGCCAGGCTGGTGAGCTTGAGCGCCATCATCAGCCGGACCACCGGCACCGGCGTGGGCTCGCCGACGCCGGCCGCGTGCGAGAGCACGATATTGCGCTGCAGGGTCTGCAGGTCCTCGCGCTCGATGCGCACGCTGGCCAGCTTGCCGAAGCCGGTATTGACGCCATAGACCGGCTCGCCGCGCGCCACGATGGCCTCCACCGTCTGCGCGCTGCGCAGCACCGCGGCCGCGCAGGCGTCGTCCAGCACGACCTCGGCGCCGCGATACAGCGCACGCCACTGCGCCAGCGTGACCTGGCCGGGCTGCAGGACAACAGATGCACTCATGAGGACTCCGGATTCAGCAGGAATGCCCGCGCCAGACGCGGGCATGAAGAGGATTGAAGCCCATGCGGTAGACCAGGTCGGCCGGCGCATCGATGTCCCAGATCGCCAGGTCGCAGTGCATGCCGGCACGCAGCCGACCGAGCCGCTCGCCGCGCCCCAGCGCGCGTGCGGCGTGCCGGGTGAAGCCGGCAATGCACTCGTCCACGGTCATGCGGAACAGCGTGGCGGCCATGTTCATCGCCAGCAGCGGGCTGGTCAGCGGCGAGGTGCCGGGGTTGCAGTCGGTGGCCAGGGCCAGCGGCACGCCGGCGGCGCGCAGCGCAGCGATCGGCGGCAGTTGGGTATCGCGGGTGAAATAGAACGCGCCGGGCAACAGCACCGCGACCGTGCCGGCGCCGGCCATCGCGGCAACGCCGGCGTCATCCAGGTATTCGACGTGATCGGCCGACAAGGCGCCATGGCGTGCGGCCAGTTGCGCGCCGTGCTGGTTGCTCAGTTGCTCGGCATGGATCTTGACGTGCAAGCCGTGCGCCTGCGCGGCGAGGAAGACCTGTTCGGCCTGCGCGGGCGAGAACGCCAGGTGTTCGCAGAACACGTCCACCGCCTCGGCCAGGCCTTGCGCGGCAATCGCTGGAATCATCTGCGTGCAGACGGCGTCGATGTAGCCTTGCGCATCGCCGCCCGGTGGCACCGCGTGCGCGCCGAGGAAGGTCGGCACCACTTCGACCTTGCGCAGCGTAGCGAGCTGACGTGCCACGCGCAGCTGCTTGGTTTCGTCCTCCAGCGTCAGCCCGTAGCCGGATTTGATTTCCAGCGTGGTCACGCCCTCGGCGAGCATCGCGTCCAGGCGCGGCAGGCTGGCGGCCAGCAGCGCTGCGTCATCGGCGGCACGGGTGGCGCGCACCGTGGCCACGATGCCGCCGCCGGCTGCGGCAATCTCGGCATAACTGGCACCGCGCAGGCGTTGCTCGAACTCGTTGGCGCGATTGCCTGCGTACACCAGATGGGTATGGCAATCGATCAGGCCGGGGCTGATCCAGCGGCGCTGGCAATCGTGCGCAATGTCCGGCTTCAACGCCGGCGCCTGCGCGGCCGGGCCGGCATAGGCGATGCGGCCGTCCTGGCAGGCCAGAATGCCATCGTCCACGATGCCCAGGCCGCCATCGGCCGCGTCCAGGGTCATCAGCCGTGCGTTGTGCCAGAGGACGTCGCAATACATGGCGCAGGCTCATGCTGTCTGATATGTATATACAATAGAACCGGCAATCGAGGGTGTCCAGTGGCAGACCAACAGGTGCAGGCGTTGTGGGCAGCGCGGGCGCTCCTGCCCGATGGCTGGGCTGGCGATGTGCGGATCACGCTGGCGCAAGGGCGCATCGCCACGGTGCAGGCCGATCGCGCACCTGTCGCCGGCGATACCCGGGTCACGCTGCTGCTGCCCGGGCTGGGCAACCTGCACAGCCACGCGTTCCAGCGCGGCATGGCCGGCCTGACCGAGGTGGGCGGGCGCAGCGGCGACAGTTTCTGGAGCTGGCGCGAGCTGATGTACCGCTTCGTCGACCGGCTCGATCCCGACAGCCTGCAGGCGATCGCCGAACAGGCCTATGTGGAAATGCTCGAAAGCGGCTTCACCCGCGTCGGCGAATTCCACTACTTGCACCACAGCCCCGGTGGTGCGGCGTATGCGCAGGCCGGTGAAATGTCCGCGCGCATCGCCGCTGCCGCCGCCACTACCGGCATCGGGCTGACGCTGTTGCCGGTGTTCTATGCGCATTCGGATTTCGGCGGCCTCGCGCCCAGCGCAGCCCAGCGTCGTTTGATCCATGACATCGATGGTTTCGCGCGGTTGCTGGACGACTGCAGGCGCAGCCTCACGGCGTTGCCGGATGCCGTGCTTGGGCTGGCGCCGCACAGCCTGCGCGCGGTCACGCCGGAGCAGCTGGCAGCGTTGGTGCCGCTTACCGATGGCCCGATCCATATCCATATCGCCGAGCAGCAGCGCGAGGTCGAGGCCTGCTTGGCCTGGTCGGGCCAGCGCCCGGTGCAGTGGTTGCTGACCAACGCACCGGTGGATGCGCGCTGGTGCCTGGTGCATGCCACGCACGTGGACGCGAGCGAGCTGCAGGCCATCGCCGGCAGCGGCGCGGTGGTCGGGCTGTGCCCGATCACCGAGGCGAATCTGGGCGATGGCGTGTTCCCGATGCAGGCATTTGCCGCCGCGGGCGGGCGCTTTGGCGTGGGTTCGGATTCGAATGTCCTGATCGACGCGGCCGAAGAACTGCGCCTGCTCGAATACGGCCAGCGTCTGCAGCTGCAGGCGCGCAATGTGCTGGCGCAGGCGGGTACCTCGAGCGGGCGCTGGCTGTTCGACCAGGCGGGCGAGGGCGCGGCGCAGGCCTTGGGCATTGCTCACACTGGCATCCGGGTCGGCGCATCGGCCGATCTGCTGGAGCTGGACCCGGCCCATCCGGCGCTGCTGGCGCGCGATGACGATGCGCTGCTGGACAGTTGGCTGTTCGCCGCGCGCGGCGGTGCGGTGCGCACTGTCTGGCGCGCCGGGCGGCCGGTGGTGCGTGACGGGCGCCATGTGGATCGCGCGCGGATTGCCACGCGTTTTGCCGGCGTTTTGCGAGCGCTGCTGAGCAAATGAGCCGATACGCGCACAATGCAGGTCTGACCGGAGACCCGCTTTGACCGCCACCCCCATCGCCGCGCCCGGCACCCTGCATCAACGCATCCGGCAGGATCTGGAACAACGCATCCACAGTGGCGACTGGCCGCCCGGTCACCGTGTGCCGCCCGAACACGAGTTGATGGCGCAATACGCTTGTTCGCGGATGACCGTGAACAAGGTGCTCGGCCTGCTTGCCGATGCCGGCATGATCGAACGCCGCCGCCGCACCGGCTCCTTCGTGGCGCGCCCGCATCCGCATCTGGAGCAGGTCGCCTTGTCGATTCCCGACATCGAAGTGGAAATGACCGCGCGCGGCCACGTCTACGCGTTCTCGCTGGTGTCGCGGCGGCTGCGCAACCCGCGCCTGCGCGTGCCGCAGGAGCGTGCCCTGGGCAGCAGCGGCAAGCTGCTGGCGCTGGAAAGCGTGCACTTGGCAGACGGCAGCCCATTCGCGCTGGAACAGCGGGTGATCGACACCACCACCGTGCCCGAGGCATTGCTGCAGCCGTTCACCGACGTGGCGCCGGGCAGTTGGTTGCTGCGCAACGTGCCGTGGACGCGCGCCGAGCACCGCATCAGCGCCGCCAGTGCGGACGCCGCGCAAGCCGAACGCCTGCAGGTGGACGATGGCACGGCCTGCCTGGTCATCGATCGCCACACCTGGCGCGGCGACCAGCCGGTCACCTACGTGCGTCAATTGTTTCTGGGCGGGTCTTATGACCTGGTGGCGCGGTTTGCGCCGGGAATGCGCTGACCCTCAGAGGCTAAGTGCAAGTGGGCGGCCCAAGGCATGCATCAGATCGTCGTGCACTGCCGCCAGCGCACCGGTTCGTCCACGCCGGGCCGGGGATTGAGCTGCACGCGCACGGTGCGCAGGTACGGGTAGCGCTGCAGTTCGCGGCAGATCAGCGGCCACGCCGCAGCGTCTTCGACCGAGCGATCCACCGCCAGCGTTGCCTGGGTGATCCAGATGCCGCGCACCAGGCCGGGCGTCCGAGCCAGCGCCTTTGACACCTCGCGTTGATAGCCCTGCACGGTTACCGCATCCGGTTCGGCAGCGCCTGCCAGCGGCATCGATGCAGGCGCCGCGGCTGTCGGCGGTGCTGGCTGTTGCGAGGGTGTGCGCTGCGGTGCCGGGATTGCAGCGACCGATTCGGCAACGCGCGAAGTGGCCACCAGTGCGGCCTGCTGTGTTGGCACGGGCGGCTGCGCCGGCTGCAGCGCCAGCACCGCAACCAGGGCCAGGGTCGCCAGCGCTGCACCGGCACCGAGGCTGTGACGGATCGCGCGGCGGCGCGCCATGCGGACCACCCCGGCTTCCACATCGCCCGGCAGATACGGCTTGAGCAAGGGCCACAGGCGCGTGCCATCCAGCACTTCGATGGACTGCCTCTCGGCGGCGGCCATGCCTTCGCGTTCCATCCGGCCTTCGGTCACCATCACGCCGCCGCCCGCGCCGGCCAGCCGCGCCATCGCACCCAGCTCGTTCACCGCTGCCACGCCGATGCGGTAGCTGCGCCCATGCTTGCAGGCCACCAGGCGGGTGCCTTGTCCGGTGCGCATCATGAATTCGGCCGTCGGCAGGCCGTCCTGCGGGACCTGGGTCGGTTGCCAACCGCGTTGCTCCTGCAGCACGCGCAGCACCACGCCGGAAAAGTCGCGCCAGTGCATGGCCGCCAGTGCATGCACGCCCTCGGTGGTTTCGTCGGCACGGCGGCGCACCAGCCATACATAGGCGCACACCGCCAGCCAGAGCAGCAGGGAAGCCACGAGCGCCACAATCCAGGGAGGCATGAGCATCAAGCGAAGGGATGGCGCATATGACGAAGCGGTGCGCTTAGAAGAATCCTTCGCGGTAGGTTCGTCAATGGATCGGCGACAGTGATCGCACGCGCCGTGATCCAGGCAGCAGAAGACCCGCCAGTCCGAAGCCGTGAGGGGAGGGGAGCAAACGGACTTCGTAATGCAGGACTGGCGGGCCCTTCCCGATTGTCTAAAAAATCATGCTGCTTTGCAACATTGCCGAACTGTCTTATTCACCATCAAATGCAGCATTGTTTGAGGTGGCGCTGCCGGTGGTGGTGCCTGCGCCGGTGGTGTCGCTGCTGGCGGCCTGCGCTGCCTGGTTGGCGGTGCGGTTGGCGCGCTTGGTCGCGGCGGTATTGGCACGCACCTGGGCCTTGAGCGATTCCACCTCGCGACGCAGGTTTTCCAGTTCGTCCTGCTCGGGGATGTTGAGCGTGCGCAAGACCCCCTTGACGCGTTCGTCGAAGGCCTTGCCCAGCTTGTCCCAGCCGCGCACGGCGGTGTCGCGTGCCTGCTCGAACTGGGTTTCCACCTCTTCGCGCAGCTCGTCGACGCTTTCGGCCGCCTTGCGCTGGCCGCTGCGCTCGTACGCTGCGCCTTCGCGCACCAGCGAGTCGAACAACTTGCCCCCCTCGCTCTGCACCCGACCCAGCGCACCGAGCCCGGCCAGCCATACCGTCTGTGCCGATTCACCGAGCCGGCGCGAAATCTGTTCTGCCTGCGCCTGGAAGCCGTGCGCTGCATCGTCGCGCTTGCCGTTCTGATCGTATCCGGTCGTCATGGAATGCTCCTGTTGGGTTGCCAAGTGACGTTGCCTTCACCCTAGTCCGGGCACTGCATCGAGCAGGTGAAGCACCCATGAAGCATCCCCCTGCAACGGACAGCGCGGCTGACTTGTTGCTGAAGCGATAGTGCAGTCAGGCCGAGCCAGGCGATCAGACCCGATCATCGGCGCTGCACGCTCAGGCGAGTTTTTCGGCCAGCAGGCGACGGATCTCCGATTCCACCATCGGCTGCATCGCCGACAACAGGAAGCCAAGCTCGGCGGTGACATGCACCTGCTGCGGCAACAGGGCGATCGCCCCATCCACGCCGGCACGCGCGATACGCAAGGTATCGCCTTCCCAGTGCGAGGCGACGCCGTAGCGATCGGTCAGCTTGCGGGCCGCCGCGTCGATCGCTGCGCGGGCCTGGGCCGGCGACAGGGCATGGTCGTGGCGGATATCGATGCTGGACATGGGTTCCATGGAAAAGACGAAAGGAGCGCGCATTGTGCGCATGCGCGCGCCAGGCTCCAAGTGCGGCGCGCGTGGCACGCAGCGGCAACGACGCCCCGGCCCGATGCATGGGGCGGGGCGACACCGGTCAGGTTGTTGGCCGCGGCGCGTGGCAAACCTGCTAGGCTGCGGCGGGTGCGCGATCTGCAAGTTCATTTCACCCACCGGCAGCAGCCGGATCATTCCCTCAAGCCCGGCGTCCACCGGATCGTCCGCCATGCCTCCGGCAGCGTGCGGGTGGTTGCCGATGCGCAGGGAGCGCTGCTGTTGGCGCAGTTCTGCCTGGACCAGCGCGGGCTGTGGCTGCAGGTGGCCAACGGGATCCGTGGCATCCACGTCAACGGACGCCCGGTGCGGCGCATGGCGCTGTTGCGCCCCGGCGATGCGATCTACGCCGACGGCGTGGAAATGCTCCTGCGCAGTGCGCCGTCGAGCGCGCCGGCCAGCGATGTTCAAGACGACGATACCGGCCTGAGCGAGGTCTGCCTGCTGTTGCGCGGGCTCGGCGGCCGTCATCACGGGCGCAGCTTCACCCTGGACCGCTCGCGGCTGGTCGGCAGTGACCCGGCGGCGGACATCGTCATCGACGACCCGGCCTTTGCCGCCCAGCATGCGCGGCTGGAGCGCCACGGCGACCGTGTGCTGATCCGTGATCTGGGCTCGGAAGAAGGCAGCTGGATCAACGGCGTGCAGGTGCGCGACGGTTGGTTGCAGGCCGGCGACCAGGTCGTGTTCGACGCGCGCCACCGCTTTGTCGTCGAGGTGCCGCGTATCCACCACGGCACCACCTGGGACATCCCCGAGTCGGAGCCGCAGCCGCTGCCACGCGCGACCAGCGAGCCGGCGCGTGCGCCGGTCAAGGTCGCCCGCTGGCCATGGCTGCTGCTCAGCGCGGTGTTGCTGGCGGCGGCGTTGAGCGCCTTGCTGTGGTTCGGCGCGCGCTGAGTTTCTTCCAGATCCGCCAGCCCAGCAGCACGGCCAGAATGCCGGCATACAGCGCCGGTTTGCGGATGTCGGATTTCACCAGCCACCAGAAGTGCAGTACTGCCAGCAGCCCGATCGGGTAGATCAGCAGGTGCAGGCGGCCCCAGTTGCGCTTGAGCCGCCGCATCCAGCCCTGGGTGGAGGTGATCGCCAGCGGCACCAGCAGCAGCCATGCCGCAAAGCCGACCGTGATGTAGGGGCGCTTGAGGATCTCCTCGAAGATCTGGGTCCAGAAGCCGCGCAGATCCAGGCTCAGGTAGGCCGCCAGGTGCACGCTGGCATAGAAGAACGCGTACAGCCCGAGCATGCGCCGGAAGCGGATCAGCAGCGCCTGGCCGGTGAGCTGGCGCAGCGGCGTGATCGCCAGGGTGATCAACAGGAAGCGCAGCGCCCATAGCCCGGTGCGGTGCTCGATCTCGGCCACCGGATCGGCGCCCAGTGCATCGCTGCCGGTTTGCCATACCTGCCAGAACTGCCAGCCGAGCAAGGCGATCGGCGTCAGTGCGGCGACATGCACCAGGGTCTTGGCGGCGATCAGGGATGCGGACGTCTTGGCCATGCGATCTCGAAGAAGGAAGCGATGCCGCGCGGGCAGGAAACGTGCGCGGACATGAAACGTAGGAGCGCACCCGGGCGCGACGGGCATCACCAGCAAAGCCCGTCGCGCCCGGGTGCGCTCCTACGGCAGATGGATATCAGAGGGTTTGTTGCCTAGAACCACTTCTTCAGGTCCATGCCCGCGTACAGCGAGGCGACCTGGTCCGCATAGCCGTTGAACGGCTTGGTCGCGATGCGCTCGGCGAACAGCTTGCTGGCGGTGCCGGCGATGCGGCGCTCGGTCTTCTGGCTCCAGCGCGGATGGTCCACCGCCGGATTGACGTTGGAAAAGAACCCGTATTCGGAGGGCTGCAGGTCGTGCCAGGCGGTTTCGGGCATCTTCTCGACGAAACGGATCTCCACGATCGACTTGATGCTCTTGAAGCCGTACTTCCACGGCACCACCAGCCGCAGCGGCGCGCCGTTCTGCTGCGGCAGCGGCTTGCCGTACAGGCCGGTGGCCAGCAGGGTCAGCGGATGCATCGCTTCGTCTATGCGCAGGCCTTCGCGGTATGGCCAGTTGATCGAGCGGTAGCGCACGCCGGGCATCTGCTGCGGGTCGGCCAGCGTGGTGAACGCCACGTACTTGGCCTTGGAGGTTGGCGCGAAGCGCTTGAGCACCTCGCCCAGCGGCACCCCCGTCCACGGGATCACCATCGACCAGCCTTCCACGCAACGCAGCCGGTAGATGCGTTCTTCCGCGCTGATGCCCTTGAGCAATTCGTCCAGCGACAGGCTGCCGGGCTTTTCGCACTCGCCACTGACCTTCACCGACCATGGCGACAGCTTCAGGGTCTTGGCGGCCTTGGATGGGTCGGTCTTGTCGGTGCCGAACTCGTAGAAGTTGTTGTAGCTGGTGACGTCTTCCAGCCGGGTCAGTTCCTCGGCGGTCCGGAAGCCGCTGCGCGCCTGCGCCGGCGTTACCACGGTCTTGGGCGGAGGCGGCGGATCGGCCTCGGCGCAGCCGGCCACGCCCAGCGCCGGGGTCAGGGCAAATAGCTGCAGCAGCCGGCGTCGGTCGCGGTAGACGGCCTCATCGGTGATCTCGCTGGACGGCGTCTTCAAGACATCGCGAAGGGACATGGCTCGCTCCTGACAGTGGCTGCTGATGAGAATACCGGACCATGGTGATGACGCTGCCGATGGCCTACGCAAACCATACGTCTCCGCCAGTGAGAAGGATGCACATGCAACTTTTCTGCAACGCTGCCAAGGCCGGTGCGCTGCGGCATACTAGAAGGCTAGCTCGACAAGGTGTGCCATGACACGCGCGTTCAATTTCAGTGCCGGCCCTGCGACATTGCCGGAATCGGTCCTGCGCCAGGCGCAGGAAGAGATGGTCGAGTGGAACGGCGTCGGCGCCTCGATCGTGGAAATCAGCCACCGCAGCGCCGATTTCATGGCCGTGGCAACCGCGGCCGAAGCCGATCTGCGCCGCTTGCTGTCGATTCCCGATGACTATGCGGTGCTGTTCACCGCCGGTGGTGCCACCACCATCCAGGCGCTGCTGCCGCTCAATTTCGCCGCACCCGGCCAGGCCGCCGACTACGTGATCACCGGCCACTGGGGCAAGACCGCGATCAGGCAGGCGGCCACCTATGTGGATGCACGCATTGCCGCCGACGGCCAGGCGGGCGGCTTCACCGACATTCCGCCAGTGGCCAGCTGGACCTTGTCGCCGCACTCAGCCTACGTGCACATCACCGCCAACGAGACCATCCACGGCGTCGAGTTCCGCGACACGCCGGCGGTGGGCACGCTGCCGCTGTTTGCCGATTTCAGTTCCTCGATCGCCTCCGAGCCGCTGGATGTGTCGCGCTATGGGCTGATCTATGCCGGCGCGCAGAAGAACCTGGGCCCGGTCGGCATCTCGGTGCTGATCGTGCGGCGCGACCTGCTCGAACGCGCTGGCCAGCCGCGCGCGGACATCTTCAACTACGCCTCGCACGCCGCACGCGATTCGATGCTCAACACGCCGCCGACCTGGAACTGGTATCTGCTCGGACTCACCGTGAAGTGGATGCTGGAGCAGGGCGGGGTGGAGGAGTTCGCCCGCCGCAACGCCGAAAAGGCCGCGCTGGTGTATGGCGCGATCGATGGCTCCGGCGGGTTCTACCGCAACCTGGTCACCCCGGCGGTGCGCTCGCGCATGAACATCCCGTTCTTCCTGGCCGACGAGCAGCTGGATGCGTTGTTCGTCAGCGAATCCAAGACAGCCGGTCTGCTGGCGCTGAAGGGGCACAAGGCGGTCGGCGGCATTCGTGCGTCCTTGTACAACGCGATGCCGGTGGCGGGCGCACAGGCGCTGGCGAGCTTCATGCACGACTTCCAGCAGCGTCACGGCTGAGTCTTTCATTCGACCGCGGCGCATGCCGCGCAGGCGCATGCGCCGCAATTTCAAGGAATGCCGAGCGATGGCTCCCAAGTCCAACAAGCCCAGTGCCGCCACCGGCGGCAAGACCAAACCGGCAGGCAAGTCCGCCGCCAAGGCTGCGGGCAACGCCTCAGACAAGCGCGCGATCAAGCCGACCACGGCGGCGCCGGTGCTGGCCGATGTGCGCGCCAAGATCGACGAGATCGACCGCACCATCCAGGCGTTGATCGCCGAGCGCGCCAACTTCGCCCATCAGGTCGGCAAGGCCAAGGGCAAGCTCGCCGCGGCGGTGGATTACTACCGGCCCGAGCGCGAGGCGCAGGTGCTGCGCATGGTGGTGGACCGCAACGAAGGCCCGCTCAGCGATGAAGTGCTGGTGCACGTGTATCGCGAAATCATGTCCGCGTGCCTGGCCCAGCAGGAGCCGCTGAAGATCGGCTATCTCGGCCCGGAAGGCACCTTCAGCCAGCAGGCGGTGCTCAAGCACTTCGGCCGGTCGGCGGTGGGTCTGCCGATGGCCACCATCGAGGAGGTGTTCCAGGAAGTGGAAGCGGGCAATGCCGATTTCGGCGTGGTGCCGGTGGAAAATTCCGGCCAGGGCACCATCCAGGTCACGCTGGACATGTTCCTGACCTCGAACCTGAAAATCTGCGGTGAAGTCGAGCTGCGCGTGCACCAGTACCTGCTCTCGCGCAATGGCCGGCTGGAAGACATCGAGCGCATCTACGCGCATTCGCAGTCGTTTGCGCAGACCGCCGGCTGGCTGCGTTCGCACCTGCCCAAGGTCGAGAAGATCGCCGTCTCCAGCAATGCCGAAGGCGCGCGCCGCGCCCGCAATGCCGAAGATGCGGCGGCGATCGGCGGCGAAAGCGCCGCGCATGTGTATGGCTTGAAGAAAGTCATCATGAAGTCGATCGAAGACGACGACGACAACACCACGCGTTTTCTGGTGATCGGCCGGCAGATCTTTCCCACCTCCGGGCATGACCGCACCTCGGTGCTGGTGTTCATCCACGACAAGCCGGGCGCGTTGTTCGACGTGCTCAGCCCGTTCGCGCGGCATGGCATCAGCATGAACCGCATCGAGTCGCGTCCCTCGCATCAGGCCAAGTGGGAATATGGCTTCTTCATCGACCTGGCCGGCCACGTGGAGGACGAGGCGATGAAGCAGGCGCTGGCCGAACTGGAAGCGCACTCGGCACAGATCAAGGTGCTGGGCTCGTACCCGGTCGCCATTCCCTGAGCGGGCGCGTCCGGCAAGCGCAGTCCTGACCGGCATGCCGTCGCCGGCCGAGGTGGCGGCAGCGCCACGACACTCTCCAACGCGTATCGCCGCACAGGGCGATGCCGCAGCAATCGGATCACACGCATGAGCAGCAGCACGCAGCACTGGATCGCCCGGCAGGGCAGCGCCTTGCAGGGCAGCCTGGCCATTCCCGGCGATAAATCCGTCTCTCATCGCGCGGTGATGTTCGCCGCCCTGGCCGATGGCGTCTCGCAGATCGATGGCTTTCTCGAAGGCGAAGACACCCGGTCCACCGCGGCCATTTTCGCCCGGCTCGGCGTGCGTATCGACACGCCGTCGGCGTCGCAGCGCATCGTGCACGGCGTGGGCGTGGATGGTCTGCAACCGCCCAGCGAGGCGCTGGACTGTGGCAATGCCGGCACCGGCATGCGTCTGCTCGCCGGCCTGCTGGCGGCGCAGCGCTTCGACAGCACGCTGGTCGGCGATGCATCGCTGTCCAAGCGCCCGATGCGGCGCGTGACCGGCCCGCTGGCACAGATGGGCGCGCGTATCGACACCGAAGACGACGGCACCCCGCCGCTGCGCGTGCATGGCGGGCAGACGCTGCGCGGCATCGACTTCGTCTCGCCGGTTGCCAGTGCGCAGGTCAAATCCGCCGTGTTGCTGGCAGGCCTGTATGCGCAGGGCGAAACCTCGGTCACCGAGCCGCATCCCACCCGCGACTACACCGAGCGCATGCTGTCCGCATTCGGCGTGGAGATCGATTTCTCGCCCGGCAAGGCCCGCCTGCGCGGCGGCCAGCGCCTGCGCGCGACCGATATCGCGGTGCCTGCGGATTTCTCCTCGGCTGCGTTCTTCATCGTGGCAACCAGCATCATTCCCGGCTCGAACGTGCTGCTGCGTGCGGTGGGCCTGAATCCACGGCGCACCGGGCTGCTGGCGGCACTGCGGCTGATGGGCGCGGATATCGCCGAAGAACAGCATGCCGAGCATGGCGGCGAGCCGGTGGCCGATCTGCGCATACGCTATGCGCCGCTACAGGGCGCGCAGATTCCCGAAGCGCTGGTGCCGGACATGATCGACGAGTTTCCGGCGCTGTTCGTGGCCGCTGCGGCGGCAACCGGGCAGACCGTGGTCAGCGGCGCTGCCGAATTGCGGGTCAAGGAATCCGATCGCCTTGCAGCGATGGCCACCGGCCTGCGCGCGCTCGGCGTACAGGTCGACGAGACTCCCGATGGCGCCACCATTCACGGCGGCAGCATCGGCAGCGGCGTGATCGAGAGCCACGGCGACCACCGCATCGCGATGGCGTTTGCCATTGCCGGCCAGCTGTCCACCGGCAGCGTGCGGGTCAACGACGTGGCCAATGTCGCCACCTCGTTCCCGGGGTTCGACAGCCTGGCGCGGGGTGCCGGTTTCGGGCTTGAAACAGCCTGAGTAGACAGACAGCGTTTGAACAAAAACGGTAGTTCTTGGCCGGCAAGGATTGCCGGTCGAGGCGGCGCTGGCGCGCAACGCCTGTCAGTTGAGGTTCGGGTGTCGCCTTGCAGTCAGTGCGGCGATACCGCTAGCCCACTCGAGTGGTGATCCCACTCAGCGCTCTGCGGTGAACTCCACCGGCACCTGCACGCTGCTGACCACTGCATGGCCATCGCGGGTAGCTGGCTCGAAGCGCCACTGACGCAAGCTGTCCATCACCGCTGCATCCAGGCGCGGGTCGTTGCTGCCGCTGCGATCGACGATGCTCACATCGCTCACCCGGCCTTGCACATCCAGTTGCAGGCGCGCAGTACGACTGCCTTCGATACCGGCCTGTGCGATGTCTGAGGGATAGCGTGGCATCGCATTGCCAGGCAGCGGAATCGCTTCTTCGGTGCTGGTCGGCGCGCGCACGGGCTGATGCGCAATCATGGTCATGGCGCGCGGGCCTTCCGATGTCGGCAGGATCTGGCGGCTGGCTGCAGGCGCCGGGCGCGTATCGGTCGCGAACGATTCGTCGCTATGTCGGGCCCACCACCAGGTCGGCACCACCACCAGCACCGCCAGCAGGGTCGCCCATAGCCAGGGCGAGGCGCCATCGGCAGCGTCGTCGTGGACGTGGTCGTCGGTGTGCGCGGAGCGCTGCGGTAATGCCTGCGTGGGGTGTGGCGAGGGATTGGAGATGAAGGACATGGCCGGCCTCCTGGCGCATCTTTGGGATGACGTGACCAGTCTGGTCGGCCTTGCCTGAGGCGCAGCTAAGGCAGGGCACTCAGGAGGATTCAATGCGCGGTAGACATTCAGCTTGGTCAAGCCGGCGCCGGGTCCAGTTCGATCCGCCATCTCCGGTCAACCCACGGCGCTCTCCTCGCCTGCGGCAGGCGGGCCGTCGTCGGCGTGCGGGGCAACCAACGCATCCCACCGCCGCGCCTCTTACTGCGCCGGCTTGAACTCGAACGGGATATCCAGGCTCCCGGCAATCGGCTGGCCATTGCGCTGTGCCGGATGGAAGCGCCAGCGACGCACCGCTTCCATTGCGGCGCGGTCCAGGTCGCGTGAGCCGCTGCGCTGCACCAGCGTCACTCCGCCCGGGTTGCCCGCCGCGTCCACGTCCACCCGCACCACCACGTCGCCGGCATCGCCGCGACGCAACGCCGCCGAGGGATAGCGCGGCGGCGGCATCTGACCCTGCATCGGCACCGGGCGATCTCCGCCTGCAGCAGCGGCGTTTGCCGGGGCCGCGCTGCCCGGCGCACCGGGGACCGCGTCTTCAGGCAACGGCATGGGGGCAGGCGCAGCCGGCGGCGCGGTCTCCACCAGCGTCGGCGTTTCTTCCGGCGGTTTGGCCTGCGGCATGTCGCTGGCGCCGTCCTGGGCCGGCAGCGGCGCAGGCAGCGGCTGGATGCTGTCGTCGGCCTGCACACCGGCAGCCGGGTGGGCCGGCGAGGCCTTGTAGAAGTCGTCCTTGCGGCCGGTGGCCCACACCAGCAGGAACAACAACAGGCCGGCAACGAAGGCGATACCGGCAATTTTCAGGGTGTGGCGGGGCAGTCGCAGGACGATCTGGCGATCGGACGCAGGGCGGGGCGCGGGCATAGGGCTCACCTGAAGGATCGGGCCAATTCTGGCATAGCGGCGGTGAATCGATCGCAGCAGGTGGCGGAACAGGCGATAATCTCGCGCTTCCCACTGACTCACAGACTCCCGATGCTAGATCCGGCCCTGCTTCGCCAACATCCCGCCGACCTTGCCGAGCGCCTGCGCAGCACGCGCAGTTTCTCCCTGGACACCGCGGAACTGGAGTCGCTGGAAAGCGAGCGCAAGCGCATCCAGGTGCGCACGCAGGAACTGCAGAGCCAGCGCAATTCCAAATCCAAGGCGATCGGGCAGGCCAAGGCCAAGGGCGAGGATGTCACTGCGCTGATGGCCGAGGTGGCCGGTTTTGGTGAGGAGCTCAAGGCCTCCGAAGAAGCGCTGGACGTGATCCGCGCCAAGCTCGAGACCATTGCGCTGGGCCTGCCCAATCTGCCGGCCGACGATGTGCCGCAGGGCAAGGACGAGAGCGAGAACGTCGAGCAGGCGCGCTGGGGCACGCCGCGCCAGTTCGATTTCCCGGTCAAGGACCATGTGGAACTTGGCGCGCCGCACGGCTGGCTGGACGGCGAGACCGCTGCCAAGCTGTCGGGTGCGCGTTTCACCGTGCTGCGTGGGCCGGTCGCGCGGCTGCACCGCGCGCTGGCGCAATTCATGCTTGACCTGCATGTCGGCGAGCATGGCTACGAAGAAACCAACGTGCCGCTGCTGGTCAATGCCGAGTCGATGCGCGGCACCGGGCAACTGCCCAAGTTCGAGGACGACCTGTTTCAGACCGAAGTGGGTGAATCGCGCCGCTACCTGATCCCTACCTCCGAGGTGCCGCTGACCAACATCGTGCGCGACGAGATCGTCGACGCCGAGCGTCTGCCGCTGCGCATGACTGCCCATTCGATGTGCTTCCGCGCCGAAGCCGGCAGCGGCGGCCGCGACACGCGCGGCATGATCCGCCAGCACCAGTTCGAAAAAGTGGAACTGGTCACCGCCTGCGCGCCGGAACACAGCGATGCCGAACATCAGCGCATGACGCGTTGTGCCGAAGTGGTGCTGGAAAAACTCGGCCTGCCGTATCGCAAGGTGCTGCTGTGCACCGGCGACATGGGGTTCTCCGCGATCAAGACCTACGATCTGGAAGTGTGGCTGCCATCGCAGGGCACCTACCGCGAGATTTCGTCGTGCTCGAACTGTGGCGATTTCCAGGCGCGGCGCATGCAGGCGCGCTGGCGTAACCCGGCCAGCGGCAAGCCGGAACTGCTGCACACACTCAACGGTTCCGGCACCGCCGTGGGCCGCGCGATGATCGCGGTGATGGAGAATTACCAGAACGCCGATGGCTCGATCGATGTGCCCGAGGCGCTGCGTCCGTACATGGGCGGGATCGAGCGGATCGGGTAGGAGCGGTCGGCGCAATTGCCGCGCAGCGCAGCTGCCAGGCGGGCGCGGCCGATGCCCGGCGTTGTCGTGCAGCTGTGATATGCGGCGCTGCGCGTGCCGTCAGCTCCCACTGACGACTGCTCCCGCGTTCGTCAGGCACTTAAGCAGTGGTGCCCGCGCGGCTGCTGGGCTGCCAGATGTGCCGCCGCGTCACCGACAAACCTGGAACAGAAACGGTGCCAGCGATGGCCCCGTTTGCATGTTCATGCAGCGGCCTTTTGCGTCGCCCGATCGTGGCGACGCGCTCTAGCGTTTCTTCTCCACCCCAGCCGCGTGCCGCCAGCTATGCATTTACCGTGGCGAAACCGATGGAGCTCGGAGCGCAGCAGTTCGCGGTCCTGATTGCATGAAACTACATTTCTGGTGTATCAGGTCGTTGCTCTGTTGGGATAAAGGTGATTAAATGCCACTTATCGTTCTATCCATGGATGCCTGCGCCATGCACGACCTGAATGACCTGTATTACTTCGCGATGGTGGTGGACCACGGCGGCTTCGCTGCAGCCGAGCGTGCGCTCGGAATCCCCAAGTCGCGCCTGAGCCGCCGCATCAGCCAGCTCGAGACCGACCTGGGCGTGCGCCTGTTGCAGCGCTCCACGCGCCGCTTTGCAGTTACCGATGTTGGCACCAGCGTGCACCGGCATGCCCAGACCATGCTGGCCGAAGCGCAGGCCGCGCGCGAGGTGGTGGACCGTCTCAGCGCCGAGCCGCGCGGCCTTGTCCGCGTGAGCGTTCCGGTCTCGCTGGCGCAGATCCAGTTGCCCAAGCTGTTGCCGGAATTCCTGGCCAAGTACCCCAAGGTGCGGCTGCAGCTCAACATCAGCAATCGCCGCGTCGATGTCATCAATGAGGGCTACGACATCGCGCTGCGCGTGCGCTCGCGCCTGGACGACGACGGCAGCCTGGTGATGCGCAGCTTCGGCCAGGTGCAGGAGTTGCTGGTGGCCAGCCCCAAGTATCTGGACCGCGCCGGGCGCCCCAAGGACCCGAGCGAACTCGCCAACCACACCACCATGAGCACCAGCGAGGACGAAGCACACCAGCGCTGGGAGTTGCACGGCCCCAACGGCGAGATGCGCCGGGTGGACCTGCAGCCGCGCCTGGCCGGTTTCGACTTCCCGCTGCTGCAGTCGATGGCGCGCGATGGCTTCGGCATCACCATGCTGCCGGAAACCGTGTGCGCCCAGGCTGTGCGCAGCGGCGAGCTGGAAGTGGTGCTGCCGCACTGGTCGCTGCCGCAGGGCATCTGCCACGCGGTATTCGCCTCGCGCCGTGGCCTGCTGCCGGCGGTGCGGGTGTTCATCGACTTTCTGGCCGAACACCTGCCGCAGGAAATCGAACGCTCTCGCCTGGATTGCGGCGGTAACTGCGCCGAGCTGGCCGAGAAGCTCAAGCGTGCGGCCGCAACCGCACCACGCCTGGCCGTAGCCGAAGCCGGCTGATCGCTATGCCTGGTCGTCGACATCCGGGTTGTGGATGTCGGCCCATCAGCGCTGTGTCGCCTGGCAGCGCTGCGTAATCAAGAATGCTGCGTAATCTGGCAAACGGAACCGCTTTGCAGAGCTGCGCAGCTCAACAACACGCGGCGCTTAGCAAAGCGCGTCCGGGCATGCGAGAATGCGCGCCCGGGAGCAATCCTGGGTCGAGGGCAGCGCGCAATGCAGTGTCCATCGACAGACGTCACCCGCTTCGCGCGTGGCGCAAGCGTGATCACCCGACGCCTTCGGCGGTCGCGCAAAGCAGCATCGGAGAGATGGCCGAGCGGTTTAAGGCACCGGTCTTGAAAACCGGCGAAGGGTCAAACCTTCCGTGGGTTCGAATCCCACTCTCTCCGCCATCGACTCTTAAATCACTGATTTGAAGTTAAGATCCTGATGGGGTCGATTGGGATGCAGGAAGCATGCACAGAAAGCGCTCGCATGTGCATTCCTCATCTTCGGAGTGTCCCGTAATCGTGTCGACGTCCTCCCGGGTAGCCCGAGCATGCTTGAGCTTGGTGGCCAGCATGTCGTAAAGCATGGAACCGAGCCCATGGACAAAACGCGATGCGCGAGGGCGAGCACGTAGCAGACGGGACCAGAATAGTTGGCATGTTGGTCGAGGGCGACCTCCCGTTCCGGCTTGATGTATGGGCCGGAGAAATCGATCCAGAGCCTGGGTCATGCGGGTAGGGGAAAAGGCGAAGTACCTGCCTGATGCCGGCTTGATGACGTGCAGCGCGCAATCTCGGAACTTCACGCTGCTACGTCCGTAACCGACGCTTCGTTGCTCAGATTCGCTCCGCCGTCACTTCAACATCGCTTTTCCTCAATGTTTGGCTGGATAGGGTGCGGTTTCCCTGATCTAACGAGGATATCCTCATGGCCGAACCCAGAGAAAACCTGCTTGATTGGCTCCGCGATGCCCATGCGATGGAGCAGCAGGCCGAAACCATGTTGAGGGGCCAGGCGTCCCGCATTGAGCACTACCCGGTCTTGAAGGCGCGGATTGAAGAACACATCCAGGAAACGATCGGCCAGCGGGAGCTGCTCGAGGGGTGTATCAAGCGTTTGGGCGGTTCTCCCTCCACGATCAAGGACGTGATGGGCAAGATGGCGGCGCTTGGCCAGGCGGTGGGTGGGATGACCGCATCGGACGAAATCGTGAAAGGCGCGATGGCCGGCTATGTCTTTGAACATTTCGAAATCGCGTCCTACACCGCGCTGATCGCTGCGGCCAAGACCGCCGGCGACCCGGAAACGGCACGGGTGTGCGAGCAGATTCTGGTTCAGGAGGAAGCAATGGCCGACTGGCTCGCGACCCACCTGCCGGAACTCACCGAAGAGTTCCTGGTGCGCGATGCAACGCCGGGCGTCGAGGCAAAGAAGTAACCATTGGATCCCCATCAGCGCCCTGGCGGCCGTTCCGCCGGGGCGCTGCTCTGCGCCACATTCCAGTGTTCTGCGATGGGTGGGGGCGCCGAACTTCCAGAGGGCGAGCACCGTAATAAGCAACACCAGCACGATGGCAAATAGCCACAGATCGAGGAGATCACCATGACTGATGACAAGAACAACGCGGGTAGTCCGGATCGCGATCGCATCAACGTCAATGAAGACTACGAGCTGCAGTATTGGACCAAGGCTCTGGGCGTCAGCGCCGAGGAGCTTCGGGCGGCGGTCAAGGCTGTCGGCCCCACCGCGGCGGCCGTGCGTAGGCACCTGGGCAAGTAACCGAGAGTAGGGCATGTCCCTCACCGAATACCGCCGCAAGCGGAGCTTCGACAAGACCAAGGAACCCGAACCGGGAAAGGTGTTGCCATCAGGGCAACGGGCGATTTTCGTGGTGCAACTTCACCATGCCAGCCGCCGGCATTACGACTTCCGGCTCCAGGTCGGTGATGCACTCAAGAGCTGGGCCGTTCCCAAAGGCCCCAGCTACGACCCGAAGGTCAAGCGCATGGCGGTGGAGGTTGAGGACCACCCCGTGGACTATGCCGCCTTTGAAGGCGAGATTCCGAAGGGGCAATACGGTGGCGGCCACGTCGCCCAGTTTGACCATGGGGTGTGGGCTACGTCGGGCGACCCGGAGGCCCAACTCGCCAAGGGACATCTGCGGTTCGAGCTCTTCGGCACCAAGCTCAAGGGCGGCTGGCACCTGGTCCGGTCAGGGAAGCCGGCCAAGCAGCCGCAATGGCTTCTTTTCAAAGAGGACGATGCCTTTGCCGGCGACGTGGAAGCGGATGATCTGTTGGGCGACGTCGCCTCGCCGCCTGCTGAAGATCTGAAGCGAGCAGGGGCGGGCAAGACCGACAAGAAAAAGCTCACCGCCGTGGCCCTGCCAAAGAAGGGCCGTCGCAAGGATTGGTCGAAGAAGGCCGCCGCGCTGACCAGGGCCAAAAAAGCCGAGCCGCCAGAGGGCCCCTTCGAACCGCAGCTGGCCAAGCTCGGCGATGCCCCACCCCAGGGCGACCACTGGGTGCATGAGATCAAGTGGGATGGCTACCGCATTCTGGCCACGATTGCCGACGGTGAGGTGCGCCTTTGGTCCCGCAATGCCCTGGAATGGACCAAAAAGCTTCCCGAAATCCGGGATGCCGTCGCTGCCCTCGGGCTGACGTCGGGGGCGCTGGACGGTGAGCTCATCGCCGGCAGCGGTACCAAAGAGGACTTCAATCTCCTCCAGGCCACCCTGTCCGGGGAACGGCAAGCCACATTGGCCTATGCCTTGTTCGATTTGCTCCACATCGACGGGGTGGATATTGCCGATGCGCCCCTACTGGAGCGCAAGCAACTGCTGCAGGAGTTGTTGAAGGGCAGCCCAGGGCACCTGGCCTTCAGCTCCCACATCGAGGGCGATGGGGCATCGGCCTACCGGCTGGCTGGCGAACGCCACTTTGAAGGCATCATCTCAAAGCGTGCAGACCGCGCCTATCACGCAGGCCGGAGCGAGGACTGGAAGAAGACCAAGCAGCTGGCCAGCGACGAGTTTGCCGTCGTGGGTTACACGGCGCCCAAGGGCAGCCGCACGGGGTTCGGGTCGTTGCTCCTGGCCAAGCCCGACCCCAAGCACGGCTGGCTTTACGTTGGCCGGGTGGGTTCGGGCTTTTCCGAGGCGCTGATCAACGAGGTAGGCCAACTGGTTGGCCAAGCCGGCGGAAAGACGCCTAGTGCTCATGTTCCCACCAAGGACACCGACCTTCGCTCGGCCACGTGGTTTGAGCCGAGGTTTGTGGTGGAGGTGTTTTATCGCGGCATCGGCGGGCAGCAATTGCTGCGCCAAGCCTCGCTCAAGGCGGTCAGGCGAGACAAGGATGTGGCCGATTTGGCGGACTCCGACAGGGCTGCCGCAGTCGAAGAGCCCGTCGACGCCTCCAAGCTCAAACCCCCTGGCAAGCAGCTCAAGAGCGATTCAAAGCACGGCAATGCTTCAAAGCACAGCACGGCCCCGACAGGAACCCAAGGCCGCACGCCCCCTCGGCTGTCCAGTCCGACCAAGGTGATCTTTCCTGACATCAAGGCCACCAAACAGGACGTGTGGGATTACTACACCGCCGTGATCGACCACGTGTTGCCCGAGGTCATCGGCCGCCCCTTGTCGATCATCCGGTGCCCCAGCGGTACCGCCAAACCGTGCTTCTTCCAGAAGCACCACACCGCCGGCCTGGAGCTCGTGGATGCGGTGCGGCTGAAAGAAGACAGCGGGATCAACGCCCACTACCTGGTGGTCAGGGACGCGGCAAGCCTGCTTGAGCTGGTGCAGTTCAACGCGCTGGAGTTCCACCCGTGGGGCAGCCACGCGGAAGCGCCTGACCGGGCCGACCGCGTCGTCTTTGACCTGGATCCCGGCCCTGACGTGCCCTTTTCCGAAGTCAAAAAGGCAGCCGTTGATATCCGCAAGCTGCTCGAACAGCTGGAACTGGCGTCGTTCCTGCGGGTGTCAGGAGGGAAGGGGTTGCACGTGGTGGTGCCGTTGAACCCGGGATGCGATTGGGACCTGACCAAGCGCTTTGCCAAGGGGTTTGCAGACGCGTTGGCACAATCGGAGCCGACCCGCTTTTTGGCCACGTCAACCAAGAGCCTTCGCAACAAACGTATTTTTGTGGACTACCTGCGTAACGGCCGCGGGGCGACAGCGGTCGCGTCGTATTCCCTGCGCGGCCGCCCTGGTGCCCCGGTGGCCATGCCCATCGCCTGGAGCGAGCTTGCCAAGCTGACCCGTGCGGACGCGTTCACCATGAAGGACGTGCCGGCGAAGTTGGCCAGACGCAAGAAAGATCCTTGGGCGGACATCAACACGATCCAGCAAAACCTGGCCCGGTGGGCGCAAGACGCCTGACTGGCCGCCTGCCTCGATACTGATTTGGGAGAGAACCGATGCGTCGATCCATCCTATCCGCTGCGGCAGCCGTCGTCCTAACCGCGTGCGGGGGCGGAAACACCCAGTCCAGTGTCCAAGCGCCTGGAGCGGAGGAAACGGCCAAGACGAAGGCCCTGGAAACAGGTGCGGCAGTGATGCAGGATCGGCCGCCGATCGATGCCGTCAACGCCTACCTGGACGGCTTTCATTTCTACAATGGTCAGATGAAGGCGCAGATGGAGGCGCATCACTACTGCTCAATCCTCAATGAGGATGTCATCCAGTGCACCATCTACGATGGCAATGTGAAAGACGCCAAGCTCATGGGCGTGGAGTACATCATCAGCGAGAAGCTGTTCGCGGGCCTGCCTGAGCAGGAGAAGGCGCTCTGGCATAGCCACGTCCAGGAGGTGACATCGGGGCAGCTGGTCGCGCCAGGGATCCCGGAGGTGGCCGAGCATGAGCTCATGGAAAAGCTCATCCGCACGTACGGGAAAACCTGGCACACCTGGCACACCGACTTGGACAAGGACCTTCCGCGAGGCATGCCGCAGTTGATGATGGGCTTCACTGCCGATGGCCAAGCGAACCCGGAGATGGTGGCCACTCGCGATGCGCGGCTTGGCGTCAGTAGCGAGGACAAGCGAAAGCGTCGCGCCGATATCCCCGTGCCGAACATAGATCCGGGGGCAGACGCCTGGCAACAGGGGACGGTGATCCAAATCCAGGACCCAAGCGGTGGACACGCGCACGGAGCCGAGAGCCGGGATAAGCAGCCCTCCAATCGGAAGGAGAACGCGACGTCCAATGGTTCGACCCACCGGTAGCTGTGGAGTGCCTGAGTGGGACGTGGTCGGCCACACCCGGCGCACGCTCCGCTCGCATGGTGCTTGCAGTCTGTTGATAGGGGCCGCTGGGTGACGCGGGTCCTCGCCAAGCCCGGACCATCGCGCATGAAGCGGATCTCGTAAACGCGGCTCTTCTGCGCGTTTTATCTACCCCTGCTGGCCCCGGCACAGTGACAAGACAGGGAAATGTGGATGATCAGCAAAGCGGGACGGCCTGACTCCCTCAATCGCCGGTCTGGCTGTGCGGGGCGGCCAGTGGTTTTGACTGAGGCGAGTCCTTCTGGCGTAGGAAGATGGTCAAGATGACCAATGAAAGCACAGCCAAAAATTCGCTTTGCCAGTTCTGGAAGGACTCGAACCAGAAGCTGCTGCTCCAGAGGTGCTCCCAGCACGTGGGGGCAGGCTGTCCAAGCGCCACCTGCTCATCCACTTCCGCACGCCAGCTGCCCGCCAGGTGCAAGGAGAAGCTCATGAGGAACAGGGCCCCGAAGGCAATTGCCAGGGAATGACCATACAAGGTCTTCCAGAGCCCACCTTTGCGAACGGCCCAAGGCATCGTTCCAGCCTCGATGCGCTGTTTTTCCTGAGCTTCGTCCAAGGGGCGTGATTCAGCCGAGCCCTTCTGGCGGAGGCTGACGGTCAGCAGGACATACATGCCCATCTGAAGAAACTCGCTTTCCCAGTTCTCGAAGGTGGCGCTGACGAAGTGCCCGCTGTGCAGGTAGTTCCACAGATCCAATGTCGCACGGTGTTTATCAGCGAGTTCTTGATTGTGTGCCAGGAAGCCGGTCCACACCTGGCCTCCAAAGAAGCAGAGAAGCAAGAAGAGGAGCACGATCGATAAGCCATTTCGTTTCCACATGCCCATACGCCCTAGAGGTAAGCGAGCGATCCTACGTTAGTCCCGCCAGCGCAGGAATTCGTGAAGGAGCGGCATCGCGTCCCGCCCCTCAATGGGCACTCCTGTATCTGTGAACCCTGCCGCGTTGATCAGGTCGGTGAGCATGGCGGGCTTGGGCAGGAGCGCCCATCGGTGACGGCCGGGCAAGGCGACATGTGCAGCATCCACCGTTGATCCGCTTGTTAGTTTCGACGGGGCGTAAACAGGGCGTGTAGCACAGTGGCCTTACCAGCCATAAAGCCAGGAACCGCATGAATCCGCCCGTCGAATACCGCCCCGATCTGGAAACGCCCAGCGTCAGTGAGCAGGAAACCATCCGTTCCCTGGAAGCGCTGTTCGTTGACATGGCAACGACCGTGGCTGAGAAGGAGGGGCATGCGCACCGCGCGGTCCATGCGAAAGGGCAGGGCCTGCTGACCGCCAAACTCACCGTGCTCAACGATCTGCCGGAAGAGCTACGGCAAGGCCTGTTCGCAGAACCCGGGCAATACGATTCATATATCCGCTTGTCATCACCGCCTGCAGAACAGTTGAGCGATGCGGTTTCGACTCCGCGTGCGTTGGCGTTGAAGGTCTTGGGCGTGAGTGGCGAGCGCGTGGAGGGTGGAGACGAAAAGCACAGTCAGGATTTTTTGATGGTCAATGGCCCTTCCTTCACCACGCCGGGTCCTGACGGTTTTTTGCGTAATTTTCGTGTTCTTGCGACGACCACTGAGAAGGCCCCGCGTGCCAAGGCAGCGCTCTCAAAAGTGCTTCGAGGGGTGGAAAACAGCCTTGAGAAGATCGGCGCTGGAAGTGGCAGCATCAAGCAGCTGGGCGGGCAGCCGCAGATTCATCCGCTGGGCGAAACCTTCTTTTCGCAGGTGCCGTATCTCTACGGCCGCTATATCGCCAAGTTCTCGCTTGCGCCGGTGTCCAGCAACCTCCTCGCACTGGATGGTGAGGACGTGGGCGACTCCCAGGACGCGCAACGCGATGCCGTTCATCACGCCATCAGCACCCTGGATAGCCCCGCCGAGTGGGAGCTGCGCGTGCAGCTGTGCCGGGATGTGGACAAGATGCCGGTCGAGGATGCCTCGACGGAGTGGCCGCAATCCATCAGCCCCTTTGTCGCAGTGGCGCGTGTGGTCGTCGAGCGCCAGGCCGGCTGGGATGGGGAGAACTCGCAACGGCTGGAAGACCGCATCGCCTTCTCGCCGTGGCATGCCCTGGCCGCTCACCGGCCGCTGGGCGCCATCAACCGGGCGCGCCGTGTCGTGATGGCAGCATCACGCCGATTCCGCGCCGAGTTCAATCGCTGCCCGATCCACGAGCCGGCCGGCGTCTAGCGCGGTCGTTGCTTGACCTTGCCGTATTGCCCCGGGCCCCGCGTGGTCTGCGTGCCCCGGACTGCAGCTGCCAGCCAGGAGTGTTTGAGAACTCGCAAGAGATGGATGACAACGTCAGTCCACTTGGCGTGCCGGCGTTGGCCCGGCCCCGCGTGGCAAGGAAGTTGCAGGTGTCAGCCCCTCTCCACCAGCGCTGCCGGTCACGTCCAGCTGAATGCTGGACCCATCCGGGCTGTCAGATCGGGACACCACTCTCAAGAAGGACCGATCGCTGCCGCTAGGGACGCATCCCTAACGCAAGTAGCAGAGGTCGCCATGTTTTTCTCCGACAGCCACAAGGTGGACGCGCTGACCAAAGCGGTTGATGCCACGTTGAACGGCGGCACTGCGCAATGGCCGAACAATGGGCCGGCTCTGCTTCTCAGGAAGCTGGCCGAGTCGCTGCGTGCGGCACAGCAGGAGCGCGATCTGGCACAGGCCCGGGCGGAAGAGGCGACGACCGCGTTGCGCCATCTGGAGGGGCGCTTCGAACTGGTCGCCAGCGGCACCACTGACGGGCTCTGGGATATCGGCGTCATCGGCGGAGATCCCACGCATCCGGACAGCCCGGTGTGGTGGTCGCCGCAGATGCGCCGGCTGCTGGGTTTTGCGTCCGAACAGGATTTCCCCAACGTCCTGGACAGCTGGGTCGCGTGCCTGCACCCGGACGACAAGCAGCCGACGCTGGATGCATTCGCGGCACACCTTGCCGATCGCAGTGGTCGCACTCCCTACGACGTGGAAAACCGCCTGCGCCTGAAGTCCGGCGAATACCGCTGGTTCCGCGCATTCGGCACGACCGAGCGCGATGCGCAAGGCCTGCCGCTGCGTGTGGCCGGGTCGCTCACCGACATCACCGAGCGCCGTGAGCGGGAGCAGTTCCTCGACATCACGCTGACGCGCTTCGAGCTCGGCTCGCAGATGCTCAGCGATGGGTTGTGGGACATGAGCGTGATCGCGGGTGACCCGATCAATCCGAGCAACGAGTTCTGGTGGTCGCAGCAGTTCCGCCACCTGCTTGGCTTCGAGTCCGAGCAGGAGTTCCCCAATGTGCTCGATAGCTGGGCGTCACGGCTTCACCCGGAAGACAAGGAGCGTTCTCTGAATGCGTTCGCAGCGCATCTGAACGACCGCAGTGGCCGCACCAACTTCGACATCGAGTATCGCCTGCAACTCAAGAACGGCCAGTACCGCTGGTTCCGCGCACGCGGTCTGACCAAGCGCGCGGCAGATGGCACGCCACTGCGCGCGGTGGGCGCGTTGATGGACGTGGAAGCCGGACGTCAGTTGGGCGAGGTGGCAAACACGCTCAGCAACGCGGCAGGCGATATCGTGCGCAGCAACGATGACCTATCACGGCGCACGGAACAGCAGGCGGCCGCCCTCGAGGAAACCGCAAGTTCCATGGAGGAGATGACCAGCATCGTTCGCAAGAACGCCGAAGGCGCGCGTCAGGCCAATTCGCTGGCGAGCCAGGCCGCAGAGACCGCGCTGCATGGCGGCGAGCTGGTCAATGGGGTGGTCAGCACGATGGCAGCGATCCAGGCGTCATCGCGCAAGATCGGCGAAATCATCACCGTCATCGACGGCATCGCGTTTCAGACCAACATCCTTGCCCTGAATGCGGCCGTGGAAGCGGCGCGGGCAGGCGAGCAGGGACGCGGCTTTGCGGTCGTCGCTTCGGAGGTGCGCAGCCTTGCTCAGCGCTGCACCATGGCCGCCAAGGAGATCCGCGACCTGATCGCCGATTCAGGCGCGAAGGTGGGGCAGGGCGCGGAGCAGGTCAACGTGGCGGGCAAGGCCATGGAAGAGCTGCTGTCGTCGGTGAGGCAGGTCAACGACATCATGGGTGGCATTGCGGCGGCCAGTCACGAGCAGAGCGCCGGCATCGAGCAGATCAATCAAACGATCTCCCAGATGGATGCGGCCACGCAGCAAAACTCCGCGCTCGTCGACACCATGGCATCGTCGGCCCGCGCACTGGAAGATCAGGCGACCGCGCTGGTGGAGAGTGTTGCCAATAGTTCACGCAGCGTCAGTGGCAAGGCGAAGCTCGCGCTGGCTGCATGACGCATGCAGCCAGCGCGCCGCCCTGCGGCCTGGCGATGCCGGGATGCAGGGCGGTGCGCTGAAGACCAGAATGCAGTCGCTGGCTTTTTTACGCTCGGCCTGAAAAAAGGCGCACGGTGCAAACCGCTCGCCTGGGATGTTCATCGCGCAGGTGCAGTGGCAATGCGTGCGCCGGTAGCGAATGAGGCCCTCTGGATTTTTCCATCGGCCACCTCGTAGATGCAGAGCATCTCAACAAGACTGGTCCCGTCAGCAAGGTTGCGGGTGATCAGCTCCGAATCGGCGACGATGTTGCCGACGACGGTCCGCGACAACAGCCGCGCATGCAGGTCCGGCTCTTCGAAGCGGGCGAGAAAGCGCTCGCGAAGCATGGCGTGTCCTTTCGCCAGTCGGGGGCCGTGCAGGGTGTAATGCTCGGCATCGTCGGCATAGGTCGCCAGCAATGCGTCGATATCCTTGGCGTTGTAGGCGTCCAGCTGCGCCTGGACGATCGAGAGCGCGTTATCGGTGGTCATGTCTGGGCAATCTGCTTGTGTCGGGAAGGCAAGTCGTCATCGCACAGCAGGTGCGGACGACGTGGCAAGGACTCCTGGCAGTCAAGCACTGGAGCAAGCGGATCAGGGTGCGTGCTTCCTAATACCAGCCCAGGTACAGCGTCGCAATGCCCCAGGTATCGATCAACCCATGCGCCAGGACCGTCGCCCACAGGTTGCGTCCTGATCGCAGGTAGACATAGCCAAACAAGGCGCCGACAAACCCGGTCAGCAGCACCCCCGAGATGCCTTGGCTCAGGTGCATCGCGCCGAAGAGTGCTCCCCCTGCCACTGCCGCCATCACCTGGCCCCCACGATAGCGGCCCAGCACGTGATCGAGGTGGTGCATCAAGAACGCACGGAAGACCAGTTCTTCGCCCAGCGCGGCGCTGAGCCAGGCGCCGCCTGCCAGCTGGGCGGCCGCGTTGAAGTTGCCACGCAATGCACCGTAGCCGCTGTAATCGGCCTTGGTCCCGGTCAGGGCATCGATCAGCGGTTGCACGAACGGATTGACCAAGCCGATGACGAGCGCGAGCAGCAGCAGTGTCCAACCAAGCCAGGCGCGAAAGGGCCGGCGCTGCAGTCCGCAGGAACCCAGCGAGCGCGTTTCCAGCCAGACCAACGCGATACCTAGCACGCCGACCACCGGCATCCGCCAGGGAAACTGCAACCAGCGGTAGTGCGCCAGCACGAGGATGACTGCGATCGCTGCGATGCGTGCCAAAGGATGTCCCAGCGCAGGACTGCCCGGGCGGTGATATGCGGTTGCGTCGCCTTGTTGAAACATGCTGGAAGGAGGATCGAGTAGGTCCTTGAACGGTAGCAACAGGAGCGACAAGCGTCCTGTGCCAGAGGGCATGGGCTGCTATCTGCGAAGAGGGGTGGGGCATGGACAGGGTCTCGGCCATGATCCGGTCACCGTCATGGGGCCGGCCAATGACGCAGGCAGTCAGCCGGCGTCGATCATCAACAAGCCCGCCCGGTGTAGCACTGGCATGTATCTCTTCGTGCGATGGGTGTATGCCGCAGCGACTGCGTCGGCCACCGGTGCCTGCAGACGTATGTCGGGCCAACGCTCTGCTTGAACCCCGCATCACCTTGCTGGTTCAGCTGTGTTTGCAACGAGGAACACATGGCGCCACCAATAGCCTGTGGATCCGGATACGCTATGTGCTTCCCACAGCGTTGTTGACAGGTATGGAGCAGTTGAACGAGCAATGGATGACAGCGGTTGTGGATGCGTTGAGCGACCTGCAGGCAGCAAGGGTGGCTCAAGGTGCGGTGCTTGAGGCAGTGGTTGCTTCGCATCCATCTCCCGTGCTGCTCATGCGTTGCTGGGATCGCCTTTCTTCGTCGTTGATTGCAACTGCTTCACAACATAAAGCCGCGTCGACAATGGCAAAGCCCATCGAGGCGTATACGCTCGAGCAGCTGGCAGCGTGGACGGATCGAATGGAGCGCTGTTTTCCCCAGGCCAGAGGTCAATCCTAGCTGGGATCGCGACCAGGCCGCGCTTGCGATGCCCGTGCTTGATGCACGGCACTTGGCGACGCGGTGCATAGCGGAGCCGTACGTCGCGCTTGGATCGGCGAAGGCAACGGTGAGCAGCTACTGCAACCGTGTGCCGATCAGGCTCCTGCCGGCCGGCAAGCTCCCATTCCGTGCCTTGATGGACTATTTGCAGTGCCAAGCATCGCGGGCAACCTGCATTGATGGCCTATCTGGTTGTCCCCAAGGCCCAGATCGAACGTTTCACCGATGCAGCCGGGCAGCTTGGCGGTGTGGGATCCTTCGTTTCACAGGCCACGGTCGCCGAGTTCATGGAGCAAGGGCACTTCTCCCGTCACTTGCGCAAGATGCGTGCGCTCTACAGTCAGAGGCGCAGCTATTTGGTCGATGCGCTCACCGATATCTTTGGTTCCCGCATGGCGATCTAGCCCCAGGCAGGCGGACTCCAGGTGCTGGCCTATCCCGCGACAGGGCAACGTGATGCGTTGCTGGCGCAGGCCGCCCAATCCCACGGACTGCCACTTCAGGCATTGAGCAGGTGGCGAATCCGGCCCTCATCGTCGGGCGGTTTGCTCATGGGATTCTCGAGCTTTGCAACGCGAGAGCAGGCATATGTCTCGGTTCAACGGCTACGAGCAGCGCTGGATGACGTGCTGGCACCTGTAGAACCCCGTGTTCGTGCTGCTTCGCCAAGGGTCTGAAGTAGTGTGATTAACGGCCACCCTGAAAGCGGAAGGTGAAGCGCATGTCGGATGCGGAGGCCGTTGCCGAGTCTGCTGGTGGAGCAGTGGCGTCGACCAACGTCAACTGGCCATCGGCCACAGCCACCGGCACGCCAAGCGTGAGATCGATCTGTTTGGACCAGCCCCCGCCGAGCACGGTTGCCCTGACGATCAACCGGCCCGCCACGACGCACTGCACCTCGGCCGGGCAACGGCTGTCTTCGATGACGCGGTCGGGACGAACCCTGGGGCCATCGACCGCCGCGATGTCTCCCAGCCGTACCGGGCCTTCGATGGGCCGGGCAGTGATGGAGCCAGCCGCCGCGCATCCGGCAAGTGAAACGGCCAGAAGCGCTACAAGTACTGGTCTGCGGAAGAGGCGGATACGTTGCATGGCGGTCATGCTCGCATGTTGTCCAAATAAAAGTTGATGTTCGGCGAGCTGCACCTGGGTAGCAATCACATCACGGCGATGTGGCGTCACTTCGCCGTGGTGCTCTCGCGCAGGCGCCAGCAGTGTGCGAGCGCTGGCAGCGAAGGCGAGCCGACTGATCTGTGCACCTGGCAACGACACTGTGTGACCCGGCGAGCCGGGATGTCATGAACCAGCGCATCAGCGGCCGATCCACCTCGTCCCGGCATCCCCGTGCGATTGCCGTTGTCGTTTTCCCCCTTTACCCGAGCGGCCATCCGGCGCCGGGCGGCGCAGGTTGCCGATCACCAATCGCTGCACGTCGGCTCTGGTCCGGACCGGCGGCAGGCCACGCTATCCGCCCGGTTAGATCACCGACGCATTGACCTTGAATACCTCGACCGCCCGCGTCAGTTGCGTCGAATGCGCTTCGAGCGAACGTGCGGCGGTGCTCGCCGCTTCGACCAGGCTGACGTTCTGCTGGGTGGTTTCGTCCATCTGGGCGATGGTCCGATTGACCTGTTCGATGCCGCCGGCCTGTTCCAGCGAGGCGGCGGAGATGTGGCCCATGATGTCGGTGACATGCTGGACGCTGGTGACGACCTCGCCCATGGTGGTGCCGGCCTTGTGCACCAGCGTTGCACCGTCGGCGACGCGTTGCACGGAGTCGTCGATCAGGCGTTTGATCTCCTTGGCGGCGTCCGATGAGCGGTGCGAGAGGGTGCGCACTTCCGAGGCGACCACGGCAAAACCTCGGCCTTGTTCGCCGGCGCGTGCGGCCTCGACGGCGGCATTAAGGGCGAGGATGTTGGTCTGGAAGGCGATGCCGTCGATGACCGAGATGATGTCGGCGATACGCCTGGACGAGGCCTCGATGCCGGACATCTGTTCGATGACCTGGCCGACCACGTCGCGCCCTTCCGAGGCGATGGCGGCGGCGCCCAGCGCGAGCTGATTGGCACGGCCGGCGTGCTCGGCGTTCTGCTTGACAGTGGAGGTCAGCTCTTCCATCGAGGCGGCGGTTTCTTCCAGGCTGGCGGCCTGCTGTTCGCTGCGGCGGGACAGTTCCTGGTTGCCACTGGCGATGTCTTCGGTGGCAAAGCCGATGCTGTTGGAGGTGGTCTGGATATGCGTGACGATGTCGGTCAGGCGATGCACGGTGCTGTTGGCATCGTCGCGCATGGAGGCGAACACGCCGTGGAAGTTGCCGGTCATACGCACGGTCAGGTCGCCATCGGCGATGCACCGCAACAGGTCGGAAAACCTGGCCAGGTTGGTATCGGAGGTGGCCATCATGGTGTTGAGGTTTTCGACCATGAGGCGGAAGTCGTGCTCGAACTTTTCCGGCTGGCCGCGCAGCGCGAAGTCACCGGCGCATGCAGCCTGGGTGAGCTGCTGGATCTGCGCATTGATGGCGCGCAGGTTTTGCTTGACCTGCTGCATGGTGGCAGTGATGGCGGCCTTTTCGCCGGGGTATTGCTCGATTTCCGGTGCCAGGTCGCCGATGGCATAGCTGCCCATGACCTCGGTCATGCGCAGCTGGGTCTGCACGTGCGCATGCACCAGGGCGTTGGTGTCCTGCACCATGTGCCCGTATTCACCGGGGAACTGCTGGGCGTCGGTGCGGTAGCTGATCTCGCCGGCATCGTGGCGGGCCGCCATGCTGCGTTGGGCGGAGATCACATCCTGCAGGCGGCGCTGCATCTGCTGCATGGCGCGCAGCAGCTGGCCGGATTCGTCCTTGCTGGTGGGCAGGTCCTGGCTGCGCAGGTCGCCGTCATTGATGCGCTCGGCCAGCCGCAGCGATTGCCGCAACGGCAGCACCACGCTGCGGGTCAGCAACAACGCAATGGTGGCGCCCAGCAGCAAGGCGATGACGGTGGAGACCACCATCAGCATCGCAAAGCCGCGCGCAGTGGTGACCGCATCCTTGGCAGCCGCGCGGTTCTTGGCTTCCTGCAGGTCGATGAAGGCGTTGATGCTGGCCAGCCAGGCGACGAAGGCAGGGCGCGCCTGCTGCAGCAGGCGTTGTTCGGCATGCGGCTTGTCGGCACCATCGCGGAACGCACGCACCTGCGCGATCAACGGCATGGTGCGCTGCTCGATGGCCTTGATCCGCTGCAGGATGGCCTTTTCTTCCGCGTCCGTGGAGGCCGCGATCATGTCGTCCAGCGGCTTGGCGGAGCGGGCATAGTCCGCGGCGAGCTTGTCGATCGATTGCTCTGCCGTCTGCCGGTCTGCCGGGTCGTCCAGCAGCACGACATCGCGCAGGGCGATCGCGCGGTCGTGCACGCTGCCACGGAAATTGATCGCATAGCGTTGCTTGACGCTGTTCACTTCGTTGATGGCGGTGAGCTGCTGGTCGATGCTGCGCACGCGCTGGATGCCGACGATGGTGAGGATCACCATCAGGACAATGATCGCGAGGAAGCCGAGGGCCAGGCGCTGACCGATGCGCAGATTCGAAAGCAGGGACATAGGGAGTTTGATCGGTGATCCGGCGAGCGGAAGAGCGGGGAGAATCCCAGCAACAGCTGGGAGGCGATGCGCCCGGGACACCGATGGGGCCGGCAGCGTTGCCGCTGCACGAAGGATGTCTCGACCTGTTCGTTAGCGGCTTCGGCCATCGGAAATGAAACCATCTGGCCGGAGGGATTCATCCACGGTTGGCCTCGCGCTGGCGCCTGGCCAGGGTGGGCGAGGTCGCAAGCGGCGGGCATGGCCGAAGTGACGCGCTGCGGCGCCTCTCAGCCCCCGGAGATACGCCGATCCAGCTCGATGAGGGGTGGCGCGGGGAGGCGGCCGCTGCGAGGGAACTGCGGCCGATGGCCGGTGTGGAGCTCAGCACGCGCACTGCCGCCATGGCAGCGCAGCCACTGATCCATTTGGTTCAGTCGTAGCGCGACAGGTCCGGCGCCTGCATCGACGGCGTCATCAGCTTGGTGGCGATGTTCTGGATGCTGGGCTGGCTGGCGAATTTCAGTGCGCCGTGCAACAGCTGGATGCCAAGCCGGCTGTGCGGATTCATCAGCCGTGGGCCGATCTTCGGCACGCCCTGGCCTTTGTCGACCATCGGCCGCATGGCCGCGGCGTAGGCGGCAAACGCCTGTTCCAGCGTCTGGGCGCGTGCGATCTCATTGGCCAGCACATAGCCACCGGTGACTGCCAGGGTGGCGCCGATGCCGGCCAGCGGGGTTGCGCACCAGGCCGCGTCGCCGGTGAGCACGACACGGCCGGCGTGCCAGCGCGGCATGCGGACCTGCCGCAAGGCGTCGAAGTAGAAATCCTCGGTGCTGTCCATGCCGTCCAGCACCCGCGCCGCCTGCCAGCCGGCGTCGGCGAAACGTTCGCGCAAGTAGGCCTTTTGGGTCGCCACGTCCCAGTCCTGTTCGCCCTCTGAGGCTTTCTGCAGCGAGAGCATGGCGCGCGTGGTGCCGTGCCGGTCCGGGCGCAAGGAGATGCTGCGCCCGCCGGTGGTGTGATACCAGCGCCACAGGCGGTCATCGTCGGCGGTGCGTGCGATGGTGAAGTAGGCGATGGTCAGATCCATCCAGCGCGGCGCGTTCTCGCCGGGAAACAGCAGCTCGCGCGTGGCCGAGCCGACCCCTTCGGCGACGATGACGGCATCGAAGCGCTCGCTGTGCCCGCTCTGGAAGTGGACGGTGGCGGCATTGCCGTCGTCGGCGATGCTGGCGATGCGGTCGCCGAACCGATACTCCACGTGCTGGCGGGCGGCCGCATAGAGCAGGCGGGCGAGGTCGCCACGCAGGATTTCCAGTTCCGCGGTCGGGCCATCGCCGTCGATGTCGTCAGTCTTGAAGGTCGCCGCCGCGTGGCCGTGTTCGTCGACCCAGGCGGTGCCTTCCTCGCCGGTGCCGTGGTCGAGTGCGGCCTGCTCCAGGCCCATGCGCCGCAGGACCTCGCGGCCGACGCCGCGCACGTCGATGTTCTGGCCGCCATCGCGAAACTGTTCAGCCTGCTCGACTACCGTGACCTCAAGGCCTTGTTGGGCCAGTGCCCACGCCACGGTGTTGCCGGCGACACTTGCGCCGGTGATGAGGATGCGACGCGGCATGACAGATCACCCGAAGAATTAATATCAGAGGTGATATTACATGCCCTGGTCGCGCTGCTCCAGGTTGGCGATCAGGCGCTGCATGAACGCGACGGTCTGCTGCGCCTCCTCGGGGGAGAAGTCTTTCAGCGCATCGGCATTTAGATCGGTCAGGATCCTGCCGCCGATCTCGGCGATCCTGCGCCCGGCAGGCGTGAGCGACACCACCGCGGCGCGGCGGTCTTGCGGCGTTGGGGCGCGCTTGATCAGCTTCAGGCCCTCCAGCTTGTCCAGCAGGGCCACCATTGCCGGCTGCTTCACGGCCGAGGCGATCACCAGGTCGCGTTGCAGCATCGGCCCTTTCCAGGACAGCAGCATGATCGGCCCGATCAGTGCCAGCGACATGCCGTGCGGCCGCAGTTGCGCATCCACCAGGCGATTGAAGACCCGCGCAGCATGGTTGGCCAGATACCCCGGTGCTACCGCGGCCAGGGGGTGAATGAGTACGTCGCGATCCTGCATCTGCGTTACCGTGCCACGCCTTTTGGGCCAGCTGGCGATTTTATCCGGGCACCCGCGCCACGGGGCACTGCCTGCGCGTCATGGCGAGGTCTCCCAGCCAAGCATGCCGGGCAGCGACGCGCGCGGTGCGGTGGGCCGGCGCGCAGTCAGGTCACGTCAGCCACCTGGGTGTTGTAACGTAGGCGGGCGCTGCACGCTGCGCGCTGTGCCGACGGCGATGCCGGAGGGCGTTGCGCTGGCAGGTCAGGCCGGCATGTCCGACCCTGCCGGCCGGCGATGCGCGGCGTTGGCCCCTGATTCCTCTTCAATGGTTTTGTCAAAGATGCTTGTTTGGGTGACTGGTAAGCTGGCCGCACACCGCGTTGCGCGCTGCATGCATGACGCCTGCCGCTGGACGGCAGCACGCCCGGGCGCCGCATGAGCGCGCCGTTTCCTTATGGCCAGAGCGCCATGGCCCAGGCCGTGCGCGCATACGACTGGGCCGCAACCTCGCTAGGGCCGACCACGCAGTGGCCGTCGCCGTTGCGCAATGCCGTCAGCCTGATGCTCAGCTCGCCGGAAAGCATGTATGTGGTGTGGGGCGATGCGCTGACCTTTTTCTACAACGATGCGTATGCGCCCATCCTGGGGCCGCGGCAGCCGCACGCCCTGGGTGCGCCGTTGCGGGACTTGTGGGCCGATGCCTGGGAGGCCGTGCGTGCGCCGATCGAGGCCGCGTTCGCCGGGCGCGCCTCGCGCTTCGATGAAGTGCCGATCGGCATGAACCGCTACGGCACGCCGGAAGACACTTGGTGGACGTTCTCGTTCTCGCCGATTTATCTGGACGATGGACGCGTGGGCGGCGCGTTTTGCGTGACCAACGAAGTGACCGCCCGCAAGGTGGCGCAGAACCGGCTTGCCGATGAACACGAACGGCTGATCCGCTTGTTCGAGCAGGCGCCGATGTTCATGGCGTTCCTGGGCGGTCCGCAGCATCGGGTGGAATTTGCCAACCCGTGTTATTCGCGCCTGATCGGCCACCGCGACGTGATCGGCAAGCCCCTGGCCGAGGCCTTGCCCGATCTGGTCGAGCAGGGGCATCTGCGTCTGCTGGACGAGGTGTATCAGTCCGGGCGCGCCTACACGGCCAACGCGCTCGCCTACAACGTGCAGGTGGAGCCGGGCGGCGCGGTGGAGCGGCGCCTGCTGGATCTGGTCTACCAGCCGATCGCCGGTGCCGACGGCACCGTCTCCGGCGTCTTCGTGCAGGGCCTGGACATCACCGATCGCATCGGCCTGGAACGCGCGGTGCGCGAAGCCGAAGTGCGCAACCGGCAGATCCTGGACAGCGTGATGGACTACGCGATCATCGCCACCGACCTGTACGGCCTGGTGACGTCCTGGAACGAGGGCGCGCAGCGCATCCTGGGCTGGAGCGAGGCCGAGATGCTCGGCCAGACGCTTGAGCGCACCTTCACCCCGGAAGACGTGGAGCGCCGGCAGATCCTGATCGAGGCAGCGGCGGCGCTGGAAAGCGGTAGCGGCATGGACGAGCGCTGGCATGTGCGCAAGTCCGGCCAGCGCTTCTGGGCGAATGGTTCGCTGATGGTGCTGCGCGACGAAACCGGTGCGGCGATCGGCTTTGTCAAGGTGTTGCGCGACCGTACCGCCGAGCGGCTGGCCAGCGAAGCCTTGCGCAAGAGCGAGCGCCGGCTGGATGCGTTGGTGCGCGCGTCCTCGCAATCGATTTTTTCGGCCACGGCCGATTGGCGCGAGCTTCGCCAGCTGGTGGGCGAGGGCGCGCTGAGCGATGCGCTCTCGTCGAGCCTGAACTGGCAGCAGGAGATGGTGCACCCGGACGACCGCGCACGGCTGTCCGAAGCCATTGCGCATTCGATCGTCAACAAGTCCGGGCTGGATCTGGAATACCGCGTGCTGGATGCCGATCAGCAGGTGGGGTGGACCCTGATGCGCGCGATCCCCTTGCTGGACGAGCGCGAGCAGATCGTGGAGTGGTTCGGGACCGCTGCCGACATCACCGACAAGCGGCTGGCCGAACAGCAGCTGCGCCAGCTGACCGAAACGCTGGAAGAGCGTGTGCGCGAACGCAGCGCGGCGTTGTTGCTGGCCGAAGAGAAGCTGCGCCAGAGCCAGAAGATGGAGGCGGTTGGCCAGCTGACCGGTGGGCTGGCGCACGACTTCAACAATCTGCTGACCGCGATCAGCGTCGGCCTGGAGCTGTTGCAGACGCGGATCGAACAGGGCAAGTACGACCGCCTGGAACGCTATGTGGAGATGGCCCAATCCAGCGCCGCGCGCGCCACCGCGTTGACCCAGCGGCTGCTGGCGTTTTCGCGCCGGCAGACCCTGGCGCCCACCGCGCTGGAGGTGCAGGCACTGGTGCACGGCATGCACGACATCATCGCGCGCACGCTGGGGCCGTCGATTGCCTTGCGGCTGCGCCCCGCACCCGATGCCTGGAAAGTGCTGGTGGATGCACCACAGCTGGAAAACGCGCTGCTGAACCTGTGCATCAATGCGCGCGATGCGATGCCCGATGGCGGCGAGCTCACCATCGGTATCGCCAACCGGGTGTTGGAGGCCGAAGCCGCCCAGCAGCTGGACCTGCCGGTCGGCGAGTACGTGTGCCTGAGCGTGCAGGACACCGGCACCGGCATGAGCGCCGAGGTGATGTCCAAGGTCTTCGAACCGTTCTTCACCACCAAGCCGATCGGGCAGGGCACCGGTCTTGGGCTGTCGATGATCTACGGATTCACCCGTCAGTCCGGCGGGCACGTGCGGATCGACTCGGAGGTGGGCGTGGGCACCACGATGGCGCTGTACCTGCCGCGCTTCAACGGCGCGCTGCCGCAGGACGAGACGGTGCCGGCGAGCGAGCAACCGGTGCACTCGGCGGCGCAGAGCTGCACGGTGCTGCTGGTGGAAGATGAAACCGCGATCCGCGTGCTGATGTCCGAAGTGCTGGGCGAAGCGGGCTACCGTGTCATCGAGACCGCCGAAGGCAGCGCGGCGGTGGAGCGCCTGCGTTCGCAGGAAGCGATCGACCTGCTGGTGACCGACGTCGGCCTGACCGGCGGGTTGAACGGACGTCAGGTTGCCGACGCGGGCCGGCAGTACCGGCCGACACTGCCGGTGCTGTTCGTCACCGGTTATGCGGCAACGGCGGCGGTAGGCGCCGGGCAGCTGGACGAGGGCATGGAAGTGTTGACCAAGCCATTCCTGGCGGTCGACCTGGAGCGCCGTGTGGCGCAACTGCTGGAGCGCAAAGCGCCGTGACGCGGAGGTGGAGCACGTTGCGGGCGGTTGGGTGCGCCTACAGCGCGGTGCGCACGATGCCGAGCAGGTCACGCAAGGAAAATGGCTTGGTCAACAGGCGCATGCCGGTATCGAGAAAATCCGCGCGCTTGGCAATGGAGCCGGCGTAGCCGGTCATGAACACGATGGGCAATGCGGGATACAGACGGCGCGCGCTGTCTGCAAGGTCGCGCCCGTTCATGCCGGGCAGGCAGATATCGGAAAGCAGCAGATCGAACGGGCACGACCGGTTGAGCTGCTCCAGCGCCTGCTCGGCATCGGGCGAAGCGGTGACCTGATAGCCCTCGTCACCCAGGATATCGGCGGTCATCGCACGAATGGCTTCGTCGTCTTCGACCAGCAAGATACGGGCGTTACATGATGCGTGATTCACCGCAGTCCTCGAGCGATCGCAACCACGCGATGCACTTCAGCTGCAACGCTAGGCCTGCGCGCGTGACGAACGTGTCGGAACTGTCATAAAGCGCGGCACCGATCACGGCACGATGCCGGTAGTGCAGGTGCGCAGGGTGCGCCAAGCAAACTGATCGATTCACGCGCGCGCAGCGGCGCATGACGCGCCCGTGATAAATTTAGGTCCATGGGAAATCTGAAGCCGATGATCGCAAACCGCATTACGACTGGTACGACAGGGCTTGACACCATCTTGCGCGGCGGGCTGCCCCCCAACCGCCTGTACCTGCTGGAAGGCCAGCCGGGCTCGGGCAAGACCACAGCGTCGCTGCAGTTCCTGCTCGATGGCGCGGCCAAGGGCGAGAGCTGCCTGTACGTGACCTTGTCGGAAACCATCGACGAGCTCAACGAGGTGGCCACCTCGCACGACTGGTCGCTGGAGGCGCTGCATATCTTCGAGCTCGCTTCGGCTGAGGCGTTTCTGGGCGATGGACGCCAGCAGTCCATTCTGCACCCGTGGGAAATGGAGCTGGACGGCACCATCAAGCTGATCCAGGCCGAGGTGGACCGGGTCAAGCCGACGCGTGTGGTCTTCGATTCGTTGTCCGAGTTGCGCCTGCTGGCACAGGATTCGCTGCGCTACCGGCGCCAGGTGCTGGCGCTCAAGCAGTTCTTTGCGCCGCGCAATATCACCGTGTTTCTGGTCGATGACCTCACCGGCGAGAATGGCGAACGCGACGCGCATCTGCACAGCCTGTGCCATGGGGTGATTTCGCTGGAACGCATGACGCTGGATTTCGGTGCGGCGCGTCGGCGCATGCAGGTGCAGAAATTGCGTGGCGTGGATTTCATCGCCGGCTATCACGACATCACCATCACCACCGGCGGCATGCGGATCTATCCGCGTCTGATCGCCTCCGACCACCATGTGCCGTTCATTGGCGATGCGGTGTCCAGTGGCGTTGAGCGGGTCGATGCGCTGCTGCACGGCGGGCCGTTGCGCGGCACCAGCACGCTGTTGACCGGGCCTGCCGGGTCGGGCAAGACCAATATCGCGCTGCAGTACGTCACCGCCGCCTGCGAGCGCGGCGAGCATTGCTGCATCCTGGAGTTCGACGAGCGCACCGGCACCTTGCTGACGCGTGCCGAGAGTCTGGGCATGGATCTGCGCAAGTATCTGGACGCGGGCCTGCTGGAACTGCATCAGATGGATCCGGCCGAACTGACCCCGGGCGAGTTCGCCTGGGCGGTGCGCGCCAGTGTGGAAGAGCGCGATTGCCGCTTGCTGGTGATCGACAGCCTCAACGGCTATCTCACCTCGATGCCGCAGGAAAAGCAGTTGATGCTGCAGATGCACGAGTTGCTTTCCTATCTCAACCAGAGCGGCGTGACCACCTTCCTGGTCAATCCGCAGCATGGCCTGGTCGGCACGATGTCCACCGGCAACCTCAACATCTCCTACATGGCAGATACCGTCATCCTGTTCCGCTTCTTCGAGGCGCAGGGGCGCATCCGCAAGGCCTTGTCGGTGATCAAGAACCGCAGTGGCGCGCATGAGGATTCGATCCGCGAGTTGCGCATCGGGACGAGCGGTATCCATCTGAGCGAGCCGCTGGAGAAATTCCACGGCGTGCTGACCGGTACGCCGCACTTCGTCGGGGACGATACGCCATTGCTGGATCGTCCCCTTGACTACCTGTGACCTGGATGGATCCATCGTCCACATCATCGCGCCATTCGGCCGCGATGCGGAAAGCATTGCCGGCATCGTCGGCCAGCGCGGACTGACACGCCGGGTGTATGGCTCGCTGGCAGCGCTGGCGGACGACCTGCTCGATGCCTCCGGTGTGGTGGTGTTGACCGAAGAAGCGGTCGGCGGTGACCTGCAGCGGCTTTCGCACATCCTGCAGAGCCAGGCTGCCTGGTCGGATATTCCGTTCGTGCTGCTGCGTGCACCACGCGGCGCCCACGGCGGGCGCCAGGCCACGCTGCCGCCGGAAGTGACCAATGTCATCGAGCTGGAACGGCCGCTGAGTTCGTCGTCGTTGCTGAGCGCCATTTCCACTGCATTGCGCTCGCGACAGAAGCAGTTCGTGATCCGCGACCAGATGGCGCAGTTGGCCGAAAGCAAGACCGCACTGATGTCGAGCGAGGCCGAATTGCGCCGGGTCACCGACGCGCTGCCGGTGCTGATCGCCTTCATCGACAAGGACCTGGTGTACCGCTTTGCCAACCGCTCGTACGAGGACTGGATCGGCATCCCGCCTGCAGAAGTGATCGGGCAGCCCTTGGTGGACGTGGTTGGACCTGCGGTGGTGCAGGAGCGTCGCGCCTGGATCGAAGCCGCGTTGGCCGGGCAGGCGTTGACGGTGGAGGCGAGTTGGCCGCACGCCGACGGGCGCCGGCGGGATGCGGAGATCCGCTACATGCCGCGCCTGGATGCGGACGGTAAGGTGGACGGCTTTCATGTATTTGCCACCGACATCACCGCGCGCGCGCTGGCGCTGGAATCGATCCAGCAGCAGGCCAGTCTGCTCGAGATCAAGGTGGCCGAGCGCACCGCCGAGCTGCAGCAGCAGATGCTGGCGCGCGAGTCCAGCGAGGCAGCATTGCGCCAGGCGCAGAAAATGGAAGCAGTGGGCCAGCTGACCGGCGGCATCGCGCACGACTTCAACAACATGCTGACCGGCATCCTGTCGGCGCTGGATCTGGCGCGCCTGCGCATCGACCAGGGTCGCACCGAAGGGCTGGGCCGCTTCCTGGATGTGGCGTCGGCATCGGCCCTGCGCGCGGCCGCACTGACGCAACGGCTGCTGGCGTTTTCGCGCCGGCAATCGCTGGAAGCGCGGCACCTGCATCTGAACGATCTGGTGGTGTCGCTGCAGGAGTTGCTGGCGCGCACGCTGGGCGAATCGGTGCGCCTGGACACCGACCTGCAGGCCGACCTGCCGCAGGCGTATGTGGACGAAAACCAGCTGGAAAGCGCGCTGCTCAACCTGGCGATCAATGCCCGCGATGCGATGCCCGACGGCGGGCGGTTGCGCATCGCCACCCGCCAGTTGCAGGTCGAAGGGCAGCCGCTGGCACTCGGGCGCGGGGTGACGCTGGCGCCGGGCAATTACGCGGTGGTGTCGGTGACCGACAGCGGCGCCGGCATGCCGGCCGATGTGCTGGAGCGTGTGTTCGAACCGTTCTACACCACCAAGCCGATCGGGCAGGGCACCGGCCTGGGCATGTCGATGATCTACGGCTTCATGCAGCAGTCCAACGGGCAGGTATGGGTGGAATCCGAGCTGGGAAAGGGCACCACGGTGAGCCTGTATCTGCCGGCCGGTCTCCATCCGCAGGCGGTGTCGCCGCAGCCGCAAGCCGGCGCGGTGGTGGCCGGGCGCGGCCAGCAGGTGCTGGTGGTGGAAGACGACGAACAGGTGCGGCTGCTGGTGACCGAGCTGCTCAACGAGTTGGGCTATCAGGCCGATGTGGTTGCCGATGCCGATGCGGCGCTGCCGATCCTGGCCTCGCCGCGGCGGATCGATCTGCTGGTGACCGATGTGGGCCTGCCTGGACTGAACGGGCGCCAGCTGGCGGAGATCGCGCGGCAGTCGCGCGGCGATCTGCCGGTGATCTTCATGACCGGCTATGCGGAAACCGCGCGCGATCGCGGCGAGTTTCTTGCCGAAGGCATGAGCATGATCGCCAAGCCATTTACGCTGGGCGAGTTCAGCGGAAAGCTGCACGAGGTGCTGGGGCCGTCGGCCTGAGTGCGTCACGCGGTCGATTGCGGCCGCCGCCATGGCGGCGCTTCGGCCGGCTGGCAGCGTGGTGTCTTTGAACGCGGACACAGTCCGCAGCTGGCTTCAGGGCGCTGCACGCCTGGATTGCCGCGTGCTTGCCAGGGCTTCGGCCACGGCGATCTTGTCGGCCACCGCTTTCTGCATCGGCGAGCCGGCGTCGAGTAAGCCATGCAGATGGCGCCAGTGCGCGCTGGCTGCGCGGTAGTCGTGCTGCTGAAAGTCGCTGATGCCCAGCAGCCACAGGCCGCGTTGATGATCCGGCTCGCGTGCGACCACCTGTTGCAGGCGGGCGCGTGCGTCGGCGTCGATGGCGAAATCGCTGCGCGTGGCCATGTCCGCAGCCACCCAGCCGATCAGGGCAGCGCTGAGATCGGGCGCGATTTTCAGCGCTTGCGCATAGGCTTCACGCGCATCGGCGGGGCGGTTGTCCTGCTCGTGCGCTTTAGCTTGCTGCATCAACGCTTCCAGCCTCTGCTCCTGCGCAGCGTCAGCGGCAGCGTCGGCCTGGGCGGCCCGCGTTTGCTCAGCACCGGCAATGGACGGCGGCGCGGCGGCCGGTTGCGCCAGGGGCTGCGCCGCCGCGTACACGCGCCGCGCGATCGCCTCCGGCGTGCCCACCAGCCGATACAGACCGGCCGTGGCGATGGGCACGCCGAGCACCAGGGCAATCGGCAAGATGTAGCGTGCGTTGCCATTGCGCGTGGGCTGGCGCAGCAACGGCGTCAGCAACAACAGCAAGGCAACCACCACCAGCGCGGCGCTTGCGACATAGAAACCGGTCGTCACCATTCTTCCTCCGCCGGCGGCGCCACCGGGGTGCCGGCGCGCGCACGTTTGCGCACGGTATGGAGCACCACGCCCGCACCGGCGCCCAGCAGCAGCAAGGGGCCGAACCACAGCAGCCAGGTGCCGCGCTTGACCGGCGGGTCGTACAGCACGAAATCCGAATAGCGATCGACCATGTACTGCTTGATCTGCGCATCGCTCCTGCCGGCCTGCAGTTGCGCAAACACCTGATGGCGCAGGTCACGCGCCAGTGCGGCGTTGGAGTCGGCCAGGTTCTCGTTCTGGCACACCAGGCAGCGTAGCTGTGCGGTCAGGCGCTGGTAGCGCGCTTCGTCGCTGCGGTTCTTGAACGGCAGCGGGTCCACCGCCTGCGCCGCCAGCGGCGGTGCAAGCAGCGCGCCCAGCAGCAGCACCAGCAGCAAACGCAATGGCCGGCCCTGCATGCGCCAGTACCAGCGCCATGCGCGGCGCGCCGCCATCACGGCGTGGTCCTGGGCAATGCGGCGATGGCGGGCAGCAGCGCGTCGTCGATGACCTCGGGCGTGAGCACGCCGATGTGCTTGTAGCGGATCACGCCTTGCGCATCGATCAGGAAACTTTCCGGTGCGCCGTAGACGCCGAAGTCGATCGCGGTCTGGCCGGTTTCATCGGCGATGACCAAGGCATAGGGGTTGCCATGTTGCGCAAGCCAGGCGGTGGCGTCGGCAGGCGCGTCCTTGTAGTTGTAGCCGATCAGCGGCACCCCGAGCCGGCTGGCGCGGGCCATCAGCACCGGATGTTCGTGCACGCATTCGGCGCACCAGCTGCCGAACACATTGAGCACGTAGGCCTTGCCCAGCAGCTGATCGCGGCTGACGCGTTGCCCGGGCTGATCCAGCAGCGGCAGCGAGAACGCCGGCGCCGGCTTGCCGATCAACGGCGAGGGCACCTCGCGCGGGTTGTGCTGCATCGTCCAGTAGATGCCGAAGCCGAACAGCGCCGCCAGCAACAGGAAACCCAGCAAGGGCAGCAGGCGGTTCATGCGTGCGATTCCTGTGCGGTGACCAGGGCGCCGTGTGCCGGTGCCGTGGCCGCCGTGCCGGCGAGGGCCGGCGCACGGAAACGGCGGGCGCAGGCGCTGACAAAACCGCCCAGCATCATCAAAAGGCCGCCGGCCCAGATCCAGCGGATAAAGGGTTTGTAGTACAGCCGCAGCGTCCAGTCGTATTCGATGTGTTGATCGTCCAGCGGCTCGCCGAGTGCGACATACAGATCGCGCGTGATGCCGGGGTCGATCGCCGATTCGGTCTGGATGCGCTCGCTGCTGTACAGGCGTTTTTGCGGATGCAGTTGCGCCACCACCTGGCCATCGCGGCTGACCTGCACGCTGCCTTGTTCGGCCTTCCAGTTCGGCCCGTCGATCAATTGCACGCCATCGAAGCGGAAGGCGTAGCCGGCGATCTCGGCGGTCTGCCCGGGTGCCAGGCGCACGTCGCGTTCGACCGACAGGCTTTCGGACACCAGTACGCCGGCCACGAACACCGCCACGCCCGCATGCGCGAGCAGCATGCCGGCCATTTCCGCCGGAAAGCGCCGGCCGCGCGGCATCTCGCGCCAGCGCTTGTGCATGTACAGCGCGGTGCCGGCTGCCACCCACGCGGCGACCCCGATCCCGGCAATCGCCTTGACCTGGCCATCGGCAAACAGGCTGCCGACCAGCGCGCAGGCAATCGCGGCGATGCCGGCGCGCGTGCCCAGTGCCCGCAACGGCGCCGCCTCGGCCTTGCCCCAACGCAGGTAGGGGCCGAACGGCAGCAACAGCATCACCGGCACCATCAGCAGCGGGAACAGCAAGCCGAAGTAGGGCGGCCCCACCGACACCTTGCCCAGGCCGAAGGCATCGGCCACCAGCGGAAACAAGGTGCCCAGCAACACCATCGCCGCGGCCACGGTGAGCAGCAGGTTGCCGATCAGGATCGCGGTCTCGCGCGAGGCGGCGGCGAACGGTTTGCCGCTGGCGATCCTGGGTGCGCGCAGCGCGTACAGCAGCAACGAGCCGCCGACCACGGCGATCAGGAAGATCAGGATGTACAGGCCGCGGCGCGGATCGGCGGCGAAGGCATGCACCGAGGTCAGCACGCCCGAGCGCACCAGGAAGGTGCCCAGCAACGACAGCGAGAACGCCAGGATCGACAGCAGGATGGTCCAGGCGCGCAGGCTGCCGCGTTTTTCGGTGACCGCCTGGGTGTGGATCAGCGCGGTGCCGACCAGCCACGGCATGAAACTGGCGTTTTCCACCGGGTCCCAGAACCACCAGCCACCCCAGCCCAGTTCCGCGTATGCCCACCAGCTGCCGGCAACGATGCCGGCGGTGAGGCAGGCCCAGGCCACGTTGGTCCACGGCCGCGCCCAGCGCACCCAGGCCTGTTCCAGTTCGCCGCCGAGCAGGGCCGCCACCGCGAACGCGAACGCCACCGAGAACCCCACATAGCCGGTGTACAGCACCGGCGGGTGGAAGGTCATGCCCGGATCCTGCAGCACCGGATTGAGTTCGTTGCCATCCAGCGGAATTGGCGACAGCCGCCCGAACGGATTGGAGGTCAGCAGGATGAAGGCCAGAAAGCCCAGCGACACCAGCCCCAGCACCGCCAGCACGCGCGCGGCGAACTGCTGCGGCAGATGCCGGCTGAAGGCGGCCAGCAGCACCGTCCAGGTCGAGAGGATCGCGATCCACAGCAGCAGCGAGCCTTCGTGCGCACCCCACACCGCGGCGAAGCGGTAGTACCAGGGCAGGGCGGTGTTGGCGTTGTCGGCGACATAGCGCACCGAAAGATCCAGCGACAGCAGCGACCAGGCGAGCAGGCCGAACGCCATCCACACGAACAGCGCCTGGCCGACCGCGGCAGGCCGCGCAATGCCCATCAACGCGGTGTTGCCGCGCCAGGCGCCGACCAGCGGCAACACGCCCTGGGCGAGCGAGAGCAGTAACGCCAGGATCAGTGCGGTCTGGCCGAGTTCAGGCGTCATGGGCGAATCGCATCGTGCAGCGAAGAGAGATCATCGATTGCTGGAACACCGTGCGCGTCGCATCAGCGCGGCGCAGACAGCGGCACGGCGGTGGCGGGCATCGGCTTGCCGACATGGCCTTCGGCCATCGCGTCCTTCAGTTCCTTCGGCATGTAGGTTTCGTCGTGCTTGGCCAGCACTTCATTGGCGACAAAGCGCCCGCCCTGCATGCGCCCGTTGGCGATCACCGACTGGTTGTCGCGAAACAGGTCCGGAAGAATGCCGGTGTATTCGACCTGCGTCGCGGCGTGCTTGTCGATCACGGTGAAATGGACGGTGAGGCTGTCGGTGGCGCGCTGGATCGAGCCGGCCTTGACCATGCCGCCGAGGCGGAACTGCTGATAACTCGCCGCTGCGCCGGCATGCACCTGGCTGGGCGTGAACAGGTAGCTCATGTTCCGTTGCAGTGCGAGCACGATCAACGTGACCGCCAATACGGCGGCGGCGAGTGCGCCGAGCACCAGCCACAGGCGTTGCTTGCGGGTGGCGTTCATGGGGCCTCACGCTCCAGCGGCACTGCAGACGCTACATCGCGTGGGCGCCGCGGCGTCTGCCGTTGCAGCTGGCCGCGCAGTTCGCGCGGCAGGCGGCGCCGACGCAACCACGGCGATGCCAGATCGGCCAGCAGCACCAGCACGAACACGGCGTACGCGGTCCACACGTATTGCCCGTAACCGCCCATCGCCAGCAGGGTCGTCATGCGGTGCGCTCCGTCAGCACGATGCGGCGCGCCCAGTCCTTGCCGCTGTCCAGGGCGAGCAGGTCCACGCGCACGCGGCCGAACAGGCTGGCCACGTAGTAGCACTTGGTGGCCAGCAGCATCGTCAGCAGCGGCCACAGCATGTCTGCGCTCATCGTGGAGGGGCCGAGCAGGCGCACGGTGGAGCCCTGGTGCAAGGTGTTCCACCACACCACCGAGTAATGCACGATCGGCAGATTGACCAGGCCCACCAGCGCGAGCAGCCCGGCCGCGCGCATCGCCTGGCGGCGCTCTTCCACTGCGTGGTACAGGCCGAGCACGCCCAGATACAGGAACAGCAGCAGCAACTCGGAAGTCAGCCGCGCATCCCAGGTCCACCAGGTACCCCACATCGGCTTGCCCCACAGCGCGCCGGTGCACAAGGTGATGAAGGTGAAGGCCGCGCCGATCGGCGCCGAGGCCATGGTCACCACCTCGGCCAGCTTGATCCGCCATACCAGCGCGATGAACGCCGCCACGCCCATCGCCGCGTAGATGAAAAGACTCATCCAGGCGCTGGGCACGTGGATGAAGATGATGCGGTAGGCGTCGTGCTGCTGGTAATCCGGCGGCGCCAGCACCAGCCCACCGTAGGCGGCCACCGCACCCAGCAACAGCGCCAGGCCCAATGCCCACGGGCGCACGCGTCCGGCGACGCGATAGAAGACGGGCGGCGAGCTGAGCTTGTGCAGCCACAGGGGAATCCACTTGGCCATGCCGGTGTCGTCAGTTGGAATGTCGGGCGGGAGGCGCCAGTGCCTGCACGGCGGCGCCGGCATTGACCTGCAACTGGCCGTCGGAGATCTTGCTGGTGCGCTGCATCAGCTCGCGCAGTGCCTTGGCATCGAGCGAGGGCGACAGCGACAGCAGCAACGCGACCATGCCGCTGACATGCGCGGTGGCCATCGACGAGCCGGAGGTGAAGTCGTAGCGGCCGTTCGGCTGGGTGGTCAGGATGTCCTTGCCGGGGGCGCTGAGCACGCCGGGCATGGCGGCGCTGGAGCTGCTGCTGCGGACCACCAGCACGCCCGGCACATCGTTGGGAAAGCCGTCCAGGCGCCCGTTGGGCGGCATTGCGGTGACCACGATGCGCCCTTGCTGCACCAGGTGCTGCAGCATCTTGCTCAGCAGCGGGTCGGCCGGGCCGCCCAGGCTCAGGTTGATCACGCGCGCGGAGCTGTTGTTGATCGCCGCCAGCGCCTTGGCCAGGGTGAAGGTGTTGCAGCGTGCGGTGGCGCCGACGCTGGGCGCATACCAGCAGGCCTTGTAGATGCTCAGCATGGCCTTGGGCGCCATGCCGACGATGCCTTGATGGTTGTTGCTGCCTGCGGCGATGATGCCGGCCACTTCGGTGCCGTGCGAGTCGCTGCTGGTCATCACCGGCGCGTCGTCGACCAGGTCGTGCACATCGCGGATGCGTGTCTTCAGGTCGGCATGGGTGGTGTCCACGCCGGTATCCACCACCGCCACCACCACGCCGCGGCCCTGGGTGACGGTCTGCGCGCTGGCCGCATCGGTGGCGATGAAGCCGCGTTGCAGATCCACGTACGGGTCGTTGTAGCCGGACAGCGCGGTGGTCTTTTCCGACGCGTCGGCGGAAAACACCGAGAAATCCTGCACCGGCTGCACCAGCTCCACGCCGTCGTCGTCGGCCAGCGCAGTGACCAGTTCGTCGCGCGACACGCCCGGTGGCGGCTGCAACACCGCGCAGTACAGGCCAAGCGAGGTGATCGGCCAGCCGGCGACTTCGCGCAGCTTGTAGCGCTGCTTGAGCGCTTCCATGCGCGCGGCCGCCTTCTGGCCGGCGCCGTAGTAACTGGAGGCGTAGCCGATCAGGCTGGAACCGGCGCGCGCCGGCGGCGCACTGAGCGGGTTGGCCACCGCCAGCAGGATGTCGCGGCTGCTGTCGGGCGTCTGCGCATCGGCTGCCGGTGGCGTGCTGCTGCCGGCGGCGACGACCTGCGCCGGCTCCTGCGCTGCGGCCTGCACGCTGGTGTGCGTGCCAAGGCCGATGCATGCGGCGATCACGCCGATGGCGAGCATGCGCTTCATGGCGCGGACACGATCTCGGCCATCCGGATGCCGGGGTTGGCGCGCAGCTGTTGCACGGTCCGCTGCGGCTGGGCCGGCGGTTGCAGTGCGGCCGGCACCACGGTGTAGGCGCCCATGTCGTTGGGCCCGCCGATCACCTGCAACTGCTGCGCATGCAGCAGGCGGTCCCAGTCGGCCACGGTCATCCTGGCGTCCGGCACCACCCGGATGGCGCCTTGCGGCACCGGCTGGGCGGTGGCGCTGCTGAGCGTGCGGTAGTCGTGCGAGGGCGCCGGCGCGGCCAGCTTGACGCCCATGACGCCCAGGCCGATCGCCTGCACCAGGGCCGCGGCCGCCAGGGCACGGACCGTCCAGCTGCCGGAGCGGCGCGCTGCCGGCGGCGGCGCAGGCGCGCTGGTCTGCTCCGGCGCATCCAGCCGGCCGAGCAGGCGCTGCAGGCCGGCGTCGGGGTCCAGCTTCACCGCCGACGGCAGTGCCAGCGCCTGGCGCAGGCGGTTCTGCTGGGCGAACTCGGCACTGCACGAGGCGCACTTGGCCACATGCGCGATCAGCCAGGTGTTCTCTTCCTCGGTGGCGCTGTCGAGCAGGACCGCGGGCATCAGTTCCCAGGCGTGCGAGCATTCCTTGCCGGGCGCGATGAAAAACGTCTTCATTGCATGGTCTCCGTATAGGGGGCGCCGCCGGCCAGGCCGGGCAGCACATTGCGTAATTTGACCCGCGCATGGAACAGCCGGGCCTTGATGGTGCCCACCGGGCACTGCATGATCTCGGCGACTTCTTCCAGCTTGTGGCCGACGCCATAGACCAGTTCGATCACCAGGCGCTGGTCCGGCGACAGCCGTTCCATGCCCTTGTCGAGCCAGTCGCGCAGTTCGCGGTCGTCGTTGTCGTCGGCGCTGGGGGCGTGGTCTTCCACCATGGCGGTATCGTCGATGGCCTCGCCGTCGTGCTGGCGCAGGCACTTGAGGCCGCAGCGGTAGGCAATGCCCATGATCCAGGTCGAGACCTGCGAATCGCCGCGGAAGTCGCCGGCCTTCTGCCAGGCGATCCAGAAACAGTCGTTGATGGCTTCCTCGATGATGTCCGGGCGCCGGGTCAGGCGCGACAGGAACCGGCACAGCCGGCCGTGATAGCTGGTGTACATGGTGGACAACGCGGCGCGATCGCCCGCCGCCATGCGGCGCAGCAGCATGCGATCGGTGGCATCACCCAGGGTGTCGGAATCATTCATCAAGGCACGCACGGCAGAGGACACCTCTAGGTGCCCGGGAGCGGGCAAAAGGTTGCGGGTGGATCAGAACGCGCGCGACACCATGCCCACCCACGGCGTTTCGCCGGGGCCGCCCTGCGCACGCGGGGTGTTGCTGCTGGTCAGCACCCGGTCCAGCTTCACGGTCCATGCGGCGTGGTTCCATTTCAGGCCCAGTTGCCCATACCGATAGCGGCCGGAACTCTGGGCACCGTAGGTCATGGCCGGGAAGTCGGAGATGCCGGCGCCTGCCGAGAGGCTGACACTGGCCGACAGCGGCACGCTGGCGGTGACATCGATCACCTTGTTCCAGGGCGAGCGCTGCGCACGCGGGAAATTGAAGGTGGACAGCGAGAACGTGAACATGTCGCGGTAGGACCACGCCAGGCTCGCTTCCTGGCGGTCGAAGGTGCGCGACTGGCGGTCGGCGGGGTAGGCGTAATACAACAGGCTGGCCTGCATCTGCCAACGGTCGTCCAGCATCCAGGCGCGTGCGCCCTGGGCAGTCACCGCCACCGGCCGGCTCAGCGAGGGCGACTGCAGCGCCGTGGACACCGAGACCGACCAGCCGGGGGAGGGCAGCCAGTAGCCGGCTGCCTGCAGGGTGACGCGGTTGGGGGCGACCGAGATGCCGCGGTCGATCAGGGTCGAGGCCACGGCGACCGCGCCGCCGAGGTTATCCGCCAGCGCGTTGCCGCACGGGCCCAGCACCAGCGCCAGCAACAGACTGCGGCGCAACGGCGCGCGGTGGTGCCGCCCGCAGCGCAGAGACGTGCAGGGCAGGCCTGGCGACAACACGCCCGGCGGCGTCGGGCGTGCACCGATCGCGCCCCACTGCTGCCCGCCGCAGGCGCAGCGGCGTCGCGGTCGTAAGGGGGCGTGCTGGGCGGGTGACACGGTGGGCAAGGGCGTAGGACGTCGGCACAGGGCGGGGCGGGATAGTCACCCATCACGCAGGACGAGACCGCCGCGGCTGCGACGGTTTCGTCCGTATACGCGAAGGGACCGGTTCAGGCAACGCGGCCCGGCACACATGTGCAGTGCTGGTCCGGGGGGCGGTGCTGGACGCGGACACTGCGGCCGGCCGGCTGTACGCTGCTTGAAGCGGGCATCCCTCTCCACCGGCGGCGCCGTCAGGCCGGTGCCGGGACCGCCCTGGGGCAGGCATCCCGCGCCGGGGTGCCGGCGCGGCCGGTCCGTCGCCTGCCGGACGGTCTCAATGCAGGGTAGCGAGGTAGGCGATCAGCGCGTCCAGTTCCTTTTCGTCCTCCAGCCCTTCGTACTTCATCTTGGTGCCCGGCAGGGCCTTCTTGGAGTCCTGCTTCAGGAATGCCTTCAGGCTGTTTGCATCCCAGACGCCCTTGTTCGGCATCAGGTCCGTCGAGCGGCCCTTGAGCACGGCCGAATAAGCTTTGAGGTCGGGCGAGTAGCCGCTGAAATCGGCCACGCTGCCGGGAGGGCGGTTGACGATGCCAAACAGGGACGGGCCCTTCTTGTTCTTGCCCTGGGTGGCGCTGTGGCATTCGGCACATTCGCTTGCGAACACGCTCTTGCCATCGGCGGCCCGCGCCGGGGCGGTCAGGGTGGCGCCGGCCAGCAGCAGGCCGGCCAGCGAAGCGCACAACAGGGTCTTGGGAAATGAAGGCATGGGAGTCCGTACGGTTGCGTGCAACAGGGGAAATCAGAACGCCAGGTTCACCGACAGCGTGAAGCTGTCGAGGTCGCGCGGATTGGTGATCGGCGGTCCGCGGAACACGTTGGAGGTGCTGCCGTTGAACTTGTCGAAGCGGAACCAGCCAGCCGACACGCGCAGGTTGGCATTGGTGGTGTAGGTGCCTTCGCGCCCGAACGGGCTCCAGTACACCAGGATCAGATTGCTGGTGGTGTCGGGGATGCCGACCGGCGAATAACGCGCTGCATCGAACGAACCGGTGTTGATCATGTGCGCGGCCAGCACGCCGTAGGTCTGCTTGAACGCGTAGTTCATGCTGATGGTCTGGTCGCGCACGCTGCCACGGTCGAGTGCGGGCATGGTCGGGTCGGACGGAACCAGCGGGCTGCCGTATCTGCGGCGCTCGTAGATGTTGACGTAAGCCAGCGACAGCACGTGTTCGCGGGTGCCGAGGAATTGATACGTCAGGTCGTAGCCGAGATCGGTGAGGTCATCGCTGGGCCCGGTGCGCGGACGCTGGCGGCGCGTGTTGAGCGCGGTCAGGCCCACCGAGAAGAACTGGCGCTTCATGTCCTTCATGTAAGCAAGACGTGCATAGCTGGTGTCGCTGAGCTTGCCCGGGTCGCCATTGATCGGCCAGCCGAGCCGATCCTGCGCCGAGGGCGACAACGCGCTGTAGCTGCCCACTTCGCCGTACCAGTTCTTGTCGTACAGCCCGTACACGCTGGCACCGATGACGCGGTTGGACAGGGACGAGGAGCTGAGCATGGTGGACGCGCCGCCATTGGATGCCGGCGTCAGGGTGGACGCATTCGGCAACACATGCACCGGGTCGGAAATGCCCGGATTGTTGTTGACGCTGACGCCGAGCATGGTGTCCTTGCCGGCCATCTGGAACGGTTTGCTGACAAAGCGCAGGTCCACATCGTCCAGGCGCGTATCGAAGGTGGCGTTGCCGCTGTTGTTGGAGCGGATCTTGGAGTAGCCGCCGATGTTGTCGTTGACCCGGCCGGCCAGGTACAGGTCGGCCTGGGTCAGCCGCGCGGTGCTGTCGCCGCGGCTGGGATTGTTGCGCGCCCAGGTCAGCTGGCCGGACACCGGAATCTTGGTGCCTTCGCCATTGGTATCGGTGAAGCCGCCAAGCTTGAAGCGCATGCCGTAAGGCGTGAGCGACGGGCCGTAGGAACCGATGTGGCAATCCGCGCAGGACGAGCCTGTCTGGCGCGCGAACGAGGGGATCGCCTGGGCGTGCGTGCTGGCCAGCAGCAGCAACGGGCCGGACACGCACAACAAGGACGTCAGGGAGGCGGGACGCGGGGCGGTGCGACGCGGAGCGGGCTGGGGAGCAGGCATGGAAAGTCCTTGTTCGACAGTGCGGGATGCAGCGGTGCGGGAACGGGCGAGGAAACGGGTCACAGAGGGCGGCATGCGGTGGCTCATGCGCGCTTGCCCGGCAGCACGCGACGCAGCAGGCCGTCGCGCAAGACCAGGTGATGCCAGAGCGCGGCGCCGATATGCAGCAGCACCAGCGCCAGCAGCGCCCAGGCGGCATTCAAGTGCCACATGCCCAGGGTGTCGCCGAGGTCACCATCGGGTGCGACCAACGCGGGCAGCGGGATGCCGAAGAAATACACCGTCTTGCCGAAGGCACCGCTCAGCGCCCAGCCCAGCAACGGCAACGCGAGCATCAGCCCGTACATCGTCACATGCGTGGTACCAGCGGCCAGGCGCATCGGCAGCGAGGCGGGCGGGCCGGGTGGCAGCGTGCGCAGGCGCAACCGCAAACCGACCCGCAAGGCGAACAACACCAGGACCAACAGGCCGAAGTGGCGGTGACCTTCCAGCAGCCACTGGCGCAGTGCGCGGCCATCCAGTTCGGCGCGCAGCAGGATCAGCGTGGCCGCCATGGCCAGGCACAGCACGGTAAGCCAGTGCAGGACACGCATGGAAGTTGGCAGCGGCAGCACGCGCGCTGCTGCGGGCGCCTGTTCCGGCAGCGGCATGGGGCCTGCGCCGCTGGCGGACGCGCTGGCGGGCGGCTGGGGGGATGGACTCATCTGATCTGTCTTCCGGTGGTGGTCGTTGGTTCCGGCAGTGCGCTGCCAGGCCTGGCTCCCCACGCCGGCCGAACGGCGGCCAGGTGAACGTGCACCGATATGTGCGGCGATGTCGGAGAAAGGTTGCGTTGCAGTCGGCATTTCGCTCGCATGCGCCGCACATCGCGGTGCTGCGGCGTGCGCAACTGCGCTTGTGCGCACCTGGCTTCGCAGTGCCGTGACCACGCGCAACCTTTCGCGCATCCCGGCGCACTCAGGCATGTCGCACTACGTGCAGTCAGCGGTTACGCCCTTCCGATCATGGCCATCGAACGCATCCAGTTGCATACCCACGGCGACGATCGCGGACTGCTCATTTCGTTGGAGCAGCAGCGCAATGTCCCGTTCGAGATACGTCGCGTGTATTACCTGTTCGGCACCCGCAACGGCGTCCATCGCGGACAGCATGCACACCGTCAGCTCAACCAGCTGGCGGTGGCCTTGCATGGCTCGGTGACGATCCTGCTGGATCAGGGCGACGGCCACGGCCAGCAGGAAGTGGTGCTGGACGATCCATCGCAGGGCCTGCTGCTCGGCCGCATGGTGTGGCGCGACCTGCATCGCTTCAGCCCCGACTGCGTGCTGATGGTGCTGGCCGACCAGTTCTACGATCCCGCCGACTACATTCTGGACTACGACCAGTTCCTCAGCGAGGCGCGCGCTGGCAGCGGCCTGGAAGCACGCAGGTTGGAAGCATGAGCGTGCACAAGCCACTGGTGATCATTGGCGCAGGCGAGTTTGCGCAGATCGCCTGCGAGTATTTTCAGCACGACAGCGACTACACCGTGGCGGCCTTCAGCGTGGAGCGCGACTTCCTGCTGCGGCCCACGCTGGCCGAGCTGCCGGTGGTGGCCTTTGAGGAGCTCGAACAGCGTTATCCGCCCGCGCAGTACGAGGTCTTCGTGGCCATCCCGGCCACGCGGCTCAACCGCCTGCGGACGCGCTTTTTTCAGGACATGCTGCGGCGCGGCTATCGCTGCGCCAGCTACGTCAGTTCGCGTGCGTTCGTCTGGCGCAATGCGCAGATCGGCGCCAACTGTTTCCTCTTCGAGGGCAATGTCATCCAGCCGTTCACCCGGATCGGCGACAACTGCATCCTGTGGAGCGGCAACCATATCGGTCACCGCACCGTGGTGCAGGACAATGTCTTCATCGCCTCGCACGCGGTGATTTCCGGCTATTGCGAGATCGGCCGCGGCAGCTTCATCGGTGTCAACGCCACGCTCAGCGACAAGGTGCGCATTGCCGCGGACAACATCATCGGTGCCGGCGCGCTGGTCACCCGGCATACCGAACCCGAGCGCGTCTACGTGGGCTCGCCGGCGCGCGCGGTGGCCGGCAGGTCTAGCTTCGACGTGGCGCTGTGAGCATGTTTGCCTGGACCAAGCGCGGCCTGGTCTTCGATGTCGCGCGCGATGGCGTGGGCGGCTGGATGCAGCACGCCGCGCTGACGCCGACGCCGCACCGGCTGTCGGCGCAGGTGCTGCGGGTCTATGCAGGCTTTCGCGATGCACAGGGGGTGAGCCGGATCGGCTATGTGGACGTGCGCGCCGATGCGCCGACGCAGATCGTCGGCGTGAGCCGGCAGCCGGTGCTGGATATCGGCCGCGATGGCTGTTTCGACGACAACGGCATGATTCTGGGCGATGTCGTGGCCGGGCCGGATGGGCTGTACATGTTCTACGTCGGTTTTCAGCGTGTGGCCAAGGCCAAGTTCCTGGCCTTCACCGGGCTTGCGGTGTCCCGCGATGGCGGCGAGCGTTTTGAGCGCCGGCAGGACACCCCGCTGCTGGATCGCGCCCCCGGCCGCAGCACGATTGCCGCGGTGCATTCGGCACGTTTCGAGGATGGGCGGTGGCGGCTGTGGTATGCGGTGGGCGACGATTGGGAAACCATCGGCGGCCAGCCGTATCCGCGCTACCACATCCGCTATGCGGAGACCGAGGATCTGCGCCATCTCCCTGCCGAGGATGTGGTGTGCCTGCGTCCGCAGGGCGACGAATACCGCATCGGCCGTCCACGCGTGTATCGCCTGGGCGGGCGCTATCTGATGTATTTCACCCGCGGCGACACCCACGGTGGCTACTTCCCGGGTGTCGCGTTCAGTGGCGACGGCGTGCAGTGGCAGCGCGATGACAGTCAACTGGGGCTGCAGCTGTCCGAGCACGGCTGGGATGCGCACACGCTCTGTTATCCGGCCTTGATCCAGCAGCATGATCGGGTGTTGATGTTCTACAACGGCAATGCAATGGGGCAGGCCGGCTTCGGCCTGGCTGATGCCGTGTTGCCGTCGGAGCTGCAGGGGCGCCATGTTTTCGGTTAGGCCGTACCAGGCCAGTGATGCGCCTGCCTGGGATGCACTGGTGGCGTCCTCGCGCAATGGCAATGTCCTGCATCGACGCGGCTACATGGACTATCACGCCGACCGCTTCGTGGATGCGTCATTGCTGATCGAGCGCGGTGGCGAAGTGGTGGCGGTGTTGCCGGCGAACCTGGAAGGCGACTGCGTCAGTAGCCACGCCGGCCTGAGCTATGCGGGCCTGCTGTCGTCGCGGGCCTTGCGCGCGGGCGCCACCTTGCAGGTCTTCGAACAGATCGCCGCGCACTACCGCGCGCACGGGGTGCGCGAACTCGTGTACAAGCCGGTGCCGCATATCTTTCACGCGTATCCGGCCGAAGAGGACCTGTATGCCCTGCATCGCGTGGGCGCCCAGCTGTACCGGCGCGATCTGTCGTCGGCAATTGCATTGCGCGAGCCGTTTGCGTTCAGTGCCGAACGCCGACGGTCGCTGGTCAAGGCGGGCAAGGCCGGTGTACAGATCCGGGTCGGTACCGGGCTCGACGAATTTCATGCCCTGCTGACCCAGGTATTGCAGCGGCATCAGGTGGCGCCGACCCATCGGCTGGACGAGCTGCAATTGCTGCAACACCGGTTTCCGCAGCAGATCGTGCTGCACGAGGCGCGTGCCGACGGGGAGCTGTTGGCGGCAGCGCTGGTGCTGGATTTCGGTCGCAGCGTGCATACCCAGTATCTGGCGGTCTCCGCGCGCGGTCGCCAGCTGGATGCGCTGAGCCTGCTGCTGGCCGAACTGATCACCCAGGTGTATGCGCAGCGCTATTACTTCAGCTTCGGTAGTTCGACCGAACAGGCTGGCCGGGTGCTCAACGACGGTTTGGTCGAACAAAAGGAGCGCTTCGGCGCGCGTGCCGTGGTACAGGACTTCTATCGGTGGATGCTGTAATGGATGTGCCGTTCTTGGATTTGCGCGCGGTCAATGCGCGCTATGCCGATGCGCTGAAGCTTGCTGCGGCGCGGGTGATCGATGCCGGCTGGTATGTGCTCGGGCAGGAGCTGGCCGCATTCGAGGAAGAATTCGCCAGTTACTGCGGCGCGGCGCAGGCGGTGGGTGTGGGCAACGGGCTGGATGCGTTGTCGCTGATCCTGCGCGGCTATCGCGAGCTGGGCGTGTTGCGCGAGGGCGATGAAATCATCGTGCCCGCCAACACCTTCATCGCCACCTTCCTGGCGATCAGCCAGAACCACCTGGTGCTGGTGCCGGTGGAGCCGGACCCTGCGACCTTCAACATTGATCCGGCCAGCGTGGAGAAGGCGATCGGTCCGCGGACGCGCGCCATCATGGCGGTGCATCTGTATGGGCAGTTGGTCGACATGCCGGCGCTACAGACGCTGGCGCATCGCTACGGGCTGCTGCTGATCGAGGATGCCGCGCAGGCGCATGGCGCCAGCGCGCAGGGGCGCCGTGCCGGTGCCTTCGGCGATGCGGCGGCCTTCAGTTTCTTCCCGACCAAGAACCTCGGGGCGCTCGGCGATGCTGGCGCGGTGGTGACCTCGGATGCGCGCCTGGCCGAGCGTATACGCGCGCTGCGCAATTATGGTTCGCAGGTGAAATATCACCACCTCTGCCAGGGCGTGAATTCACGGCTGGACGAGATGCAGGCGGCGTTCCTGCGGGTCAAGCTGGGCTATCTGGACGATGAGATCGCCCGCCGCCGCGCGGTGGCGCAGCGCTACCTGCACGGCATCGACAACCCCTTGATCACGCTGCCCACGGTGGTGGCCGAGGCGCAGCACGTCTGGCATCTGTTCGTGGTGCGCAGCACCCAGCGCGATGCCTTGCAGGCGCATCTGCTGCGCGCGGGCATCCAGACCCAGATCCATTACCCTGTGCCGCCGCACCGGCAGCCGGCCTACACCACCTTGGGCGATGCCTGCCTGCCGGTGAGCGAGCGGCTGCACCGCGAGGTGCTGAGCCTGCCGATGGGGCCTGCGCTGGACGATGCCTCGGTTGCGCGTGTGATTGCCGCATGCCAGTCGTTCGGCACCGCTGCATGAATCTCGTGCGCAGCAGCGCCTACACCGGCGTTGCGACGCTGGCCAAGCTGCTGGCCGCGCTGGTGGTGGTGAAGCTGGTGGCGGTGTACGCCGGCCCGCAAGGGGTCGGCCGCCTGGGCCAGTTCCTCAATCTGATGTCGGTGCTGGCGGTGCTGGCAGGTGGCGGCATCAGCGCGGGCATCGTCAAGTACGTGGCCGAATATCGCGACGATGCCGCTGCGCTGGCACGTCTGCTCAGCGCGGCGCTGTGGTACGCCTTCTGCGCAGCTTGCGTGATGGCGGTGCTGGCGTTGCTGTTCAGTGGCGCCATCGCCGAGCGCCTGCTCGGCGATGCGGCGTACCGGCCGCTGATCTGCGTGGTGGCCGTGGCGCAGCTGGGCATTGCACTGGTCAACTACATCCTGGCGGTGATCAACGGCTTCATGGACGTGCGCCGCCTGGCGTTGGTGCAGGTCAGCGGCGCAGTGCTGAGCGTGGTACTGGTGGCATGGTTGTCCAGCCGGGCACAGTTGCAGGGCGCATTGCTGGCGCTGGTGCTGGGCCAGGTGCTGTGGTTGCTGGCCGGCGTGCCGGCGCTGCGGCGCAGCCGTTATTTTCGGCGCGACATGTTGCGCATGCGCTTCGATGCGCAGATGACGCGCAGGCTGGCGGCCTTCTCGGTGATGACGCTGACCGCCACGCTGGTGCCGCAACTGGTGGCCATCCTGGTGCGCGACCATCTGGCGCTGCAGTTCGGCTGGCAGCAGGTGGGTTACTGGCAGGCGGTGAGCCGGGTGTCGGATGCGTATTTGCTGTTCTTCACCACCGCCATCAACGTGTATTACCTGCCCAAGCTGGCATCGCTGCAGCAGCGCGCAGCGCTCGGGCGCGAGCTGCGGACCGCGTATCGCCATGTGATGCCGGCGGTGATCGTCATGGCGCTGGGCGTGTATGTGAGTCGCGATTGGGTGACCTGGCTGTTGTTTGACGCCCGGTTTGCCCAGGCCACGCCGCTATATGCCCCGCAGTTGCTGGGCGATGTGATCAAGATCGCGGCCTTCGTGCTGTCGTACGTAATGCTGGCCAAGGCGATGACACGGCTGTTCGTGATCTCCGAATGCGTGTTTGCCGCCAGCTACCTGGCGCTGGTGTACCTGTTCACCGCCCAGTGGGGGCTGATCGGTGCGATGTATGCCTTCGTCGCCAACTATGTGCTGTATCTACTGTTCAACATCGTGGTGGTGCGTCGTTATCTGGTGCAGCCGGCATGAGCGATTCCACCCGTCCCACGCGGCGTGCGCGCTGGCCGTTGGTGTCGGTGCTGATTCCGGCCTTCAACCACGAACGCTTCGTGCAACGCTGCCTGGACAGCGTGCTGGAAGACCCGTACCCGTGTAAGGAACTGGTCATCATCGACGATGGCTCCAGCGACGCGACCGGCGAGAAGATCGTGCAGTGGATCGCTTCCCACGGCCACCGGCTGCCGGTGCAGTTCGTCCAGCGCGCCAATCGCGGTGTGGCGGCTACACTCAACGAGTTGGCGCTGCGCGCGCGGGGCGATTACCTGCGGCTGGGCGCAAGCGACGATTATCTGCTGGCCGGCGGGCTGGACGCACAGGTGCGCTACCTGCGAGCGCATCCGCAGAAGCTGGCCGTGATTGGCGATGCCTGCGTGGTCGATCAGCATGGGCAACTACTGCACGCCAGCGCCATGCGTGACCTGCATCGGGTGGATGTCGATCTGTACCGCTCCGCGTCCGGCATCCGCCGTGCGGTGATCCAGCAATGGGCGGTCGGCGGCGCAGTGGCGTTGCTGCGCCGCAGTGCCTTCGATGCGCGCGCCGGCTGGGACGAATCGTTGCGGATCGAAGACTGGGACTTTTTCCTGCGCCTGGCCGCACGTGATGCGCTGGGCTTTATCGACGTGCCAGTGTGTGCCTACCGCCTGCACGGCAGCAATCTCAGCAAGACCGCGGACGTGCGCACGCGGATTGCCAACTTGAGCGAATCGCGTCAGGTGGCAGTGCGCTGTGCGGAGTTGTTCGACGCGCCCGAGCGCAGCTTGCTGCGCGCGCAAGCGCACTACATCGCGGCCAAGGTGGCCTTCCTGCAGCGCCGGCCGCACAGGGTGGTCGGGCACCTGCTCGCCTATGCCTGGTCGTCGCTGCCAGCCAGGTGGCGGCCCGGGCAGGCGCGCGGCGCAGCGAAGCCGGCATGAGCACGCTATTACGCCGGCCGGCGACCTATCTGGCACTGCCGATGCTGCTCAGCTGCGCGCTGACGCTGCTGACCTACAGCTTGCCCGGCGGTTATGCGGATGGCATCGCGCTGCTGGCCATCGCCGCCGCTGCGACCTGCGTGCTGGACGCCATGCTGCGCATACAGTTGCCTGCGGTGGAGCGCTTTCGCGCCTACCGCTATGCCGGCACCCGCGACGCGTTCGTGGTGATGACGCTGGCGGCGGTGGTGACGGTGTTCTGCATCGTGGATGTGGCGCTGTTTCCGGTTCCGCTGTTCAGCGATCCGTCCTCGTATGCCACCTTGAGCCCGTTGCGCGCGCATGTGCGGCACATCTCCAACATGTGCTGGATCCTGCCGCCGATCGCGCTGCTGTGCGTGCGTCATCGCGGCCTGCGCGCGGCGATGGTGGTGCTGGGATTCGTGTTCCCGATCATGGTGATCGACCGCAACCGCATCTTTGCCGGGCTGTTTTCGTTCGTGCTGGTGATGCTGTTGCGCCGCGACCCGGCGCGCCGCCTGCCTTGGAAGACCATCGGCCTGCTGGTGCTGGCCGGCGGCGGGGTGTTTTCCATCCTCGGCGCACTGCGTTCCGGCTCGCTGGCCACGGTCGCCCTGCCGTTCAGTGCCGTGTATCGCGCCATGCCGCAGGGCGTGCAGTGGTTGCTGCTGTACATCAGCGCCGGGCCGTACAACTTCGGCGCGATCCTGGCAAAGGGGTATGTCAACGCCAGCTTCCTGGTCAATCAGCTGGTGCCGTTCAGTGGCTCGATCGCCACCGCCGGCACCGGCATCCCGCTGGATGCCCCCAATATCAATGTGGGAACCGAATTCTTCCCGTTCCTGATGGCCTGGGGCGCGCCGGGTGCGTTGCTGGCGCTGCTGGCGTTGTATGCAGGGCTGGTGTGGAGCGTGCGCCTGCTCGACAGCTGCCTGTCGATCTTCCATGTGCTGATCTTCCTGCGCATCGCCTATGCCTGCCTGATGTCGCCGTTCGCGCCGCAGGCCTTCACCTGGACCAATTTCGGCTTCATCGCGCTGTGCCTGGTGCTGCATGCCGGCACGGTGCTGCTGCCCAACCGCAATGCCGCACCCACCGCTGCTGCGTAATGCGCGGCAGCTTCGTTTTCACATGTTCCAGAGCCGGTGCACCATGACTCAACACGACGACATCTATCTGATCGACCTGTGGCGCATCCTGCGTCGCGAATGGCGCTGGGCGCTGGCCGCGCTGGTGGTGGTGCTTGCACTGACCGTTGCCTTTACCCGCCTGGCCAGGCCGCAGTGGGAAGCCACCGCCTGGATCCAGGTCGGCGAGATCGGCCCCACGCCGGCCGGGCGCGATCCCAAGGTCGAACCGTTCCAGCGCGTGATCGATCGCATGAAGACGCGGCTGTTCCAGGACGCGGTGTTGCGCCAGGCTGGCGTGCCGCTGAAAAGCCGCGCGGCGCAGTTGTATCGCGGCAGCCTCAAGCCGGATCCGGACCCGTATGCCAACCTGATCGGGGTGACCATCCGGGCCGAATCGTCGGCGCAGGCGCGCAGCCTGGCGCTGGCGACGGTGAGCGCCTTGCAGGGCCTGCACGGTGACACCAACGCAGTGGCGCTCGCACTGGCGCGCACGCGCCTGCAGGGCCTGACCGACGATCTGCGCGTGGCCACCCGCAACCGCGATCAACTGCAGCAGCAGGTGCAGGCCGGGCAGGGCGCCGCTGCGGCGACCCCGGCCCAGGTCCTGGCGGGCGTGCTGCTGACCGACAGCAACGCCACCGTGCGCGCATTGAAGAGCGAGCGCGACGATCTGGTTGCCCGCCTGACCACGCGCTATACCTATCAGACCTCGCTGGCATGGCCGTTGTACGTACCCGAGCAGCAGGCGTTTCCGAATGCCGTCACCGCCTGGGCTGCCGGTTTGCTCGGCGGGGCAGGGCTGGCGGTGCTGGCTGCGGTATTGCGCAATGCCTGGCGGCGGCGTACCGGCGCCGCGCCGCAGACTGCCGGCTGAGCCGCGCCGCGGCGCGCGGCACGGTGGACATCGCTGCCCGACGCTGCAACCAAACCGTCGGCACGCGGCACTCACCGGTCAATCAAGCGATGCCGCGTCGGCGGTGTCGCGCCTGGAGAGTGTGGTGAGAACAGCTGGATCGGGGTGGGAGGCTGCGCATGTCGGTGGCCAATGAGCATGCGGCGCGCGGTGGCACGGTGGCCCCGGAGCGCCTGCTGGAGACGCAACGCGCGTTCGACAGCGTGGCGCCGGACTACGACGGCCCACGCGGCAACAACGCGCTGATCCAGCGTATGCGCACCACGCTGTGGGACACGGTCGCGGCCGAGTTGCCGGTGGGCTCGCGGCTGGTGGACCTGGGGTGCGGCACCGGCCTGGATGCCGGCGAATTCGCACGTCGCGGTTACCGCGTGCTGGCCACCGACTGGTCGCCGGCAATGGTCGAGCGCACCCGCCAGCGCGCGGCCACGCAAGGCCTGGAAGAGCGCCTGAGCGCCGCCCATGTCGGCATCCAGCAGCTGGACCAGCTGGAGGGCAGCTTCGACGGCATGTATTCCAACTTCGGCCCGCTCAATTGCGCGCCGGATCTCCCGGCGGTGGCGGCCGAATGCGCGCGCCTGCTGCGCGCCGATGGCTGCCTGGTGTTCTCGGTGATCGGGCGCATCTGCCCCTGGGAAATCGGCCACTACAGCGTGCGCGGGCGGTTCAGGCGCGCCGCGGTGCGGGCCGCGCGCGGGGTCACCGCCGTGGGCATGAACGGCCACACCATCTGGACCTGGTACCACCTGCCGCGCGAGTTCTACCGCGCCTTCGCCAAGCACTTCGTGCTGGACCGCTATCGCGCCTTGAGCCTGTTCCTGCCGCCGCCGTACCTGGTGGATTTCTGCGAACGGCATCCGCGCCTGTCCGAGCGTCTGGGCCGGTGCGACGACCGCCTGGGCGGGCTGCCGCTGCTGCGCGACATGGGCGACCACTTCCTGATCGTGCTGCGCAAGCGCTGAGTGGAGATGCCGATGTCCATGGCCGATGTCTGCCTGCAGGGCGCGCGCGCGATCACCCTGGCGGGCCCGTCGCGCGCGCCGTTGACCATCCGCGCAGGGCGCTTCGGCGGCACGCTCGGCACCGGCAGCCTGCGCCTGGACCTGCAGGGGCATGTGCTGGCGCCCGGCCTGATCAATGCGCACGAGCATCTGCAGGTCAACTGCGTGCCGCCGCTGCCGCAGTGCGCGGTGTTTCCCAACAGCTATGCGTGGATCGAGGCGTTCCAGGCGCATTTCCGGCATCCCGACGTGGCCGCTGCCCTGCGTGTGCCCAAGCCGGTGCGTCTGCGTCATGGTGGGTTGAAGAACCTGCTGGCCGGCGTCACCTGCGTGGCCCAGCACGACCCGTGGCACGCCACGCTGGACGAGCCCGGCTTTCCGGTTGGCCTGCTGCGCGAGTTCGGCTGGAGCTATGCGCTGGGGTGGACCGGCTATGGCCCACCGGTGCAGGGCAGTTTTGCCGCAACCTCGCCCGCGCATCCCTGGATGATCCATCTGGCCGAAGGCACCGATGCGGTGGCGGCCGCCGAACTGGAAGAACTGGACCGGCTTGGTTGCCTGGCACCCAACAGCGTGCTGATCCACGGCGTGGGCATGGGCGAACGCGACATCGAGCGGGTGATCGCACGTGGCGCGGCGGTGGTGTGGTGCCCATCGAGCAACCGTGCGCTGCTGGGCCGCACGCTCGACCCCTGGCGCCTGTGCATGGCGGGCCGGCTCGCGTTGGGCAACGATTCGCGCGTCAGCGGCGCGCGCGATCTGCTGGAAGAACTGCGCATCGCTGCCAGCAGCGGGTTGGCCGCGGATCTGCTGCTCGGCCTGGTCACCCATCAGTCGGCGCGCATCCTGCGCATGGCCACGCGTGGACGCCTGGCGCCGGGGGCGGCGGCGGACCTGGTGATCGTGCGCGACCGCGGTGGCGACCCCGCGCTCAGCGTGGTGGGTTGCGCACGCAGTGATCTGCGTGCGGTGATACGTGATGGCGCGCCGCGCATCGCCGACCCGGATTTTGCCGACTGGTTCGACGCGGCCGGCATCCGCACCGTCCCGGTGCTGCTGGACGGACGCCCCAAGCTGCTCGACGCCACGCTGGCCGATCCGGCGGTCCTGGCACTGGAACCCGGCCTGCAGCGCGTGCCCCAGCCTGCACACCAACCTGCGCGCCAGCCCGGCGTCGCCATGGCCGCCAGCGGTGCGGTGTCGTGAGCGCAGTACCGATCCTCGAGCCGGCAGCGGCGTATGCGCTGTGGGCGCAGGCGTATCCGCCGCACGCGCACAACCCGGTGATGCTGGCCGAAGAGCGCGCCATGCTCGCGTTGATGCCGAACGTGTTGCAGGGCCAGCACGTGCTCGACGCCGGCTGCGGCAGCGGGCGCTACATGCTGCATGCCTTGCGGCGTGGCGCGCTGCAGTTGACCGGCGTGGATCTGTCGCCGCAGATGCTGCAGCGTGCGCGCGCCGAGCTGGCGCAGGACTGGCCATCGGCACGCATGCGCCTGCAGCAGGGCAGCCTGGAGCAGCTGCCGCTGGGCGACGCAGTGGCCGATCTCAGCGTCTGCGGTCTGGTGGTCGGCCATCTGCAGCAGCTATGGACGGCGCTGGAAGAACTGCACCGCGTCACCCGCGTCGGCGGCCTGGTGCTGTGCAGCGACGTGCACCCCATCGGCCATGCGCTGGGCTGGCAACGCGACTTCAAGGCCAACGGCCGGCAGTACGCGGTGCGGCATACGCAACATCTCTACAGCCATTGGCATGCGGCCTGCGTGGCACTGGGCATGGAGATCGAAGCGGTGGCCGAGCCGATGCTGGACCCGGCCGACATCGCGCCCGGCGCGCGCTTCGATCAGGCCGCGCTGCGGGTGCCGGTCGCGCTGGTGCTGCGGCTGCGGCGCATCGCGTGACCAACGTACTGGCCATGGTGGCGTGTGCATGCAGCATCTCGGTGGCAGGCGAGCGGTGCCGTTTGCGCGCGGTGCAGTGCGCGGCACGTGGCCTGGTCAGCATGGCAGGGCATGCAATCCGGGCGCGGTCGGTGCCATGAGCCTGCAGGTGGCGCAGCTCAATCTGCTGCCGACTCCCGCCGGCCTGACTGCCGAGCAGGTGTTCGCGCAGTGGCCATCGCTGGCCGATATCGCCGAGGCCGTCGCCAGCGCCGGGGTACGCGTATCTGTGGTCCAGGCTTCTGCACTGAACTTGCGGCGCACTCGCCAGGGCGTGGATTACCGCTTCGTCGAGCTCGGCGCGCGCGGCAGTGCGCAGCGCGCCGTCCTGCTTGCTGCGATGCTGCGCGAGATCGGCGCCGATGTGATCCACATCCACGGCCTGGAATTTGCCGGCGATGCGCGCCGTCTCGCCCGCCTGCTGCCGCAGACGCCGATCCTGCTGCAGGATCACGCCAACCGCCCGCCGCGCTGGTGGGCGCGCAGTGTGTGGCGCCTTCGCTACGCGGCCGCCGCCGGGATCGCGTTCACCGCGCAGGAGATGGCGCAGCCGTTCGTCCAGGCGCGCCTGTTCAAGGCAAAGACGCAGCTGTTTGCGGTTCCCGAATCGAGCAGCCGCTTTTCGCCGGGCGATCGCCTGCAGGCACGCGAGCAGACCTGTCTGCATGGCGACCCCTGCGTGTTGTGGGTCGGGCACCTGAGCGCGGCCAAGGATCCGTTGTGCGTGCTCGATGCCGTCGCCATGGCCGCCCGCGTGTTACCGGGGCTGCGGCTGTGGTGCGTGTTCGACCAGGCGCCGTTGCTGGAGCAGGTACGGCAGCGCCTGCGCGCCGATCCGCTGCTTGCACGCTGCGTGCAACTGCTGGGCAGGGTGCCGCATGCCCGCGTGGAAACCCTGTTGCGTGCCTGCGACCTGTTCGTCTCCGCCAGCCACGCGGAAAGCTGCGGTTATGCCGCGTTGGAAGCCTATGCCTGTGGCACGTTGCCGCTACTGACCGATATCCCGTCCTTCCGTGCGCTCAGCGATGGCGGGGCGGTCGGCGCGTTGTGGCCGGTCGGCGATGCCTCGGCCCTGGCGGACCTGCTGCTGCGCGTCGTCCGGCAACGCCCCGATCGCGCACAGGTGCGCGCGCATTTCGATGCACGGCTGTCGTTTGCCGCCGTGGGGCAGCGCTGGAAGCGAGCGTACATCCAGCTGCTGGCCGCCGCGCCAGGGCGAACCGCATGAAACTGGCCCTGGTGGTTCCGGGCGGCGTGGATCGCAGCGGCGAGGTCCGCGTGATCCCGGTGTTCCTGACCCTGATCGAATGGCTGGCGCGCCAGCACCAGGTGCATGTGTTCGTGCTGCATCAGGAGCCGCTGCCCGGCACCTGGGCGTTGCGTGGTGCCACCGTGCACAACATCGGCGCGCGCCGCACCCGCACGCGTGCGATCGCCGCCATTGCCGACGAACATCGTCGTGCTCCGTTCGATGTGATCCAGGCCATCTTTTCCGGCTATTGCGGTCTGGTCGCCGTCGCCGCGGCACGGCTGTTGCGGCGTCCAAGCGTGGTGCATATCGCCGGTGGCGAGCTGGTCGCGTTGCATGGCATCGGCTACGGCGGCCGGCGACGTTGGCGCGGTCGCCTGCGCGAGGCGGTGATCCTGCGCCTGGCCGACCGCGTCACCGCGGCCAGCGCGCCCATCCTCGCGTCGCTGCAGGCGCTCGGCATCCATGCGCAGCGGGTGCCGTTGGGCGTGGATCTGCGTGCCTGGCCGCCGGCCGCGCCACGTGCACGCACGGGTGGCATCGCCCGCTTGCTGCATGTGGCCAGCCTCAATCCGGTCAAGGACCAGACCACCTTGCTGCAGGCGATGGCAGCGCTCAAACGTGCAGAGGTCGCCTTTACCCTGGACATGGTCGGCGTCGATACGCTGGATGGCGCCATGCAACGCCTGGTGCAACAGCTCGGCCTGGACGCGCAGGTGCGTTTTCTCGGTTTCAAGACCCAGCGCGAGCTGCGCCCGATCATGCAATCGGCCGACCTGCTGGTACTGTCGTCCCTGCACGAAGCCGGGCCGCTGGTGCTGCTGGAAGCGGCGGTCACCGGTGTGCCCACCGTCGGCACCGCGGTCGGGCACCTGGTCGAATGGGCAACGGTGTGCGCACTCGCGGTACCGCCGGGCGACTGGGCCGGGCTGGCAGAAGCCGTCCGCCAGGTCTTGGCCGACGACGAGCTGCGCTTGCGCCTGGCCTGGGCAGCGCAATGCCGTGCGGTCCGGGAGGACGCGGCGTTGACCACGCGGCTGTTCGAACAGCTGTATCGGCACCTGTGCGAGGCGCGGTCGCTGCGCTGACTGCGGCGCAATGACGCAGATCGCATCAGCCGCAAGGCAACGCGCGTGGTGCAGCAACGAGGCTGCCAAACAAGACGTGGGGACGTGATCGCAACGGTGATCGGCTGCACAAGCGCCAGCCTGCGCGCCTGCTGCGGGCCTGCGATCACCGACAAAGCTGCTGCGAGCAGCCGATGGCTGGGTGCAGGCAGCGCGCCCGGACTCGGACGCTGCGGCGGACACCTGCCGACTCCGGGCAGGCCGTGCCGACCTGATGCTGAGCGCAGCAGTGCTGTCAGCCGCGCTCAGGCCGGCTGCAGATAGCCGTCCAGCGCTGCACGCACCACATACAGCATGTCGGTGCGCGGCACCGGCCGGGTCAGGCGCGTCATCACCCGGCGCAGCTGGGTCTGCCGCACCCAGGGCTGGCCCTGGAGCCACAACTGGGTCTGCAGCATGTCCGCCCGTTCCTTGCGGCTCTCGGCCGTCGGCACCACGCGATTGCGCAGGTACTGTCGCGCCTCGCCCAGCGAGCGTGACCATTCGATGCCGGGCAGGGCCGACAACCACAGGTTGGAACACGAGGCGGTGGTCAGGGTCTGGCGGGCCGCACGCATGCGCAGCAGGCGCGGGCAATCGGCCTGCAGCCGCGCCATCACTGCCGGCGGCACCACGCTGCGGTAATAACGTTGCAACAGCAGCAGCGGTGGCAGCGCCCACCATGGCGCCACGGCCGGGTCGTCCCACAACTGGTCCCAGTCACGCGGCCCCATGCGCGTGGCCAGCAGTGCCAGGTCATGCAGATGCATCAGGCGGATGCTGCGGTGGCAGATGCCGCCGGCCGCATGTAGCAGCAGATGGCACATCAGCGCGCCGACCGACGGGTAGGGATTCAATCCCGGCTGTGGCCGCTCGGGCAGGATGCACGCGGTGATGTCCACGCTGCGCAGCGGCAGACGTTCCTGGATGCGGGTATGCAGCTCGAGATTGATCGGCGCATCGCGATGCTCGCCCAGTCCCGCCACCGCCTCGCCATGCAGCGGCTTGAACACCTGGTGCTTCCATTGTTCGAAGCAGGCCACGTAACCGAGTTCGCACAGCAGCGCCGCCGCCGCGGGCGCATCTTCCGGCGCCACCAGCAGATCGATGTCGGCCATCGGCCGATCGCCGGGCAGGTAGACGCCGAGCCGATGCAAGGCGGTGCCCTTGAGGCCGACCAGGGCGATGCCGGCCGCACGCGCTGCCGCGTCGATGCGGGCCAGCAACAGCGCGATGCGCCGATGGCGGTCTTCGACATGGTTGCGTTGCTCACTCAGGAACGCGGTCCAGTCGGCGTCCTGCCACAACGAGCGGCGTTGCAGCAGCGGCGACACGCCATGCGCTGCAGCCGCTGCCGCAGCCAGTTGCCATTGCAGCCGGTCCCACTGCGGCACCGCTGCGCCGGGCTGCGCCAACTCCCTGGCCAGCCGTTCGGTGGCCGTGTGCAGGCCGTGCTTGATGGTGCGAAGGGAAGGCTGCATGCGGCTGTGATCCGAAGGGCGAGGTGAGGGGGGAAGCGAGATCGGCGCGTTGCGCGCTAGCCGACCAGCACGCTGGCCAACTGGCGCGGTTGGCGTTCGGCAGCGCCGGCAAGCGGCGCGGTGCGGTGCTGCCGTTCGCTGGCGATCAAGGCGGACCAGCGCGCTTCCAGCGTCTGCGAGGCCTGTGCAAACGCATCGGCGCCCAGCGTGGCACGCGCCTGCTGCAGGTCGACCTGGGTGTGCAGCAGGTCGCGCACGCTGCGGTAGAACTCCGAGTCGTAGGCGCCATGGAACATCATCGCCAGGTCGTCGCTGTCCTGCCAATGGGTCTTGCCGCCCAGCTGGTTCTTCACTTCCTCGTAGAACTTGGTGCCGGGCAGCGGGTAGGACACGCTGACGCCGATGATGTCCGGGTTGGCCTGCGTCACCAGTGCGCGCGTGGCCAGGATGTCTTCGAGTTCTTCGCCCAGGTAGCCGAGTTGAATGAAGAAACCCACGCGGATGCCATGTGCGCCCAGGCGCTGGCGTGCGGCGATCACCTCGCCAACCTCGGTGCCCTTGGTCATCCTGTCCAGGATGCGCTGGCTGCCGCTTTCGGCACCCAGCCAGGCCTCGGCGCAGCCGGCGCGCGCAAGCGCAGCGGCCATGCGCTCGCTGGCCAGGTCGGCACGGGTCTGGATGGTGAACGGGATCGCGCCATCGGCCTCGCTCAGGCGCTGCGCAAAGGTTTCCACCCAATCGATATGGAAGCCGAAGATGTCATCGGCCATCCACAGGTGATCGGGCTGGAAGCTGCGCTTGAGATGGATCATTTCGGCAGCCACGTCGTCCGCAGCGCGGCGCTTGTAGTGGTTGCCCCAGATCGGTTTGGCGCACCAGTTGCAGCGAAACGGGCAGCCCCGCGAAGCGGCCATGTTCAGGCTGAAATAGCCGTGCCGTTGCTGCCAGAAACGCCGATAGCGCGGCATGTCGACCAGGTCCCAGGCCGGCAGGCCGCTCAGTCGCGCGTCCGGTGGTTGCGCGCCCGGATGCACGCGCGTGGCGGCAGGTTGCGTTGTGGCGAGACGTGCCACGCCGGCCAGCCAGGCGTCGCCGTCGATGTCCGGATCGGCTTCCAGCCGTTCCATCAGCGTAAGCAGCGGTGCGATCCCTTCGCCGACCAGCACCGCATGCGCGCCGGCGTCCAGGAACACGTCCGGGTTGTCGGACGCATCGGAGCCGGCGACCAGCACGCGGCAACCGGCGGCACGTGCCTGCGCGATCATGCGGCAGGCGGCCTCGCGCATCCGGCTCAGGCACATCTTGGTGAGGAAGTTGAAGTTGTCTTCGTAGAACACCACCACATCCGGCTGCGCCTGGTGCAAGGCGCCGTCATACTCCTGCACGTCCTCGGCCAGCATCGCGTCGAACAGGCTCACTGCATGCCCACGCTCACGCAGCAGCGCCGCGACCTGCAGCGTCGCCAGCGGTGGATAGGGTTTGCCGCGCTCCCATTGCTTGGGGTCGTAACGCAGGAAATACGAATGACTGACCTGGATCTTTAGCATCTGCACAAGGCTCTCGTTCTGTCGCCAGGTGGACGCAGCGGTGGCGTGCGCAGACACCGGCATTCGGCTCGGCAGTAGGTGCGGATGCAGGCCGCTTTGGTTGTGCGGATACGCGCCCGGTTGCCGGCTCGCGTCGGGTATGCGCGTCGATGCCGGCCAGGCAACCTTTCCCTTACCGATCGGCACATACCGGCTGATCGATGCAATGGATGGAACGGCATGCCGCAGTCGGCTGCGTTGGCGCAACTCCTGCCGGTGGGCGATGACGCACGTTCCGGCACGCCGGATGCGACGGCAGCAGATCCCTTTGGCGAACATCGGCCGCGTCGGCATGGCGTGCGCCGGCAGATCCTCGGCGCGCTGTTTCACTTCGATAGCGACAGCGAGGCGCTGCTGGCGTTGGTGGACCACGCCTACGCGGGCCTGCCCGCGCATCGCTTGCCGGGTGCGCCGGAGTTCCATGTCACGCTGGATCTGGTGACGCGCGGGCACGCGCCACCCGGCGCAGAACCGCCACCGGTGCGCACCCATGCCAGCGGCGGCCTGCTGTGTGGCGTCATGGATGCCTGCAATTACCTGATGCTGTCGGTGCCCGCGCGCCGGGCCATGCTGGTGATCTCCGACGACATGCTCGCCCACGCCTATCACGTGCGGTATGAGCTGATCGAATTTGCCGTGTTCCTGCTGGCCGCGCGCGGCATGGGCCTGGTGCCCCTGCATGGCGCATGCGTGGGCCGGCACGGACGCAGCGTGCTGTTGCTCGGTGCCAGCGGCGCCGGCAAATCGACCCTGGCGCTGCACAGCCTGTTGCATGGCCTGGACTTCATCGCCGAAGACGGCGTGTTCGTGGCGCCGGAGAGCCTGCTCACCACTGGCGTAGCCAACTTTCTGCACCTGCGCGCCGGCGCGCTGGGCCTGGTCGACGCGCAGACCCGAGCCTGGATCAGCGCCTCGCCGACCATCCGGCGCCGCAGCGGCGTGGAAAAGTTCGAAATCGATATTCGCCACGGCCGCGCGCAGCTGGCGCGCGCGCCCCTGCCGTTGTCTGCGGTGGTGATGCTGTCGGCGACGCCGGCGAGCGATCCCGCGCAGTTGCTGCTGGCGATGCCGGCCGAACGCATCGCCAATTGCCTGGCAGGCGATCAGCCGTATGCGGCCGGTCAACCGGGCTGGCCGCGCTTTGTCGAGCAGGTGCAGCGCATCGGCATGTTCACGTTGCGCCGCGGTTTGCATCCGCAGGCCTCGCTGCACGCGCTGCTGCAGGTGTTGCGGTGAGCGCATGCGCGCGGCCGCCGCGCGCATGCGTCTGCAGGGTCAACGCCATGCGGCATGCCGCATGCCACCGTGCGCCCCACACGTGACTGAGATACGCGCCGCCGCAGAGCGCAGGCCCATGCGCGCGATGTGGCGCGATTTCGTCGGCACGCTGGTGCCGGCGGACGTGCCGACCATCGCGCTCTACGTCGGCGTATCGCTGCTTGCCGCACTGGCCGGCAGCCTCGTCGCGGTCAGCCTGGTGCCGCTGGTGCAGCCCGGGCACGCCGTCCGCCTGGCCGGCTACGCGCTCGCCTTACCGCAGGCCCTGGCGATGCAGGTGGCGCTGTTCGTGGCTGTGAGCCTGGTGTTTGCCGCACTGCGTTGGCATGGCGCAGGGCTGGCCGCGCGGCTGACCAGCCGCTACGCGATCGGGCTGCGCCAGCGCGTACATGCCGCCTTGATCGATGCACCGCTGCCTGCGCTGTCCGGCGCCAGCTCGGCGGAAATCGCCAATGTGCTGACCTACAACATCGAAATCGCCACCCAGGGCTTCGGTGCGGCATTGCAGCTGCTGGTGGCCGGCATGACCGCCCTGGTGAGCCTCTGCATCGCGGTCATGATCGCGCCTGCGTTACTGATGGCGGCGCCGTTGCTGCTGGGGCTGGCGTGGCTGGGCCTGCGCATCTCCAGCAGCGACAAACAGGCGCGCATCAGCCGCGATTATGTGGCCGACATGACGCAGCTGTTCTGGTTGAGCGAAGACTTCCCGCGTCGCCTGCGGCATGTGCGCTCGTTCCAGCGCGAAGCGCTGGAAACGCGCCATTACGAACGCATTTCCGCACGGCTGGGGCAGGGCTATGCGCAGCAGCAGGCGCTGGTGGCAGGCAGCCGGCTGCTGCTCGAAGCCACCGCGGTGGCGGCAATCGCCGCCATCCTGGTGCTGGCCAACCTCTGGCAGGGCGCGGACCGCGCTGCGCTGATCACCGTCAGCCTGCTGCTCGGGCGCCTGCTGCCGTATCTGGTCAGCACCCGCCAGAGCGTGCAGCAACTGCGCTCGGCCTGGCCGGCGTTGCAGTTGTGGCGGCGCTATGCGGAGTTGGGCACGCCGCGCGCGCACACGGCGGCCGCGCCGGCAGCACCGCTGCCAGCAGCCGTGCATCTGGAACACATCGGCCTGGCGCCGCCGTTGCCCAGGCTCGATCTCGCGCCGATGCTGCTGCTGCCCGGCGAACTGACCCTGGTGGTCGGGCCCTCCGGCGTCGGCAAGAGCAGCCTGATGGACGTGCTCTCGGGTCAGACTGCGCCGGCGCAGTTCACCGCGCACATGGGCGGGCGCCGGCTGGATTTTGCCGCGTATCGCGCCCTGGTACGGCATGGCGCCTACCTCGGCCAGGGGGTGCGGCCGTGGCAGCGCACGGTCCGCGCGTGCCTGGACTGGGCGTTGCCCGGCGCTCCCGATGCGCGCATGTGGGAGGTGCTGGGCGACGTCGGCCTGAGCGCGCGCCTGCGGCGCGACGGGCAAGGCCTGGACAGCCCGATCAACGGCCAGGACGGGCGGCTGTCCGGCGGCGAGTCGCAGCGTCTGCTGCTGGCCCAGGTGCTGTTGCGCCAGCCGGCCCTGGCGGTACTGGACGAGGCCACCAGCGCACTGGATGCAGAGGCCGAACAGCAGCTGTTGTGCATGCTGCGGCAACGCCTGCCGCAGACCGTGCTGGTGGTGGTCTCGCATCGCACCAGCCTGGCGGCGGTGGCCGATCGCACGGTAGCCCTGGGCGTTGCGCCTGCCGCGCAGCCCGCCGTCCACGGTGATGCGCTTGCAAGCTCAGGCGCGTAATACCACCTGGCTGGATTGGGTCGGCACCACGCTCAACCGGCAATCTCTTCCAGCGCACGGTTGCGCGTGCGGGGGCCGAACAGCGCGATCACGCCGGCCACGATCGACATGCTGACCACGATGAAGGCCAGTACGCCATGGCTGCCGACCTGGGCGAGCAGCCAGCCGATCAGCACGCTGCTCACCGCCGTGGAAAGGCGGCTGAAGGAATAGCAAAAGCCCACCGCCCGCGCGCGCAGCCCGGTGGGGAACAGCTCGGCCTGATAGCCGTGATAGGCAAAGCTCATCCAGGCGTTGCAGAACGCAATCATCGCCCCGCACACCACCATGCCGATTGCCTGGTGCTGCTGCGAAAACAGCACGCCAAACAGCACCGCGCCCAGCGCCGATGCGGTGATCTGCCACTTGTTTTCCCAGCGTTGCGCAAAGCGCAGCAACAGCAGCGGCGCCAGCGGGTAGGCCAGCGAAATGGCGAAGGAATAGCCCAGGCTCCTGGTCACGCCGGTGCCTTGCGCCGAGATCAGGGCCGGCAGCCAGTTGCCGAAGCCGAAAAAGCCGATCGCCTGAAAGATGTGGAACACCACCAGCATGCCGATGCGCCCGCGATGGGGCGCCCGCCATAGCGCCGCGGTCTGCACGCCGCCGGCCGGCGAGGGGACAGGCAACTGCGGTGCAGCCAGGGGCGCGCCCAGATCGCGCGCGCAGCGCGCTTCGAGCTGGCTCAGCACCGCATCGGCGTCGGCATGGCGTCCCTGCGCTGCCAGCCAGCGCGCCGATTCCGGCAAACGGCTGCGCAGCCACCAGATCGCCAGTGCGAATACCCCGCTCAGCAACACCACCCAGCGCCATCCGCTCACCCCCAGCGGTGCATGCGGCACCAGCAGCCAGGCGGTCAGCGCCACTGCAGGCACCGCCAGAAACTGCACGAAGAATGCAAACGCGAACGCGGCGCTGCGCATATGCCGCGGCACCAGCTCGGACAGGTAGGTGTCGATGGTGACCAGCTCGATGCCCAGGCCGATCCCGACCACCAGGCGCAGCACGATGACGCCGGTGGCGGTGTCCTGCAGGCCCATTGCCACGGTCGCGGCGGTGTACCAGACCAGGGCGAAGGTGAACACCGGCCGGCGCCCGAAGCGGTCGGCGAACGGGCTCAACAGGGCAGCTCCGACAAACAGCCCCAGAAACGTCGCCGCCGCAAACGCAGCCTGGTCGGACATGCCGAATGCGCCATCGGCACCGCTGGCAAAGATGCCGTCGCGGATCAGCCCGGGGCTGATGTAGGCGGTCTGGAACAGGTCGTACAACTCGAAAAAACCGCCCAGCGCGAGCAGGCCGACCAGCCGCCACAGCGTGGCGCTGGCCGGCAGCCGGTCGATCCGCGCGGCGATGTGCAGGGTGTCCGAAGCGGGGTCAAGCGGAGCGGTCGAAGCCATCGTCATGCAGGCGCTGCCAGTGCGGTGTCCATCATAGCCAGCAACGGTGTCACCCGACGCCCATGCTTCGTGGCCTGGCAACTGCATTCGCAGGCGAGCCAACGCGCGCAACATACCAACAGCCATCGCGCGTAGCCGTAAGCCCCTCCCTCCGGGGCGAATGCTTGCGCGCCGCTGCGCGCGTGCAGTGCAGTGCCGGTGCAACGAAGCGCGGGCCTGGGCACGGAGCGGGGAATGGCCAGTTGCAGATCCTCCCGTTGTTCGACCACTGGAATGCTGTAATCCCCCCAGCGCCACCTGGGCAGGTGGCAAAGCCGCCTGCCCAGCCCCATCTCTTGCACATCATTCATTCCCCGGAGTCATCCGATGACGCCCATTTCCGTGCTCGACCTGGCGCCGGTCTGCGAAGGCAGCGACACCACCCATGCCTTCGCCAACATGCTCGATCTGGCCCAGCACGCCGAGCGCTGGGGCTACCAGCGTTACTGGCTGGCCGAGCACCACAACATGCCGGGCATCGCCAGCGCCGCCACCGCGGTGCTGATCGGCCACGTGGCCGGCGGCACCAAGACCATCCGCGTCGGTGCCGGCGGCATCATGCTGCCCAACCATGCGCCGCTGCAGGTGGCCGAACAGTTCGGCACGCTGGCCTCGCTGTATCCGCAGCGCATCGACCTGGGCCTGGGCCGCGCGCCCGGCACCGACCAGCCGACCGCGCGCGCCCTGCGTCGCTATTTCGACAGCGCCGACCATTTTCCGCAGGACGTAGCCGAGCTGTTGCGCTACTTCGCGCCCGCCGTGCCGGGGCAACTGGTGCAGGCAGTGCCGGGCGCCGGACTCGACGTGCCGGTATGGCTGCTGGGCTCCAGCCTGTTCAGTGCGCGGCTGGCCGCAGCGATGGGCCTGTCGTTCGCGTTTGCTTCGCACTTCGCGCCCGATGCGATGGACGAGGCAGTGGCGATCTACCGCCGCGAGTTCCGCCCGTCCGCGCAGTTGGCCAAGCCGCACGTGATGCTGGCCTTGAACGTGGTGGCCGCGGAGACCGAAGCACAGGCACGCCGCCTGTTCACCACCCAGCAGCAAAGCTTCGTCAACCTGCGCCGCGGCAAGCCGGGCAAGATTCCCGCGCCGATCGACGACATCGACAGCTTCTGGCAGCCGCACGAACGTGCCGGCGTGGAGCGTGCGCTGGCCTGCACGGTGCTGGGCGATGCCGAGCAGATCGCGCGGGGCGTGGCCGAGTTCATCGAGCGCCATACGCCGGACGAGCTGCTGTTCACCGCCAACATCTACGACCATGCCGCGCGCCTGCGTTCGTTCGAAATCGCCGCCATGGCCTGCCGCGAGCTGGACGTGACTCCTGCGTGATTCACGTCGCTTTGCGCGGCGATCCGCTCAGATGCATGCACCTCCATTGGGAAGACCAGCATGCAATTTCAGGAACGCAGCGAGAGCATCAAGCAGTTGGCGGAATTGATCCGCGGCGTGGACATCGCGATGTTCACGACCGTGTCGGCCGACGGCAAGCTGGTGAGCCGGCCGTTGGGCACGCAGGAAGTCGAATTCGATGGCGACCTGTGGTTCGCCACCGCCGCCGACAGCCCGAAGGTGGCCGAAATCGCTGCCGATCCGCGCGTCAACGTGGCCTATGCCTCGGCCTCGAAGAACAGCTACGTGTCGGTCGCCGGCACCGCGCGCGTGGTCGATGACCGCGCCAAGATCGATGAACTATGGTCGCCGGCAATGAAGGTGTTTTTCCCCGGCGGCAAGGATGACCCCAATCTGCGCCTGATCCACGTGCGTGCCGAATCGGCCGAGTACTGGGACGGCCCGAGCGGGCTGCTGGGCAAGGCGCTGTACTTCGTGATGACGGCAGTCACCGACGACACCGGCAGCCTGTCCGACAACCGTGTGGTGGATCTGAAGTAACGGCGACGATCAGGGGCCGATCGTCTCGCGCATCAGCGCCAGGCGGCCGGCCACCAATCGCGCACCAGATCCAGCAGCTGGTCGGACGTGACCCCGAACACCGCCACCGAAATCAGCGCAGCGGCCCAGCCCACCAGCAGCAGCGCGCCGTCGCGCTCGAGCAGGGCCAGCGCGAACAGCAGCAGGATCAGCCCGAAGAGGTAGTTGGTGAACGGGATCGGCAACGTCAGCAGGACGCCGACCAGCACCAGCAGCACGCCGGTGAACATCTGCGCCGGAATCCGGTCCAGCATGCCGTGCAGGCGTGGCTTGAGCAGCCGGTCCAGGCGTTGCAGCGTCGGCGCAAGCCGCGCGACGAAACGCTTGCTGGTGCTGCGGCGCGGCCCGCGCTCGCCGATGAAACGCGGCACCCACGGCTTGCGCAGGCAGCACAGCATCTGCATCCCGATCAGCACCGTCAGCGGGCCGCTGATGCCGCCGGCCACGCCGGGAATGGGAATGAACGAGGGCAGGATCGCCAGGAACAGAAACACGCCGAACGCGCTCTGCTGCAGGTCGGCCAGGATCTCGCGTACCCGCAACACCTGCGCCGGATCGCCCTCGCTGAAGGCCGCCAGCAGGCTGCGGATGCCTTCGTTGCGATAGCGCATCTGCTCGCCGTCGGCCGCATCCGGCGGCGGCACGCCGTTATCCGACGATGTCATCGCTGCCCTCGTCGCCGACACGGCTCAGCAGCAGCTTGTCCACGCGCGCGCCATCCAGATCGACGATCTCGATGCGCCAGCCGGCCCAATCGAAGAATTCGCCCGCCTGCGGAATGCGCCCGAAGTAGTAGATGCACAGGCCGGCGAGCGTGTGATAGTCGCCTTCGTCGGCTTCCGGCAGTTCGGCGCCCAGCACTTCGCGCAGTTCCTCCACCGGCAGCGACCCGTCGATCAGCAGCGAGCCGTCGGCGCGCGTGACCACCAGCGCATCCTCGTCGGTGTTTTCCACCGCCTGCAGACGGCCGACCACCGCGCCCATCAGGTCGCTGATGGTCACCAGTCCACGGATCTCGCCGTATTCGTCCACCACCAGCGCCATCGACTGCTGTTCTTCGCGAAAGATCTCCAGCAGCTTCATCGCATGCGTGGACTCGGACACGAACAAGGTGTCGCGCAGCGCCTGGAACAGGTGCGCGCCATGTCCATCCATGCGCGTGACCAGCGACTTGACCTCCAGCACGCCGGCGATGTCCTGGTCGCTGCCGCGGTAGACCGGATAGCGCGAGAATTCGTGCTCGCGCATCACCTGCAGATTGCGTTCCGGCTCGGCGTTGGCATCCAGCCAGGCGATGCGGTTGCGCGGGGTCATCAGGCTGTCGGCGGTGCGGTCGCCCAGCCGCATCACGCGATTCATCATGTCGCGCTCGTGCGCATCGATCACGCCGGCCTCGTGGCTTTCGGCCACCAGCATGCGGATTTCCTCTTCGGTCACCGATGCCGATTCGTCCTTGCCCATGCCGAGCATGCGCAGCACCAGCCGGGTCGAGCGCGCCAGCACCCACACGCCGGGCGCGGCGATTTTCGCCAGCCAGGCCATCGGCACCGCAACCACCCCGGCGATGTCCTCGGAGTTCCGCAGCGCCAGCCGCTTGGGCACCAGTTCGCCGAAGATCAGCGTCAGGAAGGTGATCAGCGCCACCGCCAGCGTGCTGCCGATCACCACCGAATACGGGCGCGGCTTGCCGACCAGCTCGAACGAGGCCGACAGTGCCGGGAACAGCCCCTGCAGCCAGCTGCTGATGGCCTCGCCGATCGCCTCGCCACCGAACACGCCGGTCAGGATGCCGATCAGGGTAATGCCGATCTGCACCGTGGACAGGAAGTTTTCCGGGCTTTCGGCCAGTGCCAGGGCGCGCGCAGCGCGCTTGCTGGAGCCGGCCATCTGCTTCAGCCGGCTCTTGCGCGAGGTCATCAGGGACATTTCCGACATCGCGAAGAAGCCGTTCAACAGGATCAGCGCGATGACGATCAGAAACTCAACCACGGGCGTCTTCCCCGGTCAGTGAAGGGGAGGGCGGGCGAGCATTGGGTTGGCCGGCGCGCACAAGGGCGGGGCGGCAACGGGGGAATATAGGGTCGTCTTCCATAGGGTGCACCCGAGGGCGCGGGAGCATGTTAGCAAACCACAGGGTGGTTCGAGCCGGGAAATGCCGATGTGAAGGCCACTTGTGGCGCCGAGATACCCAGACAGGTCATGGAACGGTCATAATTCGCGCTTGGCGTCCGTCTCTCCCTCGACGGCAGGAAGTTCTCCACCCATGTTCTCGTTGCAGACCATCTTCGGTTCCGGCAAGCAGTTCTATGCGCTCCTGAACGAAGCGGCGCAGGCCGCCTACGACAGCACCAAGGCCTTGCACGCCATGATGCGCACGTCCGACCGCCAACCCGCGCTGGACGCCTTCAAGCTGGCCCGCCTGCGCGAACGCGCCGCCTCCGACAAGATCGGCCAGGCGCTGGTGGACAGCTTCATGACCCCGATCGAGCGCGAGGACATCGAGGCGCTGGGGTCGGCGCTGTACAAGATTCCCAAGCAGGTCGAGAAGTTCGCCGACCGGTACTCGCTGGCCACCAAGCACCTGGAGCACATCGACTTCGCCCCGCGCGCGGCGATGCTGGAACAGGCCGCCGCGGTGGTGGTGGAGATGGTGACCGACCTGCCGCACATGAACATCGATCGCATGACCGCGCTCAACGACAAGCTGCGCATGCTGGAAAACGAAGCCGACCGGCTGATGCTCGAGCTGTACCGCGACATCTATTCCGGCCGCCTGGACACGCTGCAGATGTTCCTGCTCAAGGAATTCTTCGAGATCCTGGAAAAGGCCATCGACCGTTGCCGCGAGGCCGGGGTGGTGGTGTACCAGATCGTATTGAAGAACAGCTGAGGTCGCCGCGTGCTTACCCTAGTCCTGGTGGTGATCCTGGCGGCGTTGGTGTTCGAGTTCATCAACGGCTTCCACGACACCGCCAACTCCATCGCCACCGTGGTCGCCACCAAGGTGCTGTCGCCGGGTTGGGCGGTGATGCTGGCCGCCGGCATGAACCTGATCGGCGCGCTCACCGGCACCGCGGTGGCGCTGACGATCGCCTCCGGCCTGCTCAACACCGAGGTGGTCGAGGTCACCCCGCAGGTGATCCTGTGCGCGCTGCTGGGCGGCATCATCTGGAACCTGATCACCTGGTGGAAGGGCCTGCCGTCGTCGTCCTCGCATGCCTTGATCGGCGGGCTGTGCGGCGCCGGCCTGGCGGCCGCGCACAACAACTGGAACGCGTTGATCTGGTCGGAAAACATCGGCAACTGGGCCAAGAACAAGGGCCTGTTGTGGAAGGTGTTCGTGCCGATGATCACCTCGCCGATCGCCGGCTTCCTGCTCGGTATCGTGGTGATGCTGCTGCTGTGGGCGATCATCGCCGGCATGGCCAGGCTGGGCGGGCCGATCGGGCGGCTGGCGCGTCCGCGCTGGGTCAATGCCTTCTTCGGCAAAGCGCAGATCGCCTCGGCCGCCTACATGGGCTATGCCCACGGCCATAACGACGCGCAGAAGACCATGGGCATCATCGCCATGACCCTGATCGGTGCGCAGTCGGCCGGTGCACTGGACGAGCTGCCGGGCTGGCTGTCGTTCCTGCATCCGGGCACCGGGCTGGCCGCAGGCGCCGGCATTCCGATGTGGATCGTGCTGACCTGTGCGGTGGTGATGGCCGCCGGCACCGCTTCCGGTGGCTGGAAGATCATCAAGACGCTCGGCCACAAGATGGTCAAGCTGCATCCCATCCACGGCTTTGCCGCGGAAACCAGCTCGGCCACCGTGCTCACCGTGGCCGCGCATTTCGGCATGCCGGTGTCGACCACGCACAGCATTTCCACCGCGATCATGGGCGTGGGCTTTGCCAAGAATCCGCGCTCGCTGCGGCTGGGCGTGATCGAGCGCATCGTCTGGGCCTGGATTCTGACCATCCCGGCCGCGGGCGGCGTGGCGTATGTGATCCTGCGCTGCTTCGAGTGGTTCGGCTGGACCTGAGCGATGTCGCGCGATGGTCACCTCGGTCGGCGAGCATGCGCGCCGACTGCAGGGCGTCCGGTTGCAGGGCATCCGGTTCGACCCTGATATCCCAACGCGTCCTGCCTGAGGAAACGCGCCGATGATGCTTGCGCTGGTGTGCGTGCTGTTCCTGCTGTCCTGGTTGATCGGCCGCCGGCGCTGGCTGCGCAGTGCGCGTGCGCTGGCGGCGGCCACGCTGGCCCTGCTGCTGCTGGTGGGCTGCGGCCCGTTGGCGAGCTGGATGCTGCACGGCTTGCAGCAGACCGGCGTCAACGACTTCAACGACTGGCGCGCGCGCAACATGATCGTGCTGCTGGGCGCAGGGACGGTGCGGCCGGATGGCCCCGACGCCACCGCCGAGTCCAACATGTTCGCCTATGGCCGCATCGTCGAATCGGCGCGGCTGTACCGGCAGTGCCGTGCCCACGGCGGCGACTGCAAGATCGAGATCAGTGGCGGCGATGCGCGCGGGCTGGGCCTGTCCGAGGCGGTGGTGTACCGGAAGGTGCTGATCGGGCTCGGGATCGATCAGGCCGACCTGATCATGGAGCCGTCCAGCATGAACACCTGGCAGAACGCGCAGTTCAGCCAGCCACTGCTGCGCACGTACCGCCCCGACCGCGTCGTGCTGGTGTCCTCGGCCACGCATCTGCGGCGCGCCGAACTGTATTTCCGCCATTTCGGCATCGATGCCACGCCGGTACGGTCGGACTGGCTGACCGCGTCCTGGGCGTGGTTACCGCAGAGCTACAACTTCACCGTGGCCGATGTCGCCCTGCACGAGTATCTGGGCATTGCGCGTTATCGGGTCTACGAGTGGCTGGGGTGGAATGTGCGGGCTGTGGCGCCTGGGGCGTTGTGAATTGGGAATCGGGAGTGGGGAGTGGGGAATGGGGATTCGTAACAGCTGGTGCGCGTTTTGGTTTGTTCGGCTGATTTGAATCTCGACGGCAGCGAGTGGTGTTGAACGTTGACGCGGGCAAGTCACATGTGTGGCGGCCCGAAACCACTATTGGCTTTGCCAGTGGCTTGGCGACGGGTTGGTACGCACGCGCCGTCGGTGTGCTGCATCGCCAGCCGCGTGTGCGGCCGGCGATGGCTGTGCTCAGCGGGTTTCGTACAGCGTCTTGACGTCGTTGCGGAACGCGGCCTGGCTGTCGGGGCGGTTGTAGAACATGTGACCACCGGGATACTCGCGCACCTGCACGCGCGTGGGGTCGCCCATCGCCGGCATCTGGTCCACGGTCAGCACCGATCCCATGAACGGGCAGGAGAGATCGTTCCAGCCATGTGCGATCAGTACGCGCAGCTTGGGGTCGATCGCCACCGATTGACGCAGCTGCGTCACCGCGCCCTTGCGCAGTTCATCGCCCCATTCCCACGCCGTATTGACCTCGTAATTGATCGCCTGATAGCGGGCATCGACTTTCCAGCCGACGATCCGGGTGACGAAGTCCACCATCGCGGTGGTGGTCGGCGCGATGATGCTGTCCAGCAGCGGATCGTTGGCGCGCTGCTCCGGATCGTTGGGGAAGGGGTCGAACGCGGTCACGTTGGAGTCGTAGCGGCTGCCCAGCTCGCCCTTGTCGCGGAACACCTCGCGCAGGTATGCCTGGGCTTCCAGGCGTCCGCCGGAGCGGCGCACATAGGTCGCGTCCAGTCCGGTCATGCGGGCGACCTGTTGCAGCATCGCCTCGGTCGCCTGCGGGTCGGTGCGGCCCTTCATCAGCGCCACCGCATAGTCGCCGCGGGTGTAGTCGATCACCTGGCGCATCGCCGTGTCGCTGAGCTGGCCCTGGCGCTCCAAATGCGCGGCGGCGATCGAGGGCAGCGTCATCATCCATGCCAGGGGCGAGACATCGCTGTTGTCGTCCAGGGTCGGGTTGAGGTACGGCGACACCAGCACCACGCCGTTCATCGCCACGCCGAGGCGGGTCTGCAGATACTGGGTGATGCGCGGGCCGCGGAAGCCACCATAGCTTTCGCCGACCAGATACTTGCGCGTCTGCAGGCGGCGATTCTTCAGCAGCCAGTCGTAGATCACGCGCGAGAGATATTCCACGTCGGCCTGCGGGTTGTAGAACTGCTTCTTGGCCTCGTCGTCGCCGATGAGCGCGCGGCTGAAGCCGGTGCCGACCGGGTCGATGAACACCAGGTCGGTGAAGTCCAGCCAGGTGCCCGGATTGTCGCGCAAGGTCGCCGGTGCGGACGCGCTGTCGCCTTCGGCGCCGAAGCCGACCACCTTCGGCCCGATCGCGCCCATGTTCAGATAGACCGACGCCGCGCCTGGTCCGCCGTTCAAGGCAAAGGTCACCGGGCGGTCCTTGCCGTCCACGGTGTAGGCGGTGAACACCACCTCGCCGGTGGTCCTGCCCTGCGCGTCGCGCACCGGCAGCGTGCCGACGGTTGCGGTGTAACTCAGCGAGCGCCCGGCCACGCGCGTGCTTTGCCGCACGCTGGCATCGGCCGGCAGTGGCGCGGGTTTGGCCACCGCCGCGTCGGATTTGGTATCGGGTTTTGCATCGGTCTTGTCGGGCGCATCGGCCAGCGCCGTCCCGCTGAGCAGGACGCAGGCCAGCAGGCTGGCGCGGAGAAAAAAGGACATGAGCATCGGACGTTCGGCAGGGGAGCGACGATGCTAGGCCCCCGGCGGCGCCCGATGGATGTGCACAAAGGCACATGTGTCGCGTCGGCCGACGCCGCATGCCTGGCATGGCGCCGTCTGTGCCGCGGCAGGCAGCCGTCTGACCCAGAGGGCGAGGTTTGGGCAGGCTGCTGAAATAGGCATCGACCTAAGAGAAAACCGATGACACTCCCTTCTCCCGTCGGGAGAAGGTGCCCCGCAGGGGCGGATGAGGGTACGGGGCGCAGCCTCGGGCGGTTACTTACCCGGTGGCTTCGCACGTACCCTCACCCCAACCCCTCTCCCGACGGGAGAGGGGCTTGACCTTTAGGGCCTTAACGCTTTCCAGAGGTTCTTAAACTTCCAGCGACGCCAGATCGCCCTTGGTCTCCAGCCACTGCTTGCGATCACCGGCGCGCTTTTTGGCCAGCAACATGTCCATCAGCGAGCGGGTCTGTTCGCCATCGTCGATGGTCAGCTGCACCAGGCGACGCGTATCCGGATGGATGGTCGATTCGCGCAGCTGCTGCGGATTCATCTCGCCCAGGCCCTTGAAGCGGGTGACGCTGACCTGGCCCTTGATCTTCTCGCGCGCGATCTTGTCCAGCAGCGTGGTCTTTTCCTCTTCGTCCAGCGCATAGAACACCTGCTTGCCCACGTCCACGCGGAACAGCGGCGGCATCGCCACGAACACATGGCCGGCGGCAACCAGCGCCGGGAAATGCTTGAGGAACAGCGCGGTCAGCAGGGTGGCGATATGCAGGCCGTCCGAGTCCGCATCGGCCAGGATCACCACCTTGCCGTAGCGCAGCCCGGTGATGTCGTCCTTACCCGGGTCGCAGCCGATCGCGATCGCCAGGTTATGCACTTCCTCGGAGGCCAGCACGCTGCCCGAAGCCACTTCCCAGGTGTTGAGGATCTTGCCGCGCAGCGGCAGGATCGCCTGGAAATCCTTGTCGCGCGCCTGCTTGGCCGAGCCGCCGGCCGAGTCGCCCTCGACCAGGAACAATTCGGTGCGCGACAGGTCCTGGCTGATGCAGTCGGCCAGCTTGCCGGGCAGGGCCGGGCCCTGGGTGACCTTCTTGCGGACGATCTGCTTTTCGGTCTTCAACCGCGCGCTGGCGCGGTCGATGGCGATCTGCGCGATCTTCTCGCCGATCTCCACGTTCTGGTTCAGGTACAGGCTGAAGGCATCGTGCGCGGCGCCTTCGATGAAGCCGGCGGCCTGGCGCGAGGACAGGCGCTCCTTGGTCTGCCCGGAGAACTGCGGGTCGGTCATCTTCAGGCTGAGCACGAAGGTGACCCGGTCCCACACGTCTTCCGGCGCCAGCTTGACCCCGCGCGGCAGCAGGTTGCGGAAGTCGCAGAACTCGCGCAACGCATCGGTCAGGCCCGAACGCAGGCCGTTGACGTGGGTGCCGTGCTGCGCGGTCGGGATCAGGTTGACGTAGCTTTCCTGCACCAGCTCGCCTTCCGGCACCCAGGCCGCGGCCCAGTCGACGATCTCGGTGTCCTTCTTCAGGCTGCCTGCGAACAGGTCGGCCGGCAGCAGCTCATGGGCGGCCATCTCGCCCTTGAGGTAGTCGCGCAGGCCGTTCTCGAAGTACCAGCTGTCCTGCTCGCCGGTGGCCTCGTCGTGCAGCTTGACGGTCAGGCCGGGGCACAGCACCGCCTTGGCGCGCAGCAGGTGGCGCAACGCGCGCACGTTGAACTTGGGCGTGTCGAAGTACTTGGGATCGGCCCAGAAGCGCAGCCGCGTGCCGGTGTTCTTCTTGCCGACGGTGCCCACCACTTCCAGCTTGGACGCGGCGTGGCCGTCGCGGAACTCCATGCGGTGCTCGCTGCCTTCGCGCTTGATGAACAGCTCGACCTTGGTCGACAGCGCATTGACAACGCTCACGCCCACGCCATGCAGGCCGCCGGAGAAGGTGTAGTTGCGGTTGCTGAACTTGCCGCCGGCATGCAGCCGGGTCAGGATCAGCTCGACACCGGGAATCTTTTCTTCCGGATGCATGTCCACCGGCATGCCGCGGCCATCGTCGGACACCTCGCAGCTGCCGTCCTTGTACAGGGTCACTTCGACCTGCCTGGCATGACCGGCCAGCGCCTCGTCGACCGAGTTGTCGATCACTTCCTGCGCCAGGTGGTTCGGGCGCGCAGTGTCGGTATACATGCCAGGGCGGCGTTTGACCGGGTCCAGGCCCGACAGCACTTCAATATCGGCGGCGTTATAACGGGTGTTCATGCATCTCGTTAGCACGTGAAACGACGCGCAAGTGTGGGGGCTGGGCCGATTTTTTGCACGCGACCGACGTTCAGTGCAGGGCGGGGTGCGGCTGGATACCCTGGCGTTGGATTCGGAACCAAACGTCCCCATCTGAGGATGTCACCGAAACCGGAGGACACCATGAAGTTCAAGCACATCCTGATGCTCACCCTCGGTGCTGCCGCAGTGGCCGCGCTTCCTGCCCTGGCCCAGGCGGCCCCGCAGCAGACCGGGCAGGGCACCGGCGCCAGCGCGCAGAAGGCCGACGACGCCAAGGCCAAGACCGAAGCCGAGCGCAAGGCCGAGCGCCGCGCCGCCGCCGCGGCGCACAAACCCAAGGCCGATGACGCCCCGCGCGAGGAAGAGGAAGAAGAAAAGCCGGCGCGCTGATGCCAGTGCGAGTCGGCGCCACGCCATACAGACGCCCCGGCCCTGGCCGGGGCGTCTGCATTTGGGCGCCAGGCGCATCGCCGCTTTCGCCGCTGTGACGACATGATCGTCACGCAACCCTTGGGCATTCGCCCGTCACCCGCTAAACTATGGCTTTCCGGGAGGCTCCAAGCCCCATGACCCCCCTGATTTTTGTTACCGGCGGCGTAGTGTCCTCGCTAGGCAAGGGCATTGCCGCCGCTTCGCTTGCCTCCATTCTGGAAGCGCGTGGCCTGAAGGTCACGATGATGAAGCTGGACCCCTACATCAATGTGGACCCGGGCACGATGAGCCCGTTCCAGCATGGCGAGGTCTACGTCACCGACGACGGCGCCGAGACCGACCTGGACCTGGGTCACTACGAGCGCTACGTGCGCACGCGGCTGTCGCGCAAGAACTCGGTCACCACCGGCCGCATCTACGAGAACGTGATCCGCAAGGAGCGTCGTGGCGATTACCTGGGCGCCACCGTGCAGGTGATCCCGCATATCACCGACGAGATCCGCCGTTGCATCGACGAGGCCACCGCCGGCTTCGACGTGGCGCTGATCGAGATCGGCGGCACCGTCGGCGATATCGAGTCGCTGCCGTTCCTGGAGGCGATCCGCCAGGTGCGCACCGAGCGGGGCGCCGAAAAGGCCATGTTCATGCACCTCACGCTGGTGCCATACATCGCCGCCGCTGGCGAGCTGAAGACCAAGCCGACCCAGCACTCGGTCAAGGAACTGCGTTCGATCGGTATCCAGCCGGACGTGCTGCTGTGCCGTTCCGAGCAGGCGGTTCCGGATTCGGAGCGCCGCAAGATCGCGTTGTTCACCAACGTCTCCGAGCGCGCGGTGATCAGCTGCCCCGATATCGACGTGCTGTACGGCATGCCGCTAGAACTGCGTCGCCAGGGCCTGGACGAGTTGGTCATCGATCAGTTCAAGCTGCGCGACAAGGTGGCTGCGCCCGACCTGTCCGAATGGGCGGCGGTGGTGGATGCGGTCAAGCATCCGCTGGACGAGGTCACCATTGCCGTGGTCGGCAAGTACGTCGACCACCAGGACGCCTACAAGTCGGTGGCCGAAGCGCTGCGTCACGGCGGTCTGCGCCAGCGCACCAAGGTCAACCTGAAGTGGCTGGAAGCGCAGGACCTGGAAGGCAGCGACATGGCAGCGCTGCAGGATATCGACGGCATCCTGGTGCCGGGCGGCTTCGGCGACCGTGGCTTCGAAGGCAAGGTACTGACCTCCAAATACGCGCGCGAGCACAAGGTGCCGTATTTCGGCATCTGCTACGGCATGCAGGCGGCGGTGGTGGACTATGCCCGCCACGTGGCCGACCTGGACGCAGCCAACAGTACCGAGAACGATCGCCAGTCGCCGCATCCGGTGATCGGCCTTATCACCGAATGGCGCACCGCCACCGGCGAAGTGGAAAAGCGCGACGAGAAATCCGACCTGGGCGGGACCATGCGCCTGGGTCTGCAGGAGCAGCGGCTCAAGCCGGGAACGCTGGCGCGCGAAGTGTACGGCAAGGACGTGGTCGCCGAACGCCATCGCCACCGCTACGAGTTCAACAACCGCTACCGTACCCAGCTGGAAGACGCCGGCCTGGTGATCTCCGGCAAGTCGATGGACGACACGCTGGTGGAGATGGTGGAGCTGCCGCGCGAAACGCACCCGTGGTTCCTGGCCTGCCAGGCGCATCCGGAATTCCTCTCCACCCCGCGCGACGGGCATCCGCTGTTCATCGGCTTCGTGCGCGCCGCGCGCGAGAAGAAGGCGGGTGGAAAACTGCTGAAGGAAGCGCGTGCGTGAGCCGCTTGTTCTCCCTGCGGGAGACGCGGGCGCGCCGTGCCGGATGAGTGGGTGCCGCAACGCACTGGAAGATGGCAGCCATGGCGAACGCGTCGCCATGCGCCGGCCTGGGCAAGCCATCGGGCTTCACCAGCGCGTTGCAACCGCCCCCTCATCCCAACCCCTCTCCCGACGGGAGAGGGGCTTAATCAATAAGGTGACCTGATGAAACTCTGTGACTTCGACGTCGGCCTGGATCAGCCGTTGTTCCTGATTGCCGGCCCCTGCGTGATCGAGTCGATGCAGCTGCAGCTCGACGTGGCCGGCAAGCTCAAGGAGATCACCGGCAAGCTGGGGATCAACTTCATCTTCAAGTCGAGCTTCGACAAGGCCAACCGCACCTCCGGCACCAGCTTCCGCGGCCCGGGCCTGGAAGAAGGCCTGAAGGTGCTGGAAGCGGTGAAAAAGCAGATCGGCGTGCCGGTGCTGACCGATGTGCACGAATACACCCCGATGAACGAGGTCGCCGCCGTCGTCGACGTGCTGCAGACCCCGGCCTTCCTGGTGCGCCAGACCGACTTCATCAAGAACGTCTGTGCCGCCGGCAAGCCGGTCAACATCAAGAAGGGCCAGTTCCTGTCGCCATGGGACATGAAGCCGGTGGTGGACAAGGCCAAGTCGACCGGCAACGAACAGATCATGGTCTGCGAACGTGGTGCCTCGTTCGGCTACAACAATCTGGTCAGCGACATGCGCTCGCTGAGCGTGATGCGCGATACCGGCTGCCCGGTGGTGTTCGACGCCACCCATTCGGTGCAGCTGCCGGGCGGGCAGGGCAGCAGTTCCGGCGGCCAGCGCGAATTCGTGCCGGTGCTGGCGCGCGCCGCGGTGGCGGTGGGCATTTCCGGCCTGTTTGCCGAAACCCATCCGGACCCTTCCAAGGCCTTGTCGGACGGCCCCAATGCCTGGCCGCTGGACAAGATGGAAGCCCTGCTGGAGACACTGCTGGCGCTGGACACCATCACCAAGCGTCACGGCTTCCTCGAACAAGGCGTCTGAGCAGGCAATGCGGTGGCGCGCGCGGCCGCTGCTGCGTGGTCCGTTAGCGCCGCGGATGCGGATGTGGTGCCGGTGTTCGCACAGCGGTGCCGCGTGTGGCAGCTGCAGCTGACACCGCTGCACTGCGCAGTCGGTACTGCCGCCCACCTGCTGCTCCGGCGTGCTGACGTGTCGCCATCGCGGCGGCCGCATGCTCACGCCATTTGGCAAGCCGCAGTCCTGCGGCGATAATCCGGCAGCTTGTTTCCGGTGTCCTTCCCCCTTACTGGTAACCGATCGACCTATGACCACTATCGCCAAGATCCTCGCCCGCGAAATCCTCGACTCCCGCGGCAATCCCACGCTGGAGGCCGAAGTCACGCTGGACGACGGCTCGTTCGGCCGCGCCGCCGTGCCCTCGGGCGCCTCGACCGGCACCAAGGAAGCGGTGGAACTGCGCGATGGCGACAAGACCCGCTACCTGGGCAAGGGCGTGCTGCACGCGGTGCAGAACGTCAATGGCACCATCGCCGAGACGCTGAAGGGCTTCGATGCCGCCGACCAGCAGGGCCTGGACCGTCGCCTGATCGATCTGGACGGCACCGAGAACAAGGGCCGCCTGGGCGCGAATGCGCTGCTGGGTGTTTCGCTGGCCGCCGCGCATGCCGTGGCCGCCTCGCGCAAGCAGCCGTTGTGGCAGTACCTGTCCACCATCACCGAATCGGACGTGGCGCTGCCGGTGCCGATGATGAACATCATCAACGGCGGCGCGCATGCCGACAACAACGTCGACTTCCAGGAGTTCATGGTGCTGCCGGTCGGTTGCAGCTCGTTCTCCGAAGCGCTGCGTGCCGGTACCGAAATCTTCCACGCGCTCAAGTCGGTGCTCAAGGGCCACGGCCTGAGCACGGCAGTCGGCGACGAAGGCGGCTTTGCGCCGGACTTCCGCAGCAATGTCGAAGCGCTGGACACCATTCTCGAGGCGATCGGCAAGGCCGGCTACACCGCAGGCGAAGACGTGCTGCTGGGCCTGGACGTGGCGTCCAGCGAGTTCTACGACAACGGCAAGTACAACCTGGTCGGCGAGAACAAGCGCCTGACCAACGAGCAGTTCGTCGACTTCCTGGCCGACTGGGTCGCGCAGTATCCGATCATCAGCATCGAAGACGGCCTGGCCGAGGACGACTGGGCCGGCTGGAAGCTGCTCACCGACCGCGTCGGCAAGAAGGTGCAGCTGGTCGGCGACGACCTGTTCGTCACCAACCCGAAGATCTTCAAGCAGGGCATCGACTCGGGCACCGCCAATGCGATCCTGATCAAGGTCAACCAGATCGGCACGCTGACCGAGACGCTGGAGGCCATCGCGATGGCGCACGCGGCCAACTATGCCTCGATCGTCTCGCACCGTTCGGGCGAAACCGAAGACACCACCATCGCCGACATCGCCGTGGCCACCACCGCCACCCAGATCAAAACCGGCTCGCTGTGCCGCAGCGATCGCGTCGCCAAGTACAACCAGCTGCTGCGCATCGAGCAGGCGCTGGGCTCCGGCGCACGCTACGCCGGCCGCGACGCGTTCGTTTCGATCAAGCGATAAGCCGTGCGCAACTGGCGCTGGCTACTGCTGGTGCTGGCGGTGCTGCTGGCTTGGCTGCAGTACCGCTTCTGGTTCGGGCCTGGGAATTCCGGTGAAGTCATGATGCTGGAAGCCCAGGTCGCGCATCAGACACAGGACAACGAAGGTCTGCGCCAACGCAACCAGGCGTTGGCAGCAGAGGTGAAGGATTTGAAGGACGGCGAGGCGGCAATCGAGGAACGCGCGCGCAGCGAGCTGGGCATGATCAAACCGGGCGAGACGTTCTATCGCGTGGTCGAGGATGCACCGCCCCTGCCGCCGGCTGTGGCCGCGCCGTCGGCTGCACCCGTCGAGCCCGACGCGCCGGCGGAACAGCCATGACCGGTTCGATCTGGGCGATCGTGCCGGCCGCCGGGCGCGGCACGCGCTTTGGCGGGCAGACCCCCAAACAATATCTGCCCGCCGCCGGGCAACCGCTGATGGCCTACACGCTGGCGGCGCTTGCCGCGCATCCGGTGGTGGCCGGCATCGTGGTGGCCATCGCGCCCGACGATGCGGATTGGCCGGGCTGGACGTCGGTGCAGGCCAAGCCGGTGCTGACCTGCGTCGGCGGCGGGACACGTGCGGCATCGGTGCTGGCCGGATTGCTGGCCTTGCCCGAGAGCGTGCGCGCCGATGACTTTGTGCTGGTGCACGACGCCGCGCGGCCCAATCTCGGCCTGGCCGACCTGGAGCGCCTGCTGGAAATCGGCCGCGGCGATCCGGTCGGCGCGATCCTGGCTGCACCGGTGCGCGACACCCTCAAGCGTGCCGGCGACGATGGCGGCATCGATGCCACCGAACCGCGCGAGCGGCTGTGGCGCGCGCTGACCCCGCAGCTGTTTCGTCGCCATCAACTGATCCGCGGCCTGACCGAAGCGTCGGCCGCCGGCGTGGACGTGACCGACGAGGCGATGGCGATGGAGCGGCTGGGATTGCGCCCGTTGCTGGTGGAAGGTGCCGAAGACAACTTCAAGGTGACCACGCCAACGGATCTGGCGCGCTTCGAATTCGAGCTCGCACGCCGCGGCGTGGCGGTGGACGCCGAATTGGTGGCCACGCGCAACGATGCGGTGTTTGCCGATGCCAATCACGACGTCAACACGCGTTAGGGCGGCTGTCGAACGATTGCGAGGCCGGTTTGCGGAACCGGCCGTGTAGGCCACTCGTACACGGCGGTCTCGTGCGACATCCATGCCGACCTAAACGACTGCTTGCTCCCTGTTGTTGGGCACTCTCACTCACCACGGATTTTCCATGTCTCTCAATTTTCGAATCGGTCAGGGCTACGACGTGCATGCGTTCGGCGCGGGCGACCACGTGATGCTGGGCGGCGTGCGCGTCGCGCACAGCCATGGTGTGCTTGCGCACAGCGATGGCGACGTGGTGCTGCATGCGCTGTGCGATGCAATGCTGGGTGCGCTGGCGCTGGGCGATATCGGGCAGCACTTTCCGCCATCCGATGCGCGCTGGAAGGATGCCGACAGCGCGCAGTTCCTGCAGCATTGCGATCACTTGCTGCGCGAACGTGGCTGGCGCGTCGGCAATGCCGATGTCACCGTGATCTGCGAGCGTCCCAAGATCGGCCCGCATGCGCTGGCCATGCGCGAACGCATTGCCGGCCTGCTGGCGATCGAGCTCGATGCGGTCAACGTCAAGGCCACCACCAGCGAAAAACTCGGCTTCACCGGCCGCAGCGAGGGCATTGCGGCGCAGGCGGCGGTATTGCTTGGCAAGATCGCTGCATAACCGCAGCCGGCAAGGCCGGTGCCCACCGCCGGCCGGGTGCGAACGGTGCCTGACGATGGGGGCAGCACAGCGCTCATCACGCATGCCCTGCATGCACTGTCCACACGCATCTGACCACTGCCGGCCAGGTTTCTAGCCGTTCCACACTTGGCGTTGCAACGCGACATCACCGCGCCGAGGCATTCGGCACACAGCGCACGACCTGTCGGCGCGAAGGTAAATCACAGCATGAGCGACACCTCTGTTCTGCCACGTGCGCATGGCGCTGCGGTCCTTGGCGCGGCAATGCGCAGCACGCCCGACGATTTTCAGGTCGACGAGCTGCCGGCCTTCGAGCCCTCCGGCGAGGGCGAGCACCTGTTGCTCACCATCCGCAAGCGTGGGCAGAACACCGCCCATATCGCGAAGAAACTCGCGCACTGGGCCGGGATCGCCGAGATGGGCGTCAGCTACGCCGGCCTGAAGGACCGCCATGCGGTGACCACGCAGCGCTTCAGCGTGCATCTGCCCAAGCGCATCGCGCCGGAGCTCGCCACGCTCGATGACGACGAGATGCAGGTCATCGACAGCACCTGGCACAACCGCAAGCTGCAACGCGGCGCACTGCTGGGCAATCGTTTCGTGTTGACGTTGCGCCAGGTGCAGGGCGAGCGCGCTGCGATCGATCAACGCCTGCAGGCGATCGCCGCGCGCGGTATCCCGAACTGGTTTGGCGAACAGCGTTTCGGTCGCGATGGGGGCAACGTGGCCTTCGCGCTGGCGATGTTCGGCTACCAGTCCAATGCCGACGGCACGTTGTCAGCGGCGCCGGCATCCAGGCGGCGGCTGCGCAACGATCAGCGCTCGATGCTGCTGTCGGCGGCGCGCTCGGCGTTGTTCAATCGAGTGCTCAGCGCACGCGTGGGGCAGGGTACCTGGGACACCGCACTGGAGGGCGAGGCGTGGATGCTGGACGGCTCGCGCAGCGTGTTCGGCCCCGAGCCGTTCAGCGAGGAACTGGCAGAGCGCCTGGCGCGCTTCGATATCCATCCCAGCGGGCCGTTGTGGGGTGCCGGCGAGCTGCGTTCGACCGGCCAGGCCGCGGCGGTGGAGCAGGGCGCCTTGTCCGATCCGCAATCCGACGCGCTGCGCCACGGCCTGGAAGCAGCGGGCCTGAAGCAGGAGCGCCGCGCACTGCGCCTGCGTCCGCAACAGCTGGAGTTCCGCTGGCTGGATGCACACAGCCTGCAGCTCGAATTCGCACTGCCGCCCGGTTGCTACGCCACCGCGGTGCTGTGGGAGCTCGGCGAGGTCAGCGACGCCGGCCGTCTCAACACCGGCCCGCGTTCCGACGCCTAGGCCTGCCCGGTGGTCGTGAGCCGCCCGGCAAACACGCCAACGCGTAGGAGCGGACCAGGCCGCGACGGGCTTTCCCCTCAGCCCGTTCCCACGCAAGCGCATGCCTGCAATCCAGGTCGGTAACCGGCCACCCCATCGGCCCTAGCGCCGCGCCAACAACACCAGTAACGCCCCCGTGCCACCCTGGGTGGCCGGCGCGGAATGAAACGCCAGCACGTCGTTGCGTTGACGCAGCAGGCGATCCATCAGGTTCTTCAACACCGGCGCACCGTTGTCCGACTGCAGCCCCTTGCCGTGGATGATGCGCACGCAGCCATGGTCGTGCGCATGCGCCTCCAGCAGGAACTGCCGCAGCAGGGATTCGGCCTGCGTGGCGGTGGCGCCATGCAGATCCAGCTCGTCCTGGATCGAGAACTGCCCGCGCTTGAGCCGTTGAAACAATCGGGTGGGAAGATTCTCGCATCGGTAACTGGCGGTATCTCCGGCTTCCAGTGGCGCGCTGTCGCGCAGCAGGCGTGCGAATTCGGTGTGCGCTTCGGCGTCGTCGCGCTCGGCCATGCGCGCGCGCGGCTTGGGGCGCGGCTTGGCATTGGCCGGTGGGGCGACCTCGCGAATCGGCTTGACCGCGCCGATCGCTGCGCGGAACAGCGCGCCGTCGTCTTCGTCTTCTGGATGCGACATGGTCACAGCGTAACGTGCCCAACCTCAGGTGCAAGCGAAGATCAAGCGCGAAGGGCGCGGACGCATCCGGTATCATGGCCCGGTTTTCCGAGGAGTCCCATGCGCGTACTGGTTAGCAACGACGACGGTGTCGACGCCCCCGGCATCCAGATTTTGGCCGAGGCGCTGCGCCATGCCGGTCATGAAGTGATGGTGGTCGCGCCCGACCGCGACCGCTCCGGCGCCAGCAATTCGCTGACGCTGGATGTGCCGATCCGCACCCGCCGCATCGACGCGCAGACCTGCGCGGTGGCCGGCACGCCGACCGACTGCGTGCATCTGGCGCTGACCGGCATGCTCGATTACGAGCCGGATATCGTGGTCTCCGGCATCAACAACTCGGCCAATCTCGGCGACGACGTGATCTATTCGGGCACCGTGTCCGCCGCGATGGAAGGCCGCTTCCTCGGCCTGCCGGCGGTGGCGGTGTCGCTGGTGACGCACAACCATGAGGCGCACAACTACCAGAGCGCCGCACGCGCGGCGGTGGAGATCGTGGCGCGGCTGAAGGCCGACCCGTTGCCCGCCAACACTATCCTCAACGTCAACGTGCCGGATCTGGCCTGGTCGGATGTGCTCGGTTTCGAGGTCACCCGGCTCGGCAACCGCCATCGTTCCGAGCCCTGCGTGCCGCAGCGCGATCCGCGCGGCCGCACCGTGTACTGGATCGGCCCGGCCGGGCCGGAGCAGGATGCCGGCCCCGGCACTGACTTCCACGCGGTGCGTACCGGGCATATCTCGATCACCCCGATCCATGTCGACCTGACCCGCTATCAGGCGTTGGAGACGGTGGCCGGCTGGGTGGGCGGGTTGACCGCCGCGCTGGATACCCCGGCATGACGCCCAGGCTACGCCTGCAACCGGAATCGGTCGGGATCGGCATGACCTCGCAACGCGTGCGCGACCGGCTGGTCGAGCGCCTGCGCGAGGCCGGCATCCAGGACGAAGCCACGCTCAACGCGATGCGCACGGTGCCGCGCCATCTGTTCATCGATGAAGCGCTGGCCTCGCGCGCCTACGAAGACACCGCCCTGCCGATCGGCCACGGCCAGACCATCTCGCAGCCCTGGGTGGTCGCGCGGATGACCGAGGCGGTGCTGCAGGTCGGCCCGACCAGGGTGCTCGAAGTCGGCACCGGTTCCGGCTACCAGGGCGCGATCCTGGCCGCGCTGGGGCTGGAGGTGTACACGGTTGAGCGCATCGGCGACCTGCTGCGGCAGGCGCGCAAGCGCTTCCGGCATCTGGGCATGAATGTGCGCAGCAAGCACGACGACGGCCGCATCGGTTGGCCCGAACACGGCCCCTACGATGCCATCGTGGTCACCGCCGCCGCCCCGGCACTGGTCGATGCGCTGGTCGATCAGCTGGCGGTCGGCGGACGGCTGGTCGCCCCGGTCGGTGGCGCCTCGTCGCAGTCGCTGGTGCAGCTCACGCGCGCTGCCGACGGCGCGATCGAACAGCAGGTTCTGGCGCCGGTCACGTTCGTCCCGCTGTTGTCGGGCATGCTGGATTGAATCCATGAGAGTTCCTCGATGAAGATCTTCGGGCCGTTGTACGACGTGGCCATTCGTTGGTCGCGCAATCGCCGCGCTCCGGCGCTGCTGACCGGCCTCAGTTTCGTGGAGGGCTTCATCTTCCCGGTGCCGCCAGAGGTGATGCTGGCGCCGATGTCGCTGGCCGAACCCAGGCGCGCGTTGTGGTTCGCCACCTTGAGCCTGCTCGGCTCGGTCTGCGGCGCGCTGGTCGGCTATCTGCTGGGCCATTTCGCCTTTGCCGCATTGTCGCCGCTGATCGAATGGCTGGGCTGGAGCGCGAAGATCCAGGCGCAGATCGAAACCCTGCGCACGCTGGTCGCCGATTCGCCGTGGAAGGCCTTCTGGGCGCTGGTGCTGGTGGGCTTCACCCCGATTCCGCTGAAGATCTTTACCTGGGCCTCGGGCGTGGTCGGCGTGCCGATCCTGCCCTTCATCGCCAGCATGCTGGTGGGGCGGGGCAAGCGCGTGTACCTGGTGGCCGGCGCGATCCGGCTGGGTGGAGCGCGTGCCGAAGCCGCGTTGCATCGCTGGATCGAGCCGCTGGGCTGGGTGGCCATGGCCGTGCTGGCAGTGGGAGCAGGGTGGCTAGCGTGGAAGACAACCAACGGATGAGCAAGTTGCAGATGAATTCGGTATGTAAGACAGCAGTCCTGCTCGCAGTGGCCGTCGGGCTGGCCGCCTGCAGCAGCGCCACGGTGGTGCGTTCGCCCGGAGCCGGCGCCGGTTCGGCGTCCGCACGTCCGTCCGCTTCGCCACGTCCGTCGGTGCCGCGCCCGGGCGCGACCGTCACCGTCCAGCGCGGCGACACGCTGTACGCCATCTCGCGCCGCACCAACATCACCGCGCCGGATCTGGCGGCCTGGAATGGCCTGTCCTCACCGAACACCATCTATCCCGGTCAGACCCTCAAGCTCTATCCGCCCGGGGCCAGCAAGCCTGGCGGCAGCACCTCCACCGCCGGCACGGTGGTTCCGCCGCGCCCGAGTGCCCCGGTCGCAGCGCCGGTCAGCAGCGGATTTCCGTGGCGCTGGCCGGCCGATGGCGTGGTGGTCGGCACCTTCGTCACCGGCGAAACCACCAAGCAGGGCGTGGACATCGCCGGGGCCAGCGGGCAGGCCGTGCGTGCCGCGGCCGATGGCGTGGTGGTGTACTCCGGCGCCGGCCTGGTCGGCTACGGCGAGCTGATCATCATCAAGCACAACGACCAATGGCTGTCCGCCTACGGGCACAACCGCAAGCGCCTGCTCAACGAAGGCCAGAGCGTCAAGGCCGGCCAGCAGATCGCCGAGATGGGCCGCAGCGGCGCTGCCCGCGACATGCTGCACTTCGAGATCCGCTACAACGGCAAGCCGGTGGATCCGTTGCTGTATCTGCCGAAGAAGTGAATCGGGAGTAGGGAATAGGGAATCGCAACAGCCTTGGGCCGGGGCTTTATTGATGGATGGCGGACGACGCCTGACCTGAGCAGGGCATCTAAGGCTCGGTAAATTTCGCTTGACAGCGAAGTTTCAGTCCAGCCTGCTTTCCCGATTCCCGATTCCCGATTCCCGATTCCCGATTCCCGATTCCCGATTCAGCCTTCCAAAATCATTGCCAGCGCCACCCGGCGGCCTTCGCTGGCCAGCACGTTGTAGGTGCGTGCGGCGGCCGCATTGGTCATCGCTTCCAGGCCGATGCCGCGGGTCAGGCAGGCTGCCAGCACGTCCGTCTTCGGAAACTGCTGCCGCTCGCCGGTGCCGAGCAGGATCACCGCCGGGGCAAGTGCCAGCACCGCGTCCATATGTGCGACCTGGAGCTGCGCCAGGCCGGGCACCGGCCAGCCTTCCACCAGCTCGTCGGGCATCAGGATGAAGCTGCGCTGCAGAATCTGGTCATTCACCTTGGCATGGCGGCCATCGGCCGCGCGCAGCGCATAGGTGTAGTCGGGGTGTTCCTGGCTTAAAGGCATGGCGAACTCGTCTGTCAGCCGCGCGGCAGCACGATCTGACGCTTTTCCTTGCTGGGGCGGTACAGGATGGCGACATGGCCGATCCGCTGCACCAGCGCGCTGCCGGTGTGCTGGGTCAGTTCGGCGATCATGGCGTCACGGGCCTCGCGATCCTCCGATGTCACCTTCACCTTGATCAATTCGTGGCGCTCGAGCACTTCCTCGAGTTCGGCCAGAAATGCCGGCGTGACCCCTTTGCCCCCGGTCTGCAGCAGTGCCTTGAGATCGTGGGCCTGGCCGCGCAGGAAACGGTTCTGGGCGGAGGTGAGAACAATGGACATGCAGGATCAAAGGGAAGCAAAGGGTGTTCAGGGTATCATGGCGACCCGTTCAGACCCCTTTGCCGATGCCTTCCCGTAGTAAAAGCAGCCAGCGCTGGCTCAAGGAACACTTCGCCGATCCGTTCGTCAAGAAGGCGCAGGCCGAAGGCATGCGCTCGCGCGCGGCCTACAAGCTGGAAGAACTGCTCCAGCGCGACCGTCTGCTCAAGCCGGGCATGGTGGTGGTCGACCTGGGCGCGGCGCCGGGCGGCTGGTCGCAGCAGGTACGCAAGTCCATGGGCGACAGCGGCCGGGTGGTGGCGCTGGATATCCTGGAGATGCCACCGCTGGCCGGGGTGGAGTTCCTTCACGGCGACTTCAGGGAGCAAACCGTCCTATCGGAATTCGAGGCGATGCTGGGCGATGTGCCGGTGGACCTTGTGCTGTCCGATATGGCCCCCAATAAGAGTGGCATGGACGCGGTCGACCAACCGCGGATGATGCACCTGGCGGAACTGGCAATGGAATTTGCCGATATCCACCTCAAACCGGGCGGGGCGTTCCTGATCAAGTTGTTCCAGGGCGTCGGGTCCGACGACTACATTCGTGAGCTTCGCCGCCGCTATGACAAGGTGACGATTCGCAAACCGGCGGCCTCGCGCAAGCGCTCCCCGGAAGTTTATGCGCTCGGTCAGGGCAAGCGTGCCCAGATCAAGTAAGCTGCCAATGACCACCGTGTTTCAAGAATTGAAGAGTAGAGGGCACCGGAGCCAATGAGGATGAACGACTTGACCAAGAATCTGCTGTTGTGGGTGGTCGTCGCGGTTGTGCTGATGGTCGTCTTCCAGAGCTTCTCGCCGCGGATGGCGGGCGGTGTCGGCCCCGACGCGATTACCTACACCCAGTTCCTGAAGGAAGTGGATGCCGGGCGGGTCAAATCGGTGGACTACACCGACGAGACCAATCTGGCGGTCAACGCGATCCGCTTCAAGCGCACCGACGGCAGCGAAGCCACCGTATACGGCCCGCGCGATGACAAGCTGGTCGACGTGCTGTACAGCAAGAACATCGAAATGACCCGCCAGAAGCCCTCCACCGGGCCGGGTTTCTGGTCGCTGGTGCTCAACTTCCTGCCGGTCATCCTGATCATCGGCTTCTGGCTGTTCATCATGCGCCAGATGCAGGGCGGTGGTGGCGGTGCCAAGGGTGCGATGAGCTTCGGCAAGTCGCGCGCCAAGCTGCAGGGCGAGGACCAGGTCAAGATCACCTTTGCCGACGTTGCCGGTTGCGACGAGGCCAAGGAAGAAGTCAGCGAGCTGGTCGACTTCCTGCGCGACCCGACCAAGTTCACCAAGCTGGGCGGCAAAATCCCGCGCGGCGTGCTGATGGTCGGCCCGCCGGGTACCGGCAAGACGCTGCTCGCCAAGGCGATTGCCGGCGAGGCCAAGGTGCCGTTCTTCAGCATCTCTGGTTCCGACTTCGTCGAGATGTTCGTGGGCGTTGGCGCCAGCCGCGTGCGCGACATGTTCGAGCAGGCCAAGAAACATGCGCCCTGCATTATCTTCATCGACGAAATCGATGCCGTTGGCCGTCATCGCGGCGCTGGTCTGGGCGGTGGACACGACGAGCGCGAGCAGACCTTGAATCAGTTGCTGGTCGAGATGGACGGTTTCGAGGGTGGCGAGGGCGTGATCGTGATCGCTGCGACCAACCGCCCCGACGTGCTGGATCCGGCGCTGCTGCGTCCGGGCCGTTTCGATCGCCAGGTCGTGGTCGGCCTGCCGGACGTCAAGGGGCGCGAGCAGATCCTGCGTGTGCACATGCGCAAGCTGCCGTTGGCCGACGACGTGGTGCCGATGGTCATCGCACGCGGTACGCCGGGCTTCTCGGGTGCCGACCTGGCCAACCTGTGTAACGAGGCGGCGTTGTTTGCCGCGCGCGGCAGCGAGAAGGAAGTCCGCATGGACCACTTCGACCGTGCCCGCGACAAGATCCTGATGGGTGCCGAGCGCCGCTCGATGGCCATGAGCGAAGACGAAAAGACGCTCACCGCCTACCACGAGGCAGGTCACGCCATCGTCGGCCGTCTGGTGCCCGAGCATGACCCGGTCTACAAGGTCACGATCATTCCGCGCGGTCGCGCCCTGGGCGTGACGATGTATTTGCCGGAAGGTGATCGTTATTCGATGAACCGCGTGGCGATCGAGTCGCAGCTGTGCTCGCTGTACGGCGGCCGCGTGGCCGAGGAGCTGATCTTCGGCGGTGACAAGGTCACCACCGGTGCGTCCAACGACATCGAGCGTGCGACCAAGATGGCGCGCAACATGGTCACCAAGTGGGGCCTGTCCGACGAGCTGGGCCCGGTGGCCTACGGTGAGGAGGAAGACGAGGTGTTCCTGGGTCGTTCGGTGACCCAGCACAAGAACGTTTCCGACGAGACCGCGCGCATGATCGACGAAGTGGTGCGCTCGATCCTGGACAAGGCCTACAGCAAGACCAAGGCCATCCTCACCGAGAACCTGGACAAGCTGCACGCGATGTCGCAGCTGCTGTTGCAGTACGAGACCATCGACGTGCCGCAGATCGACGCCATCATGGAAGGCCGCGAGCCGCCGCCGCCAGCGGGCTGGGGCAGGTCCGACAAGGACGGCGGCAACAACAACGACAAGGGCAGCCCGCGTCCGTTGGCGCCGATTGCCGGGCCAGCCGAGCAGCTGTAACGCCCGCATCGGTCAGCTGCAGAAGCATTCATCAAGGCCGGGAAGCGATTCCCGGCCTTGATGCGTTATACGGCCACATCGCCGACCACGCCCTACCGCAACCCCTCCAAGGAGACACCCCCGATGTTCGACACCGCCCTCAAGCTGGATTGCGCCGGTCGCGAACTGCGACTGGACGCGCCGCAGGTGATGGGGATCGTCAACGTCACCCCGGATTCGTTTTCCGATGGCGGCCAGCACGCCAGTTGCGAGGCTGCCATCGCGCATGGCCTGCGCCTGGTCGAGCAGGGCGCTGCGCTGCTGGATATCGGCGGCGAATCCACCCGTCCGGGCGCAACCCCGGTATCGCTGGACGAAGAGCTGCAGCGCGTGATCCCGGTGATCCAGGCATTGGCGCAGCACACCGGCGTGCCGATCAGTGTGGATACCTTCAAGCCGGAGGTGATGCGCGCAGCGGTCGCGGCCGGCGCCGGCATGATCAACGACGTGCACGCGCTGCGTTCGCCCGGCGCATTGGATGCCGCGGCCGAACTGCGGGTGCCGGTGGTGTTGATGCATGCACGCAGCGCACCCCATGCGATGCAGGACGCGCCGCATTACGACGACGTGGTGGCCGAGGTGCATCGCTTCCTGGCCGAACGCATCTTCGCGGCGGAAATGGCCGGTATCGACAAGCGCCGGTTGATCCTCGACCCGGGGTTCGGCTTCGACAAGACCACTACGCACAATCTCACCGTGCTGGCGCAGTTGCAGCGCCTGCAGGAGTTCGGCCTGCCGATCCTGGCCGGGCTGTCGCGCAAGCGCAGCATCGGTGAACTGACCGGGCGGCAGGTCGCCGCAGAACGCGTGTACGGCTCGGTCGCCGCGCACCTGATCGCCGCCCAGCATGGTGCGATGGTGCTGCGCGTGCACGATGTGGCTGCTACCGTGGATGCCTTGAAGGTGTGGAGCGCGATGGCGGCGATCCCGCTGCCACGCGTGAGCGCGCCTGCGGCACCGGGCATTCGCTGGCCGGACGAGGACTGATGCCGGCCGACCGACGCCCGCTGGCAATTGCATTGATGGGGCCGACCGCCAGCGGCAAGACCGCGCTGGCACTGGAGGCAGCGCAGCGCTGGAACGGCGAGATCGTCAGTGTCGATTCGGCGCTGGTGTATCGCGGCCTGGACGTCGGCGCGGCCAAGCCGGATGCCGCGATGCGCGCGGCGGTGCCACACCATCTGATCGACCTGCGCGATCCCTGGCAGATCTATTCGGCGGCGGAATTCGCCAGCGATGCGCGGCAGGCGATCGGGCAGATCGTGGCGCGCGGCAAGCTGCCGATTCTGGCCGGCGGCACCGGGCTCTACTTCCGCGCCGTGCTGGAAGGGCTGTCGCAGTTGCCCGAGGCCGATCCGGCGGTACGCTCGGCCATCGCAGCCGAAGCCGAACAGCTCGGTTGGGCCAGGCTGCATGCGCAGCTGGCGGACGTGGACCCGATCGCCGCTGCCCGCATCCATACCACCGATCCGCAGCGGATCCAGCGCGCCCTGGAGGTCTATCGCATCAGCGGCAAGCCGATCAGTTACTGGCAGGCGCTGCCGCCGGGGCCACGTCTGCCGGTGCGGGTGCTGAAGGTCGTACTGGCACCGCGCGAGCGCGCAGTGCTGCATGCGCGCATCGAACGACGCCTGGACATGATGCTGGCACAGGATTTCCTGGCCGAAGTGGAACGTCTCCGAGCACTGCCGCAACTGCGCGCGGTCGCCGCGCCGCTGGATCTGCCAGCGGTGCGCGCGGTGGGGTATCGCCAGGCCTGGGAGTATCTGGATGGGGCCGGTAGCCTGGCTGAGTTCCGCGACAGGGCGGTGCAGGCCACCCGCCAACTGGCCAAGCGGCAACTCACCTGGCTGCGTGGCGAGCTCGACGCACGCTGGTTCGACCCGGACACTGACCGGCATCGACTGGAACGCGCACTTGTCGGCTTCCTCGGTCAACGTCCCGATGTACCGCAGGCTTCAGGCGTGTAACATCCCGTTTCCGGGACCGGCTGGGGATGGCAGGTGTCGACCGGGACTATAAGAACAATAATGACGAGGAGTTTTCGATGGCTAAGGGGCAATCTTTACAGGATCCATTCCTCAACGCGCTGCGGCGCGAGCGGGTGCCGGTCTCTGTATATCTGGTCAACGGCATCAAGCTGCAGGGCACGATCGAGTCGTTCGACCAGTTCGTGGTCCTGCTGCGCAATACCGTGAGTCAGATGGTCTACAAGCACGCCATCTCCACGGTCGTGCCGGCGCGCAACGTGCGCGTGGGACCGGGTGGTGGGTATGTGCAATCCAATGAAGGCAACCAGGCGGAAGATGACGACGTCGAGCAGTAATGGAGTAGTGCGTGTTTGATCGCTCACGCAAGGGTGAACACGCGTTGTTGATTCAGACCCACTCAGGTGGGCCTGCCGAAGAGGATGTGCTGGAGGAGTTCGCCGACCTTGCCAGGTCGGCGGGCGCCACGGTGGCGGCCACGCTCACCGCGCGCATCGACAAACCGAACCCGTCGACCTTGATCGGCAGCGGCAAGCTGGAAGAGATCAAGGCCGCCGCCGAGGCTACCGGCGCGGATCTGGTGTTGGTCAACCACACCTTGTCGCCCGGCCAGGAGCGCAATCTGGAGCGCTACCTGGAGCGGCGCGTGATCGACCGCACCGGCCTGATCCTGGACATCTTCGCGCAACGGGCACGCAGCCACGAAGGCAAGCTGCAGGTGGAGCTGGCGCAGTTGCGGCATATGGCGACCCGGCTGGTGCGCGGCTGGACCCACCTGGAGCGTCAGCGCGGCGGTTCGATCGGTCTGCGCGGGCCTGGCGAAACCCAGCTGGAAACCGACCGCCGCCTGCTGCAGAAGCGGGTGGAGCAGTTGCAGCAGCGGCTGGAAAAGGTCGAGGTGCAGCGCACCCAGATGCGGCGTGCGCGCATGCGCAGCGAACTGCCGCGGATTGCGTTGGTTGGCTACACCAATGCCGGCAAATCCACGTTGTTCAATGCCTTGACCGGTGCGGAGGCCTACGTGGCCGACCAGTTGTTCGCCACGCTCGATCCCACCGTGCGTCGCATTGCGCTGCCGGGCGGCAGTGCGATCCTGGCCGATACGGTCGGCTTCTTGCGCGATCTGCCGCATCAACTGGTCGCTGCGTTCCGTTCGACCTTGTCCGAAGCGCGCGACGCCGATCTGTTGTTGCATATCGTCGATGCGGCCGACCCGCTGCGCGAGGAACGCATCCAGCAGGTCGATGAGGTGTTGCATGCGGTGGGCGCGGGCGATTTGCCGCAGCTGCTGGTGTTCAACAAGATCGACAAGATCGAAGGCGCGCAGGTGCGTCACGATGCGCAGGACGGCATTCCCGACCAGGCGCGGCGTGAGCGCGTGTGGGTCTCTGCGCGTGATGGGCGCGGGCTGCCGGAACTGCAGCACGCCCTGGGGCAGCGACTGGATCTGCGCCATGTGACCGGGCAACTGCGGTTGCCACCGTCGGCAGGCCGCCTGCGCTCCAAGTTGCATCAACTGGAAGTGGTGCGCGGCGAGCAGTCCGACGAGGACGGCTGGTTGCTGGATGTGGACCTGCCGATGGTCGAGGCCGAGCGCCTGGCTGCCGGCGACGACGGTGCACCACTGCGCGCGATGCTGCCGGATCGTCGCGAAGACTGGGAGTCGTGATCGGCGCTGCACGGTCGGCGTGGCCGGCCGTGCAGCGTGACGCTGGCACGGCAGGCCGATGGCGTCGGAGCAGTGGGGTCGGACGGTGCGGTGATCGCGCCACGCCGGTCTTGGCGCTTTGGCAGATGGCGGCCAACACAGGTCTGACGCAGTCGCCAGGGCAGGACAATGCAGCCCATCGCAGCCGACAGCCTGACGATCCGCTCGCCATCGCAGCCGATGCCTGCTGCGATGGCTGCACACTGCCACTGAACCTGGGCCACGTCGTCGCTGGTGCCGAATGGACGCCGGCGCAGACAGGGGCGGCAAATTGGGCTAAAACGTCGGCTGCTCCTTCATTCGCCGTGCCCATGTCCATGTCCGCCGATTCCGAACTGCAGCAGCTGGCCGAACACCTCGGGCAACAGCTGCTTGCCGTGCGCGAGCGCCTGGTCACTGCCGAGAGCTGTACCGGCGGCTGGATCGCCAAGGCGGTCACCGATGTGGCGGGGTCTTCGCACTGGTTCGATTGCGGCATGGCCGCTTACAGCTACGAGGCCAAGCAGGCCTTGCTGGGAGTGCGCCCCCACACGCTGGAAGTGCATGGTGCGGTCAGCCGCGAAACGGTGATCGAAATGGTCTCGGGCGCGCTGGTCAATTCCGGTGCGAGCATTGCGGTGGCGGTGACCGGCATCGCCGGGCCGGGGGGCGGCAGTGAGGACAAGCCGGTCGGCACGGTATGGATCGGCTGGAAGCGGCGCGGCGGCTATGCCACTGCGCAGTTGTTCCACTTCGCTGGCGATCGCGATGCAGTGCGTCGCCAGACTGTGGTTGCCGCGTTGCGGGGCTTGAGCGCGCTGCTCTAGGCCACGCCGCAGCAGCCACGCGCACGTACCTGCTGCGCGGGGTGTGGCTCTGGCCGCGGCGGTTCTCTTCGACAGCGGGCGGTTGCGCATGTGATGCATGGTGGCAACGCAGCCTTGGCTGCGCCGGGTTCGCTGCGCGCCCCGATCTGCATCCGCAGAAGGTGCAACCGGGCTGCACGGTGCTCGATGCGTGGCTGGGCATCGGCGCCGACGACGAGCGCTGGTGCTGGTGCTGGTGCTGGAAGCGTGGGTAGAAGATATCGACAACGCAACCTGTCGCCAGATCGTCATCGATGCGCCGCTACAGGCGGGGGCGTGGAATGCATTTCTGGGCACCCCTCGCACTTACGCGGGGCTGAGCTTGCGGTTGCGGCATCAGGCCCTGGTGCGGCCTTGCCAAGGCACCAGGATGCCTGCGTGAGCGCAACCTCGGCTAAGCCCGTAGCTGTCCATGGCGCGACAGGCACGTGCAGATCGGCTACAAACAAGGTCTCGCCTTCAACCTGCGTGCCGATGCTTCCGCTTTCTGCTCATGTGCTGTCGTTGTCCGCGTCGCATCCATCTGCTGGCGGTGTCCTGGCATTGCTGGATGACCGGTGCGCAGCCCTTTGGCGCCCGACGCGTGAGGCAGCCGGTGATTGCGCTGTCCTGTGCGCGAGCGATCGCGCAGCGATGGGTGTTGCGCGTGGCGGTGCGTGGTCAACCTTGGTTTCGAACGACGAGAAGCGGCCGGCGATGCAGCGTGGTGCGATGCCGCCTGTTGCCGCAGCGCAGTCGCAGGCGGTGTGCTGATGTGGGAGGCACTCGGCACCGTTCGTGATCTCGGGCGGCTGCAGGAAATCGCCGCGGTGCTGATCCGTTACGGATTCGGCGACGTGGTGCGGCGTATCGGCCTGGCCGACGTGCTCGAGCGTGCCGGCAAGCTGCTGCACTGGCACAACGCCGAGGGGCGCCTGCGCCTGTCCGCGGCGATGCGGGTGCGGCGCGCGCTCGAGGAACTCGGGCCGACCTTCGTCAAGCTGGGGCAGGTGCTTGCCACGCGCGTGGACCTGCTGCCGCCGGAGTGGATCGAAGAGCTGAGCGAGCTGCAGAACGCAGTGCCCGCGCTGCCGTTCGAACAGATCCGCCCGCAACTGGTCGCGGCCCTGGGCGCGGAGCCGGAAAGCGTGTTCGCACGCCTGGACGAACAGCCTTTGGCTGCGGCATCGCTGGCGCAGACGCATCGCGCCTGGCTGGCCGATGGCACACCGGTGGTATTGAAGATCCGCCGCCCCGGCATTGGCGATGTCATCGATGCGGATCTGCGCCTGCTGGCACGCCTGGCGGAAATCGTGGAAACGCGCGCGCCCGATCTCAAGCGTTATCGCCCCGCCGAAGTGGTGCAGCAATTCACCGTCTCCTTGCGACGCGAGCTGGATTTTGCTGCCGAGTGTCGCAATGCCGAGCGCATCGCGGCTAACTTCGTCAACGACCCCGGGGTGGTGGTGCCGTCGGTCTACTGGCAGTGGACCTGCGAATCACTCAACGTGCAGGAATTCATCGACGGCATTCCCGGGCGGGACATGCGCGCTGTGGACGCGGCTGGACTGGACCGCAAGGCCCTGGCGCGCACCGGCGCCGGGATCGTGCTGAAGATGGTGCTGCAGGATGGCTGCTTCCACGCCGACCCGCATCCGGGCAACATCTTTTACCTGCGCGACGGGCGCATCGCCGTCATCGATTTCGGCATGGTCGGACGTGTTTCCGAGCAACGTCGTTTCCAGGTCGCGCAACTGCTGCATGGCATGGTCAGCTACGACGCCGAAGCGGTCATCGACGTGTTGCTGGAATGGGCCGGCACCAGTCTGGAGATCGATGAATCGCGGCTGCAGCAGGACATCGGCGCCTTTGTCGACGAGTACCGCGGCGTGCCGCTCAAAGAGCTGCGCATCGGCGCGATGCTGGGCGATGTCACCTCGATCCTGCGCGATCACGGGCTGACCCTGCCATCGGATCTGGCGCTGATGATCAAGGCGTTTCTCACCCTCGAGGGCATGGGCCGCCAGCTCGATCCGGATTTCGACATGGCCACCGAGGCGCGCCCCTATCTCGAACGCGTGGTGCTGCAGCGTTATGCGCCCAGCGCGATGCTGCGGCGCAGCCGTCGCACCGTGACCGGCGCGATCGATCTGATCGGCGACCTGCCACGCGATCTCAAACGGCTGCTGCAGGCCGCACGGCGCGGGAAGTTGCAACTGCAGGTGGAAACGCGGGCATTGCGCGAATTCGGCGAACAGGTCGATCGCGCGGCCAACCGGCTCACCATGGGCATCGTGACGGCCGCGCTGGTGATCGGCTCGTCGATCGTCATGAACAGTGTCGGTGGCAGTGCCAGCCGTTGGCTGCTTGCGTTGGGGGTCGGCGGCTTCATCGGCGCAGCCATCTGCGGTGTCTGGATCCTGTTTTCCATCTGGCGAAGTCGGCGCTAGACGCGGCGCCTGTACTGCCCGATTGCCGGCCTGCGTGTGAGGCACGACGCGGCGCTTGCGCAGGCGTCAGTTAGTAGTAATACTACTAACCATGGACCTGACCGATACCCAGCAAGCAATCCTGGCCTTGATCGCCGAGCGCATCGATGCCGATGGCGTACCGCCCTCGCAGACCGAGATCGCGCGCGCCTTCGGCTTCAAGGGTGTGCGCGCCGCGCAATACCATCTGGAGGCATTGGAGCAGGCCGGTGCGATCCGGCGCGTCCCCGGGCAGGCCCGCGGCATCCGCCTGGCCGGGCAGGGCGCCGCGTCACGCACCTCGCCTGCCGCAAACGAGCCGATGCGCGACGATGTGCTGCGCCTGCCGGTGCTGGGACGTGTGGCGGCAGGTCTGCCGATCGGTGCGGATATCGGCTCGGACGACTTCGTGGTGCTGGACCGGGTGTTCTTCTCGCCGTCGCCGGACTACCTGCTCAAGGTGCAGGGCGATTCGATGCGCGACGAGGGTATCTTCAACGGCGACCTGATCGGGGTGCACCGCACCCGTGATGCGCGCTCGGGGCAGATCGTGGTGGCGCGCATCGATGAGGAGATCACGGTCAAATTGTTGAAGATCGGCAAGGACCGCATCCGCTTGCTGCCGCGTAACCCGGACTACGCGCCGATCGAAGTATTGCCGGATCAGGATTTCGCGATCGAGGGCCTGTACTGCGGGCTGTTGAGGCCGAATCGTTGAGCACTGCGCCGATGGCTGCACTGGCGTTATCCCGAGCCGCTACCACAGGATTTCCCGCTGCCATCGCCATGGCCACCTTTCTAATCTGAGTGTGTCGCAGCCAGTCTCAGCCTGTGCGATACACCGCCGTTACATTAGCCCTACACCGAAATCACTGACAAGGATCACCCAGATGGATGAGAACAAGAAGCGCGCCCTTTCCGCCGCACTAAGCCAGATCGAAAAGCAATTCGGCAAGGGCTCGGTGATGCGCATGGGCGACCGTGTGATCGAGGCCGTCGAAGTCATTCCGACCGGCTCGCTGATGCTGGACATCGCACTGGGGATCGGCGGCCTGCCCAAGGGCCGTGTGGTCGAAATCTACGGTCCGGAATCGTCGGGCAAGACCACCCTGACCCTGCAGGCGATTGCCGAATGCCAGAAGAAGGGCGGCACCGCAGCCTTCATCGACGCCGAGCACGCGTTGGACCCGATCTATGCCGCCAAGCTGGGCGTCAACGTCGACGACCTGCTGCTGTCGCAGCCGGATACCGGCGAGCAGGCGCTGGAAATCGCCGACATGCTGGTGCGCTCCGGTTCGGTGGACATCGTGGTGGTCGATTCGGTCGCCGCGCTGACCCCCAAGGCCGAAATCGAAGGCGAGATGGGCGACCAGCTTCCGGGTCTGCAGGCACGCCTGATGAGCCAGGCGCTGCGCAAGCTGACCGGCAACATCAAGCGTTCCAACACCTTGGTGGTCTTCATCAACCAGTTGCGCCACAAGATCGGCGTGATGATGCCGGGCCAGAGCCCGGAAGTGACCACCGGCGGTAACGCGCTGAAGTTCTACGCTTCGGTCCGTCTGGATATCCGTCGTATCGGCGCGATCAAGAAGGGCGACGAGATCATCGGCAACCAGACCAAGATCAAGGTGGTCAAGAACAAGCTGGCGCCTCCGTTCAAGCAGGTCGTGACCGAAATCCTCTACGGCGAAGGCATCAGCCGCGAAGGTGAGCTGATCGACATGGGCGTGGAAGCCAAGCTGGTCGAGAAAGCCGGCGCCTGGTACAGCTATGGCGAAGAACGCATCGGGCAGGGCAAGGACAACGCACGCGGCTATCTTCGCGACAACCCGCAGGTTGCGGTGCGGCTGGAAGCCGAGCTGCGCGAGAAGTTCCAGCCGGCCGAAGCGCCGCGCGAAGCCGGTGACGACGTCGAGAAGGAATGACAGCAGCCCGTCAGAGCGAGCTGAGCCGTGATCAGGTCGGTGTCGGCGGCAAGCGCGAACCAGGATGTCCGAGTGGGCCATCCCTGGTTCCGCCCGCCCGCCGGCCGCGCCCGGCTGATGGCAGAACGGCCGAACTGATGGCTGCGGCAAGTTTTCTATCGCGGGGACGGCGGAGTCAGTGCCGTCGCTTCCCGCGGTAGATCTATCGAAGGCCAGGAGGGCAGGCGCCACGGATGGCGCGTTGATGCTGTTTGAGTTTCGTACTCGGGACACCCACGATGGACGAGCAACCGCCCGCGCCAAAGCGGGGACGCCGGTTCAAGGAACAGACGCCGGTCCAACGCGCACTGGGATTGCTGGTGCGGCGCGAGCATTCGCGCAAGGAATTGAACCGCAAGCTGCTGGCGCGCGGGATCGAGCCGGACGCCGCACAGGCGGCCGTAGAGCGCCTGGCGGATGAAGGATGGCAGGACGACACCCGTTTTGCGGCTTCGGTCGTGCGCAATCGCGCAGGCTCGGGCTACGGCCCGCTGCATATCCGTGCCGAGCTCGGAACCCATGGACTGGACAGCGATGCCATCAGTGCCGCAATGGCGACATTCGAGGGCGACTGGACCGAAAACGCGCGCGATCTGATCCGCCGTCGCTTTGGCGACCAGGGCCCCACCGATCTGCCGCAGCGGCGCAAGGCCGCCGATCTGCTGGCCCGGCGTGGTTTTGATGGCAACAGCATTCGTAGTGCCACGCGCTTCGACCTTGAGGACTGAGGGCGTCAGGCCTGCTACCCTTCGTGGTTTCAGGTTGTTCCGCTCATCTGCGCCCACATCTCATTGGGTGACCGGGACTGCCGCCCGCCCAATGCCAGCACATGAACGCACCCGCCAAATTCAGCACTTCCCAGATCCGCAGTGACTTCCTCGCGTTTTTCGAGGGGAAAGGCCACACCATCGTGCCATCCGCGCCACTGGTGCCAGGCAACGACCCGACCTTGCTGTTCACCAACTCCGGCATGGTCCAGTTCAAGGACGTCTTCCTCGGCGCGGAGAAGCGCAGCTACGTGCGCGCAGCCGACGTGCAGCGCTGCCTGCGTGCCGGCGGCAAGCACAACGATCTGGATTCGGTAGGCTACACCGCGCGGCATCACACCTTCTTCGAGATGCTGGGCAACTGGTCGTTCGGCGATTACTTCAAGAAGGACGCCATCAGCTGGGCCTGGGAGCTGCTGACCCAGGTCTGGAAGCTGCCGGCCGACCGGCTGCTGGTCACCGTCTACCATACCGACGAAGAAGCCTTCGCCTTGTGGCGCGACATGATCGGCATTCCCGAAAGTCGCATCGTGCGCATCGGCGACAACAAGGGTGCGCCGTATGCGTCGGACAACTTCTGGCAAATGGCCGATACCGGCCCATGCGGCCCGTGCACCGAGATCTTCTTCGACCACGGCGACCACATCGCCGGTGGTCCGCCCGGTTCGCCGGACGAGGATGGCGATCGCTTCATCGAGATCTGGAACCTGGTCTTCATGCAGTTCGACCGCCAGCCCGACGGCACCCTGGTGCCGTTGCCGGCGCCGTGCGTGGACACCGGCATGGGCCTGGAGCGGCTGGCTGCGATCCTGCAGCACGTGCACACCAACTACGAGATCGATCTGTTCCAGGCCTTGATCGGCAAGGCCAGTGCGCTGACCGGGGTCGCCGATCTGGAGAACAAGTCGCTGCGGGTGATCGCCGATCACATCCGCGCCTGTTCGTTCCTGATCGTCGATGGTGTGCTGCCGTCCAACGAGGGCCGTGGTTATGTGCTGCGCCGGATCATCCGGCGTGCGCTGCGGCATGGCTGGATGCTGGGCGTGCGCCAGCCGTTCTTCAGCAAGATGGTGCCGACCCTGGTCGAGCTGATGGGCGAGGCCTATCCCGAACTGGTGGTCGCACGGGAGACCGTTACGCGGGCGCTGCTGGCCGAAGAGGAGCGCTTTGCCGAGACGCTGGACGCCGGCATGAAGATCTTCGACGAGGTCGCCGCGCGCTCGCAGGAAGTGATTCCCGGCGCCGATGCGTTTCGCCTTTTCGACACCTATGGATTTCCGGTCGATCTGACCTCCGACATTGCACGCGAGCGTGGCTTGCGCGTGGACATGGAGGGCTTCGAGTTCGCCATGGAGCGTCAGCGCGAGACCGCGCGCGCTGCCGGCAAGTTCGGCGGTGGCGTCGCATTGCCGGCCGATCTGGTCGCCACCATGTCGCCGACGGTGTTTCTCGGCTATGAAGCCTATGACGCCGATGCGCTCAAGGTCGTTGCATTGCTCAAGCAGGGCCGCCCGGTCGAGCGCGCGCAAGCCGGCGACGAGGTCATCGTGTTCACCGACCGCACGCCGTTCTACGCCGAATCCGGTGGCCAGGTCGGCGATAGCGGCCAGCTGAGCGGTGGCGATGTCTCCATCGAGATCGTCGACACCCAGAAATTTGCCGGCCAGTTCCATGGCCATGTGGGGCGCATCACCGAGGGTACGCTGGCAGTGGGCGATGTGCTGGCGGGCGGCATCGACGTGCAGCGTCGTGGCAAGACCATCCTCAACCACTCGGCCACGCATCTGCTGCATGCGGCCCTGCGCGAGGTGCTGGGCACGCATGTGCAGCAGAAGGGCTCGCTGGTTGCGCCGGACCGCTTGCGCTTCGACTTCTCGCACTTCCAGCCGATCACGCCCGAAGAGCTTGCTGTGATCGAACGCAAGGTCAACGCAGAGGTGCGCACCAACCACAGCGTCGAAGTGCACAACATGGCGATGCAGGAAGCGCTGGATTTCGGCGCGATGGCCTTGTTCGGCGAAAAGTACGGCGAGAACGTGCGCGTGCTGAAGATGGGCGGCTATTCCACCGAACTCTGCGGTGGCACGCATGTGACCCGTACCGGCGATATCGGCCTGTTCAAGATCACCTCCGAAGGCGGTGTGTCCTCGGGCGTGCGTCGCATCGAAGCGGTGACCGGGCAGGGCGCGTTGGATCATGTCGCCGATGAAGAGCGACGTCTGTTCGAGGCGGCCAGCCTGCTCGGCGGCAACGCTACCGAGGTGGTCGACAAGGTGCGCGCGCTCACCGAGCGTCAGAAGCGGCTTGAGCGTGAGCTGGAGTCGCTCAAGGCCAAGCTGGCCTCCGGTGCCACTGCGGACCTGGGTTCCAGTGCCGTCGACGTGGCAGGCGTCAAGGTGGTCGCCGTGCGTCTGGAGGGCTTCGACGCCAAGGCGCTGCGCGATGCGATGGATCGTCTCAAGCAGCAGCTGGGCGATTCGGTCATCGTGTTGGCAGGTGCCGCCGGTGGCAAGGTTGCGCTCGTGGCCGGTGTGAATGGCAGCCCAACTGGCAAGGTGAAGGCGGGGGAACTCCTCGGCCATATCGCCAGTCAGATCGGGGGCAAGGGCGGCGGTCGTCCGGATCTCGCCCAGGGTGGTGGCGAGGATGGTCCCGCCCTTGCGACCGCGCTCGATGGCGTGCCCTCCTGGGTCAAGCAACACTTGGGCTGAACACTTTTGCTGGTATGCCTTGCTGGTTGGCAGGGTGTCCCGCTACCATTTCCGGTCTATTCCCTTTACCTAGGGCGGGCCTTATCAATCGGCCGCCGATGCTGGTGGGAAGCCCACCGGTTCCAGGAGATTTGCAAAATGTTGATCCTCACTCGCCGGGTAGGCGAAACCTTGATGATCGGCGACTCGGTCACTGTGACCGTACTCGGCGTCAAGGGTAATCAGGTGCGCATCGGCATCACCGCACCGAAAGATGTTGCTGTACACCGCGAAGAAATCTATCAGCGGATCCAGCGTGGGGATGAGCCGGTCGCTTCCGGTGCGCATCACGGCGACGATTCTTCGAATTGATCGTCATAAAGGGTTTACGTTAGCCCCTCTTACCCGGTATTCTTCGCGGCCTGCAACGGACACCGCGGCAGGACGCAAAAACTGGAGCGATGCCCGAGCGGCTGAAGGGGCTCCCCTGCTAAGGGAGTATAGGGTCAAAAGCTCTATCGAGGGTTCGAATCCCTCTCGCTCCGCCAGTGTTTTGAACGCCCGCAAATCCATGATTTGCGGGCGTTTTCATTTGTGTCGACGTGGTGGCGACGATTGCAGGCAGGCGCCGGCGCAACGCCGGCAGCCGCACCGGCGGCAGCGTCTGAATTGCCACAAACGTGCCGTAGGCAGCGATTCAAGTAACCCGGGCATGGGTCGCTAAGGCTGTGACACCTCTTTCGGATCTCAACCCGATGCGCCTACCGCCGCTACTTGGACGCCTATTTTCTTCCCGGAGCCGTGGGCTGCAGCACAAGGCCGATGCCGTGGACCGGGTGATGGCGGTGATCGAGTTCGATCTGGATGGCCGCATCCTGCATGTGAACCAGAATTTCCTGTCACTGATGGGCTACCGGCTGGACGAAGTCGTCGGTCAGCATCACCGCATGTTCGTGACCCCTGCCGACCGCGACAGTGAAAGCTACCGGCAGTTCTGGCAGGCGCTGCGCCGCGGCGACTTCAACGCCGGGCGGTTCTGTCGCCTGGACAAGCATGGGCGCGAGGTATGGATCAACGCCTCCTACAACCCGTTGCTGGATCGTGCGGGCAAGGCCTATCGGGTGGTCAAGTACGCCACCGACATCACTGCGCAGGTGCGCCAGACCGCCGATTTCGAAGGCCGCATCGATGCGATCGACAAGGTCATGGCGGTCATCGAGTTTTCGCTGGACGGCACGGTGCTCGATGCCAACGAGAATTTCCTTGCGGCCATGGGCTACCGGCTCGATGAGATCCGCGGCAAGCATCACGGCATGTTCGTGGACGCGCAAACGCGTCAGTCGGCGGCCTATCGCGCGTTCTGGGACAAGCTTGGGCGCGGCGCGTTCGACGCGGGCCGCTACAAGCGCATCGGCAAAGACGGTCGGGAGGTGTGGATCCAGGCGTCCTACAATCCCGTCCTTGACGAGCACGGGCGGCCGTACAAGGTGGTCAAGTACGCCACCGATGTGACCCGTCAGGTGATCGATTCGGCCGATGCCGATGGCCGCATCCAGGCCATCGACAAGGTCATGGGCGTGATCGAGTTCGATCTGCAAGGGCGTGTGCTGACCGCCAACGACAACTTCCTGGCCATTTTGGGGTACTCCGCCGAGGAGGCCGTCGGCCAGCATCACCGCATCTTCGTCGACGCAAGCTACGGCGCCTCCGAAGACTACCGGCATTTCTGGACAAAGCTGGCGCGTGGCCAGTTCGATGCGGGCCGCTACCGTCGGCTGCACAAGGATGGCAGTTCGGTATGGATCCAGGCGTCCTACAACCCGATCCTGGACGTGTCCGGGCGGCCGTACAAGGTGGTCAAGTACGCCACCGATGTCACCGACCAGGTGCGCTCTGCCGAGCGCATGGGGCAGTTGATGCAGCAGACACTGAGCATCGCGCAGAACGTGCAGCGCGAGGCACACCATATTTCGGTCAGCAATCAGGAGCTGGTGAGCCGCTCGTCCACGCAGTCGGCAGCGGTGGCGCAGACCTCGACCACCATCGACCAACTGGCAGAGACCGTCCGCACCAATTCCGACAGCGCCAATTCGGCCCAGCGCATGGCCGAAGCATCGGCCGATGTTGCGCGACGCGGCGCCACCGTCATCGCCGACATGGTCAAGACCACGGCCGGCATCCGCTCGGCGACCGATCGTATCGGCCAGATCATCGAGGTGATCGACGGCATTGCGTTCCAGACCAATATCCTGGCCTTGAATGCCGCCGTGGAAGCGGCACGTGCTGGCGAGCAGGGCCGTGGATTTGCCGTGGTGGCGACCGAGGTGCGTAGCCTGGCGCAGCGCTGCAGCGTCTCGGCGAAGGAGATTCGTGGCTTGATCGACAATGCGACTGACCAGGTGGGCGACGGTTCGCGCCTGGCCGAGCAGGCCGGTGTGGTGATGCAGGACATGGTCGGCTCGGTGCTGCGCGTCACCGCGACCGTGGAGCAGATTGCCGCTGCCAGCCAGGAGCAGGCGCGGGACATTTCCACCGCCAATACCGCGCTGCAATCGATCGGTGTGCAGGCGCGCGACCAGGCGCAGATGGTCGACGACCTGGCGCGCTCGGCGCGTGTGCTGGAAGCCGATGCCGATGCGCTGTTTGCCTTGGTCAATGGCGATGGCGACGGTGATCGCGACACCGGGGCGGCGGCTGTGCGCAGCGAGGCCCCGATCAAGCCGCTCGCCAAGCCGCAGGCTGCGTGATCCCGCGCAGGGATGTGCTGATGCGCGGCCGCGTCGATGCATGGCGTCATGCATGGCAGCGGCATCGCCGGTGCCTTGCAGGCTGATCGTCTGAGCACAAAAAAGCCCGCCGGAAGCGGGCTTTGTGCTGTCGGCCAGTCTCCAGCGCGCAGCGTGCCGCATTGTCTGCAGCACGCTGCATGCCGGGCTGGCGCCGTTTACTGCGGCAGGTCGAACACCAGCACTTCCGCATCGCGTGCATCGGCCAGCACGATCTCCGGCTCGCCGGTGATCTGCAGCGCGTCGCCGGCCGACAGTGCCTGGCCATTGACGCTCAGGCTGCCGCGCGCCACCTGCACGTAGCCGATGCGGCCATCGGCCAGCGGCTGTTGCAGGTGCACCTGGCCATCGAGGATGGAGGCATACAGGCGTGCATCCTGGTGCAGGCGCAGCGAGCCGTGCTCGCCACCGGGCGAGGCGATCAGGCGCAGCTGGTTGCGCTTGCTGTCGGCATCGAAATGCTTCTCCTCGTAGCTGGGCTCGATGCCGTTGCGTTCGGGCATCACCCAGATCTGCAGGAAGTGCACCGGCTCGCTGGCCGAGTGGTTGAACTCGCTGTGGGTGACGCCGCTGCCGGCGCTCATGCGCTGCACGTCGCCGTAGTGCAGCACCGAGCCGGTGCCCATGCTGTCCTTGTGCTCCAGTGCGCCACCCAGGACGTAGGAGATGATCTCCATGTCGCGGTGGGCATGGGTGCCGAAGCCTTCGCCCGGGGTCACCTTGTCCTCGTTGATCACCCGTAGCGGGCCGATGCCCATGTGGCGCGGGTCGTGGTAACTGGCGAAGGAGAACGTATGGCGCGAGGACAGCCAGCCATGTTCGGCGCGGCCACGGGTTTCGCTCTTGCGGACAGTCAACATGCTGCTTCTCCTTGAAAGGTTCGAGTGTCGCCGGGAAGGGGAAATCGGTGTCCCAGCGGCTTGATGCGTAGTCTGGGCCTGCGCATCGGCAACGAAAAGCGAGTAGATTTGGTAGCTACCATCGAAAAAATCGAACAATGAACATCAGCCTGGAAGCGCTGCAGATCCTGGACGCGATCGACCGCCGCGGTTCGTTCACGGCGGCGGCCAAGGTGATGTTCAAGGTGCCGTCGACGATTTCCTACACGGTCTCCAAGCTGGAGGACGACCTGGGCGTGCAGTTGTTCGAGCGGGTTGGACCGAAGGCCACGCCCACGCAGGCGGGGCGTGAGCTGCTGCGCGAAGGGCGGCAGCTGCTGCGCGCCGCGCAGGAGCTGGAGGTGCGGGTACGGCGGGTGGCGTCGGGCTGGGAGTCGGACTTTGCGATCGGGCTGGACGCGATCTTGCCGGTCGCCTTGCTGCAGGCGCAGATCCTGGACTTCTACACGGTGGCCGACAGCACGCGCCTGCGCGTGGTGAGCGAATCCTTGTCCGGCAGTTGGGAGGCGCTGCTGGATCGGCGCGTGGACCTGATCGTCGCGGCGGGCGAGGGCCCGAGTGGTGGTGGCTACGTCGCCGAGGCGATCGGGACGCTGCGCTTTGTGTTCGCGGTGGCCTCCACGCATCCACTGGCCGGCGCCGGCACGCTGGGCGCGGCCGAACTGGCCGAACATCGTGCGATCGCGGTGGCCGATTCGGCACGGCGTCTGCTGCCACGCACGGTCGGCCTGCTGTCCGCGCGTGATGTGCTCACCGTGCCGGACATGCAGACCAAGCTGCAGCTGCAGCTGGCCGGCGCTGGCTACGGCTTTCTGCCCGAGCCATATGCGCGCGGCGCGCTGCAGGATGGCCTGCTGTGCGAGCTGCAGGTGGAAACCCGCAAACCCGACGAAACGTTCTACCTGGCCTGGCGGCCGGGCGAGGAGGGCGAGGCGCTGGGCTGGTGGCGGCGCGCATTGCGCAGCGATGGGCTGTTCGATGGCTGGTTGCAGTCGCTTGCCGAAACGTATCGTTCCGTCGCCGCCGGGCAGTCGCGCGCGTGAAGAAGGGCTGATAATGGGCCCTCGCCGTCGCGCAGGGGCGCCGCATGCAGGGCTTGATCGAACAGTACGGATTGGCGCTGGTCTATGCCAACGTGCTGGCGTTGTCGCTGGGCCTGCCGGTGCCGGCGCTGCCGACCCTGGTGCTGGTCGGGGCCGGCTACGCGCTGCAGGGCGGGGAGGATGCCTGGCTGGCCGGACTGACGGCCTTGGCGGTGTCGGTGCTGGCAAGCCTGCTCGGCGACCTGGCCTGGTATCTAGCCGGCCGCCGTTTCGGCAATCGCACCTTGCAGTCGCTGTGCCGGCTGTCGCTGTCGCGCGATACCTGCATGAAAAAGACCGAGCGGTTCTTCTCGCGCTGGGGTGTGCGGGTGTTGGCGGTAGCCAAGTTCGTGCCCGGTCTGTCGATGGTCTCGGTGCCGATGGCCGGTGCGATGCGGGTGCGCCCGGCGGCGTTCCTGCGCTACGACGCCCTGGGTGCGTCGCTGTGGGCATTGGTCGGCCTGGGCCTGGGCGCGCTGTTCGCGCAGCAGGTGCAGGACGTGCTGGCGCTGCTGTCCGACCTGGGGTCCGGTGCGATCGTCGTCGTGGCCGTGTCGCTGGCCTGCTACGTCGGCTGGCGCTGGTGGCGCCGGCATGCCCTGCTGCGTTCGCTGGAGCATGCGCGGATCGCCGTGGAGGAGCTGGTGCCGCTGCTCGATGGCGACGAAGCGCTGCGGCCGACGGTGCTGGATATCCGGGCGCCGGGCCATCGCGATCTGCAGCCGTACACGATTCCCGGCGCGGTGTTTGCCGACGAGCGTCAGCTGGCGCAGATCCTTGCCAGCGTGCCGCGCGATCGCAGCGTGGTGATCTATTGCGCGTGCCCGGACGAGGTGTCGGCGGCGTGGTTGGCCGCTCGGATGCGCGAGCGCGGATATCGCGACGTGCGGCCGCTGCTGGGTGGGCTGGATGCCTGGCGCGACGCCGGGCATCCGGTGACCTCGCTGCTGCCGGTCGTGGTGGTGGCCGGGGCCGATGCGCTGGATGCGATGGCCTGATCGCCGTGATGCGGTGACATGCCGCGCGCATGCCGGCCTGTCGCGCGTCTTGCTTGGTGTTGGCTGCGTCGTAACGGCGCAGCCACGATTCGTCCTCGAACGGCAGGCAAAAAAAAGACCAGCAAGCTGGTCGTTTTCTTCAAGATTGGTGCGCCCGGAGAGATTCGAACTCCCGACCGCCTGGTTCGTAGCCAGGTACTCTATCCAACTGAGCTACGGGCGCATTATCTTGTTTTGACTTGCGTTTCGACTTGCAGATCCATCGCAGTGCGATAAGACCTTTTAACTAAAAAGACAGCGTTTGAAGGCTGTCTCTCGTTGTTCTGAAGATGGTGCGCCCGGAGAGATTCGAACTCCCGACCGCCTGGTTCGTAGCCAGGTACTCTATCCAACTGAGCTACGGGCGCGTCGTCAGGAGCGGAATTATGCGGATGCCTGGAGTGCTCGTCAATCCCTTTGTGAAAGTCGATCGTCGCTGCCCGCATCGCCAAGCTGCCGCCGCAGCGCAGCGGCAACGGCAGCAGGCGTCTTCATCCACGCAAAATGATCGCTACGCGTGCCCAGTTGCGCATCGTCCAGGGCGATGCGCTCGGCAGGTGCCTGCGGCATTTTCTGCAGCAAGGCCTGCAAGGCGCCGGGCGGGCCGAAGCGGTCGCGTGCGAAGGTCACTGCGCTGATCGGCATGCGCAGTTGGCCCAGCGCCTGTTCGAGATTCCATGACGTGCCGGCCGCACGATAACGATTGCTGCGACCGACCTGCGCCCAATCGGCGATCAGGCTGCGCGCCTCGGTTCCGCCGAAACCGAGCGTTCGTCCATGCAGCACGCTCTGGGTACGTGCCAGCCATGGCAGCAGTCGGAAGATCAGCGGCAGGCCGTAGCGCATCGGCACCGGGAAATTGCGCCAGTACGGCGAGCCGCTGGCGACCAGCCACAGCTGCGCAATCCGTGCAGGCTGCAACGCGGCATGGCAGCAGGCCAGTTGGCCGCCGAGGCTGTGGCCGCCGAGCACGCAGGGCAGCTGCGGGTCATGCAGGTCGAGCAGCGCCCGGCTGGCGGGAATATCGTCGGCAAGCAGCGTGCGATAGCCCCAGTCGTGCTGGCGCGAGGGGCGCAGGGTGCTGCTGCCATTGCCGCGCCATTCGTGCAGGTACACCGCAATGCCGGTGCCGGCCAGTGCATGCGCGAACGGCTGGTAGTGTCGCGCGGCGACCCCGAGTGCCGGCAGCCACAGCAGGCTGGCGATCGGCCGCGCCGGGGCGTGGCGCAGCACCTGCCAGGCATGTCCATCCACGGCGGTGACGGTGAGCGTGCTGGCGTGCACGCTCATGGGCTGGGCGCGGCACCGAAATGGTCCAGGACCAGCACCTCGCCGTGACCGGGGCTGTGGCCGAGGCGGATGGCGCGCGCGACGTAGTCGATGGCCGCTTCGCAGGCATTGAGCAGGGACAGGCCCTGGCACACCTGCGCGGCAATGGCCGCCGACAGGCTGCAGCCGGTGCCGTGCGCATCGACCTGCAGGCGCGGATGCATGAACACGTCCTGGGTGACGCCGTCATCGAAGCGGTCGATCACGCGCGTGCCCTCGTGCAGGTGACCGCCCTTGAGCAGCACCGCGTTGGCGCCGAGGTCGAGCAGGGCGGCGGTGGCGTGCTCGGCGGCATCGGCATCGTCGATGCGGCGGCCGGTCAGCAGTTCGGCTTCGGGCGTATTCGGTGTGATCAGCGTGGCCAGCGGCAGCAGGCGCGTGCGCAGGGCCTCCAGCGCGGCGTCTTCGAGCAGGCGGGCGCCACTGGTGGACACCATCACCGGGTCGAGCACCACGAACGGCGGGCGATGGCTTTCAAGCAGATCGGCCACGCAATGGATGACCTCGGCGTTGGCGAGCATGCCGAGCTTGACCGCCTGGATCTGGAAGTCGGCAAAGCAGGCATCGATCTGCGCCTGCAAGAACGTGATCGGCGGGACATGCACGGCAGTGACGGCGCGGGTGTTCTGCGCGGTCAACGCAGCGATCGCCGACAAGCCGTGCACGCGGTGCGCGGCAAAGGTCTTGAGGTCGGCCTGGATGCCGGCACCACCGCCGGAATCGGAGCCGGCGATGGTCAGGGCGGACAGCGTGCTGGACGTGGTCATGAGGGGATTCTGCACTGCCGCCTGGCGGAAGTGCGGATCATTGCGTACGCCAGCGACGCCATTGCAGGTAGGCAATGTAGCCGGCACCGGTCAATCCGGTGAGGCCGGCTGGCAGGTAGAGCGCGTCGTAGTGCCAGCGCTGGAACAGCCAGGTGCCGAGCACGCTGCCGGCGAGAAAGCCGCTGATGATCAACCCGCTCAGCGTGAGCCGGCGCACCTGCAGCGGACGCCCGCGCAGCAGGTGCCCCAGGCCGATGCCCAGGTCGGTGAACATGCCGCTCAGGTGCGTGGTGCGAACCGCGGCGCCACTGAGGGTGGTGGCCATGGCGTTCTGCAGCCCGCAGGCGCCTGCGGCGACCAGCGCGCCGCCGACGTGATGCAGCTTGAACAGCGGAATCGCGGCCAGCAACAGCAGCGCTTCGAGCAGCAGCGCCGCGCCGTAGCGCTGTCCGAGCCGCAGGACATCGTCCTGGATGATCAGGCCGCTGAGCATGGCGCCTGCGCAGAAGGCGATCAGGATGCCCCACAGGAAGCCGATCTCCGGTGCGCTGTCCTGCACCAGGGCCACGCCGAGCAGGCTGGTGGTGCCGGTGAGGTGGCTGACCACCTGGTGTTCGGAACCCAGGTAGCCGACCACGTTGACCATGCCGGCCACACCCGACAACGCGACCGCGCCGATCCAGACCCAGCGCGGCAGCAACAGGCCCATCGCCGGTCAGGGCGTGCCGTTGATGGCGATCTGCGAAAACGCGCCGGTTTGCGGGTCGTACAACGCGCCCCAGAACGCACTGCCGCCATCGCACACCCGGATCGCGTCCCTGGCCGGTTTCACTGGCGGATCGTTCGGCAGCCTGAAGGCATTGATGTAGATCAGCTGCTGGCCCTGGATCACCACGCCGACGTACTGGCGGTCGAAATCACGTGGCTCGGGGATGGTCGGGGTCAAGGCATCCTGCCTGGATTCGAGCTGCTCGATCTGCTGCTGGCTCGGTGTCCAGTAGCCGGTGATCTGGCCAGGATGGCGCGCCGGGCTGTCGCGCGAGCAGGTGTCCAGCACCTGCTCGGCGACGCTCTGGCGGGTGATGACCCAGGATTGCCCGCTCTTGAGGTTGGTGGGCACGCTGGCCGGAGGTGGCGTGGTCGCGCAGCCGGCCAGTGCCAGGACGGTGAACGCCGCCGCGCTGCGCAGCAGGTGCATCACAGCACCTCCGAGGCGAAGTCGGCCAGGCGCGACCGCTCGCCACGACGCAGCGTGATATGCGCGCTGTGCGGCCAGGCCTTGAAGCGGTCCACCGCATAGGTCAGGCCCGAGGTGGTCTCGGTGAGGTAGGGCGTATCGATCTGTTCGACATTGCCCAGGCACACGATCTTGGTGCCGGGGCCGGCACGGGTGATCAGCGTCTTCATCTGCTTGGGCGTGAGGTTCTGCGCTTCGTCCAGGATCAGGTAGCGCGACAGGAAGGTGCGCCCGCGCATGAAGTTCATCGAGCGGATCTTGATGCGGCTGGCGAGCAGGTCGTTGGTGGCCGCGCGGCCCCACGAGCCGCCTTCCTGGTTGTGGGTGAGCACTTCCAGGTTGTCGGTCAGTGCGCCCATCCACGGGGTCATCTTTTCCTCTTCGGTGCCGGGCAGAAAGCCGATGTCTTCGCCGACGCTGACGGTGGCGCGGGTCATGATGATTTCGCGGTAACGCTGCTGATCCATCGTCTGCGCCAGGCCGGCGGCCAGGGCGAGCAAGGTCTTGCCGGTACCGGCGGTGCCGAGCAGGGTGACGAAATCGATCTCCGGGTCCATCAAGGCATTGAGCGCGAAGTTCTGCTCGCGGTTGCGCGCCACGATGCCCCACACCGCGTGCTGGCCGCTGCGGAAATCGTCGACCAGGCACAGCGTGGCCTTGCCGCCGCCGACCTTGGCCACGCGCAGTTCCACTTCGTCCTCGCCCGGCAGATACAGGTACTGGTTCGGATACCAGTCCTCGTCGTCGGCCAGCACGATCTCGTAATGGGTGCGGCCACGCTCGTTCCAGCTGCGCAGGTCCTGGTTGTGCTTTTCCCAGAAGTTTTCCGGCAGCTCGATGGCGCCGGTGAACAGCAGGCTGAAATCGTCCAGCGCGCGATCGTTCTGGTAGTCCTCGGCATTCAGGCCGCTGATGTAGGCCTTGATGCGCAGGTTGATGTCCTTGGACACCAGGATGACCGGTACATCCGGGTTCTCCTCGCACAGCGCCAGCACCGATGCCAGGATCTTGTTGTCCGGAATCATCGCGCCGAAGGTGCGGCCCGGGTCGATCGGATGGATCTGGAAATACAGCCGGCCGATGGCGGCCTGGCCCTTGAGCTGGATACCCTGCGGATGGCTGAGCAGGATGCCGGCCTGGATCTGCTCGGCGTTGGTGTTCTCCAGCAATTCGTCCAAAAAGCGGCTGACCTGGCGCGCATTCCGGCTGACTTCGGACGTGCCCTTCTTGGCGTTGTCCAGTTCCTCGATCACCTGCATCGGCAGGAACACATCGTGTTCCTCGAATTTGAACAGCGCGGTGGGATCGTGCATCAGCACGTTGGTGTCCAGCACGTAGATGCGCTTGCCTCGGGTCATTGGGTCTTCCAAGTGATGGAACAGGGGCGAGCCATCACGCCTGCGGGGCAGGGTGATGGAGGACACGGGAAACCAGGGGGCGTCACTGTCTGGCGTGCGCCTTCAACGCGGCCAGCACGGCGTCGGCGTGGCCGGCCACCTTGACCTTGCGCCAGGCCTGCACCACCACCCCTTCGGGCGACAGCAGGAAGGTGCTGCGCTCGATACCGAGCACCTGCTTGCCGTACATGTTCTTTTCCTTGATCACGTCGAAGGCGCGGCACAGGGCCTGGTCGCCATCGCTGACCAGCGGGAAGGCAAAGCCCTGCTTGGCGCAAAAATTGTCGTGCGACTTCACCGAGTCGCGCGACACGCCCAGCACGACCGCGCCGGCCTGCGTGAACTGCGGCAGCAGCGCGTTGAAATCCAGGCCTTCGGTGGTGCAGCCGGGCGTGCTGTCCTTCGGGTAGAAGTACAGCACCAGCCATTTGCCGGCGTAGCCGCGCAAGGTGGTCTGAATGCCACCGGACAGCGACAGTGGCAGGTCCAGGCTTGCGGCGGGGAGGTCAAGTACAGCGTCGGTCATCGTTGCTCAGCCCAAAGTGGAGGGGCGTGCGGCGCGCTCATGCCGGGCCGACGTCCATCCCATCATAAGCAGCCACGTGGAAACGTTTGGCAAGCGCATCGAACTGCGCATTGCGCTGATTCAGCGACTCGATGGTGTGCTGTTCCAGCTTGTCCACATGCAGGAAGTAGGACTCCTCGTCGTCGCCATCGTCTTCGTCGCGTTCGCCGAGGAAGATGTCGATGACGCGATAGCCGTCCTGGGTCAGTTGCGCGGCGAGCTGTTGCAGCGGTTGCTGCGCCGGGTCGGCGAAGAAATATTCCCAGCGCAACGGCCCGTCGAGATTCCAGTCGGTCTCGGAGCGGATGTGCTCGAACATCTGTTTCAGTGCGGAAAGGGCAATGGCCATCGGGACGTCTGCCTCAGAACTTCATCGGGTCCATGATCGCGTCGAGATTGAGGTGATCACAGAATTCCAGGAAATCATCGCGCAGTGCGGCGATGTGCATGTTGGCCGGCACGCCGATCGTCACTTGCGCAGAGAACATCTCCGCGCCGGTCTGCATGGCGCGGTAGCGCGTGCTCTGCAGGTTCTCGATGGTGATGCCCTGGCGGTCGAAGAAATCGGCCAGCTGGAACAGGATGCCCGGCTTGTCGGCGGCGATGACTTCGACGATGTAGGGCAGCAGGTTGGACTGGGTCTGCTTGGGGCCGGTGCGGTACCACACCAGCTTCAGGCCTTCCTCGCGCTCGAGGCGGGTCAGCATGGCCTCCAGCTTGGCGACCGAGTCCCAGGAGCCGGTGGCCAGGGCGGTGACCGAGACATCGCGCCCCACCGTGGCCAGGCGGGCGTCCACGAGATTGCAGCCGCTATCGGCGATGCGGCGGGTGACGGGCAACAGGGGGGACTCCGGATGCGTCGTGTAGGCGTTGATCAGGAGGTGGTTTTCGGTCGGCGAGGGCCGGGGAGTCGAGTCGGTCAAAGGGGCTTCCGGCATTGCATCAGGCTGAATGGCCGCCCGGGCAGGCGCCCTGGCGGTGACCAGCATACTTGCCCGTGGTTTCGCGCCGCAAGTAACATGCAGGCGGCCACAACCCGCGTGCGCGCGGGCCTTTCCTGTCACGTAAGAGCAGCAGAATCTTGTCCCTTTCCGGCATCATCACCGCGCTGGCGACCCCTTTCGGTCCGGACGGCGCACTCGACCTGGATGCCTGGCGGCGGTTGCTGGAACAGCAACTGCACGGCGGCGTGCAGGGAATCGTCGTCGCCGGTTCCACCGGCGAGGCCGCCGCATTGAGCGACGAGGAGTACGACACCTTGTTGCGTGCCGCCGTTGCGCAGGTGGCCGGCCGCGTGCCGGTGCTGGCCGGCACCGGCCTGTCGGGCACCGCCAAGACCATCGCGCAGACGCGCCGCGCCGCTGCGCTGGGTGCGCAGTACGCGCTGGTGGTGACGCCGCCGTACGTGCGTCCGACCCAGGCCGGCCTGCAGGCGCATTTCCTGGCGGTTGCCGACAACGGCGGCTTGCCGGTAGTGCTGTACAACGTGCCTGGCCGCACCGGATGCGACCTGTTGCCGGAGACGGTTGCCGCGCTGGTCGGGCATCCGAACATCGTCGGCATCAAGGAAGCGCGCAGCGAGCCGGAGCGCGTGGCCGCGCTGGTGGCGCTGCGCAGCGAGTCCTTCGTGGTGCTCAGCGGTGATGACGGCAGCGCCGCACAGGCGATGCTGTCCGGTGCCGACGGGTTGGTTTCGGTGGCGTCCAACGCCTTGCCGTCGGCCTATCGGCGCCTGTGCGACCTGGCCCGCGACGGCCAGCGCGAGGCGGCCACCACGTGGGACGCACGCCTGAGCGAGTACCACAGTTTCTGCGGCATCGAATCCAATCCCATCCCGGTCAAGGCGCTGCTGCAGCGCGCCGGGATCGGGTACGGCCTGCGTTTGCCGTTACTGCCCCTTTCTGCGGCGCACCAGCCTGCCGCCGACCGCCTTGCCGCCGACGCTGTTGCGTTGGAAGCGCTTTCCAGCCGCGAAATGCTCGCGGCCTGACCCAGGAGATCTATCGATGCGTCATTCCGTTTCCCCCGTCCGCGTGCTCTCGCTCGCGTTGCTGGCGACCGCCACCGTCGCCGCCACGAGCGGTTGCAGCTGGTTCCACAAGGGCGCACGCGGTGACTACGCGCTGGCCCCGGAAGCCCGTCCGCTGGAAGTGCCGCCGGATCTGAACCTGCCCGATACCTCCGGCGCGATGAAGGTGCCGACGCTGGCTTCGACCGCGCAGCAGAACACCTCGGCGCCGCCGTCCGCCAGCGCCAACAGCGGCTTCACCGTGCCGGGCGAGCGCGACGAGGTGTTCGCCAAGGTCGGTGCGGCACTGGCCGACATTCCCGGCCTGACCATCGCCAGCAAGGCGCAGATGCTCGGTTCCTATGACGTGAGCTACGAAGGGTCCAGCTTCCTGGTGCGCGTGGTGAAGGTCGACGCCGGCAGCTACGTGTCGGCAGTGGATCCGCGCGGCATGCCGGCCACCGCGGCAGCGCCGGTGGCGGTGATCACCGCGTTGAAGGGCAAGCTGGGCGGCTGAGGCCGCTGCAGCCATCGCAGACAGCAGAACGGGCGCTTCGGCGCCCGTTTTGCGTTTCTGATGCGGTGTCGTCGCTGCGCTGCCGTAGCGTTGCTGCGGCTGGAGGCGGCCAGGCGCTATGTCAGCGCTGCAGCAGCGGCAACTTGTTCGGCTTGCCGTCCCATTCGGCGGCATCGGGCAGCGGCTCCTGGCGCACGGTCAGCACCGGCCAGGCCTTGGCCAGCTCGGCGTTGAGCGCGACGAAGCCTTCCTGGCCTGCCGGGACGTCGTCTTCCGGGTAGATCGCGTTGGCCGGGCATTCCGGCTCGCACAGCGTGCAGTCGATGCACTCATCCGGGTCGATGACCAGGAAGTTCGGGCCGACATGGAAGCAATCCACCGGACAGACCTCGACACAGTCGGTGTATTTGCACTTGATGCAGTTTTCGGTGACAACAAAAGGCATGGCGGAATCCGGCGTTTAGCCTGTCAATTCTAAAGCAGTCCGGTGGCCGGTGTGGGGTTGGCGGGGATTTGTCCGCCCCGGCCGTGGCCGGCCGGTTACGTGCTGGGCGTCTGCGCTCAGGCCAACCCGCGCTGCCTGGCCAGCGCGAACAATCCCCTGGCGGCCAGATCTTCCGGATGCCGCTGTGTCTGCACGCCCAGATGCGCCAGCGCCAGCGCATAGCGTTGTGCCAGGCCGGGGCTGCCGACCAGGTGCACGGTGGCGTGATCGCCGCGGTGCTCGCGCAGTTCGTGGCCGATCAGCAGGCCCGACAGATAGGACGGCAGCGCGGCGGCGGTGAGGCGGTCGAACAGGCCCAGGGTGCGCGCGCCGAACAGGTGGTGGCTGAGCCCGCCGGGCTCGGCGCTGCGATCAACGCCTTGCGCGAATGCGTCGGTGTCCAGGTCCGCAGGATCGTCCTGCATCAGCTTGCCCAGGATGCTGTGCTGGCGCAGCACCGCATACAGCTCGCCGGTCATGACGGTGGCAAAACCGGTCAGCTGGCCGTGGTCGAGCCGTGCCCATTTGCTGTGGGTTCCGGGCAGGCAGGCGACGTGCGTGCCGTCGCCGAGCGCGGCGAGCAGGCCGACCAGCTGGGTTTCCTCGCCCCGCATGACATCGGGTACGCCGTGCTGCTGGCCGGTGCTCACGCCGGGCACGAACCACAGCGTGCGTCCGGGCAGCAGGTCGTCGTAGCTGCGCATCGCCTGCGCCAGCGCGGCGGTATCGGCCGGGCAGGGCAGATAGGCCTGTTCGACCCAGCCATTGCGGCTGCCGATCATGCCCGACAGCAGCAGCGGGCCGTCCCAGCCCTCGATCAGCGTGCTCAGCACCTCGCCGAAGCGGCCCTGGCAGGCCAGGATGCCGTCGCTGCCGCGACGCTGCTCCAGCACCTGGCCGTCGGCAGCGAGCAGATAGCCGCGCAGGCTGCTGGTGCCCCAGTCGATGGCGATCATGCGCTGGCCACCCGACTCTCGGGCAGGCCGTTGATCGGCACGTCGCAGACGTACAGGCCGCCGGCTTCCGGGGTGCGGGCCAGTTCCTCGGCGCTGTGGTCCAGGCGCGAGCTGATCACGTGCAGGCGGTCCAGCGCGGCGCCGCCGAAGGCGCTGCAGGTGGGGTGCTTGACCGGCACTTGCACGATGCGCTCGATGCTGCCGTCGGGGCGGTAACGCACCACGCGCCAGGCGCGCCACTGCGCATTCCACAGATGGCCCTGGCTGTCGATGATGGAGCCGTCCGGCTCGGCATCGTCGCGGTCCAGCGTGGTGAACACGCGCACGTTGCTGGTCTGGGCGGTGTCGGCATCGTAATCGCAGCACAGGATCTGCGGGCGCAGCGAGTCGCAGTAGTACAGCGTGCGGCCGTCGGGGCTGAAGCAGATCGAGTTGGGGATCGACACGCCCGGCAGCGGCAACGCACGCAGGCCGTGGCGCAGCGAGAACTGGTACATCGCACCGCGTGCGGCCTTGTGGTCGTGCTCGTCCATGGTGCCGAACACGAGGTTGCCGTTGCGGTCGGCGCGGCCATCGTTGCTGCGCGTATGCGGGTTGTCGGCTTCGATATCGGCCAGGTGCTGGAGCGGCAGGCTGTCGCCGTCGGCATTGTCCGGGTCGGCGATGCAGATCGACTTGGCCAGCGCGATCAGCACGCGGCCGTCGTCCATCAATCCCAGGCAGCCGGGGCGGTCCGGCAACGTCCAGTACCGGGTGTGGGCGCTGTGCGGATGATGCCGCCACAGGCGCTTTTCGCTGATGTCCACCCAGTACAGCGCTTCACGCTGCTCGCACCACAGCACGCCTTCGCCATGCGTGCAGCGGCTGTCGACCGCCAGCACGGCGGTGTGTTCGGGCGTGCTCACCATTCGGCGATGCTGCCATCGCTGTGACGCCAGACCGGGTTGCGCCAGTCCGGCGGATTTTCGTTTGCGCGCTTGAGCATGTCTTCGTCGATCTCCACACCGAGCCCGGGCTTGGGCAGGGCGGCGATACTGCCATCGACACACTGAAAATCGTCTTTATTGATGACGTAGTCGAGCAGGTCGGCACCTTCGTTGTAGTGGATGCCGATGCTCTGTTCCTGCAGCACCGCGTTGTGCGACACGAAGTCCACGTGCAGGCAGGCGGCCAGCGCGATCGGGCCGAGCGGGCAGTGCGGTGCGAAGCCGACATCGTAGGCCTCGGCCATCGCGGCGATCTTGACGCACTCGGTGATGCCGCCGGCATGCGACAGGTCCGGCTGCACCATGCCGATCCCGCCGGCGCACAGCACGTTCTTGAATTCGAAGCGCGAGAACATGCGCTCGCCGGCGGCCAGCGGAATCGAGGTGCTTGCGGCCAGGCGCGGGTAGTACTCGGCCTGCTCGGCCAGCACCGGTTCTTCGACGAACAGCGGCTTGAACGGTTCCAGCTCGCGCAGCAGCGCCTTGGCCATCGGCGCGCCGACGCGGCCGTGGAAGTCGATACCGAAGTCGATGGTGTTGCCGAAGGCCTCGCGGATCTCGGCCACCTTGACCACCGCCGCATCGACCGCGCGCGCGCTGTCGATCAGCTTCATTTCCTCGGTGCCGTTGAACTTGAAGGTGTCAAAGCCCAGCGCGCGGTAATCGGTGATCTGCTGGATGATCGCGCCCGGGCGGTCGCCGCCGACCCAACGATAGGTCTTCATGCGATCGCGCACCAGCCCGCCCAGCAACTCGTACACCGGCACGCCCAACGCCTTGCCCTTGATGTCCCACAAGGCCTGGTCGATGCCGGCGATGGCGCTCATCAGGATGGCGCCGCCGCGGTAGAAACCGGCGCGGTACATGGTCTGCCACAGGTCGTTGATGCGCGCCGGATCCTTGCCGATCACATAGCCGGCCAGTTCGTGCACGGCAGCTTCCACCGAGCGCGCGCGGCCTTCGATGACCGGCTCTCCCCAGCCGGTGATGCCCTCGTCGGTCTCGACCTTGAGGAACAGCCAGCGCGGTGCGGCGTGGTAGGTGGTGAGGCGGGTGATCTTCATCCTTGCAGTTCCTGGTAGGCCTGCACGAAGGCGCGTGCATGCGTCTGGGTCGTTTCGAGCGATTGCGCGGGTTTGTACAGTTCGCCACCGATGCCGGCGCCGGCGGCGCCCTGGGCAAGGAAGCCGGCCAGGGTCTGCGGGCTGACGCCGCCGACCACGTAGACCGGAATGTGGGTGGGCAGCACCGAGCGCAGCGCGCGCACATGCGCTGCGCCATAGGTGGCTGCCGGGAACAGCTTCAGGATCGTTGCGCCGGCATCGATGGCGTCGAACGCCTCGCTGGCGGTGGCGAAACCGGCCACCACGGTGAGTCCGCGCGACACCGCATGGCGGATCAGCGACGGGCGCGTGTTCGGGGTGACGATGAAGCGCGCACCGATGCCGGCCAGGGTGTCGACATCGTCGTTGCGCAGCACGGTGCCGGCGCCGATCCAGGCGCGCTCGCCGTAGGTCTGCTGCGCGAGCGCAATGCTCTCGGCCCAGCGCGGCGAATTGAGCGGGATCTCGATCGCGTCGAAACCGGCGTCGATCAGTGCACCGACATGGTCGAGCGTTTCTTCCGGCGTGATGCCACGCAGGATGGCGATCAGTGGCAGGGCGAACAGGCTGGCGGTGGTGTCTGAGGTCATCGTGTTACTCGCGATAGAGCGGAAAACGGCCGTCGGCGACCGAAGGGCCGCCAACGTCGGGGGAGGGTGCAGCGCTGCACGGCGCTGCGCGGAAAATGCCAGGCAGCGACGACGCGGTGGCTGCGGCACCTGCGTGCGCACTCCTACGGCCTGCAATTGGCCGGCAAGTTGCCGTCATCGTCGTCCACCTCCGCAATCATGGCGTGCGTGTTGCCATCTCGTGGAAGATGGGGTCACGTCTGTTCTGGCCGCGCCCGGGAGGTAGGGGCTCCTGCTGCGGCGTTCGATAGCCTCGCGCGCGGAGATATGTGCTGCAAATGAAATTTTCGGCATATTCTATTCCTCCTACGAATACACCTGCGTGGCGACACCCCATGGCAAATTCCAGCACTCCCTGGTTCAACGCTGCCCGCCTCAAGACGCGCCAGCTGCTGCTGCTGCTGCATCTGCACGAACAACGCTCGGTGCTGCGTGCGGCCGAGGCCGCCAGCATGACGCAACCGGCCGCCTCCAAGCTGCTGGCGGAAATGGAAGACATGCTGGGGGTGAAACTGTTCGAGCGACATGCCCGCGGGGTGGAGCCTACCTGGTACGGCCATGTACTGATCCGGCGTGCGCGTGCGGCGATGTCGGAGATCGGCCGGGCGCAGGAGGAAATCGCCGCGTTGCGGGCCGGGCGCATGGGCCAGGCCTCGATCGGCACGGTGGTCAATCCGGGCACCAACCTGGTGCCGCAGGCGATCGCCGAGGTCAAGCGCGAGTTCCCCGACATCCTGGTGCGGGTGGAAATGGACTACAGCCGTCCGCTGGTGGCCAAGTTGCTGGACGGCCAGCTGGATATCGTGATCGGCCGCATCCTGGGGCCCGAGGGCGTGGGCGAGCTGGAATTCGAGCCGCTGGCCGACGAGCCGCATTCGGTGATCGCGCGGGCCGGCCATCCGCTGGCCAGCCGGGTCGGCCTGCAGCATGCGGACCTGGTACGCCATGGCTGGATCCTGCCGCCAGCCGACAGCGTGCTGCGCGCGCGGCTGGACTCGATGTTCATGGAGCACGGAGTGCAGACGCCGACCAATGCGATCGAGACCTCGTCGCTGCCGGTGACCTCCACGCTGCTGCGCGGCACCGACATGCTGACCGCCTTGCCGGTGGAATCGGTGGCGCCGCTGATCCAGGCCAAGCTGCTGACCGTGCTGCCGATCGAACTGGGTGTGCGCATGGAGTCGTTCGGCATCATCCGCCGGCGCGATTACATCCTGCCGCCGGGGGCCGAGCGCATCCTGCAGGCGCTGCGCACCACTGCACGGCGTTTGTATCCGGCCTTGCGCGGGCCGGAATCCACTGGATAAGCGGGCTCTTCCATTCGTATTCCAGAAGGGCATACCAGGCTGTGAATTTTTCATTGGCTGGCGCTAGACCACGCGCCTATATCTGTGAGCCAGATCGCACGCTGAAGCGCACGTGAAGTCGGGCAGGTGATCGGCGGCCAAGCCGCCATGCAGTGGGAGGTGGAGCCGGGCGGCAACGTCCGTGTCCTGCACGATCACGTGGCCCGTTGACGGTGCCGCGCTAACCAGTCTTCCGTCGTCTTGCGTCCTGGGAGGGATTCAGATGTACAAGTTTTCAAGCCATGCCTCGGCAGGGACGGGCGTGCACGCACGTCGTACCCCGCGTTTGCGTCATTCCGCCATGGCCGTCAGCATCGGGCTGTTGCTCGCCGCACCGGTGTACGCCCAACAGACGCAGTCGCCCCCGACTGCCCCCGCCGGCAATACTGCCGGCAACGCGGTGGATCTGGATGCGGTGGAAGTGCGCGGTGTGCGCGCCAGCCTGATCAAGTCGCAGGTGATCAAGCGCGATGCTAGCCAGATCGTGGATTCGGTCAGTGCCGAGGACATCGGCGCCTTGCCCGACCGCAGCGTCACCGAGACCCTGCAGCGCGTCAGCGGCGTGACCATCGATCACTTTGCCGCGCGCAGCGACCCGGACCATTTCTCCGCCGAAGGCAGTGGCGTGATGATCCGTGGCCTGACCCAGGTGCGCGGCGAACTCAATGGCCGCGACATCTTCAGCGCCGCCAGCGGCCGCGGGCTGAGCTTCGAAGACGTGCCGGCCGAGTTGATGGCCGGGGTGGACGTGTACAAGAACCCCTCGGCGGAAATCATCGAAGGCGGCCTGGGCGGCACGGTCAATCTGCGCACGCGCATGCCGTTCGACAACCCGGGCCGGATCGTCGGTGGCAATGTCGATTACAACTACGGCGACATGAGCAAGAAGTACAAGCCGTCGGCCTCGTTCCTGTTCAGCGACCGCTGGAACACCGGCATCGGCGAAATGGGCTTCATGATCGACGTCGCGCACTCGGAGCTGGCCACGCGCTCGGACGGCATCCAGGTGGAGCCGTACGTGCGGCGCACCGACGAGGCCGTGCTGGCCGGCAGCGGACGCAGCGAGGTGTTCGTGCCGGGCGGGGTGAACTGGCGTCAGCTGGATTTCGAGCGCAAGCGCGACGGCATCGCGGCGGCGTTCCAGTGGAAGCCCAGCGATGCCACCGAGATCTACGCGCAGTTCCTGCGCTCGCGCTACGAAATGAACTGGCAGGAGCGCGCCGCGTTCTTCAACGACAGCAACAACAGCATCACGCCGGCTCCAGGCACGACCTTCGACTACGACGATCGCGGCGGCTTCCTGCGCGGCTCGCCGGTGTCCAGCTCGTGGCGCGGGGTGCTCACCGGCGACGGCGTGCGCTTCAACACCGACAACCGCTATTCCGAACAGCGCACCACCACCACCGACATGTCGGTGGGTTTCAGCCACTTCTTCAACGACAACCTGCAGATCAAGGGCGATATGCAGCTGGTGGAGTCGGAGAACGAACAGCTGGATTTCACCGTGTTCAGTGCGACCTATCTGCCGGGCCTGTCGTATGACGTGTCGGGCAGGTATCCCAGCGTGCAGATCGCCAACCCGGCCTTCACCCAGGACCCGTCCAACTACTTCTGGGCGGCGGCGATGGACCACCTGGGCAAGAACCGCGGGCGTCAGCTGTCCACGCGCGTGGATCTGGAATACACCTTCGATGACAGCAGCTGGTTGCGCTTTGCGCGCTTCGGCATGCGCGCCACCGACCGCAACCAGATCAACAAGAATTCCGGCTACAACTGGGGCGTGATCTCCGACAACTGGGCCGCCATTCCGGGCACCAGCAACGGCCTGGCCAACATGTCCGAGTTCATGACCGACCAGTCGTCGTTGTTCACCTTCTCCGACTTTTTCCGTGGCGGCGTGAACGTGCCGACCACGCTGGTGGTGCCCAACAGCGGCCTGGTCAACAACTACGCCTCGGCCTCGCAGATGATCCAGCAGATCGTGGCGCTGCGCGGCTACGGCTGGGCGCCGGACACCTATCAGCCGCAGGACACCAACCGGCAGCACGAACGCACCCAGGCCGCCTACGCGGCGCTGTACTTCGGCAACGACGAGGCCTGGGGCGTGCCGGTGGACGGCAACATCGGCATCCGCGTGGTGCAGACCAAGACCCAGGCCGAAGGCTTCGGCCAGTTCCAGAACCTGGCCGGGCTCAATGTCTCGCCGGAACTGCAGGCGCGCTATACCGGGCAGTACTTCGAGAACAACTCGCAGGGCAGCTACACCAACGTACTGCCCAGCCTGAACCTGCGCCTGCGCTTCACCGACAGCCTGCAGTGGCGCTTCGCCGCCTCCAAGGCGATGGCGCGCCCGGACTACACCCAGTTGCAGCCGTATGTATTGCTCAACGTGGAAACCAACGACGCCGGCCAGGCGACCGATTTTGTCGGCACCGCCGGCAACCCGAACCTCAAGCCGATGGTGGCCAACCAGTTCGACACTGCGCTGGAGTGGTACTTCGACACCAGCGACATGCTGTACGCCACGCTGTTCTACAAGAAGGTCAAGGACTACTTCTCCACCCAGACCCGCAGCGAGATCTACGACAACCGCCCCTGGCTGGTGACACGCCCGTACAACATGGACGAGGGCACCATCCGCGGCGCGGAGCTGGGCTATACCCAGTTCTTCGACCAGCTGCCGGGCTGGCTGAGCGGGTTCGGCGTCAATGCCAACTTCACCTTCGTCGACAGCCAGGGCGGCGCCAACACCGCCACCGACCCGTACACCAACACCACCGTCACCGGGGTCGAGCTGCCGCTGGAAGGCCTGTCGCGGCGCAGCTACAACCTGGCCGGCATCTACGAGAAGGGGCCGTTGTCGCTGCGCCTGGCCTACAACTGGCGCTCGCGCTACCTGCTGACCACCAGCGATGCGTCCACCCGTCTGCCCACCTGGGCCGACGACTACGGCCAGCTCGACGGCTCGTTCTTCTACCGCTTCAACGCGCACCTGCAACTGGGCGTGCAGGCCAACAACCTGACCAACACGGTGACCAAGGTGCTAATGGGGCCGACCTCCTACGAAGGCGGTGAAATGGATCGGCGTCTGTATACGCGCTCTTCCTTCGTCAACGACCGGCGCTACTCGCTGGTGCTGCGCATGAACTGGTAAGCGCACGCCGTCACGGAACTGCTGTGTCCGGGCTCGCGGAGTTGAGCCCGCTTTTGCCGATCCGGCCCGCCGGGTTGGCAATGCCAGACCCGGCGGGTTTGTCGGGGTTGCTATAGTTTTTACGAATAGCTTTCCAGGAATATTTCATTGGTGTGGCACGACGGCGCCGCCCTATGCTCCGGCCGCAGCCGCTAGGTAAGCCTTGTCAGGATTACCACGCATCGCAACCGCCCGGCCTTCCGGTCGTGGGCGGATGCGGGCCAGCACCAACGACGGGCAGGGCGTTCGCGCACCGACCCGCTAAAAAATTAGAAGTACATGCGTCCTGGGAGGGAGCACCATGTCAGTGCAACATCGCCACATTCCGGCAGGCCGGACTGTGGGTCAGCGTTCGATCCGTGATTTCCGCCGCTCCGCGATGGCCCTCAGTGTGGCCACGCTGTTGAGCGCGCAGGCCTACGCGCAGGATGCGACCACCACTGCCGCTCCGGCTCAGGACTCCACCACCCAGCAGCTCGACACCGTGCAGGTCACCGGCACGCGCAGCAGCGTCACCAAGGCACAGCTGGTCAAGCAGAACGCCGAGCAGATCGTCGATTCAATCGTTGCCGAAGACATCGGCAAGCTGCCCGACAACAACGTCGCCGAGGCACTGCAGCGCATCTCCGGCATCCAGATCACGCGCAACTACGGCGAAGGCAGCTCGATCGCCATCCGCGGCCTGACCCAGGTGCGTACCGAACTCAATGGCCGTGACATCTTCACCGCCAACGATGGCCGTGGCCTGAGCTTCGAGGACGTGTCGGCCGAACTGCTCGGCGGCGTCAACGTCTACAAGAATCCCTCGGCCGACATGATCGAAGGTGGCCTAGGCGGCACCGTCGACCTGCGCACGCGCCTGCCGTTCGACTACGACGGCCGCAAGATCGCCGGCAGCGTCCAGTACAACTATTACGACCTGGCCGACGACGGCAAGCCGGCGTTCTCGGGCCTGTTCAGCGATCGCTGGCAGACCGGCATCGGCGAGATCGGCCTGCTGGTGAACTACTCGCAGCAGAAGAGCCCGTTCCGCCAGGACACCATCTCGATCGAGCCGTGGTACACCCAGACCGATCTGCCGGGCTATGAAGGCCAGGGCGTGTCGGTGCCGCACGGCGCCGGCATCAACACCACCGTCGGCGAGCGTGAGCGCAAGACCGGTGCGTTCGCGATGCAATGGCGTCCCAACGATGCGGTGGAGGTCTACACGCAGGTGCTGCGTTCGGAATACGACTTCAGCTGGCACGACTATTCGTTCTTCGCCCTGACCGGCGCCAACCCGATGCAGGGCCTGCCCGGCATCGAAGTCAACGACCGCAACGAATTCGTCAACGGCTCGTTCCAGAACGTGCCGACCGAGTCCAACACCAGCCTGACCGAGCGGCATTCGGTGACCACCGATTACTCGCTGGGCGCCAAGTGGACGGTCAACGAGAAGCTGACCCTGAGCACCGACTTCCAGTATGTCGATGCCACCACCACCGGCACGCGCTACATCCTGTCCACCGGTCAGTCCACCAGCCCGCAGTTCAACGTCGACTTCCGCGGCGATCTGCCGCGCCTGTCGGTGACCGATGCCAGCGGCGCGGAAGGCTACCTGGCCGACGTCAACAACTACGACGGCTGGCGCTATCACCTGGACAACAAGGACGACAACAAGGGCACCGAGTTCGCCTGGCGCGCCGACATGGATCTGGCCTTCGACAGCGACTTCGTGCGCAGCTTCAAGGCCGGTGTGCGCTACACCGACCGCGATGCCGAGACCAAGGGCAATATCTATCGCTTCATGTGCATCAACAACTGCGCGGGTGCGCCGTTCTCGCAGTTCCCCAGCGTTGGTGTCGTGACCAATCCGATCACCGATTTCTTCCGCGGTGAAAGTCATGCCTTCGGCCCGACCCTGACCGCGTCCGATGCGGCGGTGGCGAACTATCGGCAGACCCTGGCCACCTTCGGTGCCAGCCCTCTGGAGTTTTCGCCCAACAACATCAACGCGCAGACCGAGAAGACCTACGCGGCCTACGGCGTGTTGCGCTTCGGCGTGGACAGCGATTCGATTCCGTTCGACGGCAACATCGGCGTGCGCGTGGTGCGGACCGAGGTCGGCTCCACCGGCGTGCGTACCGGCACTGACGGCGAGGGCGGCGGCCTGATTCCGGTGGACGCGCAGCAGACCTATACCGACGTGCTGCCGAGCTTGAACCTGCGCTGGATGCTGAGCGATCAGCTGCAGTGGCGTTTTGCCGCCTCGCGCGGTATCTCGCGTCCCACCTTCGATCGCCTCAACCCGAACCTGAGCCTGAGCACCGGCACCTCCAACGGCGCCTCGACCTTCACCGGCAGGGCGGGCAACCCCGATCTGGAACCGGTCAAGGCCGATCAGTTCGACACGGCGCTGGAGTGGTATTTCGGCCAGGGTTCGATGATGTACGGCACCCTGTTCTACAAGAAGGTCGAAGGCTTCATCGCCGACAGCGTGTTCAACGAGGTCTACGACGGCCGCGTGTGGCAGATCACCCGTCCGGTCAATGGCGATGCCGGCAAGATCCGCGGTGCGGAACTGGGCTACACGCAGTTCTTCGACTTCCTGCCGGGCTGGCTGAGCGGCTTCGGCTTGCAGACCAACTACACCTATGTCGACAGCGAGGCGCCGAGCCCCACCGCCACCGACACCAACGGCCAGGCGCTGACCGTGCCGCTGGAAGGCCTGTCCAAGAACAGCTACAACGCGATCCTCAGCTACGAAACCTCGCGCTTCCAGGGCCGTGTGGCCTATAACTGGCGCAGCGACTGGCTGGTGACTACCGCAGGCAACGGCACCGGCAATTTGCCGGTCTACAACAAGGGCTTCGGCCAGCTGGATGCCTCGCTGCGTTTCAACATCAATGATGTGTGGTCGATTTCGCTCGATGGCGTGAACCTGCTCGATACCCGGCGCGAAAGCTACCTGGGGACCGAGTCGCGCTACCGCGACTTCGTGATCAACGATCGTCGGTATGGCCTGACCTTGCGGGCCAGCCTGTAGAACGCGCCGTAGGAAGTGCGTCGCCGGTTCGGCGAGCTGTGCAGGCAGCCCGTCGGACCGGTGTTTTTCCTATCGACGGCGCGCCGTCGATCGCAAGGGAGCCGGAGGAATGATCGCTGTAATCGATCCGCCTACTGTGCGCCGCGTTACCGCAGCGATGCGGCCGGTCCGTGCGTGGCTGGCACTGCTGTTGCTGTTGCCGTTTTCGCTCCTGCCGCTGCAGGCTGCCGATCCGGCGGTGCAGGAACCTTACCAGTGGCGCAGCGTCGCCATTGGCGGTGGCGGATTCGTCACCGGTGTGCTGTTCCATCCCGCCGAGCGCGATCTTGCGTATGCACGTACCGATGTCGGTGGTGCGTACCGCTGGGATGGGCGCGCGCAGCAGTGGGTGGCGCTGACCGATTGGCTGGGTGCCGACGACTGGAATCTGATGGGGATCGACGCGTTTGCGGTCGATCCTGCCGACCCGCAGGCGCTGTATCTGGCTGCGGGCACCTACATGCACGAACGTGCCGGCAATGCCGCGCTGCTGCGCTCGTTCGATCGCGGCCGCAGTTTCGAGCGTGCCGCGCTGCCGTTCAAACTCGGCGGCAATCAACTGGGCCGGTCCAATGGTGAACGCCTGGCGGTGGACCCGCACGACGGCCGTGTGCTGTTGCTGGGCTCACGCGATGCAGGCCTGTGGCGCAGCGACGATCGCGGCGCGCACTGGGCGCGGGTGGACGCATTTCCTGCCGAGGCCCTGGCAGGTGCAACCGCGCGCAATCATGTCGGACGCGAACAGGCAGTGGGCATTGCCTTTGTCGTCTTCGATGCCGCCAGTGGCCGCGCCGGTCGGCCGACCCCGCGCATCTATGTCGGCGTGTCCACCGCGCAGACCAGCCTGTATGTTTCCGACGACGCCGGTCGCAGCTGGACGGCAGTGGCCGGGCAACCCAGGGGCCTGCGTCCCAGCCATATGGCCGGTGGCAGCGATGGGCAGTGGTACCTGAGCTACGGCGACCAGCCCGGCCCGGATCTGATGGCCGGTGGCGCGCTGTGGAAGTACACCCCGGCACTGGCGCGTTGGAGCGAGATCAGCCCGATCGCGCAGCCGGCCAGCGGCGATGGCTTCGGCTGGGGCGCGGTGGCGGTGGATCCGCAACAGCCGCAGGTGCTGCTGGCCAGCACGTTCCGCCGTCGTAGCCCGCGCGATGAGCTGTTCCGCAGCGTCGATGGGGGGCGCAGCTGGACGCCGTTGCTGGCCGGCGCGCAGTTCGATCACGGCGATGCGCCGTGGACCGCGCACGCCACGCCGCACTGGATGGGCGCGCTGACGATCGATCCGTTCGACAGCAACCACGCCCTGTTCGTCACCGGCTACGGCATCTGGGCCTCGCGCAATCTGCAGCAGGTCTCTGCGCAGCAGCCCTTGCAGTGGTGGTTCCAGGATCGCGGGCTGGAAGAGACCGTGCCGCTGGATCTGCTCAGCCCGATGGCCGGCGCGCATCTGCTCAGCGCACTCGGCGATATCGACGGTTTTCGGCACGACGAGCTGGAACGTGCACAGCTGCAGTACGCCGGCCCGCGCCTGACCAATGGCGAAAGCATCGACGCCGCCGGGCAGGCCGCGCAGTGGGTGGTGCGCAGCGGCACCGTGCGTGATCGCCGCAACAACGAGATCCGTGCGCTGTATTCGCGCGATGGCGGCGCGCAGTGGACGGCATTCGCCAGCGAGCCGCCGGCCGGGCAGGGCGCCGGCAACATCGCCATTGCCGCCGATGCCTCGCAGGTGGTGTGGGCGCCGGACGCCGGCGGCAACTGGCGCACAGCCGATTTCGGCAAGCACTGGCAGCGTGTACAGGGGCTGCCCGAGACCGCAGTGGCAGTGGCCGATCGCGTCGATGCGCAGCGTTGGTACGCAGTGGATACCGCCAGCGGGCGCCTGTTCGAGAGCCGCGATGGCGCAGCGAGCTTTCGCGACACCGGTGCCCAGGTCGGCAGCCCGGCGCGCGACGAGCGTGCGCGTCCGCAGCTGCGCCCGGATCCATGGCGGGCGGGGGTGGTGTATCTGGCCAGCCCCACGCTGGGCGTGATGCGCTGGCAGGGCGGGCGTTTGCAGACCTTGTCCAAACCGGACCAGGCGCGTTCGCTGGGCATCGGCAAGGCGCTGCACGCGGGCGCACCGCCGGCGCTGTATCTGGCCGGCCGCGTGGATGGGGTGGACGGCGTGTTCCGCTCCGACGACGAAGGCGCGCAGTGGTTGCGCATCAACGACGACGCGCACCGGTTCGGCAAGCCGTACAGCGTCACCGGCGATCCGCGCATCCCCGGGCGCGTGTACTTCGCCACCGGTGGGCGTGGCATCTTCTACGGCGATCCACGATGAGCGCTGCGTCGCTGCGCGCGTCATCCCGCTGTCTTACCGTGTACGGCGGCGTGCGCCGTCGCATCGCTGCGCGCCGATTGGTCGCGCCGTCCCTGGAGATCATTGCATGAGCGCTTCCCTTATCCGTCGTGGCTGCCTGTTGGGCCTGGTCCTGGCCAGCCCCACCGCATTGGCACAACCGAGCTTGCCGTTGTTGTTTGCCGATGGCGCGGTACTGCAGCGCGATCAGGCCATGCCGGTGTGGGGCTGGGCAACCCCGGGCGCTGCCATCACGGTGCGGTTCGACGGCAAGCAGGCCACTGCCAAGACCGACGCGCAGGGGCAGTGGAGGGTTCGCCTGCCCGCGCACAGCGCCGGTGGCCCTTATGTGCTGAGCGTGCAGGGCGACGGCGGCCAATTGCAGGTGCGCGATGTGCTGGTCGGCGATGTGTGGCTGGCCAGCGGGCAATCCAACATGGAGTGGCCGTTGGCACAGGCCAGCGATGGCCCGCAGGCGGTGGCCGCGGCCAACGACCCGCAGTTGCGGCATTTCAAGGTGCCCAAGTCGTGGTCGCTGCAGCCGGAAGCGCGCCTGACCGGCGGCGACTGGAAGGCCGCCACGCCGGACAACGCCGGCGAGTTCACCGCAGTGGGATATTTCTTCGCCAGGGAGCTGCGCGCCAGCACCGGCGTGCCGATCGGCATCGTCAACAGCACCTGGGGCGGCAGCGCGATCGAGGCGTGGATGGACGCGGCCTCGCTGGGCTTGAATGGCGAGCAGAACCAGGGCGCGATCGAGGCGATCAAGCAGCGCGATGCCGCCGCGCAGGCCGCCACCGGCAAGCGCATCGCGCGCTGGCCCAAGGTCGATGGCGACATGCCGCAGTGGCGCCAAGCGTCGTTCGACGACAGCGACTGGGACAGCATCCCGACCAGCCAGCAATGGGAATCCAGCGGCTATGACGGCATGGACGGCATCGCCTGGTATCGCACCACGGTCACCCTGAGCGCTGCCGAGGCCAAGGCCGGTATCGAACTGGGCGTGGGCCAGATCGACGACTCGGACATCACCTACGTCAATGGCCAGCAGGTCGGCACGACCGAAAAACAGTGGAACCTGCCGCGCGTCTACCAGGTGCCTGCCTCCGCCTTGCATGCAGGCGTCAACCACATCGCGGTGCGGGTGGAAGATCTCAGTGGCGGCGGCGGCATGCATGGCCCGGACGAGCAGCGCTTCGTGCAGACCAGCGCCGGTGCCAAGCGCGCGTTAGGCGGCTGGAAGTTCCGTCCCGCCGCCGTGCGTGTGTCGCTGGCCGACAACAAGAATCAGCTGCCCACGCTGCTGTACAACCAGATGATCCATCCGCTGCAGCCGTTCCCGGTCAAGGGCGTGATCTGGTACCAGGGCGAGACCAATGCCAGTGAGGCCGGCGCGGTGAAATACCGCGCGCAGTTCGCCGCGATGATCCAGCAATGGCGCGCCGAGCGCGGCGCGAAAACGCTGCCGTTCCTGTGGGTGCAGCTGGCCAACTTCAAGGCCGGTGGCGACAGGGGCGAGCTGAGCCCGTGGGCGCTGTTGCGCGAGTCGCAGTCCAAGACGCTGGCGCTGCCGGCAACCGGGCAGGCGGTGATCATCGATATCGGCAACCCCACCGATATCCATCCGACCAACAAGCGCGATGTCGGCCATCGACTTGCGATTGCTGCACGTCATGTGGCGTACGGCGAAACGCTGGTGTACAGCGCGCCGGTGTTCAAGCAGGCGCGCTTTGAGCAGGGCCAGGCCGTGCTGCGCTTCGATCTGCAGGGCAGTGCCTTGCAGGTGCGAAATGGTGGCGACGTGCAGGGCTTCCGCGTCGCCGGTGCCGACAAACACTTCCATCCGGCCACCGCGCGCATCGACGGCGATCGGGTGATCGTGCGCAGCGACGCGGTGGCTGCACCGGTCGCGGTGCGTTACGGCTGGAGCGAAAACCCGGAAGACGCCAACCTGGTCAATCGCGAACACCTTCCTGTTTCCCCCTTCCGCACCGATACCTGGTGACACGGAGTCTTATGTCCATGCATTCCCCCGTTGCACGTGTGATTACTCCTTCGACTGCACGCCGATGCCTGCGTCCGCTGCTGCTGTCCGCGCTGACGCTGGCACTGGCTGCGTGCCAATCCGGCGAGCAGGACGACAAAGCCAAGCCGACCGCAGTCGCACCGACTGCCGGCACCGCAGCGACCGCACCTGCCACGGCAGCGGCGCCGGCTGCGCAGACGCCGATGCCGCAGTTCGTCAGCAAGGACGGCAAGCACGCGTTGATGGTCGATGGAGCGCCGTTCCTGATCCTGGGCGCGCAGGTCAACAACTCCAGCAACTATCCCGGCGTGATGGACAAGGTGTGGCCGGCGATGCAGGTGCTGGGCCCGAACACCGTGCAGGTGCCGATCGCCTGGGAGCAGGTCGAGCCGGAAGAAGGCAAGTTCGATTTCTCCTTCGTCGATACGCTGCTCACGCAAGCGCGCGAGCACAAGGTGCGGCTGGTGCTGCTGTGGTTTGCGACCTGGAAGAACAACGGCCCGGCGTACGCGCCGCACTGGGTCAAGACCGACAACCAGCGCTTCCCGCGCGTGGTGACGCGCGAGGGCAAGGCGATCGGGTCGCTGTCGCCGCATGCGCAGGCCACCCTGGATGCCGACCGCAAGGCCTTCGTGGCCTTCATGCAGCATCTGAAGCAGGTCGATCCGCAGCACACCGTGATCATGATCCAGCCCGAGAACGAGCCGGGCACCTACGGCAGCGTGCGCGACTTCTCGCCGATGGCGCAGAAGCTGTTCGACGGCCCGGTGCCGGACGCACTGCTCAAGCGCCTGAACAAGCAGCCGGGCAGCTGGGCACAGGTGTTCGGTGCCGATGCGGATGAGATCTTCCATGCCTGGTCGATCGGTCGCTACATCGACCAGGTGGCCGAGGCTGGCAAGGCCGAATACCCGCTGCCGATGTACGTCAATGCCGCGTTGCGCGGCCCGTTCAATCCCGGCCAGCCCGGCCAGTACGCCAGCGGCGGCCCCACCGACAACGTGCTGGACGTGTGGAAGGCGGCCGGCCCGCATATCGATCTGCTGGCGCCGGATATCTACATGCCCGAGTACCGCACCTACACCACGGTGCTGGAACGCTACGCGCGCCCGGACAATGCGCTGTTCGTCGCTGAAACCGGCAACCGCCCCGAATACGCACGTTACCTGTTCCCCGCGCTGGGCCATGATGGCATCGGCTGGTCGGCGTTCGGCATGGACTACACGCGGTACTCCAACTATCCGCTGGGCGCCAAGCACGTCAATGAAGAAACGCTGGCGCCGTTCGCGCTGGGTTTCGAGCTGGTCAAGCGCGGCATGCGCCCGTTCGCCAAGGCCGCCTCCGAAGGCAAGCTGCACGGCACCGCCGAAGAGCCCGGCCAGGCGGTGCAGGAGCTGAAGCTCAACGACCGCTGGAGCGCCACCATCACCTACGGCGTGCCGCAGTTCTGGTTCAAGGGCGAGCCGCCGGGCAACCCCGAGCCGATCGGTGCGGCGCTGATCGCCGAGCTGGGTCCGGACGAATTCCTGGTCACCGGCTATCACGTGCGCGTGACCCTGCATCCGGCCAGCGAGGCGACCGCCAACATGCTCTACGACCGTGTCGAGGAAGGCGTCTACGAAGGCAGCGACTGGAAGTTCGAGCGCAACTGGAACGGCGACCAGACCGATTACGGAGTCAACTTTTCCAGCGCGCCGCAGCTGCTGAAGATCAAGCTGGCCACCTACAAATAAGCCTGCTCGGAAGCGTGCTGCACAGCCCCACCGCCGCGCAGCACGCGGTCCGCCAGGCTGAATCCACTGAACCATGCGCTGCCGCCCCCGCGGCACCGTTTCGTAATTCCAAGGGAGTGAACATGCAAACCATCAACCGTTCCGCCGGCCATGCGCCTGCCACCCGACGTACACCGCTTGCCCAGTGCCTGGCGTTGTCGCTGGCCTTGCTGGCCAATGCCGCGCACGCGCAGGAAGTGCGCAAGGCCGCCGACGGCGTCACCGTGGTGCCGAGCGCCAAGGGCGCCGCACCGGTACGTCTGCAGGTCGTCGACGCCGGCATCATCCGCGTCAGTGCCGACCCGGATGGCGACTTCGCCCGCAGCCCCAGCCTGATGCGCGTGCCGGTGCAAGGCGACACCGCCTTCCAGGTGGCCGAGCAGGGCGGCAACGTGCAGCTGAAGACCGGCAAGGTCACCGCCACCGTCTCCACCGTCGATGGCCACGTCAGCTTTGCCGATGCCAATGGCAGGCCGGTGTTGTCGGAAGTGGCCGGCGGGCGCAGCTTTGCCCCGCTGAAGGTGGAAGGCAAGCAATACCTGACCGTGCGTCAGCGCTTCCAGTCGCCCGACGACGAAGCACTGTACGGCTTCGGCCAGCACCAGCAGGGCTGGATGAACCAGAAGGGCCGCAACGTCGAGCTGCAGCAGAACAACATCGACATGGCTGTGCCCTACCTGGTGTCCAGCCGCAACTACGGCCTGCTGTGGGACAACAACTCGATCAGTCGCCTGGGCGACCCGCGTGGCCTGCAGCCGCTGCCCAAGACGCTGAAGTTGTACGACGCCAAGGGCAAGGCCGGTGCGCTGACCGCGCGTTATGCGATCGATGGCAAGCAGATCGTCGAACGTCGCGAGAGCGAGGTGAATTACCAGTACCTCAGCGACTTGACCAAGTATCCGAAGAAGGCGATCACCAAGGACAAGAACAGCCGCATGCAGGTCACCTGGGAGGGGCAGATCGAAGCACTCACCGGTGGCGAGCACACCTTCTCGCTGTATTCGAGCGAGTACGCCAAGCTGTACGTGGACGGCAAGCTGATCGTCGATCGCTGGCGCCAGAACTGGAACCCGTGGAATCACGAGTTCAAGCTGGCGCTGGAGCCGGGCACGCGCCACACCGTCAAGGTCGAGTGGGACCTGATCGACCCCAGCTACATCGCGCTGCTGCATCGCGACCCGCTGCCGGCCGCCGAAGCGAAGGACCTGTCGCTGTGGTCCGAAGCCGGCCAGATGATCGACTACTACTTCGTCTCGGCCGATTCGTACGACCAGGCCGTGGCCGGCTACCGCGAACTCACCGGCAAGTCGGTGATGCTGCCCAAGTGGGCGTATGGCTTCTGGCAGAGCCGCGAGCGTTACAAGAGCCAGGACGAGCTGGTCGGCGCGGTGGCCGAATACCGCAAGCGCAAGCTGTCGCTGGACAACATCGTGCTCGACTGGTCGTACTGGCCGGAAGACGCCTGGGGCTCGCACGATTTCGACCCGCAGCACTTCCCCGATCCGGACGGCATGGTCAAGGCCGTGCATGACATGCATGCGCAGATCATGATTTCGATCTGGCCCAAGTTCTATCCCACCACCGCCAACTACAAGGAACTGGACGCTGCCGGTTTCATGTACAAGCGCAATGTCGAAGTCGGTGAGCTGGACTGGATCGGCAAGGGCTACAAGAACTCGTTCTACGACCCGTACTCGGAAAAGGCCCAGGCCATCTTCTGGCGCCAGGTCAACGAAAAGCTCAACAGCAAGGGTTTCGATGCCTGGTGGATGGACGCCGACGAACCGGACGTGCATTCCAACCTGGACATCGGCGAGCGCAAGGCACGCACCACCCCCAATGCGCTGGGCTCGTCCACCGAGTACTTCAATTCCTATCCGCTGCCGCACACCCATGGCGTGTACGTGGGCGACCGCGCGGCCGACGACAAGCGCGTGTTCATCCTCTCGCGCAAGGGCTATGCCGGCACCCAGCGCAATGCAGTGGCGGTGTGGAGCGGCGACATCGTCTCGCGTTGGGACGACATGCGCGACCAGATCTCCGGGGGCGTCAACATGGCGCTGTCGGGCCTGCCCAACTGGACCTTCGACATCGGCGGTTTTGCGGTGGAGAAGCGCTACGAGAACCAGGACCCGGCGCATCTGCCGGAATGGCGCGAACTCAACACGCGCTGGTTCCAGTTCGGCGCATTCGTGCCGATCTTCCGCTCGCATGGTCAATTCCCGTACCGCGAGATCTGGAACATCGCCCCCGAAGGCACGCCGTTCTACGACAGCATGGCGTACTACAACCGCCTGCGTTATGCGCTGCTGCCGTACATCTACAGCCTGGCCGGCGATACCTATCAGCGCGATGGCGTGATCATGCGCGGCATGATGATGGACTTCCCCAACGACGCGAAGGCGCGCGACATCAACGACCAGTACCTGTTCGGACCGGCGTTCCTGGTCGCACCGGTGACCCGCTTCGGCGCCACCTCGCGGCAGGTGTATCTGCCGGCCGGCAGCAGCTGGCTGGATTTCGCCACCGGCAAGCGCTACGAGGGCGGCCAGAGCATCGAGGCGGCCGCGCCGATCGAGCGCATGCCGTTGTTCGTGCGCGCAGGCTCCATCGTGCCGACCGGCCCGGTGCAGGAATACGTGGATCAGAAGCCGGATGCGCCGCTCACCGTGGTGGTCTACACCGGCGCCGATGGCCAGTTCTCGCTGTATGAGGACGACGGCAAGGGCTACGGCTACGAGAAGGGCGAGTTCAGCCGCATCCCGTTGGTCTGGAACCAGGCCAAGGGCGAGCTGAGCATCGGCAAGCGCGAGGGCAGCTGGACCGGCATGCAGGCCAAGCGCACCATCAACGTGCGCTTCGTTGATGGCCCGCGCGACGACGCCGGTGCGCTCGAGCCCAAGACCGATACCAGCATCCAGTACGACGGCAAGCCGGTCAGCGTGTTGCAGCGCAAGATTGCGTCCGGCAAAGCGCGTCGTCGATGATCGCAGGCTGTCTTCAGTCGATGAGCAAGCAGATGCCGGAACGCCGCAAGGCAGTCGCGTGCGGTTCCGGTGAGGCAGCACGGCGGTGGCCGTGCTGACCCGTCGCGAACTGTGCAAGGCAACCGGGGCCGCGATTGCGGTCCTGGGCGCTGCGCCGGTTGCCGTGCAGGCTGCCGCATCGTCCAGACACGCCGCGTTGCCGGCCGCGGCGCCCGCCGATGCCTTGCAGCTGTGGTACCGCGAACCGGCCAACGAGTGGGTGCAGGCGTTGCCGGTCGGCAATGGCCGGCTGGGCGCGATGGTGTGGGGCGGCATTGCCCACGAGCGCCTGCAACTCAACGAGGACACGCTGTACGCAGGCGGCCCGTACGATGCCACCAGCCCCGACGCGCTGGCGGCCCTGCCACAGGTGCGCGCGCTGGTGTTTGCCGGGCGCTATGCCGAGGCCGAGACACTGGCCGACGCCAAGCTGCTCTCGCGTCCGCTCAAGCAGATGCCGTATCAACCGCTGGGCGATCTGCTGCTGGACTTCGATCGTGCCGACGGCATCAGCGAGTATCGCCGCCAGCTCGATCTGGATACTGGCGTGGCCACCACCACGTTTCGCTCCGGCGGTGCTGTGCACACGCGCGAGGTGTTCGTGTCGGCGCAGTCGCAATGCATCGTGGTGCGCCTGTCCTGCGATCGGCCACGCGCAATTTCCCTGCGCGTGGGCATCGACAGCCCGCAGACCGGCGAGGTCACGGTGGAGCAGGGCGGGTTGCTGTTCAGCGGTCGCAACGGCAGTTTCGCCGGCATCGAGGGCAAGCTGCGTTTTGCCTTGCGCGTGCTGCCGCAGGTCAAGGGCGGCACGCTCAGTGGCCTGCGCGACCGTCTGCGCATCGAAGCGGCCGATGAAGTGGTGCTGCTGCTCACCGCCGCCACCAGCTACCAACGCTACGACGCTGTCGATGGCGACCCGCTCGCCTTGACCGCCGCAAGCATGCAGAGGGCGGGCAAACTGGATTACGCCGCATTGCTGCGTGCGCATCTGGCCGATCACCAGCGGCTGTTCCGGCGCGTGGCGATCGACCTGGGCAGCAGCGACGCGGCCAAGCTGCCCACCGACGAACGCGTGCAGCGTTTTGCACAGGGCAACGATCCGGCACTGGCTGCGCTGTATCACCAGTTCGGCCGTTACTTGCTGATCTGCAGCTCGCGGCCCGGCACCCAGCCGGCCAATCTGCAGGGCATCTGGAACGACCTGATGCAGCCGCCGTGGGAAAGCAAGTACACCATCAACATCAACACCGAGATGAACTACTGGCCCAGCGAGGCCAATGCGCTGCACGAGTGCGTCGAACCGCTGGAAGCCATGCTGTTCGATCTGGCCAAAACCGGCGCGCACACCGCACGCGCGATGTACGACGCACCGGGTTGGGTGGTGCACAACAACACCGATCTGTGGCGCCAGGCCGGGCCGATCGATGGCGCCAAGTGGAGCCTGTGGCCGATGGGCGGCGTCTGGCTGCTGCAACAGCTATGGGACCGCTGGGATTACGGCCGCGACCGTGCCTATCTGGGCAGGATCTATCCCCTGTTCAAGGGCGCGGCGGAGTTCTTCGTCGCCACGCTGGTCAAGGATCCGCAGACCGGCGCGATGGTGACCAACCCCTCGATGTCGCCGGAAAACCAGCATCCGTTCAACGCCGCGCTGTGTGCCGGCCCCACGATGGATGCGCAGCTGCTGCGCGATCTGTTCGCCCAATGCATCGCGATGAGCAAGCTGCTCAAGGTCGACGCTGCCTTTGCGCAACGCCTGGGTGAATTGCGCGAGCAATTGCCGCCCAACCGCATCGGCAAGGCAGGGCAATTGCAGGAGTGGCAGCAGGACTGGGACATGCAGGCATCGGAGATCCATCACCGCCACGTCTCGCATCTGTACGCGCTGCATCCATCCAGCCAGATCAATCTGCGCGACACGCCCGAGCTAGCGGCTGCCGCAAGGCGCACGCTGGAAACCCGTGGCGACAACACCACCGGCTGGGGCATCGGCTGGCGGCTGAACCTGTGGGCGCGGCTGGCCGATGGCGAGCATGCTTACCGCATCCTGCAACTGCTGATCTCGCCCGAACGCACCTACCCGAATCTGTTCGACGCGCATCCGCCGTTTCAGATCGACGGCAACTTCGGCGGCACCGCCGGCATCACCGAAATGCTGCTGCAAAGCTGGGGCGGCAGCGTGTTTCTGCTGCCCGCCCTGCCCAAGGCCTGGCCGCGCGGCAGTGTGCGGGGCTTGCGCGTGCGCGGCGGCGCCAGCGTGGACCTGCACTGGGACGGCGGTCGCCTGCAGCAGGCCCGCGTGCACAGCGATCGTGGCGGGCGCTATCAACTGTCTTACGCAGGGCAGACCCTGGACCTGGAACTGGGCGCCGGTCGCACCCAGCAGGTGGGCCTCAACAACAACCGATTGGTGATGCAATGAGCTTGTACGTAGGACTGGATGTGGGCACGCAGAGCGTCAAGCTGGTTGCCTACGATCCGCAGGAGCGCGCCGTGGTCGCCACGATCGCCGCGCCGATGGAGCTGATCAGCCGCGACGATGGCACCCGCGAGCAGCAGGCGCAGTGGTGGATCGACGGCATCGTGCATTGCTTCGCCCAGCTCGATGGCGAGCAGCGTGCACGGGTGCGCGGTATTTCGGTCTCCGGCCAGCAGCACGGCTTCGTGCCGGTGGCCGCCGATGGCAGCGTCACCGCGCCGGTCAAGCTGTGGTGCGACACCAGCACCGCGCTGGAATGCGACGAAATCATGGACGCGGTGGGTGGTGCGGCAGGCAGCGTGGCCGCCGCCGGCAACCCGATCATGGCCGGCTACACCGCCTCCAAATTGCCGTGGACACGCAAGCATCGTCCCGAGGCGTATGCAGCGATGACCACGGTGATGCTGCCGCACGACTACGTGAATTTCTGGCTCACCGGCGAGCGCTTTGCCGAAGTCGGCGATGCCTCCGGCACCGGCTGGCTGGACGTGCGCACACGGCAGTGGTCCGAACGCATGCTAGGCGCGGTGGACGCACAGCGCGACCTGCGCGAGGCATTGCCGCCGCTGGTGGAGACCGGCGCGGTCTATGCCTTGTCCAACGCAGCCGCCGACGCATTGAACCTGCCGGCCGGCGTGCGTGTCACCACCGGCGGCGGCGACAACATGATGGCCGCGATCGGCACCGGCAACGTCGTGCCCGGTCGCCTGACCATGAGCCTGGGCACCTCGGGCACCTTGTTCGCTTACGCCGATCACCCGGTGGTGGACGACGAGGCACGCTGGGCGGCGTTCTGTTCGTCCAGCGGCGGCTGGCTGCCGCTGATCTGCACCATGAACTGCACCGTCGCCACCGAGGCGGTGATGCGCATGTTCTCGATCACCCGCGAGCAGACCGAGGCCTTGATCGCCAGCACCACGCCGGGCGCCGATGGCCTGGTGCTGCTGCCGTTCTTCAACGGCGAGCGCACGCCCAATTTGCCGGACGCCCGCGGCTGCCTGTTCGGCATGGACCTGCACAACACCACCGCCGCGCATTTCTATCGCGCCGCGATGGAAGGGGCGACCTACAGCCTGCGCAACGGCTTCGATGCCTTTGTCGCGGCGGGTCTGCAGTTCGACACCATCCTGCTCACCGGCGGCGGAAGCAAGAGCGCGCAATGGCGGCAGATGGTGGCCGATATCTTCAACCTGCAGGTCGTGGTGCCGACCCAGCCCGAAGGCGCTGCCTTCGGTGCCGCATTGCAGGCCCTGTGGGCCTGTGATCGCGACGACGGCGGTGCGGACGCATTGTCGGATGTGGTGCTGGAGCATCTGCAGATCGACCAGGACCTGTCGGCGCACCCGGATCCGCAACGCGTGGCCCAGTACCAGCAGCACTACCAGACCTTCCTCAAGCACCTGCAGGTGGTCAGCCCGCTCTACGCCGGCTGATCGACCCGCTTTCTACAACTCCCCCAGCAGCAAGGACATTCCACCCCATGAGCAACACCGTCTACATCGGCGCCAAAGAATATTTCCCCGGTATCGGCAAGATCGGCTTCGAAGGCCGCGACTCGGACAACCCGCTGGCCTTCAAGGTCTACGACGCCAACAAGCAGATCGGCGACAAGACCATGGCCGAGCATCTGCGCTTTGCCGTGGCCTACTGGCACAGCTTCTGCGGCAATGGCGCCGATCCGTTCGGCCCCGGCACGCGTGCGTATCCGTGGGATATCGGCAACACCGCATTGGACCGTGCCGAAGCCAAGGCCGATGCCGCGTTCGAATTCTTCACCAAGCTCGGCGTGCCGTATTACTGCTTCCACGACATCGACCTGTCGCCCGATGCCGACGACATCGGTGAGTACGAGCGCAACCTCAAACACATGGTCGGCATCGCCAAGCAGCGCCAGGCCGACACCGGCGTCAAGCTGTTGTGGGGCACCGCCAACCTGTTCTCGCACCCGCGCTACATGAACGGCGCATCGACCAACCCGGACTTCAATGTGGTGGCGCGTGCGGCGGTGCAGGTCAAGGCCGCGATCGATGCCACCGTCGAGCTGGGTGGCGAGAACTACGTGTTCTGGGGCGGCCGCGAGGGCTATGCCTGCCTGCACAACACCCAGATGAAGCGCGAGCAGGACAACATGGCGCGCTTTCTGACCCTGGCACGCGACTACGGCCGTGCGATCGGCTTCCAAGGCAACTTCCTGATCGAGCCCAAGCCGATGGAGCCGATGAAGCACCAGTACGACTTCGACAGCGCCACGGTGATCGGCTTCCTGCGCCAGCACGGCCTGGACCAGGACTTCAAGCTCAATATCGAAGCCAACCACGCCACGCTGTCGGGCCACAGCTTCGAGCACGACCTGCAGGTGGCAGCCGATGCAGGCCTGCTCGGCAGCATCGATGCCAACCGCGGCAACCCGCAGAACGGCTGGGATACCGACCAGTTCCCGACCGACCTGTACGACACCGTCGGCGCGATGCTGGTGGTGCTGCGCCAGGGCGGGCTGGCACCGGGCGGGCTGAATTTCGATGCCAAGGTGCGCCGCGAGTCGTCCGACCCGCAGGACCTGTTCCTGGCGCATATCGGCGGCATGGACGCGTTTGCACGCGGGCTGGAAGTGGCCAATGCGCTGCTGACGTCCTCGCCGCTGGAGCAGTGGCGCGCCGAGCGTTACGCCAGCTTCGACAGCGGCGCGGGTGCGGAGTTTGCCAACGGCAGCAGCACGCTGGTGGATCTGGCCCAGTACGCGGCCGGCAACGAACCCAAGCAACTCAGCGGCCGCCAGGAAGCCTACGAGAACCTGATCAACCAGTATCTGACGCGTTGATGTCCCGTGGCCGGCGGCGCACTGCGCGTCGCCGGCCGATGTCGGCCGCCCCCGTGGCCGCTCCTTTGCATGCTTCCAGGTGAACCCATGTCCAGTGTCTCCATAGACGGCGCCCCCGATGCCGGCGAGAACACCCGTTTCATCGTCCTGATCAGTTGCGTAGCCACGATCGGCGGTTTTTTGTTCGGTTTCGATAGCGGCGTGATCAACGGCACTGTCGACGGCCTGAAGCAGACCTTCAATTCCAGTGCCGCCGAGACCGGGTTCGAAGTCGCCTCGATGCTGCTGGGCTGCGCCATTGGCGCCTTCTTCGCCGGCCGTCTGGCCGACCGCTGGGGCCGCCGCGCGGTCCTGATCATTTCTGCGGCACTGTTCCTGCTCTCGGCCATTGGCGCCGGTGCCTCGCACAGTTCCGGCTTCTTCATCTTCGCCCGCGTGATGGGCGGCTTCGCGGTGGGCGCGGCCAGCGTCATCTCGCCGGCCTACATCGCCGAGGTCGCCTCCGCGCGCTATCGCGGCCGGCTGGCCACGATGCAGCAGATCGCCATTATCAGCGGGCTGTTCTGCGCGTTCCTGAGCAACTACCTGCTGGCCAACGCCGCCGGTGCCTCCACCGAGCCGCTATGGGCCGGGCAGGCCGCCTGGCGCTGGATGTTCTGGATGCAGGCGGTTCCCTCGCTGCTGTTCCTGTTGCTGCTGCTGGTCATCCCGGAGAGCCCGCGCTACCTGGTGGTCAAGGGCCGCCGCGAGCAGGCGCTGGTGGTCTTGAAGCGCCTGTACGGCAACGCCGCCGCGCAGACCAAGCTGGCCGAGATCTCGGCCTCGATGTCGGCCGACCAGCACAAACCCAAGTTCTCCGACCTCATCAACAAGGCCACCGGCAAGATCCGCCCGATCGTCTGGATCGGCGTGGGCCTGGCGGTGTTCCAGCAACTGGTCGGCATCAACGTGGTGTTCTATTACGGCGCCGTGCTGTGGCAGGCGGTGGGTTTCTCCGAACAGGACGCGCTGCTGATCAACGTGCTCTCCGGCGGACTGAGCATCGGCGCCTGCCTGGTCACGGTGATGCTGGTCGACAAGATCGGCCGCAAGCCGCTGCTATGGGTCGGCTCGGCCGGCATGGCGGTCTCGCTGGCCCTGGTGACTTATGCCTTTGCCACCGCCTCGCTGGATCCCAACGGCAAGCTCGCCATGTCCGATGCCATGGGCATGCTCGCGCTGGTGGCCGCCAACGTCTACGTGGTGTTCTTCAATGCCTCGTGGGGCCCGGTGATGTGGGTGATGCTGGGCGAGATGTTCCCCAACCAGATCCGCGGCTCGGGCCTGGCCATTGCCGGCGCCGCGCAGTGGACCTCCAACTTCGCCATCACCGTCAGCTTCCCGATCCTGCTGGGCAGCATCGGCCTGGCCGGCGCCTACGGCATCTACACCGTCGCCGCGTTCATCTCGGTGTTCTTCGTGCTCAGGTACGTCTACGAGACCAAGGGCAAGGAGCTGGAGCAGATGGAGGGCTGATCTGCTCCGTTATGCTGATATCGGCATGGAAGACGAACAAGGCCGCGCACTGCGCGGCCTTGTTCGTTGACGGTCTCGCCTGGCATCTTGCCGATGTCTCGCATGCCTGCATCGCTGCAGGCGCCTCAATCGCGCCGGCTGTCATCGTTGGGCTGGATGCGGTGCATGCGCCTCCTCGCGACTGCTCGCAGCTCTGGCCTCTGCTGTGTCAGGCGACCCGATTCCCGCGTGGCCCAACGCACCAGCAAAGTGCAATGCGCGTCTTCAACGGCGATAACCGCCTTGAAGGGCACCGGCTCTTTTTGCAAATTGTGCGCCACCGCTATACTCCACCAGGCAGTTTCCCTCCAGACTAGGGCGAATCGTGGAACCAAGGAGTGGTGGTATGGCAGTAGCTAAAGAGCTTGTCAGGGGCATGCTGATCAGCGTGTGCTACTGCTTGGTGTTTCTGTTGCTTTGGCGTTTTTCCCTTGATCAGTGGTACCTGCCAGTTGGTTTGCGGGTCGTTACCTTGCTCTATCGACCCTATCGGGAGTGGCCGTTTCTGTTGGCAGGGGACGCTGCAGCGATGTTGTTCCTGCGGATTCCTTTGGGCGAGCTTCAGGGGTTCAGCCCGCTCTGGTCGTATTTGAGCCCCCTATTGCACGCGCCCTTGATCGCCTGTGCGATTGGACTGCTGCGTTACCGCGCTCCTTACATCGTCAAGCGGGAGCAGTGGCTTGTCCCCGCTGCTCTCGCGCTAGCGCTTTGGAATGCGTTATGCAGCCTGTTATTGAATGGGCTGCTCGGTGGGCCGCCGATCTACCCTGTTATCGACTTGCTGTTGCGATATGGAGCGGGCAGCTATCTCGGCGTGCTCACCCTGTTGTTGCCGGTAATGTTGTGGGCCAATTGGAATCAGAGTCCTGTGCGTTCCAGTTTTCCGCGGGATGTTGGCGTCGCTGTGGTTGTTGTCCTCAGCTTCTTCTTCACTCTTAGTGTCTTGAATGATCCATCGATTCGAAACGTTTTGATGGTCGCGATGCTCGTGCCGATGGTGGTGCTGACTTTCAGGCATGGGTGGAGAGGGAATGCCTTAGGGGCGCTGTTGGCAAGTTTTGCGCTTGAGTTCTCAATGCCTAAGGTGTATCAGCTCGGGTTCTTTGATCAGGCTGTTTTCAATATCCAACTGCTTTATGCGTTTGTGACGACGATTCTGTTTGTCTTTAACGCCCGTCTACGTGAGCCTGTCCGCGACGGTATATCGAATCAGTCGAAGGATGATATTTACACTTTGGGTCGCGCAAGCTACGCCAGCGCCGAGCGCTTGTTGCGCAATCGCGTGCTTGAATACTCCGACATCAATGTGCAGATCAATCGGATGCGCAAAGATGTGGTGGCCGATTTGAGAGCAAAAGGGCAGCACTCGGTTGCGATGGAGATGACACGAGTGGGTGTTATCGAATCGCAGCTGTTGCAGCAATATGTGGCTGCATTGTATCCGTTGGAAATAGAGACGCATGGGTTGTATCAAGCGCTATGTTCGCCGGCGCTTGAGCGCTTCTGTGCTTCTAAGTTCCAGTATGTGTTTCGTGGCGACTGCAGGAGCCTGTCTTTGGAGCTACAGTTGAGCGCCTATCGCAGTGTGCTCAATTGCGTCGAGATTCTGCCTCCGGCTGGCAGGCATTTCATCCAGGTGCGTGCATGGATAGCGAGGGAGACCCGTGGTGTTGCAGTACGTGTTATTGCTGATTCCGCATCGGTTGACACGGTGCGGCGCGACTCGAATGACGTAGAAGCAGAACTGAAAGCAAGATTGAAAGCGCATGGCGGCATGTTTCATCGCCGCCATGCATTGGTTCTGACATTCCTGGTCGCTGAAGCCAATCCCGTACTGGTCAGGGAGACACGATCCACTGATCCCCAGTTGCTCCGCGCCGTGTGAGCACTGTGAAGTTTCTTGTCTTATAGACAAGTTGGGCTTGACTAAGCTGGGCTGCATCGTTTGCAGTCAGCTCGCTCAGGCTTGGAGCTGAGGAGATTTTATTTTTCTTGGGCAATACAACGCGATCCACATCCTTGCCCATTGGTAGGGTCCATAGAGCGTCATCCACCCGGGCGACGACAGCGTGGACCACGCCGGTGACATCGTTGATTTGCAAATATGTCACGCCATCACGATGGAACTCGTAGATGGCAAGCGAGGAGTCCATAGCGAGGTTGGCTGCCTTGGGATTGCTATCGCCAAGCCCGACGGCGGGCGCGCCGATGCCGCCACTGGGGCAGCAATCAGCCATCGCTGCGCTCGATGCGAAGAGTCCGACGATTAAACAAAAAGCCATAGGCCAGGTTTTTGCGTTCTTCATGATTTTGCCTTCCCCCTGCATGGGGCAACTCCGCCTGCGATTCAGGCGCTTATACGTTACGTGTTGAATGGCAGATTTTGTTGATTGTTTGTCGCAGAAAATCGCTGTGGCATACCGTCCGCCGATCAGCGAGGACAGTCAACCGCATCCGCCGTTACCTGGACCTATCCGGTCAGGCGTGATGTGCGGTGCTGGAGCGCGCGCGCTATTTAGCGGCTCGGCTCGAGTTCGCCATCAGCACGCGCAAACCATCCAGTCACCCGCCGGTAATGACGTTCGCCCCAACGACGCAAAAATTGCTGAGTGTGGTGGTCGCCGAGGTCGTGCAGGCTCGCGAGACGTCGGGCGATGAAGGAGGCGGTCAGTGGCTGGCCGCAGTCGACCTCGATGCAGTGGCGCCAGGCGGTATAGCTGTCGGGGATGACGGGGGACATTGTGGCTCTTCGGCAAGAGTGAACGTGAGGGTGTAGGCGGGACACAACAGGCTTGCTTTTGCGCGATAAATGTTACTTTATAACACTTCGTTCCGTCGTTCGTCCGGTTACATCGTGTCGCGCTCCTTACCTCAGAGTGTTGTTTGCCTGGTCACCATGCCAAACCTTCCATACTCGAATCGGCTCGGTGGCCGCGTCGATCCTCCGGAACCGGCCCGATGAGGCGGCGGCAGGTGTTGCGCACCGTCGGCGCAGCCTTGGTGCTGTCGCCGGGCCTTGCCCATGCGCAGTCGCTCCCGGAGCTGCGCAGCTGCAACCTGCAGCGCCAGGGTAGGGAACTGCAGCTTCGACTTGCATTGAGTACGCAGGTCGCCTACCGCAGCTTCAGCCTGTCCAATCCAGCGCGCTTGGTCATCGACTTGCCGGGCGTTTCGACACAGCCACCGCAGGTCGATCCATTGCCTGACGGTCTCGCAGTCGTTGCCATCCGTAGCGGCCCGCATTGCGATGGGCTGCGCGTGGTGCTCGATCTGGTGCAGCCGCTGACAGCCACGGCGCGCTGGGAGGATGGTGCGCTGGTGCTCGATCTTGCTGCTGTGTCCGGTACTGCGTCGTTGTCCGCAGCCGATCCGACCGAGCCGGCTGTTGCGGCGGCTGCGCCCACGCGCTCCCGCCTGCATCCCTACGTGGTCGCCATCGACGCCGGTCATGGCGGCAAGGATCCCGGCGCGGTCAGTGCCGATGCGCGCTACGAGAAGCATGTGGCCATGGCGGTCGCGGGGCGGCTGCACCAGCGTCTGGCGGCCGACCCGCGTTACCGGCCGACCATGATCCGCAGCGATGATCGCTTCGTGGCGTTGCACGAGCGGGTGTTGATCGCCCATCGCCGCAATGCCGATCTGTTCGTGTCCATCCATGCCGATGCTGCGCCCAGCAGCCAGGCGCGCGGTGCTTCGGTGTTTGCGTTGTCGCAGAACGGCGCCAGCTCGGCATTGGCGCGCTGGATCGCCGACAGCGAAAACGCCGCCGACGACATGGGCGACAGTGCGCGCCGTCTGCGGGTGCCCAGCAACCCGGTGCTGTCGCAGGTGCTGGCCGACCTGTCGCTGAGCGGCACCATCGCCAGCAGCGTGGCGTTCGGCAAGTTGATGCTCGGGCGGCTGCAGCAGGTGACGCGCCTGCATCAGGACCAGGTCGGGCAGGCTGGCTTTGCGGTGTTGAAGTCGCCGGATATTCCGTCGTTGCTGGTGGAAACCGGCTTCATGAGCAATCGCGACGATTGCCGGCGGCTGTGTGGCGATACGCATCAGGACGAACTGGCGCAAACGCTGCATGCCGGTATCGACGATTACTTCCAGATGTTCCCCGGTCGCGCCTGAGGCGCGATTCCCCCATCTCCTTCAACGAGCTTTCGATGTCCACCACGCTTCCCGATGTTGCCGTTACCGAACCGTCCACATCGAGTGCGCCGCTGCGCTGGGTCGGCATGCAGGACATTGCCGTGCCGGTGCGCCTGGACGATGCCGAACCCGGCGGCAGCGTGGCCGCGCGTGCCGGCGTGCAGGTGGATCTGCCGCGCCCGGAACTCAAGGGCATCCATATGTCGCGCTTGTATCGCTTGCTGGATCGGCATCTGGAACAGCCGGTGTCGCCGGCGATGGTGTCGCAGCTGCTGCAGGCGCTGATCGACAGTCATGCCGATTGCGGCAGCCGGGCGGCGCGGCTGACGCTGAGCTTTGAGCTGATGTTGCGGGTGCCGGCGCTGCGCAGCGAAGGACTGAGCGGCTGGCGCGCCTATCCGGTGCGCATCGATGCCCAGTCAAGTGCAGGCCGCACCCGGATCCAGTTGCAGGTCGAGGTGCTGTACGCCTCCACCTGTCCCTGTTCGGCGGCCTTGTCGCGCCAGTTGCTGAGCGGTGCGTTCTTGCAGCAACACGCAAGGCGCGATGCGTTGCCGGTCGAAGAGGTGGCGCAGTGGCTGCAACAGCACGGTTCGTACGCCACGCCGCACAGCCAGCGCAGCGTGGCGCAAATACGCGTGGAGCTGGGCGCGAGCTTGCCGCGTTTCGGTATCCGCGCGCTGGTCGGCCTGTGCGAGCAGGCGCTGGCGACGCCGGTACAGGCGGCGGTACGGCGTGTCGACGAGCAGGCGTTCGCCCGCTTGAATGGCGCCAACCTGATGTATGTCGAAGATGCCGCGCGGCGGTTGCGCAAGGTGCTGGCCGAGCACCATGCCGTTTTCCATGTGGCGGTGCGCCACCTGGAAAGTCTGCATGCCCACGACGCCGTCGCCGAAACCGACAGTGATGCCGGCATTTTTCATCCATTGGCCGAGTGAGGCGTTGCCATGCACTGCAAACATCCACGTCGATCTGCAATCGCTGCGCGCAAGTACGAGGGCGATCGCACGTGGCGCCGATGCGGACGCATTGTCGCGCAGGTCCATGTCCTGATCGGGCCATACATGATGTTTGTCGCGGGGTGATCGGCATCGGCCAGGCCGATGCGCCGCCCTCGCGTGGCAGCACATGCAGCCGCAGGCGTGGAGCGGGCGGCCGACTGCGCGGCTTGGTGCACGGGTGTTTGGCCCGCAACCGGCCTCAGCCAGTCGGCGCACCGGTAGATCGGATCGACGCAGTCGCCATGGGCGACATGTTCGCCGGGGCGGGGAACGGGATCATCGCGCGTCGCCCGACCAGCGGCAGTCACCGATGCCCAGCAACGCAAAAGCCCCGCAATGCGGGGCCTTGGCGTGTTCTGCAGCCAGACGACGGTGGTGCTCCCTAGGGGACTCGAACCCCTGTTTTAGCCTTGAGAGGGCCACGTCCTAACCATTAGACGAAGGGAGCGTTTGGTGCGTCTTGTGCAGCGCGCTAGTATAGTGCGCTCAAACCCGTTGGGCAATCCTGCAACACAAGACGGAAGCGCCATCATCGAATCCTCAGTTACATCTCCGTTCACGCTGCGCGTCATCCCACGCGATCAGCACACCATCTCGCGCAAGGACATCAGCCCCAACGCGTTGCGCGTGCTGTACCGCCTGCGCGAATCGGGCTTTGGTGCCTACCTGGTCGGCGGCGCGGTCCGCGACTTGCTGGTCGGCGGCCATCCCAAGGATTTCGACGTGGCCACCAGTGCCACGCCGGAAGAAGTCAAAGCGCTGTTCCGCAACTGTCGCCTGATCGGCCGCCGCTTTCGCCTGGCGCATGTGGTGTTCGGTCGCGAGATCATCGAAGTGGCCACGTTCCGCGCCAACATCGACGATGGCAGCGGCGACCGCGAGCTGGATAACGGCCGCCTGGTGCGCGACAACGTCTACGGCACCATCGAAGACGATGCGATCCGTCGCGACTTCACCTGCAACGCCCTGTACTACGCGATCGAGGATTTCTCGGTACGCGATTACTGCGGCGGCTTCGAAGACGTGCAGGCGCGCCTGATGAAGCTGATCGGCGACCCGGAGCTGCGCTACCAGGAAGATCCGGTGCGCATGCTGCGCGCGGTGCGTCTGGCGGCCAAGTTGAACTTCGACATCGAAGCCGGCACCGCAGAACCCATTCCGCGCCTGGCCGGTCTGTTGTCCGAAGCGGCGCCAGCGCGCTTGTTCGAAGAGATTCTCAAGCTGTTCCTGTCCGGGCACGGCGTGGCCAGTTTCGAAGGCCTGGAGCGTTACGGCCTGCTCGGTGCGCTGTTCCCGGAAAGTGCGGCGGCCCTGAAATCCAACCGCAGTGGCGCACTGCGCGCCATGGTGCTGGAAGGCCTGCGCAACACCGACGCGCGCGTGGCCAACGACGAACCGGTGTCGCCGGCGTTCCTGTTCGCCCTGCTGCTCTGGCCGGCGTTCTGCCGCACCTTGATGGGCCTGCAGGCGCAAGGCGTGCAGCCGGAGGACGCGCAGCGTCGCGCCGCCGACCGGGTCACCCTGCATCAGCTCGAACGCGTGGCGCTGCCGCGCCGTTTCTCGCTGCCGATGCAGGAAATCTGGCTGCTGCAGACGCGCTTCTCCTCGCGCCAGCGCAAGCGCGTGTTCCGCACCTTGTCGCATCCGCGTTTCCGCGCCGCGTTCGATTTCCTGGTGTTGCGCCAGTTCGCCTCGGCCGACCATGCCGCCGATGTGGAGTTCTGGCGCGAGGCACAGAAGTCCTCCGGCCAGGAACTGGTCGATGCGATCGAAACCGCGCAGGCCGATCACGCCGGCGAGGAGGATGCACCGCGCAAGCGCCGCCGTCGCCGCCGTCGCACCGGCGCGCCCGCAGGCGAATAGGGCGTGCATACCGCCTTTGTCGGCCTGGGCGCCAACCTGGGCCCGGCCGAGGCCAGCGTGCGCGCGGCCATCGCCGCGCTGGGCGAGCTGCCGCAGACCACGCTGGTTGCCGCCTCGCGCCTGTACCGCACGCCGGCCTGGGGCCGCGAAGACCAGCCCGATTTCATCAATGCCGTGGCGCAGCTGCGCACTGCGCTGGCGCCACTGCCGCTGCTGGAGGCCCTGCTCGGCATCGAGCAGACCTTCGGTCGGCAGCGCGTGGATGGCGAGCGCTGGGGCCCGCGCACGCTGGACCTGGATCTGCTGCTGTACGCCGACCAGGTGATCGACCTGCCGCGTTTGCAGGTACCGCACCCGCATCTGCAGGCGCGCGCCTTTGCGCTGTTGCCGCTGTCCGAGCTTGCCCCGGACGCGATCATTCCGGGCCATGGAACAGTGCGACACGCTCTGCAGGCCATCGATGCCTGTGGGCTGGAGCCGATTGGGTAGATAATGGCCGGCTTATCACCCCACGTAATGACTTCATGAGCAGCCATACCGACAGCAAGCCCTGGACCGTGCCCGCCTTGGCGCAGGCCAAGCGCGAGGGTCGAAAACTGGTCATGTTGACCGCCTACGACGCAGGTTTCGCGCGGACCTTCGATGCCAACGGCGTGGACCTGATCCTGGTCGGCGATTCGCTGGGCATGGTGGTGCAGGGGCACGATTCCACCTTGCCGGTGACCACTGCCGACATGGTCTACCACACCGCCGCAGTGGCGCGGGTGCTGGAGCAGGCACTGCTGGTGGCCGATCTGTCGTTCCAGGCCGATGCCACGCCGGAGCGCGCGCTGGACGCTGCCACCCGGCTGCTGCAGGCCGGCGCGGAGATGGTCAAGATCGAGGGCGCCGGGCACAAGCTCGAGGTGATCCGCTATCTGGTCGAGCGCGAGATCCCGGTCTGCTCGCACCTGGGGCTGACCCCGCAATCGGTGCTGCGTTTTGGCGGTTACACGGTGCAGGGGCGCGGCGAAGCCGGCGAGCAGTTGCGCCGCGATGCGCAGGCCGTGGTCGATGCCGGCGCCAGCCTGGTCGTGTTGGAATGCGTACCCACGCCGATCGCCGCACAGATCAGCGCCGAGCTGCAGGTGCCCACCATCGGCATTGGCGCCGGCCCCGGCTGCGATGGCCAGGTGCTGGTGATGCACGACATGCTGGGCCTGGACAGCGGCCACCGCCGTCCCAAGTTCGTCAAGGATTTCCTCACCGAAGGCGGCTCGGTGGCGGGCGCGGTGCGCGCTTACGCGCAGGCCGTGCGCGACGGCAGCTTCCCCGATGCAGCGCACGCGTACGCCGCATGATCCAGACCCTGACCGATCTTTCCGCCCTGCGCGCGCTGGTCACCGGCTGGAAGCGTGAGGGCTTGCGGGTGGCGCTGGTGCCGACCATGGGCAACCTGCACGCCGGCCACTATTCGCTGGTGATGCTGGCGCGCCAGTACGCCGACCGCGTGGTGTCGAGCGTGTTCGTCAACCCGACCCAGTTCGGCCCCAACGAAGATTTCGCGCGTTACCCGCGCACGCCGGAGGCCGACCTGCGCGGCCTGGAAGACGCCGGCTGCGATGCACTGTGGTTGCCTGACGTGGACACCATGTATCCGCTCGGCACCGCGCTGGCCACGCCGATCCACGCGCCGGGCGTCAGCGACGTGCTCGAAGGGGTGTGCCGTCCCGGGCATTTCGACGGCGTGTGCACGGTGGTGGCGCGGCTGTTCAACCAGGTGCAGCCGGACGTGGCCGCCTTCGGCAAGAAGGACTATCAGCAGCTGGCGGTGATCCGCCAGATGGTGGCCGACCTGGCGTTTCCGATCGAGATCCTGGGCGGCAGCATCGTGCGCGAGGCCGACGGCCTGGCGATGAGCTCGCGCAACCAGTATCTGACCGCCGACGAGCGCCCGCGCTCGACCCAGATCCGCAAGGTGCTGCTGCAGATGCGCGACAGCTACGCCGCCGGTACGCCGCGTGCGCAGGTCGAGGACGCCGCCACCCAGGCGCTGGAACAGGCCGGTTTCCGCGTCGATTACGCGGTGGTGCGGCTGCCCGACCTGAGCGAACCGGGCGACAGCCATGCCGGCGCGCGCGTGGCCCTGATCGCCGCCCGCCTGGGCGCCACGCGGCTGATCGACAACCTGGAATTCTGAGCGGTCTGATGCCGCTGCAGGCGCTGCGTCAGGCCGCGACCGGCAACGCCTGCGATCCTGCGCACAGGCGCGGTTGTCCAGCGCCGGCCTGAAGCCCTCACCACCGGTTGCGCGGCAGGCCGGTGGACATCGGCGCTTTCCGCTAAAATGCCGGCTTTCCTTTGCCGTTGCCCGTCATGCACCTGTCCCTGCTGAAAGCCAAGATCCACCGCGCCACTGTCACCCACTCCGAGCTCAATTACGAAGGCTCGATCGCCATCGACGGCCTGCTGCTGGAAGCCACCGGCATCCGTGAGTTCGAACAGGTGCATATCTGGGACGTCACCAACGGTGCGCGCTTCAGCACCTATGCCATCCGTGCCGACGAAGGCAGCGGCATCATTTCGCTCAACGGCGGCGCCGCGCGTCACGTGCAGGTGGGCGATCTGATCATCGTGGCCGCCTTCGCCAGCATGAGCGAAGCCGAAGCCGAGACCTTCAAGCCCAATCTGGTATATGTGGACGGCAGCAACGCGATCACCCACACCAACCACAGCATCCCCACGCAGGCCGCATGACACACACCAACGGATTCGACGCGCTTCACGCCCACGCCCAGCGCCTGCGCGGCGCTGCCATCCCCGCATTGCTTGCCGCCGAGCCACAACGGCCGACGCAGTACGCCAGGCAGGTCGGTCCGTTGTATTTCAATTTCGCGCGGCAGAAGTACGACCGCGCCGCGCTCGATGCCTTGTTCGCCATCGCGCGCGAGCGTGATCTGGCCGGCGCGTTCCAGCGCCTGTTCCGCGGCGAGCAGGTCAATGTCACCGAGCAGCGCGCTGCACTGCATACCGCGTTGCGCGGCGACCTGACCGATGCGCCGGTGGCCTCCGAAGCGTATGCAACCGCTGCGGAAGTGCGCCAGCGCATGGGCGCGCTGATCAAGCAACTGGAAGCCACCGACGTCACCGATATCGTCAGCGTCGGCATCGGCGGCTCGGACCTGGGGCCACGGTTGGTGGCCGACGCCTTGCGTGCGCCGTCGGGTGCGCGGTTTCGCGTGCATTTCGTCTCCAACGTCGACGGCGCGGCAATGCAGCGCACGCTGGCCACGCTGGACCCGGCACACACTGCCGGCATCCTGATTTCCAAGACCTTCGGCACCCAGGAAACCCTGCTCAACGGCAGCATCCTGCACGCCTGGCTGGGTGGCAGCGAGCGGCTGTACGCGGTGAGTGCCAATCCCGAGCGCGCCGCCAAGGCCTTCGACATCGCGCCGAGCCGCGTACTGCCGATGTGGGACTGGGTCGGTGGCCGTTATTCGCTGTGGTCGGCGGTGGGTTTCCCGATCGCCCTGGCGATCGGCTTCGAACGTTTCGAACAATTGCTGGAAGGCGCGGCGCAGTTCGACGCGCATGCGCTCGACACGCCGCTGGAAGAAAACGTCGCCGTGCTGCATGGCCTGACGGCGGTGTGGAACCGCAACCTGCTCGGCAGCGCCACGCATGCGGTGATGACTTACGACCAGCGTCTGGCCCTGCTGCCGGCCTACCTGCAGCAGCTGGTGATGGAAAGCCTGGGCAAGCGGGTCAAGCTGGACGGTTCTGCCGTGGACAGCGACACCGTGTCGGTGTGGTGGGGCGGTGCCGGTACCGATGTGCAGCACAGCTTCTTCCAGGCGTTGCACCAGGGCACCAGCGTGGTGCCGGCCGATTTCATCGGCACCGTGCACAACGACGATCCGTACGCGGAAAACCATGTCGCGCTGATGGCCAACGTATTGGCGCAGACCGAGGCGCTGGCCAACGGCCAGGACAGCAGCGATCCGCACCGCAGTTATCCGGGCGGCCGCCCGAGCACGGTGATCCTGCTCGACGCGCTGACCCCGCAAGCGCTGGGCGCGCTGATCTCGATGTACGAGCACAGCGTCTACGTGCAGTCGGTGATGTGGGGCATCAATGCCTTCGACCAGTTTGGTGTGGAGCTGGGCAAGCAGCTGGCCAGCCAGTTGCTGCCGGCACTGAAGGGCGAGTCGGCCGACGTGGCGGACCCGGTGACGCGCGAACTGCTGGCCAAGCTGCGCGGCTGAGCCTGGCGCATCGATTGCAAGACGACGGGGCCTGCGGGCCCCGTTTTCGTTGTGCGGCGGCCTGTCCGGCATGGATTGGTTCAAAATAGCCAAATTTCCCAAAATGGGAAGTTGGGCGTAGGCTGTGAGTCACCCCCACGTGCAGGACCGTCCCATGTCTCGCCTCCAGGATCTGCCCGAGCTCGAAACATCCCCTGCCGCCGACATCAAGGTGAAGGGCTGGCCCAGCCTGATGCGCAAGGTGCGCTCGCATGGCGCGGTGGTCATCACCAACCATAACCATCCCGAGGCGGTCGTGGTGGATGCGGAGGAGTACCACCGTCTGGTGAGGCAGGCGAGCGCAGCGGCGGCCGCCTCGACGCGGGCGCAATCGCTGCAGGCGTTGCAGGCCAGGTTCGACGCGCATCTGGCGGCAGTGACCGATGGCCCAGGCCTGGCCCAGGTGATCGGCAAGCCGGCACGCCGGCGCAGCAAGGTCACCCTGGGCCCGTCGCTCTAAATCGTGGGAAACATCCTGGTGCTGGCCGGCGTCAACGGCGCCGGCAAGAGTTCGCTGCTGGGCAGCGTGTTGCGGGAAGACGGCGGCACCTGGTTCAACCCGGACGCGTTCACCCGGGAGCTGGTGGAGCAGGGGTGGCCACCGGAACAGGCCAATGCGCAAGCCTGGCAGGAGGGCGTGCGACGGTTGCGCCAGGCCATGGATGCCGGCAGCGACTATGCATTCGAAACCACCCTGGGGGCGACGACCATCCCGCGCCTGCTGCGGCAGGCCTGCGCGCAGCACACCGTGGCGATCTGGTTCTGCGGCCTGTCCAGCGTCGAGCTGCATATCGAACGGGTGGCCGCACGCGTGGCCGCCGGCGGGCATGCCATCCCCGAGCACAAGATCCGCGAGCGCTACGATGCCTCGCGTGCCAACCTGATCGCGCTGCTGCCGCATCTGGCGGTGCTGCATGTCTACGACAACAGCGTGCCCGCCGATGCGACCGGGCAGGTCGCCCCGCTATTGGTGCTGGAACTGGACCGCAACGGCCTGCAGTACCCGACCACGCCGGACGAACTGGCGCAGGTGCCCGGCTGGGCCAAGCCCATCGTGATGGTGGCGCTGGAGTTGCGGCAGTCTTGAGCCGCGCGCTCATGCACTTGCGGTCTGATCCGCTTCTCGCCGACGCGGCCCGACATCCGGCGACCTCACCTGTAGGAGCGCACCCGGGCGCGACAGGTTAGATCGGCAAAGCTCCTCGCGCCCAGGTGCGCTCCTACCGGCATTGCGACAGCAACGAGAGCGCCATGCTGTATGTGTCAGCTGCAGCGCCACGCAACGCTGCAACTGGAACGGCGGCGCCTAGGCCTGGCCCAGCTTTACTGCCACCGGGTCGCCGGTGAGGTAGCCCACCGCCGCGCCGAAGCGGTTCTTGTAGTTGGCGCGCACCAGCGGATCGAGTGTGGCCTTGACGGTGTCGTGCAGCGGGCTTTCCCAATCACCGGGGTGCTGGAAATTGCTCATCACGTAGGTCCAGCCGTGGATCTGGTCGACCGCATGCAGGCCGGTGGATTCGGCGCCGGCGGGCACCGACAGCAGGCGCGTGAGGCTGCCGCTGTCCACGTTGTAGGCCCACAGAAAATTGTTGACGTGCAGGCTGCTGTCTTCGCCGATGAACAAGGTGCGCAGCGCTTCGGAGAACTTGAGGTTGTCCGGGTTGGCCAGGCGCTCCGGATCGGCCAGGTTGCCCAGCGCGTCGGCCTTGGCCAGGTCGTGGCCGGTGAGCGCGGCCGGTGCGGCCATGTCGATCGGCACCCAGTCGCTGTGGATCGGCGCGCCGTGGTGGTCGCGCTGGCCGCCGCGCAGATTCAAGGCGTACACCGCGCCCGCGTCCGGGCCCTCCACCTTCACGTCGCCCGAGCCGTCGCGCATGCTGGTGACGATGTAGGACATCGCCATGTAGGCGATCTTGTCGCGGGCATTGACGGTGGTGCCTTCGAGCTTGGTGAAGCCCAGGCTGCCGCCGGCCAGGGCGGCGTAGCGGTGGGTTTCCAGATACGTGGCCGCCTTCTCCATGCCGGGCTTGATGCGGATCCAGTTGAAGGTGCCGTTGAACGGAATTTTGGTGAACGCGGCATCGCCCGGGTCGCTCAGATGCACGTCGAGGATGTCGGCGGCGGTGAGGCGGTCGGCCATGGCCTGGATCTCGGCACTGGTGGCATGGCCGAGCTTGATCCAGCGCAACGTGGCCGCGCCCGGGCCCACGCCCGAGGTCTGCTGCCACTTGCCCACGTACAGGGTGCCGGCCGACAGGTCCGCCTTGCGGTCGGCGATGAACATGAACAGCCCGCCATTGGTGGCGTCGTCGCCCATCAGCACGGTGCGCTGGTCGGGCATCACCTGCACCAGCTCGTGCGAGATGCGGCCCAGGCAGTAATGCTTGCGCACGCTCCCGGTGCCGTCCGGGTGGACGGTGATTTCGGGCAGATGGCCGTAGTGATACGGGTTGGCCTTCTCCGGGTCGCCGTACAGATGCGTGCTATAGCTGCGGAACTGGGTATTGCCGGCCAGCGCGGTGGCGTCGGGTTCGTATTCTTCGCTGGACAGGTGGGTATTCCACGGCGACAGGCTGGCCCCGCAGGTGGTCCACAGCCCGTGCACCGGTGCCGTGTCGACGTTGTGGTACTTCACCAGCGACAGCTTGCCGGTGGCCGGGTCCTGATCCAGCGTCAGCACGGCGATCGGCGCGGGCAGGTGCCGGTTGGTGTCGTTGCCGGCCTGGTCGCGGGTGGTGTATTCGAACTGCACCACCGCGAAGACGTGATTGCCCTTGACCCCGGGCACCTTGGCATCGGGCAGGGTCAGCAGCGAGGAGCCGTCCGGGCAGTCGGAAAAGAACGGCCGTTCGGCACCGGGTTTGGAGCGGTCGATGATCGGGCGGTGCTGGATGTCGTAGTAGCCGCCGGCCAGCACGGTGCCGCCCTTGCCGTCGGGCACCTGATCGCCGGTGACGAAGAACGGGTGGTACGCAAGCGCATACCGCTGGGTGCTGCCGTCGCTGCGCGCCACCGTCAGCGACGAGCCCACCGTGGTGGTGGCCATCGCCGCGGGGTTGGCCAGGCTGGGCGCCGGCATGCCATGGAAGGTGGCCGACACCAGCTGGGTCGGGGTGTCCGACGGCCGCAGCGGGCGTGCGGCTAATGCCGCACCGCCGAGGTGTTGCAGGGCGGCGGCGCTGGCGCTGCCCAGCGGCAACAGCGGGACGGACGCCAGCAGGTGCATCAGGCGGCGGCGGGCGGGATCGGGGGAGGCGGACATCGAAACTCCAGGCAAAGACGACGATCAACGATGGCCGGTGGCGCATCGGCAAGCCGGTCACGCTAGGCCCGGGGTATGACAGTTGTTTGACGGCGAGCTCACCTGTTGGCGGGCATTCGAACAGGGCGCCGCAAGCGAACCCGGCAATACCTGCAACGGCGGGTTGGGCTGCGCAGTGCGGAGCCGGCACGGTGGTGCATCGCAGCAAAGTGCGCCGCCACGCAAGCCCAGGCGCCACGCCGGATTTGGCGGTTTCCCGTGGTTTGACGGGTGCTGCCGGTATTCCAAGCCTATAGCCCGGGCCAATAAGTTGCTCGTCGTTTGGCATACGAGCGCGCGGTGTTGACAGGGTAGGGGAATCACGCAAGCGTACGCCGCCTAATGGCCTGCGGCGTCACGCATCGCCGTGGGGAGAACCACCTGGAGACCTGGATCTTGGACAAGCTGCTTCGTCGTACCGCCTCGCCTGTCGCGCGTCGTGCCCTCTCTCTGGCTACCGCCGCCGCGGTGCTGATGCTGGCCGCCTGCCAAGGCAAGGACACCGCCGCCGAGGCAAGCAAGACCGCACCGGCCGCCGCGCCCGCCGAGGCGTCCACCGCCATCCATCCCGACCAGTGGCCGTCGCCGAAGTGGCCGTTCGCCCAGGACCAGGCCCTGGAGCAGCGCATCACCGATGTGATGGCCAAGATGAGTGTCGAAGAGAAGGTCGCCCAGACCATCCAGGGCGACATCGCCAGCATGACCCCGGACGACGTGCGCAAGTACCGCATCGGGTCGGTGCTGGCCGGTGGCAACTCCGACCCGGGCGGCAAGTACGACGCCAAGCCGGCCGAGTGGCTGAAGCTGGCCGACGCCTTCTATGAAGCGTCGATGGACACCTCCAAGGGCGACAATGCGATCCCGATCATCTTCGGCATCGATGCGGTGCACGGCCAGAGCAACATCGTCGGTGCCACGCTGTTCCCGCACAACATCGGCCTGGGCGCCACGCGCAACCCGGAGCTGATCAAGAAGATCGGTGAAGTCACCGCCGCCGAAACCCGCGTCACCGGCATGGAGTGGACCTTTGCGCCCACCGTGGCGGTGCCGCAGGACGACCGCTGGGGCCGCAGCTACGAAGGCTATTCCGAGTCGCCGGACGTGGTGGCCAGCTTCGCCGGCAAGATGGTCGAAGGCGTGCAGGGCACGCCGGGCACCCCGCAGTTCCTCGACGGCAGCCACGTGATTTCCTCGGTGAAGCATTTCGTCGGCGACGGCGGCACCACCGATGGCAAGGACCAGGGCGACACCAAGGTGTCCGAAGCCACCATGCGCGACATCCACGCGGCCGGTTATCCGCCGGCGATCGCGGCCGGTGCGCAGACGGTGATGGCCTCGTTCAACAGCTTCAACGGCGAAAAGATGCACGGCAACAAGGTCATGCTGACCGACGTGCTCAAGGGCCGCATGAACTTCGGCGGTTTCGTGGTCGGCGACTGGAATGGCCACGGCCAGGTCAAGGGCTGCACCAACGAGAACTGCCCGGCCTCGTTCATCGCCGGTGTCGACATGGCGATGGCCTCCGACAGCTGGAAGGGCATCTACGAGACCGAGCTGGCCGCGGTGAAGTCTGGCCAGATTTCGATGGAGCGCCTGGACGATGCGGTGCGCCGCATCCTGCGCGTCAAGCTGCGCCTGGGCCTGTTCGAAGCCGGCAAGCCGTCCAAGCGCCCGCTCGGCGGCAAGTACGAATTGCTGGGCGCGCCGGAACATCGCGCGATCGCCCGCCAGGCGGTACGCGAGTCGCTGGTGCTGCTGAAGAACCAGGCCGGCATCCTGCCGCTGGATCCGAAAAAGCGCGTGCTGGTGCTGGGCGATGGCGCCAACGACATGGGCAAGCAGTCCGGCGGCTGGACGCTGAACTGGCAGGGCACCGGTACCAAGCGCAGCGACTACCCCAACGGCAACACCATCTGGGAAGGCCTGGACAAGCAGATCAAGGCCGCCGGCGGCACCGCCGAGCTGGCAGTCGATGGTGCGTACAAGACCAAGCCCGACGTGGCGGTGGTGGTGTTCGGTGAGAACCCGTACGCCGAGTTCCAGGGCGACATCGCCACCCTGCTGTACAAGCCGGGCGACGAGAGCGAGCTGGCATTGATCAAGAAGCTCAAGGCCGAGGGCATCCCGGTGGTGGCGGTGTTCCTGAGCGGGCGCCCGTTGTGGATGAACCAGTACATCAATGCGGCCGATGCGTTCGTCGCCGCCTGGTTGCCGGGTTCCGAAGGCGAGGGCATTGCCGACGTGCTGCTGCGCAAGGCCGATGGCACGGTGCAGAACGACTTCAAAGGCAAGCTGAGCTTCTCCTGGCCCAGGACCGCGGTGCAGTTCGCCAACAACGTCGGCCAGAAGGATTACGACCCGCAGTTCAAGTTCGGCTTCGGCCTGACCTATGCCGACAAGGGCGACCTGGCCGCGCTGCCGGAGGAATCGGGCGTGTCCGGCGAGCAGTCGGTGGGCGGGGTGTACTTCGTGCGCGGCAAGCCGGCGCTGGGCATTGCGATGCAGCTGTCCAACGCCGGCCAGGCCAACATGCCGGCCACCACGCTGCCGGTGGGTCTGTCCGATGGCAGCCTGAAGATGACCGCCGTCGATCACAAGGCGCAGGAAGATGCGCGGCGCCTGGTGTGGTCCGGTGCCAAGGCCTCCAGCGTATTGCTGGTGTCCGGCAAGCCGGTCGACGTCTCGCGCGAGAGCAACGGCGATGTGCAGTTGCAGCTGACCGTGCGCCGCGACAGCGCGGTGACTGGGCCGGTATGGCTGGGCGTGGGCTGTGGCGACAACTGCGGCGGCCGTGTCGATGCGCAGAAGACCCTGGCCGCGCTGCCGCAGGGCCAGTGGAAGGTGCTGGGCGTGCCGCTGAAGTGCTTTGCGGTGGCCGGTGCGGACGTGACCAAGCTGACCCAGGTCGCCAGCATCGAAAGCGCTGCGGCGCTGGATCTGTCGGTGTCGAAGATCGCGCTGGGCGCGCTCAACGAAGCCGAAGTCACGCTCGACTGCCCGGTCAAGTAAGCAGCACACCCGCAGGCGCGCCTGCGGGCGTGCCCAGGTAATCAGGACACACGCGTCGCCGGTCCCGGCGACGTGCTACAGCGGCCACCCTCAGCGGTGGTGTCATCAGCCGCCGCGGGACGCGCGCGTCGATCGGCCGGGAAGGCCTGCAGCTGCGGTTCGCCGCGCTGCCGCCACGCACGCGGTGCGGGCGGCGGCAGTCTGCAGGCCTGTCCGCTCCACGACGCGCCGCCCAGAGCCAGACAGGAGAGTGCAGTGGGTTTGGCGACGTTGGATATCGTGATTGTGCTGGTCTATCTGACCGGCATCTTCGTGCTCGCGCAGTGGGTCTCGCGCGAGAAGGCCGGTCACACCAAGAGCGCCGAGGATTACTTCCTGGCGAGCAAGTCGTTGCCGTGGTGGGCGATCGGTGCCTCGCTGATTGCCGCGAACATTTCGGCCGAACAGATCATCGGCATGGCCGGTTCCGGCTATGCGATCGGCCTGGCGATCGCGTCCTACGAGTGGATGGCGGCGCTGACGCTGCTGATCGTCGGCAAGTTCTTCCTGCCGATCTTCCTGCGCAACGGCATCTACACCATGCCGCAGTTCCTGGAACAGCGCTACGGCAAGTGGATCCGCACGCTGATGGCGGTGTTCTGGCTGCTGCTGTACGTGTTCGTCAATCTCACCTCGATCCTGTGGCTGGGCTCGATCGCGGTCAGCCAGGTCACCGGCATGGACCAGACCCTGGCGCTGGCGTTGATCGGCGTGTTCGCGCTGGTCTACCAGCTGTATGGCGGGTTGAAGGCGGTGGCCTTGACCGACATCGTGCAGGTCACGCTGCTGGTGCTGGGCGGCCTGCTGGTGGCCGGGCTGACCCTGGCACGGATCGGCGACGGTGCCGGCGTGCTGGCCGGCTTCAAGCATCTGTGGAGTGCGCACCCGGAGCACTTCCACATGATCCTGAGCAAGGACAACCCGTTCTACAAGGACCTGCCCGGCCTGAGCGTGTTGCTGGGCGGCCTGTGGGTGATGAACATCAGCTACTGGGGGTTCAACCAGTACATCATCCAGCGCGCGCTGGCGGCCAAGAACATCGGCGAGGCGCAGAAGGGCATGGTGTTCGCCGCGTTCCTGAAGCTGCTGATGCCGTTGGTGATCGTGGTGCCGGGCATTGCCGCAGTGGTGCTGGCGCCGGACCTGGCCAAGCCCGACCAGGCCTATCCGACCATGATGCAGCTGTTGCCGACCGGCATCCTGGGCCTGGTGTTCGCGGCGCTGGTGGCGGCGATCGTGGCCTCGCTGGCTTCCAAGATCAACTCGGTGGCGACGATCTTCACCCTGGATTTCTACGCCAAGTTCCGGCCGCAGACTGAGCAGAAGCAGCTGGTGCGCGTGGGCCGCATCGTGGCCATCGTGGCGGTGATCATCGGCATCCTGACCGCGCGGCCGTTGCTGGGCAACTTCGACCAGGGTTTCCAGTTCATCCAGGAATTCACCGGCTTCTTCACCCCGGGTGTGGTGGTGATCTTCATGCTCGGCCTGTTCTGGAAGCGCGCCAACGAAGCCGGCGCGCTGACCGCGGCGATCGGCTCGGTGGTGCTGTCGTTCGCGCTCAAGTTCGCCTGGCCGGAACTGCCGTTCATGGACCGCATCGGCGTGGTGTTCGTGGCCGCGCTGGTGCTGGCGGTGCTGGTGTCGTTGATGACCGCCCCGACCCAGGCACGCGATCTGATCCGCACTGACGATGTGGCCTACGGCACCACGCTGGGCTTCAAGATCGGTGCGATCGGGGTGGTGGCGATCCTGGTCGCGCTCTATGCGGTGTTCTGGTAGTCGATCGGACCGCACGCTGAGATCAGCCGTGCATATGCGGCGCGACACGCAGGTGTCGCGCCGCATTGCGTTTGGCCGTTGTGCGGTTGCCGCTTACACCCGCGCCGCGGCCAGGCTCGCAGCGAGCAGGTTGACCGGTGCTTCGAACTGCTCGTGCCACGGCGTCTGCAGCCAGGTTTCCAGTGCGGCCGCCGGCATCGGTTTGGCGATCCAGTAGCCCTGGCCTTCGTCGCAGCCCCAGGCGCGCAACTGCGTGTAGGCCTCCGCCGATTCGATGCCTTCGGCGACCACGCGCTGGCCCAGGCTGTGGCCGAGCTGGATCATGGCCGGCACCAGGGTGCGGTCGGTGCGGTTGTTCGGCAACGAGCGGATGAAGGACTGATCGATCTTCAACGAGCTGGCCGGCAGCTGCTTGAGATAGCTGAAATTGCTGTAGCCGGTGCCGAAGTCGTCGATGGCGATGTGCACGCCCAGCGCCGCGATCGCCGCCAGTTGCTCGGCCAGATGCTCGGGGTGGCGGATCATCGCGCTTTCGGTGAATTCGATCTCCAGCCGGCGCGGATCCAGCTTGTGGCGCTCCAGGCCACGCCGCAGCAGGCCGACGAATCCGGGCCGGTCCAGGTCGGCGGCCGACACGTTCAAGGCCAGATTGAAGTCCAGGCCCTGTTGCTGCCAGCGCGCGGCCTGGGCGATGCCGTTGTCGATCACCCAGGCAGTGATGCGGTTGATCAACGCGGTCTTCTCGGCCATCGGCACGAAGTCGGCGGGCATCACCGGGCCGATCATCGGATGCTGCCAGCGCAGCAGCGCTTCCACTCCGACGCAGCGGTGATCGTGCAGGTCCACGCGCGGCTGGTAGTGCAGACGCAGCTGACTGGAACTGTCCAGCGCGGCGGGCAGGGCCGCCAGCAGGCGGAAGGTATTGCGCTGGGCCACGTCGTGCTTGCGCTCGTACATGCTCCAGGGCGCGCCGCGCTCGCGCGAGATGTCCACCGAAGTGGTCAGTGAACGGATGGTGTCGGCCGCGCCATAGCTGGTTTGCAGCGAGACCGCGCCGATCGAGGCGACCGGGGTATGCGGAATGCCCTGATGTTCCAGCGGCTCGGCAAAGGCCTTGGAGACCTTGGTGCACAGCGTGGACAACCGGTGCGTCTCGACCTGGGCCAGGAAGCCGAAGGTGGTCGGGTCCAGCCGATACAACGCGGTGCCGGCGGGCAGATAGGCCGCCAGGCGGCGCTGCGCGAGCGCCACATAGCCGTCGGCATAGTCCCAGCCCAGCGCCTTGACCATTTCGCGGAAATAATCGCTGCCGCAGATGTCGACCGCCACGGCGGTGGTGGCCGGGGCGCTGTCGCGTTGCGACAGCCAGGCATCCAGGTCTTCGGCAAAGCGCGACCGATTGGGCAGCCCGGTCGGGCCGTCGCGATAGGTGGTGCTGCGCAGGTTTTCCACCCGCAGCACCGCCAGGTCGCGCAGGCCTTCCAGTTGGGTGATCGCCTCGGCGTCCAGACCCGGGCGCGGGCTGGTTCCGATCACGCACAAGGTGCCGATGCGGTGGCCGTCGCGCAGCGTCAGCGGTGCGCCGGCGTAGAAGCGGATGAACGGCGGGCCCAGCACCAGCGGGTTGTCGCAAAAGCGCGGATCCAGTTGCGCGTCGGGCACCACCATCAACTCGTGGGTGCGGATCGCATGCGCGCAGAACGCCTGGTCGCGCGGTGTTTCCTGCGGCTCCAGGCCGATGCGGGCCTTGAACCACTGGCGATGCTCGTCCACCAGCGACACCAGTGCGATTTCCGCGCCCAGGTTGCGGGCAGCCATCGCGGCGATGGTCTCGAACACCGGATCGGGCGGCGAGTCCAGCAGGCACAGACCACGCAGGACGGCCAACCGGGTCGACTCATCGACCTCGGGCGGAGGAGGGGAACTGACGGGAGCGAGCGCGGAATGCATGTGCTCGTATCGGCCTGAAGCGTGATCCCTTGATCGACAGCACCGGGCTTTGTTCAGTTGACGCGGCTTTCCCGCACGGTGGCCGCGGTTGAAGCGCCGCGGCGACGGCCGCAATGCGACGGCATCAGGCAACGGTTTGGGCGACGGCTGGGCGCCAGGCCGGCGATTGCGCCGGTTCCTGCGTCATGCCTGATGCGACGGGCCGGCAGCGCCGTCGGCACCGATCCGCGCCGCTCAACATTATCGACGCCTGGCCGATCACTGGTGGTAAGCCCACCTTGTCGTCCCACGAGCCGTAACGATTCAGCGCACCTAATTTGTTGCTTGTTCGTTGTGTGACAGGCATTGCATCAACAGCTACCGCAAATTGACACAGTGTTCACGGGCGCTGTGAATTACGCCATCGCCCGTCATCCTCCCCGCTGCCTGGAAATCGATCGTGAAATCACCGTTGCCCCGTTTTGCCCGCCGCATGCTGCTGGTCGTTGCAGGCCTGGCATTGTCGTCTGCCGCGCACGCAGGGCTGTCGGTGTCCGGCACCCAGCTGAGTGAGTCCAATGGCAATACCGTGGTATTGCGTGGCGTCAATCTGCCGCACGCCTGGTACGCAAGCCGAACCGATGCGGCCCTGGCCGCCATTGCCGCCACCGGCGCCAACAGCGTGCGTGTGGTGCTCAGTTCCGGTTATCGCTGGAACCGTACGCCGGAGGCCGAGGTGGCGCGCATCATCGCGCGCTGCAAAAGCCTGGGCTTGATCGCGGTGCTGGAGGTGCACGACACCACCGGCTATGGCGAAGACGGCGCCGCCGCCGGTCTGTCCCATGCCACTGCGTACTGGACCAGCATCCGCAAGGCACTGATCGGCAACGAAGACCACGTCATCATCAACATCGGCAACGAGCCGTTCGGCAACCAGTTGAGCGCCAGCGAATGGGTCAATGGCCATGCAACGGCGATCGCCGCGTTGCGCAAGACCGGGCTGACCCACGCATTGATGGTGGATGCACCGAACTGGGGCCAGGACTGGAAGTTCTACATGCGCGACAACGCGGCCGCCTTGCTGGCGCGCGACAGCCGCCGCAACCTGATCTTCAGCGTGCACATGTACGAAGTGTTCGGCAGCGATGCAACGGTCAACAAGTATTTGCGCGCTTTCCGCGATAAAAAGCTGGCACTGGTGATCGGCGAGTTCGGAGGAGACCATCGCGGCGCGCAGGTGGACGAGGCGGCGATCATGCGTCGCGCCCGCGAATACAACGTTGGCTACCTGGGCTGGTCGTGGTCGGGCAACGACAGCAGCACGCAATCGCTGGATATCGCAATCGGCTGGAACGCCACGCGCCTCAGCAGTTGGGGCCGCAACTTGATCCTGGGCGCCGATGGCATCACGGCGACCTCGCGCAGGGCGAGCGTATTCGGCCCGCGTTGAGATTGAAGCTCCACAGTCGGTAGAGTGGTCGATCCGGCGCTTGGTTGCAGGCCCTTGCCCGGCCACCATGGCGGGACACGCCGTGAATCCGTCCATGGAGGCTCTTACGCGGCATCCATGCCGTGTAAGGTCCCGCGACGGTGAGCGGGCAAGGACCTATCGAGATGGTCGGTGTGCACGGTAAGAGCGGTGCTGGATGCGTCGTTCGCTCATGACGTATCGGCTCCATGTCTGATGGGCGCCGCACGACAGACAGCTTTTCACAAGAGCGCCGACCAACTGTTTGGTGCGGTGAGGGCGCCGCGCCCTCGACGCTGCGCGTTGGCTGCAGGGCCCTTGCCCGCCCACCATCGCAGGACACGCCGCAAGTACGTCCATGTAGGCTCCGGCGCGGCATCCATGCCGCTCAGGGTCCCGCGACGGTGAGCGGGCAAGGACCAGTTGAGATGGTCGGTGTGCACGGTAAGAGCGGTGCTGGATGCGTCGTTCGCTCACGACGCATGGGCCATGTCTGATGGGCGCCGCACGACAGACAGCTCTCACAAGAGCACCGACCAACTGGCTGGAGCCGTGCCCTTGCCGGTTGCCGGAACGTTGGCGGCATGGATGCCGCCAACGCGCCCCTGGGGATGGGGTCACGGCGTGTCCGGCGAGCGGCGAGGGTGCCGCGCCCTCGAACGATTTGTCCTCACGGCAACTGGCCGCGTCTTAACGCCCAGGCTCGCGTAACGGCCCCGGGCTTGGCCGCTTGGTCAGCTTGCGCTGCAGCGAGCGGCGGTGCATGCCGAGCAGGCGTGCGGCAGCCGAGACATTGCCGCCGGTCTCGTGCAGCGCCTGCTGGATGTGCTCCCATTGCAGGCGGCTCAGCGGTGTCATCATTTCCCGGGCGGTTTCTTCTTCGTCCGGCTCGGGCAGCTCGTCGTCCTCTTCGCCCAGTGCCCGCATGATGGTGGGGATATTGGCCGGCTTGGGCAGATAGTCGTCGGCACCGAGCTTGATGGCCTCCACGGCGGTGGCGATGCTCGCGTAGCCGGTGACCAGCAGGATGCGCATGTCGGCGCGGATCTCGCGCAACGGCTGGATCAGGCTCAGGCCGGAATCGTGGCCGAGCTTGAGATCGATCAAGGCGAAATCCGGCAGGGCGCTGCGTGCGGTCGACAAGGCACTGGCCGCATCGGTGGCGGTCAGGGTGTCCACGCCGCGGCGGGCGAGGCTGCGTTGCAGCGTGCGCAGGTACAAGGTGTCGTCGTCGACCAGCAGGCCGGTGCGCAGGGGAGTGCTTGTCATGCGAGTGCCTCGTGTTCGGAGAGCGGCAGACGGAAACCGACGCGGGCGCCGCTGCCTTCGGCGGGCAGCATCCACAACTCGCCCTGCAGCCGTTCGACGGTGGCATGCGACAGCGCCAGCCCAACACCCATGCCGTCATGCTTGCCGCTGTTGAACAGGGTGCCGGGCAGCATGGCTTGCGAGGTATCGAAGCCCGGACCGTAGTCGCGTACTTCGCCGCTGAGATGATCCTGCTCCACGCGCAGCGTCAGGTCGATCTGCGGCCGGCCGGCGCGTTCGCCGGCATCGGCCGCATTGTTGAGCAACACCATCAGCAGATGGCTGACCCCGGGCTGCAGCAGCAGGCGCATCGGCGCATCGTCGTTGCGGCGCAGCTCGATGGTCGGGCGCACCAGCCGCCATTGTTCCAGCACGTCCTTGACCGCGACTTCGCGGCTGAGGTGGCCGTTGTCGGCCGGTGCGGCCAGCGCCAGCACGCGCTCGTGGCACTGCACCAGCAGCTCGCGCAGGGTGTCCAGATCCTCGCGCAACTCGCTCTGGTCGCACTGGTCGGCGATGTCGTCGACCAGCAGCGTCATCGTCGCCAGCGGCGTGTTCAACTCATGCGCGACCGAGGCCGCATGCGTGGCCAGCGCCACGATGCCCTCGTTGCGCGCGAAGCGCTCGCGCAGCGTGGAGATCTCGCGCTCGCGTTCGCGCATCGACAAGGCCAGCCGGGTGGCGAAGGCCAGCACCACCACCGTGGACAACAGGAAGTTGGCGGCCATGCCCCACATATGCAGGCTGAGCGGGTCGAAACTGCCATAGGGCAGCGGCAGCCCGAACGCTGCACTGATCACATAACCGGCCACGCAGGCCGCCGCCACCGCCATCGCCCAGCCCAGCGGCAGGGCCAGCGCGGCTAGGGCGATCAGCACCAGGAACAGGGAGCCGAACGGGTTGGCGATGCCGCCGCTCCAGCCCACCATCCAGGTCAGCACCGTGACATCGACCAGGATGTGGCCGAATTCGGTGGCCGGGCTGACCGCGCCGCGATGGGCCACCCGCAGCTGCGCATACAGGTTGAACACCGCCAGTGCGGCCACGCCGGCCCACAAGGGTTGCTGCGGCAGATCCAGGCCCATCAGCCCGGTGGCGACCAGGATGGTGGCGGCCTGGCCGGCAGTGGCCAGCCAGCGCAGGCTGCACAGGGTCCGCAGGAAAGAGGCGTCTGAGGAATTCATCACGGCAATGCTATGCGCTCGGGGGCGTGGCGGCCTGCGACAAACCGTCGCATCGGCCTGGAAGACGGCGCGCGCAGCGCTTCAGCTGTGAGCGGACCGATGACAGGCTAAAATACCGCGATGTACGACGCCGTGACTCGCCCAACCCCTCCCGCCGACGCCACCGCCTGGCCGCGCCGCATCACCCAGGCCGTCAAGATCGGCAGCGTGACCGTTGGCGGTGGCCACCCGGTGGTCGTCCAGTCGATGACCAATACCGACACCGCCGACATCGCCGGCAGCGTCAAGCAGGTGGCCGACCTGTGGCGCGCCGGCTCGGAAATGGTGCGCCTGACCGTCAACAACGCCGAGTCGGCCGCGGCCATTCCGCGCATCGTCGACAAGCTGCGCATGATGGGGATCGAGGTGCCGTTGATCGGCGACTTCCACTACAACGGGCATCAGTTGCTCGCCGCCGAGCCGGCCTGCGCCGAAGCGCTGGCCAAGTACCGCATCAATCCGGGCAATGTCGGCTTCGGCAAGAAGAAGGATCTGCAGTTCGCGCAGCTGATCGAGTTTGCGATCAAGTACGACAAGCCGGTGCGCATCGGTGCCAACTGGGGCTCGCTGGACCAGTCGCTGGCCGCGCAGCTGATGGACGAGAACTCGCAGCGCGACACGCCCTGGGATGCCGGCCGCGTGCTGCGCGAGGCGCTGATCCGCTCGGCGGTGGATTCGGCCGAGCGCGCGGTGGAACTGGGCCTGGCGCGCGAGCGCATCATCCTGTCGGCCAAGGTGTCCGGCGTGCAGGAGCTGATCGCGGTGTATCGCGACATGGCGAGCCGCTGCGATTTTGCGCTGCATCTGGGCCTGACCGAAGCCGGTATCGGCAGCAAGGGCATCGTGGCTTCGGCCGCGGCGCTGAGCGTTTTGCTGCAGGAAGGCATCGGCGACACCATCCGCATCTCGCTGACGCCGGAGCCGGGCCAGTCGCGCACCCAGGAGGTGATCGTCGCGCAGGAACTGCTGCAGACCACCGGCCAGCGCGCCTTCACGCCGATGGTCACCGCCTGCCCGGGCTGCGGCCGCACCACCTCCGAGTTCTTCCAGGAACTGGCCGGCGTGGTGCAGAACCATGTGCGCGCCAAGATGCCGGAGTGGAAGATCAGCAACCCCGGCGCGGAGAACATGACCCTGGCGGTGATGGGCTGCGTGGTCAACGGGCCGGGCGAATCGCGCCATGCCAACATCGGCATCTCGTTGCCGGGCACCGGCGAGGCGCCGTCGGCGCCGGTGTTCATCGATGGCGAGAAAAGCGTCACCCTGCGTGGCGAGAACATTGCCTACGAATTCATCGATCTGATCGATCAGTACGTCGAACGCACCTATGTCCGCCGCGCCGGCTGAATCGCCGGCCGGTTTCAGGGGATGGCTGCGCAGCAATGCGTGGCGCATGGCGTTGCTGTTTGCCGGCGTGCTGCTGCCGCTGGGCCTGTTCGTCGACCTGGCCGACGAAGTCCACGAACTGGAAAATTTTTACTTCGACGAGCCCTTGCTGTGGAGCATGCGCAGCATCGCCACGCCGGGGCTGGATGCGTTTTTCGGGGTGGTTTCCAAGCTTGGCTACCAGTACGGGGTGATCCCGGCCGATATCGCCATCGTGCTGGTATTGCTGATGCTGCGGCGCTGGCGCGAGGGAACCTTTGCCGCACTCGGCTTTGCTGGCTCGGCCTTGTTGAACATGGGCGCCAAGCAGGTTTTCCAGCGCGACCGCCCCAGCCTGTGGGAATCGATTGCCCCGGAAAGCACCTTCAGCTTTCCCAGCGGGCATGCGATGGGCTCGATGACGCTCGCCGCGGTGGTGGTCTCGCTGGCCTGGAACACCCGCTGGCGCTGGCCGGTGGCCATTGCTGCAAGTGGGTTCGCGGTGCTGGTGGGGGTGTCGCGGATCTACCTGGGGGTGCATTACCCCTCCGACATCCTGGGCGGCTGGTCGGCCGCGCTGGTGTGGGTGGTCGGGCTGTATCTGGTGATGTTTCGCGGCGCGCGGCGGCCGCATTGGCGTCGCCATCCCGCTTCGACCTGAGGGCACGACCGCTTTGCGGTCGAACGCGGTCGGCGTAAGTGCGGGTACCGAAAGTGGCGCCGTGCTGCCTTTGACTCAGCGACGACTCGCACGTTCCCGGCGCCACAACTGCAGCCCGATCACGCTGCCGATCACGGCCAGCAGAATCATGTAATACGCCGGTCCCATCGGGTGCTGCTTGAGCAGCATCACCACCACCAACGGGGTCAGGCCACCAAACACCGCATAGCCCAGGTTGTAGGCGAATGACACGCCGGACAGGCGTACCACCGGCGGAAACGCCTCGACCATGACGCGCGGGACCGCGCCCAGGACGCCGAGCGCCGCGCCCATCAGGGCATATAGCGGAAACAGCAACTGCGGATCACCGGCCAGCCGATAGAACAGCCAGGCGCTGGCGCCCAGGAATACGCTGCCGGCAAGCAGCACGCGTCCATTGCCGTAGCGATCGGACAAGGCGCCGGCCACGATCGAGCCGGCCGCCTGCAGCAGGACCGCAAGCAGGTTGGCCTGCAAGGCGACCGCTGCCGGATAGTGGTAGGCGCTCTGCAGCAGCGTCGGCGTCATCAACGACACCACCAGTACCCCGGCCGCCACCATCCAGGTCAGCCACAACGACAGCGCCACACTGCGTGGATGATCGCGCAGCACCACCTTGAGCGGCGTCTCGCGCGCCAGGGCACGCATCGCCATCAGCTCGGCGAACACCGGTGTTTCGTGCAGCCAACGCCGCAGATACACCGAAAGCAGGCCGAAGATGCCACCGGCCAGGAACGGCAGGCGCCAGGCGCCTTCGGCGATTTCCTGCGGTGTGAAGGCGCGATTGATCGCCCCGGCACTGAGCGAGCCGAGCAACACGCCGGCTGCCAGGCCGGCCGTCAAGGTCCCGCACGCCAGTCCCCTGCGCTGTGCAGGCACGTGTTCTGCGACGAAGACCCATGCACTGGGGACTTCGCCGCCGATGGCCGCGCCCTGCAGCAACCGCATCGTCAGCAGCAGTAAGGGGGCGGCCAGGCCGATCTGCGCGTAGGTCGGCAGCACGCCGATGGCCAGCGTCGGCAACGCCATCAGCCCGATGCTCAGCGCGAACATGCGCTTGCGACCGAGCAGATCGCCGAAGTGCGCCATCACCATCCCGCCCAGCGGGCGGATCAGGTACCCGGCTGCAAAGATGCCGAAGGTCTGCAACTGCCGCATCCACTCCGGAATGCCCGGCGGGAAGAACAGCTCCCCCAGCACCGTGGCGAAGAAAATGAAGATGATGAAGTCGTAGAATTCCAGCGCGCCGCCCAGTGCGGACAACGCCAGCGTCTTGTAATCACCGCGTGTGAGCTGGCTTGCTGGTGCGGTGCCTGTTGCTGGACGGGTCTTCAAGGCATGACATCCTGTGGCAGGTGATCGCGCGCCTGCGCGTGCTGCAGCCGCGGAGTGTGAGGCACCCATGCCATCGCTGCGGCAATGCGCAGCTTGCACGTTTGCACGCAACGGCGGGGCGGACGCACTTCGGGAAAGGCGCGCTGGCTGCGCCTTTGGTGGCGGTCAGTCGCGCACACTTGCGTGCGCGGCCGCTTCGGCATGCAGGGCGGTGGTGTCGAACAACGGCAACTGTGCATCGCTGCTGTCCACCAGCAGCGAAATCTCGGTACAGCCCAGGATGATCGCTTGCGCGCCATCCTGGCCGAGGTCGGCCATGACCTGACGAAAATAGCCGCGCGACGCCGGCCGGATGATGCCCTGGCAGAGTTCGTCGTAGATCACCCGATGCAGCTGCGCGCGTACGTCGGCCGGCGGTACCAGCACCTGCAGGCCACGCGCAGCCAGGCGCTCGCGATAGAACGGCTGTTCCATGGTGAAACGCGTGCCGAGCAGTCCGACCCGGGTGACGCCCGCCGCAATCAGCGCCTCGGCCGTGGCATCGGCGATATGCAGCAATGGCAGCGGCGTGGCGGAGGTGATCGCATCGGCAACGCAATGCATGGTGTTGGTGCACAGCACCAGGAAGTCGGCGCCACCGGCATGCAGCGCGCGCGCCGCTGCCGCCATCGCCTGGCCGGCGCCGTCCCAGTCGCCGGCGTGTTGCAGGCGCTCGATCTCATGGAAATTGACGCTGTACAACAAGACCTTGGCCGAGTGCAGGCCGCCGCAGGCATGGCGCACCCGCTGGTTGATGATGCGGTAGTAGGGCAGGGTGGATTCCCAGCTCATGCCGCCGATCAGGCCGATGGTTTTGCTTGGAACCGGCATGCCGACCTCACCTTGGAACAGTCAACGAATGTGCGTACGCATCGCCCTTCGATGCCCGGGGAGCGCGTACCGGCGCAGTGTACGTCGGCAGCGTCGCCACGCCATTGCGCGCGCCGGTCAGGCCGCCTGCGGACGATCGATCACTCGCCCGGTTTTGCGCCTTCCAGCGGCGCATGCGTGGCGGCGCGGCGTGCCAGCACGCTTTCACGATGCGCGATGTAGACGTTGGCACTGATGATGATGGCCGCACCGACCAGGGTATGGTGTTCGATCGCCTCGCCGAACAGCCACCAGCCCAGCAGCGCCACCAGCGGCAGCTGCATGAAGCTGATCGGCTGCAGTGCGGAGACTTCGCCCAGCTTGAGCGCGCGCGTCCAGAACAGCTGCCCGGCGGTGCCGAAGATGCCGGTCGCCGCCAGCCAGAGCCAGTCGATACCGTGCGGCCAGGTCCACTGGAACAGTGCCGGAATCAGCGACATCGGCACCCAGAACACATAGGTGTAGAACACCACGGTGTCCGAGTCGTCGCTGCGCGAGAGCTGTTTGATCTGGATCGCTACCACGGCGCTGATCACCGCTGCCAGCAGCGCAATCAGCAGCCCGGGCGTAAAGGTGGACGAGCCCGGCCGCAGGATCACCAGCACGCCGATGAATCCGGCCGCCACCGCCAGCCAGCGCCGCAGGCGCACCTGTTCGCGCAGCCACACCACGGCAAGGACGGTGACGAACAACGGGGTGGAATACGACAGCGAGATCGCCTGCGACAACGGCAGGTGGCCGATCGCCCAGAACCCGCACAGCATCGAGGCCAGGCCGATCAGGGTGCGTGCCAGATATTGCGGTAACTGCCGCGTGCGCGGCAGCGCCTTGCCGGGGCGCAGGATCAGCGGCAACAGGGCCAGCAGCCCGAACGCATTGCGAAAGAACGCGATCTCGGTGGTGGCGATCGTGCTTGACGCCAGCCGGATGCAGATGGCCATCAGGCCGAAGGCGAAGGTACTGGTGAGCATCCACAGCGCGGCACGTCGCGACGCCTGCGCTGCGGTCACCAATGCGCTCCGATGATGCGTGGCTCCGGCTCCAGGATCACCGAATAACGCTCGCGCACCGACTCGGCGATGCGCCGCGCAACATCCAGCAGTTGCGCACCGCTGGCAGTGCCGTAGTTGACCAGCACCAGCGCGTGGTCCGGCGATACCCCGGCATCGCCCTCGCGCCGGCCTTTCCAGCCGCACTGTTCGATCAACCAGGCCGCCGACAACTTGCCCTGGCCGGGCTGTTCGCCGGGATACACCGGCATGTCGGCGAATGTGGCCTGCAACGCGGCGATCTGCTCGCTGGGCAGCAACGGATTCTTGAAGAAGCTGCCGGCATTGCCGAGCACATCCGGGTCCGGCAGCTTGCGCCGACGGATATTGATCACCGCCTGCGCCACATCTGCGGCACCGGCCAGTTCGGCGCCCATGCTGGCCAGTTCCTCGCGGATGCCGGCATAGTCCAGCCGCAACTCATGCAGCAGCGGCAGATTGAATTCCACCGCGACGATCAGGTAACGCTCCGGCTGCTGCTTGAACACGCTGTCGCGATAGGCAAAGGCGCACTCGGCCGCCGTCAGTCGCACGAATTGCTGGGCCTGCAGGTCGAAGGCATCCACCACATGGATGAAGTCGCCCACCTGCGCGCCGTATGCGCCGATGTTTTGGATCGGGCAGGCGCCGACCGTGCCGGGAATCAAGGCCAGGTTCTCCAGCCCCGACAACCCCTGCTGCAGCGAATACAACACCAGCGCATGCCAGTTGACGCCGGCACCGGCGCGCACGATGGCATGGTCGGCGTGGTGCGCAATGATGGCGATGTCGCGGTTTTCGAAACACAGCACGCAGCCCGGCGGGTCGCCGGCCAGCAGCACGTTGCTGCCGCTGCCCAACACCAGCAGTGGTTGCCCGGCGATCTCCGGTGCCGCCAGCGCCTGCGGCAGCGCATCGGGTGCGTGGATGCCCAGCAACCAGCGTGCCGTGGCCTCCACATGGAAGGTATTGAGCGCGCGCAGTGGCGCGTGCTCGCTCAAGCGCCAGCCGGCCTGCGCTGCGGTGCTCATAACGGCGACACCGCACCGCCGCTGGGCGCCTCGCGGCGGCGGCGGATTGCATTGACGCATTCGCCGATCAGCGGCGGCCCGCGATAGACCAGGCCGCTGTAGCACTGCACCAGGGTCGCGCCGGCCGCCATCTTGGCCACCGCGTCCGCACCGGAATTGATGCCGCCCACGCCGATCAACGGAATCGACTCGGGCAGGCGGGCGCGCAAGCGGCGCAGCACCAGCGTGGATTGCCCCAGCAGCGGTGCACCCGACAGGCCGCCAGCCTCGCCAGCCAGCGGATGATTGGCGATCAAGGTGCGCGTCACCGTGGTGTTGGTGGCGATCACGCCATCCACCGCCAGGTCGGCCAGCACGCGCGCGGCCGCATCGATGTCGCGGTCGTTGAGGTCCGGCGCCACCTTCACCAGCATCGGCACGCGCTTGCCGTGTTGCGCGGCCAGGGCTTCCTGGGTTTCGCGCAGGTCGGCGATCAGCCGACGCAGCGCCTGCTCTTCCTGCAGTTCGCGCAAGCCGGCGGTGTTGGGCGAGGAGATGTTGACGGTGATGTAATCGGCCAGCGGGTAGACGCGCTCCATGCAATAGCGGTAATCGCTGGTCGCCTCTTCGTTGGGCGTGTCCTTGTTCTTGCCGATGTTGATGCCGAGCAGGCCGCCGCGACGACGCGCGCGTTGCACGTTGGCCACCAGCACATCCACGCCCAGGTTGTTGAAGCCCATGCGGTTGATCACCGCCTGGTACTCCGGCAAGCGGAACATGCGCGGCTTGGGATTGCCCTCCTGCGGCCGCGGGGTGACCGTGCCGATCTCGACAAACCCAAAGCCAAGCGCAAGCAGCGCATCGATGTGCTCGCCGTTCTTGTCCAGGCCGGCACCGAGACCGACCGGGTTGGGAAACATCAGCCCGAAGGCCGGTGTCGGCAGCGGCTCCGGGCGCCTGGCCAGCAGCGATGTGGTGCCGGTGCGGTAGGCAACATCGATGGAGCGCAATGCCAGCGCATGGGCGCGCTCGGCGTCGAGGGAAAACAGCAAGGGGCGGGCAAGCGAATACATGTGGGTCAGTTCAATCCCCCGGCGAACACCCGGGTCTGGTATTGGAAGTCGATCAGCCCGTCGCGCGCGTGCGCATCGAACAGCGTGCGCAGCGCGGCGAGCATCGGGACATGACGCGGGTCATGCGCCAGCGGCGCATATGACGAAGACAACAGCCGGCCACGCAAGGCATCGAAATCCAGCCGTTGCACGTTGGGAAAGCGCGCCATCGCGCGGAAGCCGTCGCCAAACCAGGCCTGCATGGTGGCATCGTCCTGATAGCGCTCGGCCACGGCCGAATAGTCGGTGCCGTAGTCCAGCAGCAGCTGTTCGTAGCCGCGCAGGAAATCGGTGGTGTCCAGTTCGCGGCTGTTCCAGTAGATCACCGCCAGCCCGCCGGGCTGCAGGATGCGCGCCCATTCGGCGCGCACCGCCCGAACGTCGAACCAGTGGAAGGCCTGCGCCGCGGACACCAATCCGACACTGGCGGCGGCCAGCCCGGTGGCCTCGGCGGTGCCGTCGACCGCGCGGAAGGTGGGGAATTCCGCCAGCCACTGTTGCGCGGCTTCGCGCATGGCCGGGTTGGGTTCCACCGCCGTGACCGGATAGCCGGCCTCCAGGAACAGCCGGCTGGAGATGCCGGTGCCGGCGCCGATATCGGCCACCGTGGTGGCCGGCGTCACGCCCAGCTCTTCGTGCAGCCAGCGCAGCAGTTGTGGCGGATAGCTTGGCCGGTAGCGCACATAGGCCGCGACGCGGTCGTTGAAGCGTTGGGCGGAGGAGGGCGCGGCCATGCTCAACTGTTGGCTGCCGCAAGCCAGGCCAGGCCGCCGAAGAACAGGATGAAGATCGCCACCCCTGCCACCCAGAGCGCAACCGCCAACCAGCCAAGAATCAGCCCGCCGATGGCGAGCCCGTCGCCGTCCAGCCCCTGCGGATTGCGGCGGATTTCGCCGCGCGCCAGATGGCCGGTGATGATGGCGCAGAGGCTGCCGAGAAACGGGATCAGCGTCCAGCCGAGAATGCCCGAGACCAGGCTGACGATGGCCATGGCGCTGGTCTGTCGAACGACGACGTTCATCATGAACTCCTGAAGTGGCGGCAGCCGACGGCTGGCGTGGCCCGATTATCCCAGAGCCGCCGCCCGAATGGCGTGCCATCTGCGGCCAAACGCAATCGCGTGGTCGGGTTTGACGCGAACGGGCGGGGCTGGAGGTCTGCTCGCCCCGGCATCGGACTGAGCGGCGAGGGCAATCGTGGACGCACAGATGATGCGCAGGTGCGACTCACGGCTGTGACCACGGCATCGGGGCCACGCCGCCGGGAGCGTGGATGCCGGGCGCGGACGCACCGGAGCAGCCATGGTCCGGCACGCATGCGACAGCGCGCCGGCGCGATGCCCGGCGCGCCTGCACACGTCGATCAGAGATCGAACTTGATGCCCTGTGCCAGCGGCAGCGAGTCGGAGTAGTTGATCGTATTGGTCTGGCGACGCATATAGACCTTCCACGCATCCGAGCCGGATTCGCGGCCACCGCCGGTCTCCTTCTCGCCACCGAACGCACCGCCGATCTCCGCACCGGAGGTGCCGATGTTGACGTTGGCGATGCCGCAGTCGCTGCCGGCCGCCGACAGGAACTTCTCGGCCGCCTTCAGGTTCTGGGTGAAGATCGACGACGACAGGCCCTGCGGCACGCCGTTCTGCAGCTCGATCGCCTCGTCCAGCGTGCTGTACTTCATCACGTACAGGATCGGCGCGAAGGTCTCGTGCTGCACCACCGCGTCGCTGTTCTGCAGCCCGGTGACGATCGCCGGCAGCACGAAGTTGCCAGGGCGATCGATCGCGGTGCCGCCCACTTCGACCGTGCCGCCGGCCGCCTTGGCCTTGGCGATCGAGGCCAGGAACTGCTCCACCGCACCCTGACTGTTGAGCGGGCCCATCAGGTTGGCCGGGTCGGTGGGGTCGCCGATCTTGCTGTCGAGCTGCTTGTACGCCTTGACCAGCGTGGCCAGCACGTTGTCGTAGATGGATTCATGCACGATCAGGCGGCGCGTGGTGGTGCAGCGCTGCCCGGCGGTGCCCACCGCGCCGAACACGATGCCGGGGATGGCCAGCTTCAGGTCGGCGGTTTCGTCCAGGATGATGGCGTTGTTGCCGCCCAGTTCGAGCAGGCAACGGCCCAGGCGGCGCGCGACCTTTTCCGCAACCACGCGGCCGATCTGGGTCGACCCGGTGAAGCTGATCAGCGGCACGCGGCTGTCCTCGACCAGCTTCTCGGACAGGGAGGTGCCGGCATCGTTGATCAGGAAGAAGATGTCCGGGAAGCCGGCGTCCTTCAATGCCGCATTGCAGATCTTCATCGTCGCGATCGCGGTCAGCGGGGTCTTGTTGGACGGCTTCCAGATGCAGATATCGCCGCAGATCGCCGCCAGGAACGCATTCCACGCCCACACCGCCACCGGGAAGTTGAACGCACTGATGATGCCGACCAGGCCCAGCGGCTGGTACTGCTCGTACATGCGGTGGCCCGGACGCTCCGAATGCATGGTGTAGCCGTACAGCATGCGGCTCTGGCCCACTGCGAAGTCGGCGATGTCGATCATCTCCTGCACCTCGCCATCGCCCTCGGGCTTGCTCTTGCCCATTTCCAGCGCCACCAGCGAGCCCAGCGCATCCTTGTGCGCGCGCAGCGCCTCGCCACACAGGCGGACGGCTTCCCCACGGCGCGGCGCAGGCGTGGTCCGCCAGACCTTGAAGGCGGCCTGCGCACGCTGGACGATCAGCTCGTAATCCTCCGGCGTGGTCGCCTGCACATCGGCGATCACCGCATTGGTGGTCGGATTGAGCGGCTGCAGCACCCCGGCGCCGGTCGCCTGCGACCAGGTCGCCTCGCCAAGATAGGTACCGGAATTGGACGCGGCGAGGTCGAGCGCCTTGAGCAGGTCAGCGGACATGGGATCTCCAAAGGTCGGGACGGTCGCGCGGCAGCCAGGGCCACCGCGACACGGGTAGCCGCCGATTTTAGCAGGCTCCGCCAACCACCCACCGGCTTGGCAATCGCAACGATCGTGCGACAATGCCCACCTTGGCCCCGTAGCTCAGCTGGATAGAGCGTCCCCCTCCTAAGGGGAAGGTCGCCCGTTCGAATCGGGCCGGGGTCACCAGGAATCAATCACTTAGCATCTCGAGCGGTTTGGTTTCGGCAGGCACATGTGTGCCGGCTCATCCTCGAAGATGTTTCCACCTGATCGGAATGATCTGGCAAATGGGCAGCCGCGGTCATGGGCTGGTCCAACCGACACGCAAGCGGTCATGATGCGTAAGCCGATCTCAAAGACGTGCCGCCACGGCTGCGACGCAGCGGGAGGAGTGAGATGACGGAGCTGCTGCCATGCGAACGAGGCCGCCGTTGATTACGCCAGATATCTAAAAACCATCTGGATCATATGGATTGAATATAAAGCAGTGCATCATGGAGAAAACCAGCAGACTCGCTGGCCGGGCCGATATCGATGCAATTTTTGATATTCGCACCAGGGTTCACGAAAATCATTTATCCCGCGATCAACTGGTGGAAATGGGCATTACCCCCGCAACCATACAAAAGGCTATTCTAGAAGCTCCATGCGCTTGGGTCGCCGAGGTCAATGGGACGTTGCTTGGATAAGGATCGCAATGCATGACGTTGGAACACCTGCGAGTGGACTGGAGCCAGATCGAACTGGTGTCGCCGCGCCTGCGACTTCGGCCGTTTACGCCAGCTGATGCAGACGAGGTGTTTGCATGCATCACTCCTTCCTTGACGCGCTACATGTCGTTTGATCCTCCGCAATCACGGATGGATTTCAAGGGTGTCTGGCAAGGGTGGTTGAAGGAAAATGAAAAGGGGGAGGATTTCAACTTTGTGATACGGATCGACGCTACGCGAGCATTTGCTGGACTGTGCGGTCTTCATCGCACAGGTACGCCTGAGCCGGAAGTCGGCATCTGGATCCGGGAAAGCGAACATGGCCATGGGTACGGGCGTGAAGCGGTTAGAACAATCGTCGGCTGGGGGGCGGAAGCGTTTGGCTCTGCCGGATTCATCTATCCCGTAGCGGATGTGAATAGGCCAAGCCGTCGCATCGCAGAGTCCCTTGGTGGAGTCGAGGTTGGGCGAAGTTCGGGAGTCAAATACGATTCCGTGGTGTACAGGATCCCGGCCCGAAGCTGATCTGCGCCCGTTGTTTTGATGGCGTGGATGTGGAGAGTTGCCATGGTTGTTCTCACCGTATAAATCGTCACGGTGCCCAGGCTCCTGTCCGCAATGTGCATCCGCCGGTGCGCACGTTGTACGGTTTCTTTGATACGGGCCGAGCCTGGAGCGAACATCATGGTTTTGCGCCAGGATGTTGCACGAACTGCAAGAGCCACTCACCCGCGCCGTACCACCCGCACCCCCACCGGCCGCGCAAACTTATCCATCGCCACCGATGAGATGCGGCTGTGGCGCAGCAGGCTGCCGAGCTGTTCGGGGACGCCCAGGCGCTGATCGACTTCCGGTTCGAGCACGGTGGGGCGGCGCTTGCGCCGGTCGGCCTTGGCGAAGCGGATGCGGTTGTACTCGGCCCAGCCGACGGTGGTGATGGCGCTCATCAGTGCGATCACCGGCAGGGCGCCCAGCGCGAATGGATCCAGGGCGTTGTGCTTGAGATACAGCTCCGTGTAGGCGCTGCGCAGGCCGAAGAACCAGGCGATCAGCGTTGCCAGTGGTGCCCACAGATAGAAATAGACCATCCAGGCGCCGGCGGTGGCGGCGCCGTAGGCGAGGCGGCGCGAGCGGCCGAGGCGTTGTGGCAGGTTGATGATGGGCGGTGTCATTGGATTCCTCGGTCGGGGCTTTTCCAGCGGGCGCGTTTGCTGCGACGTGCGAGCAGGGCGCGGGGGAAGGCGATGACGGCAGTGAGCATGCCGATCATCCAGAAGGCGACCGGATACCAGATCACCCAGAAGAACTGGCGCGCCAGGCCTTTTTCGTAGCGGCGTTCGATCACCAGGCTGGTGGCGAACTGCATCAGGCACACCACCGCCAGCACCAGCCCATGCCAGCGCGGCAGGATGGTGTCGACGTACAGCGCAGGCGGCAGCGGGATGACCTTGCCGAGCAGCCACAGCACGATGATGAAGAGCATCGTGTAGGCCCAGGCCAGGCTGAGCGCGTATTCCAGCAACACGCCCCACATGCGTCGGCTGCGCCAGGACAGCACGCGGCGGCCGTGGCTCAGCAGCACTTCCACGCCGCCGCGTGCCCAGCGCAGGCGCTGCATCCACAGGCCACGGAAGGTCTCCGGCATCAGGATCCAGCACAGCGCGTTGGGCTCGTAGCGGATATCCCAGTCGTCCAGCTGCAGACGCCAGGAGATGTCGATGTCTTCGGTGACCATGTTGTCGGACCAGAAGCCGACGTGGTGCAGCGCCGAGCGGCGAAACGCGCAGATCACGCCCGACACCGTGAACAGGCGCCCGTAGACGCGCTGCGCACGTTTGATCAGGCCCACGATGGCGGAAAATTCGCCCACCTGCATGCGGCCCATCAATGTGGTGCGGTTGCGCACGCGCGGATTGCCGGTGACACCGCCGACGCGCGGGCCGGAGATCAGGTGGCCCACCATCCAGCGCGTGGCATTCGGGTCCAGGATGGCGTCGGCATCCACGCACACCAGATAGTCCGAGCGCGATGCAAGCGTGCCGACCCGCAGTGCGTTGGCCTTGCCGTGGTTCTGTTCCAGGTGCACCACGCGCAGGCGCGGATGCTGGTGGGTGAGATCGTCGAGCGCTTCGGCCGTGTTGTCGCTGCTGCCATCGTTGATGGCGATGATCTCGAAATCCGGATAGTTCTGCGCGCTCATCGCGGCGATGGTCTCGCCGACATGCTTGGCCTCGTTGTAGCAGGGCACCAGCAGCGATACGAACGGCTCGCTGGCCAACGGTGGCGGCGACGAGGGGCCGGGCGTGCCGCGTTCGCGTCGCAGGTAGTAGTACGTGCCTCCGATCATCCAGAAGAACGCCATGATGATGGGATAGAAAAACGCAAAGTTGAACAGGGCGCCCAACAGGAGGCTGGTCGTCATCGGCTACCGCTCGATATATGGGAATTGCCGAGCCGACATGGCCTCGCGCGCTTCGGGAAGAGACGGGTGGCCGCCGATGAAGTCGTCGGGGTAGTACGCCAGGTGGCGCACGCCCGCAGCCAGGAGCAATTTGCTGTGTGCGAGCAGCACACCGTCAGGCAATGGCTTGCCGGTGCGCCAATCCACGGTCTGCAGTTCGAAAATGGTGTTCTCCAAACCATGCGGCTGCTGGCCAACACGCTGTGCCAGCTGCTGCAGCCACTGCTGCGGATCGTTGGCCTGCTCCATGTACGGCATCGCCATCAGCGCGGTGTAGTCGTAGGCCGAAGCAAAGGCGTCCAGGCGCTGCGCAAACCAGGCTTCGCTGTGCGGCTCCAGCACTGGCTGCGCGAACAGGTTGCGCACCGTCACCAGCTTGGGTCGCCAGCGTTCGGCGGCCGCCTTCAACTCCTGGGTGAAACCGATCAGCTGCTGCGTGCGCCTGGTCGGGTCGCCATTGCCGTAGGCAGGCACTTCGTCGTCGCGCAGATAGGCATCGTCATGGAACAGCAGGCCTTCGAAGTAGGTGTTGGCGGCCAGGTCTTCGTAGATGTCGGCGACCAGCTGATGCGTGCGCGGATTGCCCGGATCCAGGCGCGGCACATCCTTGGCATCCTTGCCGCGAATCTGCAGCGCGGCCTGCTGCTGTGCATCGGGCAGATGGAAGCCCAGCACCGGCAGCCAGGCGAACACACGCACGCCGGCACGGGTACGCAGTTGCCAGGCCACACGTCCGAACAGGTCCGCGCGCATCGGCAGATGGCGGTTGGGGAAATACAACGCATCGGCGGCGCCATCGCCGTCCGGGTCGGCGAAGGCCTGCAGGAACACATGGCTGGGGCCGATGTCCTTGACCCGCTGGACCAGGATGTCCAGGTTGCGTGCCAGCTGCGCCGGGTCCGGGTCGTAGACGTAATCCAGATCGATCTGGATCGCACGCAGGCCATCGCGTGACAGATCGCGTCGCAGTTCGCCGGCCAGGTCGCGCACATCGGGATTGTTGAACAGCAACAGGCGGCCAAGGCTGGCCAGCGATTGCCCGTCCACGCGGTCGCGGCCCTGCTGGCCGATATCGGCTTCGTGCGAGCGGCCTTCCAGGTCGAAGCTCAGCGTCATGCCCAGTTGCGCGGCAATGGCGTTGCTGGCGCGGTTGTAGGCGGCATACGGCCACACCATGGCGCGCGGCGGTGTGCCCAGATGCGCCACGATCGCGTCGCGGCTATGGCGCAGGTCGGTCTGGATGCGCTGGCGATACTCCGCTTCGCTCTCGTAGCCCTTGCCTGCATCCCAGCGCCGGGTGACCGCGGCCGGGGTCTGATTGCCGAACGGGTTGCCCGCGATGCCCTTGTGCAGATCGTCGCTATGCGAGCCGATTTCGACCAGGCCGCTGTCCTGCATCTCGCGCAGCTGCGCCCAGGTGACGAAATCCTCGTGGGTGAAATCGCGATGGCCGTAGGGCACCACCTGGCCGGCCGGCAATTCGACCCAACTAGTCACCGGCGCAACCAGCGCGGGATAGCCGTAGGCCTGCAATAACGGGAACACACGCGTGTAGACGCTGCGCAAGCCGTCGTCGAAGGTCAGCAACACCGGCCTGGAGGGCAGGGCACGCTTGCCGGCCCGTGCATCCAGCACCTGCTGCACGCTCACCGGGTGATAGGCGTGCGAGCGCAGCCAGTCCAGATGTGCGGCGAAGTTGCTGGTGGACACCGCATAACGATCGGGATCGCCCTTGGCGGCGACATCGTCGCGAACATCGTGGTAGCTGAGCACCAGCAGGCCCGCCTGCGCCGACGACGCGAACGTCATCAGCAGCAAGGCGACCAGCAGCAGCGGCAGGCGGATCAAGGCGTACCTCCCCATCGGAAATCCAGGTCGAATCCAAGTTGTTGTTCGCGCTGGCCGTCGTAGACCGGGCGCGACCAGCTCACGCCGTAGCTCAGCGCACTGCCGTCGCCCAGCGACCACAGGTGCCGGTAGGCCGCGCCGGGCACCCACTGGCTACCGAAGCCGGACTGATAGGTCGGCCCGACCGTGACCTCCAACCGCTGCCGGAACGCGTAGTCGTAGCGACGCCAGCCGATCTGATCGATGCGCACGCCGGCCGCCACCGCAGAGCTGCGGCGCGGATTGAAGTAAGTGACGGCGCGCTCGTCTTCGGCGCGTCCGGCCGAAGCGGCGAGCAGGCCATCCAGCAGCAGGTGCGGGCTGGCCCACAGGCGCTGGCTGCCGGACAGATCGAGTTGATCGCGCCGATTGCCGTCGCTGTAACGCAATTGGCGTGCCTGCAGTTCCCAACGGCTTTCGTCGTTGGGTGTCCAGCGCAGGGCCGCGCCGATACTGTCGCCGGTGATGCCGAAGCGGCGGGCCTGCAATGAGGCTTCCGGATCGCGCGTGCGCCAGGCGACGCTGCCGTACCAGGCATCGGAAAACCGCCAGCCGGCATCCAGTGCCCAGGCGGTGCCATCGCGATCGAAGTCGTCGAGCGCCCGTCCGCCGTACGCACTGACATCCAGGCGGTCGTAGTGATAGTGCGTTCCCAGCCAGAAGCTGCGATAGCGCACACGCGTGTCCTGGAAATCGGCCCAGTCGTCGCGTGCACGCAGACCCACACGCCAGCCTTCGCCGAGAAATGGCGATTCGGCTTCCAGCAACGTACTACCGAAGTCGTTGCCCAGCGGCGAGGTGCTGTTGGTCAACGTGTCGTTGTCGCTGCGTCCGCGTGCATGGCTTAGATGCACCTGCCAGCCGCGTTGACGTTCCAGCGAAGCGCCAAGCCGTTGCAGGCCGGCGTCATCCGGATATTCCCTGCGCAACGGGGCAAATGTCGCATCGGCCAGGTCCAGGCGATCCAGATCGCGCTGCGCCTCGACCACGCCACTGCGCGCCTGCTTTTGATGCGGGTCCAGCGTCAATGCCACCGCGTGACGCTGCAGCGCTTTGCCGGGGTGCCCGCGACGGAATTCGATCGAGGCCAGTGCCGCCTGCAGTTCCGCGTTGTCGGGGCCGATGGCCACGCGCTCGCGCAGCAGGCGGTCCGCGCCGCGATTGTCATTGGCGGCCGAGCGCGCGGTGGCCAGGGCGATGTCTGCGCTGAAGCGATCCCAGTTTTCGTAGCCGCTGTTCGCACCGTTGCGACGCGGCCAGGGTGCCTGCGTGGCCGCGAGCGTTTCGAACAGTGGCATCGCTAGATCGAAGCGTTCCTGCTCCAGCAGGGCGTAGCCCAGCAACAGTTGTGTATTGAAGTCGTCCGGGGTGTGCTGCAAGGCTTGCCGCAGCACGGCCTCGGCCTCGGCCGGGCGGCGCAGGCCCATCAGCGAATCGCCGACCGTCGGCAGCACATACGCGGGAACGTCGATGCCTTCTGCTTTCAAGGCCTGGTAGCTGGCCACCACGTCGCGATGGCGCTGACGCTGGTTGAGTGCGGCCAGGCCATCGACACGCAGCCGCGTGGCTTCCCACCTCGACGTCGGCGGTGATTCGCGTTCGATGCGGGCGATGTTGACCAGGGCCTGGTCGGTCTCCGCGTAGCGGTGCACGGCATCGATGGGCTCGGCGCTGGCCCACCCGATCATGCGGGCGACGCGGTCGTTTTCGATGCGCTCGCGCTCCTGCTGCGAGAACCAGTCCGGATGCCGCCATACGGCCTCTGCCGCAAGCTGTGCGCTCCCGAGGTCGCTCAGCGTGATCGCGCGCATGGTGTAGGCGCCACGATCCCGTGGGTTCGCACGCAACACGCGCTCGTAAATGGCCAAAGCATCCGCATACCGCTGCTGGCCGCGTAACTGCTCGGCCTGCCGCATGGGAGTGAGGGCGGTGGAGGCGTCAGTCACCGCGTTCGGCCGCACTTCACCACTGTGCGCCTGGGGCACACATGCGGCAATCAAAGCAAGGCTGAGCAGAGGGGTGAATGCGCCTGAGCGGTCAGGACAACCGCGACGCACGTGGTTGCAAAAGCTGGGGGAGGAGGCAGTGCATTAGCGATCCGGGCGTATGACGACCGGCGATACTGCGTATGCCTATGTAAAGTCTACGTCGTCAAGAAATTGACGCGACCTTCATCGGATCAGTTCGCTTGAATTGTGACGTACAGCACACTTAACTAGTGTGTCGACGACTGGCGCCACTGTCCACCGTCGACTGATGGAGCCGTAGACAAGCGGGAGACGCTCATCAAAACAGACCGGACAATGATCGACACCATGATGTGCAGCCCAGCTCATCCAGCAGGAATAATCGGTCATGGCGTCTAGGCGAATATGATATTCCCTGGTTGCAGTGCCCGCGCAGGTTTCGTGATAGATAATAACCTTGCTTTTATTGAATACTGCTCCGTCGATTGACTTTATCCTGAGTTAATCGGTTTCGCGAGTTGGCGGGCTTGAATCGATGTCAATTGAACTGCTTGGAAATTCAGGCGGCCGCTAAATCAGGTGGATCACTGGGAATGCGGGGGGCTGAATCTCCCGTCGATGTATGATTTACGTGCTCTGATTTATTGGGCATTGGCTAGCGCTGCGGAAGTGAAGGGGTTGGCACGACGGCAAGCGTTTTTTTTTGCGAAAGCAGGCGTAGTGAGATTGGACATGAAAATGACGAGTAAATCGCGATTGCTGGGACTGCTGGGCTGGTTGGTGCTGTGCTATCTGGTTGCGGCATTAGGGGCGGCGGCGTCAATCAAGGCGGCGAGCTTCTACGCCGGCTTGCTGCGGCCGGATTGGGCACCGCCGGGATGGGTGTTCGGGCCGGTGTGGACTGTGTTGTACGGGATGATGGCGGTGTCCGTGTGGCTGGTCTGGCGGCGCGGTGGGTGGAGCAGTGCCCGTGGGGCGCTGAGCCTGTTCGTGTTGCAGTTGGGGTTGAACGGGTTGTGGAGCTGGCTGTTCTTTGCCTGGCACATGGGGGCGTGGGCATTTGTCGACATCGTGGCGCTTTGGTTGACGTTGGTGCTGACGATTGCGGCTTTCGCCAGGCGACAACGCGCTGCCGCGTGGCTGTTGGTGCCATATCTGTTGTGGGTGAGTTTTGCGGCGGCGTTGAACCATGCGGTGTGGCAACTCAATCCGCAGGTGCTTGGCTAGGGCCTGCATGGGTCAAAAGCGTCTGATGCACCTCTGCGTCAGGCGCGAGAGGTGGCGTGGCCGCCACGCTGGACTAGCCGGATCCGTGTTGTCCGGCACCAGGTCTCCGCGACAGGATGCTGCGCAAGCGCCGCTCGGCGCGGCGCACAAAAAGTTTCCATAGCAATCAATCGCTTGTGGCTGCATCGCTTAAATGTTTGTCCTGCAAGGCTTTCTGCGTGGGTCTTGCGTTGCGCAAGGCTGGCTTGATGCGCAGTGCTTGACAGCCTTCACCCCGGTGATGTCTTTTGCGTACATGCCTGATGCCTTCGCCACCACCTCGCTTACCTGCCAGCCGCAGCTGCGGCCGGGTGCGGGCGTGGCCGGCATTAGCACCACCATTACCACCGTCACCATTCGCCCGGTGCGGCCCGTCGTCTTCGCGTAACTTCCGAAAACCACGGCCCCGCACCCGGATCAGGATGCGGGGGCTTTCCTCCCTCATCTGATGCGGACGGGGCCTCCCTAATGAGGTCTGTCGATGCCATCGCTTGCTGTTTCGCTCGAACCCGCTGCTGTTTCCGCGTCCTCTGCGCGCACCGTTGTGCACAAATTTGGCGGCACCTCGGTGGCCGATGCCGAGCGCTACCGGCACGTGGCGCAGCTGTTGCTGGCACGCGAGGAGTCGGTGCAGGTCACCGTGGTGTCGGCGATGAAAGGTGTGACCGATGCGTTGATCGAATTGGCCGAACTGGCGGCGCAAGATCGCCCCGAGTGGCGCGAGCGCTGGCATGAAACGCGGGCACGCCATCGCGGTGCGGCGGTGGCCTTGCTGGGCGAGCATTCCGGGCCGACGGTGGATTGGCTGGACGAGCGCTTCGAGCATCTGGCGCAGATCCTTGGCGCGCTGGCGGTGATCGGCGAGTTGCCGCGCGAAGTGCTCGACCGCGTGCAAGGCCTGGGCGAGGTGTATTCGGCGCAGTTGCTCGGCGACCATTTCCGTGCGCTTGGCGAGGATTGCGCGGTGCTGGATGCGCGCGATGTACTGGTGGTCAACCGCGGCGAATTGGGCGTGGATGTGGATTGGGAGGTCAGCGCGCAGCGGCTTGCGACCTGGCGCCAGGCGCATCGGCAGACGCGCGTGGTGGTCACCGGGTTTGTGGCGCGCGACCGCGCCGACCGCATCACCACGTTGGGGCGAAACGGCAGCGATTATTCCGGCGCGATCTTTGCGGCCTTGTTCGATGCCGATGAGCTGCATATCTGGACCGATGTGGATGGCGTGCTGTCGGCCGACCCGCGCGTGGTGCCCGAAGCGGTACAGCTGGAAACGTTGAGCTACGACGAAGCCTGCGAACTGGCCTATTTCGGCGCCAAGGTGGTGCATCCGCAGACCATGTCGCCGGCGATCGAGCGCGGCCTGCCGATCATCATCCGCAATACCTTCCAGCCTGAACACCCGGGCACGCGCATCACCGCCAGCAGCGCGGTGAGCGGGCCGATCAAGGGGCTGACGCTGAGCCCGGATCTGGCCGTGCTCAACCTGGAAGGCACCGGCCTGATCGGCGTGCCGGGCACCGCCGAGCGCGTGTTTGCGGCGCTGCGCACCGCGCAGGTGTCGGTGGTGATGATCTCGCAGGGTTCTTCAGAGCATTCGATCTGTTGCGTGGTCAAGCAGCATGAATCCGAGCGCGCGCGCAATGCCTTGCTGCAGGCGTTTGCGCATGAACTCACGGTCGGCCAGGTGCAGCGCGTGCAACTGACCACCGGCATCAGCGTGCTCGCTGCAGTGGGCGATGGCATGGCCGGGCAACCCGGCGTGGCGGCGCGGCTGTTCGAGTCGCTGGGGCGTGCGCAGGTCAATATCCTGGCGATCGCGCAGGGCTCCTCGGAGCGCAACATCTCGGTGGCCATCGACGCGGCGCATGCGACCAAGGCCTTGCGTGCGGCGCATGCCGGCTTCTGGTTGTCGCCGCAGACCTTCTCTGTCGGCGTGATCGGCCCGGGCAATGTGGGCGCGGCGTTGCTGGACCAGTTGCGCATCGCGCAACCGCAGTTGCTGGGCAAGGCCAACCTGGATCTGCGCCTGCGCGCGGTGGTGTCGCGCGGCCGCATGTTGCTCGACGAGCGCGGCCTGGTCGGCAACTGGCGCGATGCCTTCGCCTCCGCCGCCACCGCGACCGATCTGGAGCGTTTCACCACGCATCTGTTGTCCGCGCACCTGCCGCATACGGTGATCATCGATTGCAGCGGCAGCGCGGACGTGGCCGATCGCTATGCGGAGTGGCTGGCTGCCGGCATCCACGTGGTGACGCCGAACAAGCAGGCCGGCTCCGGTCCGTTGCAGCGGTATCAGGCGATCCGTGCGGCGGCCGATGCCAGCGGCGCGCGCTTCCGTTACGAAGCGACCGTTGGCGCCGGCCTGCCGGTGATCACCACGCTGCGCGACCTGGTCGATACCGGCGATACGGTGACCTCGATCGAAGGCATCTTCTCCGGCACGCTGGCCTGGCTGTTCAACAAATACGACGGCAGCGTGCCGTTTGCCGAGCTGGTGACGCAGGCACGCGGCATGGGCTATACCGAACCGGATCCACGCGACGATCTGTCCGGTGTGGACGTCGCGCGCAAGCTGGTGATCCTGGCGCGCGAAGCCGGGCGCGAGATCAGCCTGGAGGACGTGCAGGTCGAGAGCCTGGTGCCCGAAGCACTGCGTCAGGCCAGCGTGGACGATTTCATGGCGCGCCTGCATGAGGTGGATGCGACCTTCGCACAGCGCCTGGCCGATGCACGTGCACGCGGCAATGTGCTGCGCTATGTCGCGCAGCTGCCGCCGGATCGCGCGCCCAGCGTGGGCATGGTGGAGCTGCCGGCCGATCACGCCTTCGCCAATCTGCGCCTGACCGACAACGTGGTGCAGTTCACCACGCGCCGCTACTGCGAGAATCCGTTGGTCGTGCAGGGGCCCGGTGCGGGCCCGGAAGTCACCGCGGCCGGCGTGTTTGCCGATCTGCTGCGGGTGGCGGCGGGCGAGGGGGCACGCTTGTGAACCAGGCGGTTGCAGACCAGGCCGCGCAGATGCAACAGGTGGCGATTGCTGCGCGCGAGCTGGGCCAGGCACGCGCCTTCGCACCGGCCTCGGTGGCGAATGTGGCTGTGGGATTCGATCTGCTCGGCTATCCCATCGACGGCGTCGGCGACACCGTCACGGTGCGGCGTATCGAGGCGCCGCTGGTGCGCATCGCCGCCATCCGCGGCACTACCGTGGCCTTGCCGCTGGATGCCGCGCGTAACACCGCGGGTGCGGCCTTGATGTCGTTGCGCGCGGCGCTGGCGCTGCCGTTCGGTTTCGAGATCGAAATCGACAAAGGCATCGCGCTGAGTTCGGGCATGGGCGGTTCGGCAGCGTCCTGCGTGGCGGCGTTGGTTGCCGCCAACGCGCTGCTGGATGCGCCGCTGAGTAACGAGCAGCTGTATCAGCACGCCCTCGATGGCGAGGCGGTGGCCAGCGGCAGCCGCCATGGCGACAACCTGGGCCCGCTGTTTCTAGGCGGCCTGGTGTTGTGCACGCTGGAGCGTCTGGTGCCGATCAACGTGCCGGCGGCGTGGCACAGCCTGCTGGTGCATCCGGACGCGGTGCTGGAAACGCGGCGCGCGCGCGAAGCCCTGGCCGGCGACTATCAGCTGCGCGAGTTCGTCGCCCAAAGCACCAACCTGGCCCTGGTGCTGGCCGGTTGCCATGCCGGTGATGCCGATTTGGTGCGTACGGGCCTGCGCGATGTGCTGATCGAACCACGCCGCGCGCCGTTGATCGCCGGCTTCGCCGCTGCCAAGCAGGCCGCGCTGGATCATGATGCCCTCGGTGCCAGCATCTCCGGCGCCGGCCCCAGTGTGTTCGCCTGGTTCGCATCGCGCGCGGCCGCCGACGCTGCCGCCGCAGCGGTGAAGGCCGCCTTCGCAGGCGTTGGCCTGGATAGCCAGCACTGGGTATCCCCGATCGCCAGCCCGGCCGCGCGGTTGCTCGCATGAGCCATCGCACGCCTGTCGTTGTCGATCGATCGCCCGCGCATCGCAGGCAGGCCGTGCAGCGCGCAAGGCACGCGTCAACCGACCACGACCTCGCTGATCTGCATCACCGGCGCAAGATCGGTGTAGTTGGGAATGTCGCCCAGGATTTCCTGTGCATGTGGCCCGAAGCCGGCGTTGAAGGCCTCCACCGAGTCGCAGAAAATGTGGCACATGCCGATGTAGGCCGGCGGGCTGCCCGGCTCGCCGCCGCTGATGCCCTTGTCCACCGTGTAGCGCAGGCAGGCCGCGCCCATCCGCGCGCTCACCAGCGGCATATGCGCGTCGCGGTAGTAGGCATGGTCGAAGCGGGCGCCTTCGCGGTACGGGTACATCACGCTGACCTTGATCATCTGCCGGCTCCACTGGGAGGTGCGCGCAGCATAGCGCCGCGCCGCTCCTGCCGGGCGCCCCTGCGGCGCAGCGCGGCCATGCCGCAGTGTCCGGTCTTTTCATTCACGGGCCACGCCCCGTCTTCGCCTTGTCTGGAGTCGTCACCATGAACTTTCTCTCCACCCGTGGCGGCGCGCCCGCCGCAAGCCTGAGCCAGGCGATTGCCGCCGGCCTGGCACCCGATGGCGGCCTGTACGTGCCGCAGGCCCTGCCACCGGCACGCACGCTGACGGCAGGCGCCACGCTGGCCGACACCGCCGCCACGTTGCTGCAGCCATTCTTCGACGGCGATGCATTGGCGCCAGAGCTGCCGGCCATCTGTGCCGAAGCGTTCGACTTCCCGGCGCCGTTGGTGGCCCTGGGCACGCCCGGCGATTACGCGCTTGAGCTGTTCCATGGCCCGACCGCCGCGTTCAAGGATTTCGGTGCGCGCTTTCTTGCGGCCTGCCTGACCCGCCTGCGGCGTGCCGAAGGCCGGCCGCTCACCATCCTGGTCGCCACTTCCGGCGACACCGGCGCTGCGGTGGCGGCGGCCTTCCATCGCCAGCCGGGCCTGCGCGTGGTGGTGCTGTATCCGGATGGCCGCGTGTCGCCGCGCCAGGCGCATCAGCTGGGCTGCTTCGGCGACAACATCCAGGCCTTGCGCGTGGCCGGCACGTTCGACGATTGCCAGGCGATGGTCAAGCAGGCCCTGAACGATGCAGATCTGCAGGCGCAGCTGCCGCTGAGTTCGGCCAACAGCATCAGCCTGGGCCGCTTGCTGCCGCAGATGAGCTATTACGCGCATGCCGCCCTGCAGCACCATGCCGGCACAGGTGCCGCGCTGAACCTGGTGGTGCCCACCGGCAACCTGGGCAACGGGTTGGCGGCGATCCTGGCGCGTGCGCTCGGCGTGCCGCTGGGCCGTATCGCGCTGGCCTCCAATGCCAATCATGTAGTGCCGGATTATTTTGCCGGCGACGATTACGCGCCGCAGCCCAGCGTGGCGACGCTGGCCAATGCGATGGACGTGGGCGCGCCAAGCAACTTCGAACGGCTGCGCTGGCTCTACGACGGCGACGATGCCGCATTGCGCGAGGCATTCCGTGCGCTTTCGGTGGACGATGCCGCGATCCGCCAGACCGTGCAGCAGCGCTTTGCCCGCTATGGCGAAGTGCATTGCCCGCATACCGCCACCGCCGTGCATGTGCTGGAGCAGCTGCGCGCGGAAGGGGCCGAAGGCGGCACCGGCGACTGGGCGGTGGCGGCCACCGCGCATCCGGCCAAGTTCGAGGGCGTGGTCGAGCCCCTGATCGGGCGCGAGGTGGCCGTGCCGCCGGCGCTGGCCGCGCTGCTGCAGCGTCCCGCGCATGCCGAAACGCTGGCGCCGGACTATGCCGCGTTGCGGCAGCGCCTGCTTGCGGATGCGGCCTGACCGAACGTGTTCAGGCTATTGGGGTTGGAAAGTGCCGCCCATGGGGCTATTTCTAGCGGGTGCGGCCCCAGCGTGGCGCCGCGTCCGATGTGGGTTGGTGCATGTCTTATCGAGTGATCGCCGTTGCCGCCGCGTTGTGCGGGTGGGCAGCGGCTGGAGCGGCCAGCGCGGCCGATGCCATGTCTGCCTCGCCGTTGCCGGCGCTGGGCGCACCGCGTATCGGTCTGGTCGATGCATTGGCGCGGCAGGCGCCATCGCTGGATCGCCAGGTGCTGGCGCTGGCGGCCGAAGCCTTGCAATGCGCGCGGCAGCGCCAGCAGGTGGGCACCGAGCGCGTGCTCAGCGTCATCGACTACAGCCGGCCGTCGACCGAGCGCAGGCTATGGGTATTCGATCTGGAGCGGCAGCGGCTGCTGTTCCAGGAATGGGTGGCGCACGGGCGCAATACCGGCAACAACCTGGCGGCCAAGTTCTCCAATGACGACGGCAGTTTCCAGTCCAGCCTGGGCGCATTCACCGCGCAGGAGTCGTATACCGGTCACAACGGCTATTCGTTGCGGCTCAAGGGCCTGGAGCCCGGGTTCAACGATCATGCGCGCGACCGCGCAATAGTGATCCACGGCGCGCCCTATGTCAGCGAGGCGGTGATCCGCACGCAGGGCCGGCTCGGCCGCAGCCTGGGCTGCCCGGCGGTGCGTCCGGCGGTGGCCAGGCAATTGATCGATACCTTGCGTGAAGGCGCCTTCGTGTTCGCCTACTACCCGGACCGGGCCTGGCTGCGGCAATCGCGGCTGCTGGGCGGCGGATGTGGTGCGTCGGTGGCAAGTGCGAATGCGGGCGGGCGCTGAGGCGTTCCGGCTTGCCAGCTGTTAAGTCTCAGACGGTATCGCCGGCGAGGCTGCGCAGCGCCGCGTAATCCAGGATCTGCACCAGATGCAGCTGCGGCAGCGCGATCAACTGCTGTTGCCTGAGTTTGGTGAAGGTGCGGCTGACCGTTTCCACGGTCAGCCCGAGATGGTCGGCGATATCGCTACGGCTCATCGGCAGCGCGACGGTGTCGCCGCTGGCGCCGGGCTGGGTGGAGCGGGCCGCCAGGCGCAGCAGGAAGTGCGCCAGCCGTTCGCTGGGTTGCAGGCGCGCCAGCAGCAGGCCGGTGTCCTGTGCGGCGGCCAGTTCCATGCTGGCGCGCTGCAGCAGCTTGCGTTCCAGCTGCGGATAGCGCTCGCGCAACTGGCGCATCTGTGCCATCGGGGTGCGGCAGACCCGGCTGTCGATGATGGCTTCGATGTCGTGGCGGTGCTGCGGCGTTTCGGTCAGGCCGACATAGTCGCCCGGCAGCACGAAGCCGGTGACCTGGCGGCGGCCGTCGGCCAGCGTGCGCACCATGCGCAGCGCGCCGGAAGTCAGCGTATAGACGTGCTGGCGGATGTCGCCGGCGCGCACCAGGGTGCTGCCGGGCGCATAGGACTGGGCGCTGGTGGCCTGGTCGAGCGCGTCCATTTCCTGCGGCGACAGCGCCGCGCAGATGGCCCGGCCGCGGACTGCACACAGCGCGCAGTCGGAACCGCGCGCATCGCTGCGCCCGGACGCGCTGGGCGCCGGGCAGGTCGTGCTGGGGTCTGAAAGCTGCCGGTACATGAGTCACGCACTGCTGGAACGCAGGTGAATGATACGCCATGCGGTCAGCGCGGCCGCCCAGCCGGTAGAATTGCGCGTTCGCCACATTGCCCTGCAGGAGTTTCGCTCGTGATCAAGCCCCGTACGCCGCCCGGCATCATGGAATTGCTGCCGCGCGAGCAGATCGCGTTCCAGCGCATGCTGGACGTCATCCGCCGCAATTACGAGCGGTTCGGGTTCCTGCCGGTCGAAACTCCGGTATTCGAGCTGTCCGATGTGTTGCTGACCAAGTCCGGTGGCGAGACCGAGCGCCAGGTGTATTTCGTGCAGTCCACCGGTGCGCTGGCCAATGCCGCCGCCGCGGCGGACGAAGGCGGCGAGGGGGGCTTGCCCGAGCTGGCGCTGCGCTTCGACCTGACCGTGCCGCTGGCGCGCTACGTGGCCGAGCACGAGCACGACCTGAGCTTCCCGTTCCGCCGCTACCAGATGCAGCGCGTGTATCGCGGCGAGCGTGCCCAGCGCGGGCGTTTCCGCGAGTTCTACCAGTGCGACATCGACGTGATCGGCAAGGATGCGTTGAGCATCCGCTACGACGCCGAGGTGCTGGCGGTGATCCACGCGGTGTTCGCCGAGCTGGGCATCGGCGCGTTCAAGGTGCAGTTGAACAACCGCAAGCTGCTGCGCGGCTTCTTCGAAAGCCTGGGCGTGGCCGAGGGCGAGCTGCAGCTGGCGGTGTTGCGCGAGGTCGACAAGATCGACAAGCGCGGCGCCGACTACGTGCGCGACACGCTGGTGGGCGAAGGCTTCGGCATCGCCGCCGAGCAGGTCGACAGGATCCTGGCCTTCGTGGCGGTGCGCTCGAACGGGCATGCCGATGCGCTTGCGCAGTTGCAGGCGCTGGAGGCCTCGGTCGCTGCGAGCGCGACCCTGGGCGAGGGCATCGCCGAGCTGCGCGAAGTGCTGGATCTGGTCAAGGCACTGGGCGTGCCGGAGAGCGCGTACTGCCTGAACTTCTCGATCGCGCGCGGGCTGGACTACTACACCGGCACCGTCTACGAGACCACGCTGACCGACCACCCGCAGATCGGCTCGATCTGCTCGGGCGGCCGCTATGAAAGCCTGGCCAGCCACTACACCAAGTCCAAATTGCCCGGCGTGGGCATCTCGATCGGCCTGACCCGCCTGTTCTGGCAGCTGCGCGAGGCCGGCCTGATCCAGGGCATCGCCGAGAGCAGCGTGCACGCGATGGTGGCGCTGATGGACGAGTCGCGGCTGGAGGACGCGCTGGATATCGCGCGCCGGCTGCGCATCGGCGGCATCAATACCGAAGTGCAGATGGAGCCGAAGAAGATCGGCAAGCAGTTCCAGTACGCCGCGCGCGCAGGCATCCGCTTCGTGGTGCTGGCCGGCGACGACGAGCTGGCGCGCGGGGTGGTGGCGGTCAAGGACCTGGTGCGCGAGCAGCAGTTCGAGGTGGCCCGCGACGAGCTGGCCAGCACCTTGCTGGTGGAGCTGGAGCAGGCCAGGGCGATGCTGGTGGCCGGGGGCGTCGACGGCGATTGACGTCGCCGGAAGCGGTGAGGGGGCGCCGCCTGGTCGGTAACGGCAGCAGCGGCGCCGGGTGCATCCCGATGCACGGACAAACCCATCGACGCCTCGGTGTCGGTGGGTTTGTCGTTTCTGACTCGCTGCACCGTCCGGGGCGTCCCTGAACGCTTTGCCCGCGGCGCTTGTCCTATGGCCTGCGTTTGCGTTAATGTGCTAACACGCTATTACATTAACGCAATGAAACAACGACCCGCCCCCCGCGAAAGTGCCGATGCCGCCGCCTCCCTCAAGATGCTGGCCGATGCCCTGGCCTGCCTGAAGGAGCCTGGCGCGGTCGAGGCCTTCCTGCGCGATCTGTGCACGCCCGCCGAGCTGGAGGCCATGTCGGATCGCTGGCGGGTGGTGCCGTTGCTGATCAAGGGCGTGCCGTATCGCGAAATCCACGAACTGACCCAGGTCAGCGTGACCACCATCGGGCGCGTTGCGCGCACCCTGGAACATGGTGCCGGCGGCTACGCCGAGGCCCTGCGCGAGCAATCCTCGCGCCCTGTCGAATCCCACTGAGAGAACAAGATGAGTGCTTCCACGGCAGCACCGGCACGTGACCGGTTGCGTATCGCCATCCAGAAGAGCGGCCGCCTGGCCGAACCGGCGCGCAGCCTGCTGGCGGCCTGCGGTCTGAGCTGGCGGCAGAGCCGCGACAAGCTGTTCTGCTACGGCGAATCGCTGCCGGTGGACCTGCTGCTGGTGCGCGACGACGACATCCCCGGCCTGATCGCCGATGGCGTCTGCGACCTGGGCATCGTCGGCCAGAACGAACTCGAGGAGCAGGCATCCGAGCGCCGCCGCAATGGCCTGCCGGCCGCGTATCACGCGATGCGCGGGGTCGGTTTCGGCCAGTGCCGGCTGATGCTGGCGGTGCCGGAAGAGTGGGACTGGCAGGGCGTGGCGCAACTGGCCGGCAAGCGGATCGCCACCAGCTACCCGGCGATCCTGGCCGACTGGCTGGAGCGCCAGGGCATCGATGCGGCAGTGGTGGAATTGTCCGGCTCGGTGGAAATTGCTCCGCGCCTGGGCACCGCCGATCTGATCTGCGACCTGGTTTCCAGCGGCGCCACCCTGGCCGCCAACCAGCTCAAGCCGGTGGAACTGGTGATGGAAAGCGAAGCGGTGCTGGCCGGTGCGGTGCGCGAGCCGGCCGACGCGCGCGCAGCATTGCTGGCGATGCTGCTGCGGCGCATGGACGGCGTGCTCAAGCTGCGCGACAGCAAGCTGCTGATGTTCCGCGCCGAGCATGACGCCGTGGATGCGCTGCGCCGCCTGCTGCCCGATGCCGAGCCGCTGGTGCAGCTGCCCGACGACGGCAACGGCGCACTGCGGCTGCAGACCATGTGCCATGGCGCGGTGACTTGGCAGCGGCTGGAAGAACTCGAACGCGCAGGTGCGCAAGGTCTGATGGTGTTGACGGTGGAGCGCTCGCTGGCATGAATATTCTCGATTGGTCGCAACTGGACACCGCTGCGCGGACCCAGGCATTGACCCGCCCGGTGCAGACCGTGGCCACGCAGACGCGCGATGCGGTGGCTGCATTGATTACCGATGTGCGCGCACGCGGCGATGCCGCCTTGCGCGAGATCACCGCGCGTTTCGATGGCGTGGCGCTGGACAGCTTCGCCGTGAGCGATGCCGAATTTGCCGCCGCCGAAGCGGCGGTGGCGCCGGAACTGCGCCAGGCCATGCAGGACGCGGTGGCGCGCATCGACACCTTCCACCGTGCCGGCATGAGCGAAGGCTATGCAGTGGAGACCGCGCCGGGCGTGGTCTGCGAAAAGATCGTGCGGCCGATCGGCCGGGTCGGTCTGTACGTGCCGGCCGGCAGTGCGCCGTTGCCATCGACTGCGTTGATGCTCGGCGTGCCGGCGCGTCTGGCCGGCTGCCGCGAGGTGGTGCTGTGCACGCCGCCGCGCAAGGACGGCAGCGTGGATCCGGCGGTGCTGGTCGCCGCGCAACTGACCGGCGTGCGCCGTGTGTTCAAGCTCGGCGGTGCGCAGGCGATTGCGGCAATGGCGTATGGCACCGATTCGGTTCCGGGTTGCGACAAGTTGTTCGGCCCGGGCAACAGCTTCGTCACCGAGGCCAAGCAGCAGGTGGCGCAGTCCGGCGCGGCGGCGATCGACATGCCGGCCGGCCCGTCCGAAGTGCTGGTGATCGCCGATGCCGGCGCGCAGCCGGCCTTCGTTGCCGCCGATCTGCTCTCGCAGGCAGAACACGGCCCGGATTCGCAGGTGCTGCTGTTGTCCGACAGCGATGCGTTGATCGCGGCGGTGCAGGTGGAACTTGATGCCCAGCTGGCGCAACTCTCCCGCGCCGGGATCGCGCGCCAGGCGCTGGCGCAATCGCGCCTGATCAAGGTGCAGGCGCTGGAAGAAGCGTTTGCGATCAGCAATCGCTATGCACCGGAGCACCTGATCCTCGCGCTGCGCGAGCCGCGTGCGTGGCTGGGCCAGGTCGAAGCGGCCGGCTCGGTGTTTCTCGGCGATTACACGCCCGAAGCGCTGGGCGATTACTGCAGCGGCACCAACCACGTGCTGCCGACCAGCGGTGCGGCGCGCGCCTATAGCGGCGTAAGCGTGGCCAGCTTCCAGAACATGGTCAGCGTGCAGGCCGCCAGCAAGGCCGGCATCGACGGCATCGGCGCATGCGCGCTGATCCTGGCGCGCGCCGAGGGCCTGGATGCGCACGCCAATGCAGTGGCATTGCGCATGGGAGTGGCGGCATGAGTACGCCATCGATTCTGGAACTGGTGCGCGAAGACCTGCGTGCGTTCGCCGGCTACTCGTCGGCGCGCACCAGCGCGTTGCAGGGCGATGTGTGGCTCAACGCCAACGAGTCAGCCTGGGGCAATCCTGCCGATCCCGACGGCAGCACGCGGCGCTACCCGGACCCGCAGCCCAAGGGTCTGCGCGCTGCATTGGCGGGGCTGTATGGCTGTACGCCCGAGCAGCTATTGATCGGCCGTGGCAGCGACGAGGCAATCGATCTGCTGGTGCGCGGCCTGTGCGTGCCCGGGCGCGATGCGGTGGTGGTGACCCCGCCGGTGTTCGGCATGTACGCGGTGTGCGCACGCCTGCAGAACGCACCCCTGGTCGAGGTGCCGCTGGTGGATGGACCGGACGGTTTCCACGCGGATATCCCGGCGATCGTCGAAGCAGCGCTGAGCTCGCAGGCCAAGCTGGTGTTCCTGTGCTCGCCGTCCAACCCGGCCGGCTCGGCAATTGCCCTGGACGACATCGAAACCGCCTTGCAGGCCCTGCGGGGCAGGGCGCTGGTGGTGGTTGACGAAGCCTATGGCGAGTTCTCCGACATAGCCTCGGCAGTGAGCCTGCTTGCGCGCTACGACAATCTGGCGGTGTTGCGCACGTTGTCCAAGGCGCATGCGCTGGCAGCGGCACGCATCGGCAGCCTGATCGCCAACGCCGAGTTGATCGCCCTGTTGCGGCGCTGCCAGGCGCCGTACCCGGTGCCGACGCCGTGCGCGGCAATGGCCGAACAGGCCTTGTCCGCGCCGGCGCTGGAGGTCACGCGCCGGCGCATCGCCGAGGTGCGCAGCGAGCGCACACGCGTGCATACCGCACTCGAGCAGCTGGCCGGCGTGCGTCAGGTGTACCCCTCGCAGGGCAACTTTCTGCTGGTGCGTTTCGACGATGCCGAGGCGGCATTCCAGGCGCTGCTGGGGGCCGGCGTGGTGGTGCGCGATCAACGCGCGGTACCGCAGCTGTCCGATGCCCTGCGCATCACCCTGGGCACGCCCGAACAGAACGCGCGCGTGCTGAGCGCGCTGCAACGCACGCAGGAGGCCGCCGCATGACCCCGATTCTCTTCGTCGACCGCGACGGCACGCTGATCACCGAGCCGGCCGATTACCAGATCGACGCCTACGAAAAACTGCGGCTGGTCGACAACGTGATTCCGGCGATGCTGAAGTTGCGCGACGCCGGCTATCAATTCGTCATCGTCAGCAACCAGGACGGCCTGGGCAGCGAGAGCTATCCGCAGGCGTCCTTCGATGGCCCGAACAACCTGATGCTGCAGATCTTCGCCAGCCAGGGCATCGTGTTCCGCGAGGTGTTGATCGACTGCAGCTGGCCGGCCGACAACGCGCCCACGCGCAAACCCGGTGTCGGCCTGATGGTGCCTTACCTGCAGGACCGCACGATCGACTGGGCACGCTCGGCGATGGTGGGCGACCGCATCACCGACATCCAGTTCGCGCAGAACCTCAATATCCGCGGTTTCCAGCTGCGCACCGACGAATTCGGCGGCGAGTGGGACTGGCCAGGCATTGCACACGAGCTGGCTGATGCGCCACGGCGTGCGGTGGTCCAGCGCAATACCAAGGAAACCCGGATCCGCGTCGAATTGGATCTGGATCGCGTGGCCGAACCGAAGACCGCCACCGGCCTGCCGTTCTTCGACCATATGCTGGAGCAGATCGGCAAGCACGGCGGCTTTGCGCTGGATATCCGCGCCGAGGGCGATCTGCATATCGACGAGCACCACACCATCGAAGACACCGGTCTGGCATTGGGCCAAGCCTTGCGCGAAGCGCTGGGCGACAAGCGCGGCATCGGCCGTTACGGCTTCGACCCCGAAGACAGCCCGTGGCGTGTTGCCGGCGATACCACCCAGCATGGCTTCACGTTGCCGATGGACGAGACCATCGCCAGCGCCGCGCTGGACTTCAGCGGCCGGCCGTACTTCGTGTTCGAAGGCCAGTTCAAGCGTGAGCGCGTGGGCGACATGCCGACCGAACTGGTCCCGCATTTTTTCCGCTCGATCTGCGATGCCTCCGGCCTGAACCTGCACCTGAGCGTGCGTGGCGACAATGACCACCACAAGGTCGAAGCCTGCTTCAAGGCCCTGGCGCGTGCGCTGCGCCAGGCGATCCGTCGCGAAGGCACCGCCTTGCCCACCACCAAGGGTGCGCTATGACCGATGTCGCGTTGATCGATGCCGGCGGCGCCAATCTGGGCTCGGTGCGCTACGCATTGGAACGGCTGGGCGTGGAAGCGCGCCTGGTACGCGATGCAGCAGGGTTGCAGGGCGCGCAGCGGGTGATCCTGCCTGGCGTCGGCGCCGCGCCCGAGGCGATGTCGCGCCTGCGCGCACAGGGCCTGGTCGAGCCGTTGCGGCAGTTGCAGGTGCCGCTGATCGGCATCTGCCTGGGGATGCAGCTGCTGTTCGAACATTCCGAAGAAGGCGATGTCGATTGCCTGGGCGTGCTGCCGGGCATCGTGCGGCACATGACGCCCGCACTCGGCATACGCGTGCCGCATATGGGCTGGAATCAGCTGGTGCCGATGCGCGACTCCGCGTTGCTGGCCGGCTTGCCGGAACGCGCCAGTGCCTATTTCGTGCATGGGTATGCCGCGCCGGTGACGGCCGACACCGTGGCCGCCTGCGACCACGGTGGTCTGTTCACCGCAGTGGTGCAGCACGGCCTGCGCTGCGGCGCGCAGTTCCACCCCGAGCGTTCGGCCGAGACCGGTGCACGCATCCTGCGCAATTTTCTTGAGATGAGCTTCCCATGAGTTTCACCGTTTACCCGGCGCTGGATATCCGCAACGGCCGCGTGGTGCGCTTGCTGCAAGGCGACTACGCACGCGAGACGCAGTACGGCGACGATGTGCTGCCACGCGCGCAGGCATTTGCCGATGCCGGCGCGCAGTGGATGCATCTGGTCGATCTGGATGCGGCGAAGGCCGGCGGTTATACGCTGGCGAGCACGCTCGGCGAGATCGCCCGTGCCACCGGCTTGCAGGTGCAGACCGGCGGTGGCGTGCGCTCACGCGAGGACGTGGCACGCATCCTCGATGCCGGCGCCGCGCGCGTGGTGATCGGCTCGTTGGCGGTGCGCCAGGCCGATACCGTCATCGCCTGGCTGCAGGAATTCGGCGCCGATCGGCTGACCATCGCGCTGGACACGCGCCAGGACGCCGACGGTGTGTGGCAGTTGCCGGTGCATGGCTGGACCGAAGCGGCCGAGGCCACGCTGGATCAGCTGGCCGTGCGTTACGCGCAGGCCGGCCTGCAGCATCTGCTGTGCACCGACATCGCGCGCGACGGCATGTTGTCTGGCCCGAACATGCAGCTGTACGCGCACCTGCGCACGCTGGCGCCGCAGTTGCAGGTGCAGGTGTCCGGTGGCGCGCGCAACCTGGCCGATGTCGTTGCCGCCAAGGCTGCCGGCTGCGCCGGCATCGTGCTCGGCAAGGCCTTGCTGGAAGGGCATCTGGCGTTGAAGGAGGCACTGGCATGCTGAGCCGCCGCATCATTCCCTGCCTGGACGTGCGCGACGGACGCGTAGTCAAGGGTGTCAAGTTCCGCGACCACATCGACATGGGCGACATCGTCGAACTGGCGCTGCGCTACCGCGCGCAAGGTGCCGACGAGTTGGTGTTCTACGACATCGGTGCCAGCCCGGAAGGGCGCTCGGTCGATTACACCTGGGTCGAGCGGGTGGCGCGGCTGATCGATATCCCGTTCTGCGTGGCCGGCGGCATCGGCAATGTGGACACCGCGCGCGCGGTGCTGCATGCCGGTGCCGACAAGATTTCGATCAACTCGCCGGCGCTCGGCAGGCCGCAGCTGATCTCCGAGCTCGCAGACGCCTTCGGCGTGCAATGCGTGGTGGTCGGCATTGACTCGATCCGCGAGGACGATGGGCAGTGGCGCGTGCGCCGCTACACCGGCGATCCGAGCAAGACCCAGGCCCTGCCGATGCGTACGCTGGACTGGGTGGCCGAAGCGCAGCGCCTGGGCGCCGGCGAGATCGTGCTCAACTGCATGGACAACGACGGCGTGCGGCGCGGCTACGACATCGCGCAGCTGCGCCAGGTGCGTGCGCTGTGCCACGTGCCGTTGATTGCCTCCGGCGGTGCCGGCGACATGCAGCATTTTGCCGACGTGTTCGACCAGGCCGATGTCGATGGCGCGCTGGCGGCAAGCGTGTTCCACAGTGGTGCGATTCCGATCCCGAAACTCAAGCAATTCCTGCGCGCGCAACAGATCGAGGTACGTGATGGGCAGTAACGAGACGGCAGCGGGCGATGCGCTCGCAACACTGGACTGGAGCAAGGGCGATGGCTTGTTGCCGGTGGTCGTGCAGGACGCCGACAACCTGCGCGTGCTGATGCTGGGCTATATGAACGCCGAAGCGCTGGCGGTCACGCAGCAACGCGGCGAAGTCACCTTTTTCAGCCGCAGCAAGCAGCGCCTGTGGACCAAGGGCGAGAGCTCGGGCAACGTGTTGAAGGTGGTGTCGATCCAGACCGATTGCGATGCCGACACGCTGCTGGTGCAGGCGCGCCCGCATGGGCCGACCTGCCATCTTGGCCGCACCAGCTGTTTCCCCACCGCGCCCGGCCAGTTCCTCGGCAGCCTGGATGCCTTGATCGCCACGCGCGAGCAGGAGCGCCCGCACGGCAGCTACACCACCAGGCTGTTCGAGCAGGGCATCCGCCGCATCGCGCAGAAGGTGGGCGAGGAGGGCGTGGAAACCGCGCTGGCCGGCGTGGTGCAGGGCGATGCCGAGTTGCTCGGCGAGTCGGCCGACCTGCTGTATCACCTGATCGTGCTGTTGCGCGCGCGCGGCCTGGGCCTGGCCGATGCGGTGGCACTGCTGGAGTCGCGGCACCAATAGCATCACCCCGTAGGAGCGCACCCGGGCGCGATGGAGCGTTACCGATAACGCCCGTCGCGCCCGGGTGCGCTCCTACGATGAGGGGGGGGGCGTGATGTGCGCCCGGCCTTGGCAGGTACAATTTCCGCTGGTCTTTCCGCGGAAAAACGCATGCAGCTTCGTTTCGCTCTGTTGGCCCTGGGTTTGCTCGCGGGGGGCGCGTACGCACGCGATGCCGTGGTCGATGGCATCGTCTACGAAGAGCGCGACGGGCGTGCCGGACGCAGCGCCGACGAGCCGGGCATCAGCGACGTGACCGTCTCCAATGGCGAGCAGCTGGTGCGCACCGACGCGCAAGGCCGCTACCGCCTGCCGGTACGCGACGGGCAGACGGTGTTCGTGATCAAGCCAGGCGACCGCAGCTTTGTGCCAAGCGCGGACGGACTGCCGGGTTTTTGGCGTCACTACGCACCCACGGGATCGGCCAAGCGCAAGTACCCTGGCATCGCCGCCACCGGGCGCAACACCCGGCACTGGGATTTCGCGCTGACCCCGCGCGCCAGTGCCGGCAAGGATGGGTTCCAGATGCTGGTGTTCGCCGACAGCCAGACCGCCAGCCTCACCGACGTGGGGTATTACCAGCGCGATATCGTCGCGCCGATCGTCGGCAAGACCCCGGCCCGGCTGGGCACCACGCTGGGCGATATCGTCAGCGACGATCTGAGCCTGTACCCGGCCCTGAACAAGGTCACCACCCAACTGGGCGTGCCGTGGTTCCATGTGCCGGGCAATCACGATCTCAACTTCGATGCGGGCGACGATGCGCAGTCGCTGGACAGCTGGCGTGCCGTCTACGGCCCGGACACCTACGCGGTGGAAGAGGCCAACGCCAGCTTCGTGTTCCTGGACGATGTGATCTATACGCCAGGCGGCAAACCGGCCTATGTCGGCGGCCTGCGCGAGGACCAGTTCGCGTTCCTGCAGGCCTATCTGGCGCAGCTGCCACGCGAGCGGCTGCTGGTGCTGGGCATGCATATTCCGTTGTTCGACGCGGCGCCGGGGCAGGAGACCTTCCGGCATGCCGATCGCCGCCGCCTGTTCGCCCTGTTGAAGGATTTCCCGCATGTGCTGGTGCTGAGCGCACACAGTCATACCCAGCGACAGGTCGATCACGGCGCCGACGAAGGTTGGCAGGGCGCCCGCCCGCTGCACGAATACAACGTCGGCGCGGCCTGCGGTGCGTTCTGGTCCGGTGCCAAGGACGCCGCCGGCATTCCCGACGCGACGATGAGCGACGGCACGCCGAACGGTTACGCGGTGCTGCAGGTGGCGCCCGGCGGCGACTACACGCTGGCCTATCACGTCGCGCGTTCGGTCGATGATGCGCAACTGCTGCTGCACGCGCCCAAGGTGCTGCGCCAGGGCGCGTATGCGGCCTGGGGGATCTACGCCAATGTGTTCATGGGCCGGGACGACACCCTCGTCGAGATGCGCATCGACAATGGCGCATGGCAGCCGATGAAGCGGGTGGAGCGTGCCGATCCGCGCCTGCTGGCCGAGAACGTGCGCGACGATGCGGCCGAGCAGTTGCGCGGCTACGACCGCTCGCCCGAGGCCACGCCGTCCACGCACCTGTGGCGTGGCGCATTGCCGACCACGCTGGAGGTGGGTGAACACACCGTGGACGTGCGCGCGTCGCTGCCGACCGGGCAGTACAGCGCACGCACGGTGTATCGCCTGCAGCGCGCCGATCCTTGAGGGCTGTGCGGGGTGCGGGTGTGTGTGGAGAGTCCTTCGCGCATGAATGCGCTCCTACGGGAGCGTTGTGGATGGATGCGCGGCTGAATCCTGGGGGGCAGAAACACAAACGCCTCCACGAGGGAGGCGTTCTGGGATCCGGGCTGGCAGGCGATGGCGCGCTGGCGGGGATCGATGCTGGCTGGCGTGCGCTGGCTGGCCCGGCGAGTGTAGCGAGGCCGCGCAAGCGCTGACGAAATGAGAATTAGTCTCAGTGCATGACAGTGATCAGGGTGGCGGTGCCGGTGTCGGCGGCACGGGCAGCGGGTTGCGCGGGCGGGTGGGAGCGGCCGGCGCTTTGGCGTTCGTCGCGCTGTGCAGTGGCTGCGTATCGGAATCGCTTTCTGGAGCGCGGTCTTGCCCGTCATCCGGCACAGCATCCAGCGGTGGATAGGGATAGGCCACCGCCGGGCCTGCATGCAGGCCTGCACGCCAGCGTGCCAGCACCGGCGCGATGTGCCTGCCGAGCGACTGCTGCGGCAACGATGGCAATTCGCCGTCCTGTTTCTCGCGCGCAGTGATCGCCGTTTTGGCGCTGGCGAACGCCGCCAACGGGTCGTCGCTGCGGTTCATCGCATCGATCAACCAGGCCTGGCCGAAGTAGGTCGCATTGGAGGTGTTGCCGCAGCCGAACGAAGGCCGGTCTGCGCGCGCAGCAGTGAGGACCAGCGTGTCCGGTGAACGCAGCGCCGGAATGAAGCCGCCCGAGTAGCAGGCCGACAGCACGATGATGCGGTTGCCGATCCCGGCATCGTCCAGCGCCTGGCGCAGATCCTGCGGGCTGATGAAATCCTCCTCGTTCTGGTCCACCTGCACGTACAGCGTGTGGTCTTCGGTGCCATGGGTGGTGACGAACAGCAGCAGCGCGTCTTCCTTGCGATCCATGCGCTTGCCGACCGCCGCAAGCGTGTCGTACAGGTTGTCGTAGGTCGCCAATGGCGCGTAAGGCTGCTCGCCCAGATTGTCCGGGTTGTTGATCAACGTGACCACGCGGCCGCGCGCATCGAAGCGCCGTTCGAACAGCTGCTTGAGGTAGAGCGTTTCGTTGCGGAACACATCGTCGCTGGCATCGCCGGCGAAGCCGACCACATACAGGTCGGTCACCCCAGGACGCTGTGGCTGCAGCGCGTTCAATGCCTGCGCAAGCGCCGCCTGGTCGACCGGGTCCACCTCATCCTTGCCTGCCGCCGCCTGCTTGGGCAGTGCGGCACCGGCATCGGGGTGACAGCCGGCCATCAAGGCCACGATGAGGATCAACAAGGAGAGTCGCCGCAACAAGGCGTTCGGTCCGAAGGGGGAATGCAGCGACATGACAAACGCCGAGGTCTGGGAGGACGGGTGGAGCGCGGGGGCGCAGTGATCGCAACGCAGGCCATGACGTTGCACAACGTCCATCGATCCGCTTCAAGCACATCTTGCAGAACACGTTGCCTGCAGCAGGCCTGCCAAGTCTCGCCACTGCGCATCGGCAAGGTCGGCTGAGCCACGCCTGCAACAGCGCCGCGAGCCTGCCGTCAGGCGGGTGCGCACGGCGCGCTTGATCCGCAATGCATCAAGAGCGCATGCAACGCCGGGTAACGACTGCGCTCACCCGAGGATGAGCGCAGCGGGCTTGCCGATCGCGCTTACAGCGCCAGCTCGGTGAAACTTTCCACGCGCTGGTGGCTGCCGATCTCGTCGGCCGAGCGTGGGGTGGGGTAATCCTCGCGACGGTCCAGCAACGCGGTACGCATGCCGGCACGCTTGGCGGCGTCCAGCTCTTCGATCACGTCCGACAGAAACAGGATTTCGCCCGGCGGCACGCCGATGCGTTCGGCGATGCGGCGGTAGCTGGCGCTCTCGCGCTTGGGGCCGACTTCGGTATCGAACCAGTCGGTGACCAGCGCGCTCAGGTCGCCGGCATCGCTATGGGCGAAGAACAGCTTCTGCGCCGGCACCGAGCCGGACGAATACACGTACAGCGGAATGCCGGCCGCATGCCAGGCCTGCAGCTGGATCGCCGCATCGGCATAGATGTGCGCGGTGAAGTCGGCGGTCTTGTAGCCGTCGCTCCAGATCATTCCCTGCAGCGCCTTGAGTGCGGTGTGCTTGCGATCCTCGTCGATCCAGGTCTGCAGGGTGCTGACCAGGACTTCGTCCGGCACGTCCTCGCCGATCTCGTCGGCCACCTGGTTGAGCCAGTGCCGCACCTGCGGGTGACCGCCGTGCTCCTGCACGTAGGCCGGCATGGCGCGGCGCGCATACGGAAACAACACGTCCTTGACGAACGAGATGCTGCTGGTGGTGCCTTCGATATCGGTGAGGATCGCTTGCGGTCGTGTCATCGTCAGCTGGCCTTTGGAGGTTTCTCGGGGGCGTAGCGGGGGAATTGTTGGGCGATTTCGGTGCCGGTGAAGTGGCCGACCCAGCCATCGGGCTCGGTGAAGAAGCGGATCGCCACGAAGTGCGGCTCCGGCCCCATGTCGAACCAGTGCAGGGTGCTGTCGGGCACGGCGATCAGGTCGTCCTTCACGCATTCGATCTCGTAGACCTTGTTGTCCACGTGCAGCGTGAACTGGCCCGAGCCGGCGACGAAGAAGCGCACCTCGTCTTCCTTGTGGAAGTGCTCGTCCAGGAACTTGGCGCGCATTTCCTCGCGCTTGGGATTGTCCGGCGCGATGCTGACCACGTCCACGGTCTTGAAGCCGCGCTCGGCACTGATGCGGTCGATGTCGACGCGGTAGGCAGCCATGACCTGCTCGGGCGTGGCGCCGGGCTCGACCGGCTGGCTGGCATGCCAGCGCTCGAAGGTCACGCCGATCTTGGTCAGCTCGGCGGCGATGGCATCGCCGTCACGGCTGTCGAATTCCGGAATGCTGGGATTGGTGTCGGCGAAGATACGCAGTCGGCTCATGGCGATCTGGCTCACAAGGGAAGGGGGAGGTGGCGAGGACTCAGCGCGGGCCGCGCAGCTTCAGCAGCTCGAGTTCGCAATGCAGCAGGAATTCGAAGGCCTCCAGGTGACGGCGTGCCTCGGCCATGTTGCGGCCCCAGGCATACAGACCGTGTCCTTCGATGAGATACCCCCACAGGCTCTGTTTGTCCAGCAAGGCCTCCACCTGCGCGGCCAGCACCTGCATGTCCTGCGTATTGGCGAACACCGGCACGTCCACTGCCGTTTCATGGGTGGTGTTGCCCTCGAAGGCTTTCAATAGCTCATAGCCTTCCAGCCGGATCACGCCGGCGCCGGCATACAGCCGCGAGGCGATGGTCTGCACCGGCGAATGGGTATGCAGCACGCAGCCGATCTCCGGGAAGCGGCGATACAGCTGGGTATGCAGCAGCGTCTCCGCGGACGGGCGCAACGGCCGGCCGACGGCCAGGCCATCAAAGTCCACCACCATGATGTCTTCCTCGACCAGGCGGCCCTTGTCGCGGCCGGACACGGTGATCGCGGCGTGCTGTTCGTCCAGGCGATGGGAGAAATTGCTGCTGGTGGCCGGCGTCCAGCCGGCCTGGGCCAGCTCGCGGATGTTGCCGATCAGCAGTTGCGCCAGCTCGTGCAGACGCGCGGCGCTATAGGGCAGGGGGGCAGTGGTCGCATTCATGGTCCTATTCTACTGCCCCGCCGGATTACGGTCAGGTGCAGCGCAGCAGGGTTTGTTGCTGCCACGCCCGGGTCGCGAATGGCTGACAGGAGACAAAGAGCGCGCGTCAGGCGGTGAACGCAATGGTTTTTGTTAGCCGCCTCTTGTCGGAGGCAGTCAGAGAGCCAGGTGAAACGCTTTAGTCGGTCGAGGGCGCGGTGCCCTCACCGCTTGCGGGACACGCCGTGAACCCGTCCCTGGGGGCTCGGTGGCGGCATCCATGCCGCCACACGGTCCCGCAACCGGTGAGGGCACCGCACCAGACAGTTGGTCGGCTGTTTTCTTGAAAACATGTTGCTCGGCTTGCGGTGGGCAGGCTAGACGTTTGTAGTCTGGTCTTCCGCTCGGCTTGCGGACGCCCCCGTGATCCAACCAGAGCACGTCATGCACTGCTTGCAAACACACACACCGACCATTTCGACAGGTCCTTGCCCGCCCACCGTCGCGGGACCTTACGCGGCATGGATGCCGCGTAAGAGCCTACAGGGACGTACTTGCGGCGTGTCCCGCGACGGTGGGCGGGCAAGGACCCTGCAGCCAAGTTGCAGATCAGCAGACCAGGGCCCTGCAGCCAAGTTGCAGATCAGCAGACCAGGGCCCTGCAGCCAAGTTGCAGATCAGCAGACCAGGGCCCTGCAGCCAAGTTGCAGATCAGC
>NZ_QEZI01000023.1:0-83657 GCF_003993525.1 Xanthomonas sp. BRIP62411
GGGCGGGCCCGGGATGGGGCGGCCGCTGGTCCCGCGGCCGCGGTTTCTGTCCATTGCGGCGCCGGCGCTGGCTGGCCGCGCGCATGGACGGGCGGTGGTGCGGCGGCGTCCCGGGCTGGCTTGACCGGCCGGGCAGCGGGGCCGCCGGGGCGGCGCATTGGCCGGTGCCGCTATAATCGACGCCCGTTTCCCCTCACGCGGTCCCTTGCGCATGTTCGAGTCCCTTACCCAACGTCTCTCCGGCACCATGGAGCGCCTGCGCGGCCGCGGCCGCCTGACCGAGGAGAACATCCGCGAAGCCACCCGTGAAGTGCGCATCGCCTTGCTCGAAGCCGACGTGGCGCTGCCGGTGGTGCAGGCGCTGATCGAGCGCATCAAGGTGCGCGCGGTCGGCCAGGAAGTGCTCAAATCGCTGACCCCGGGCCAGGCGCTGATCAAGATCGTCCGCGACGAGCTGACCGCGGTGATGGGCGCGGCCGCCACCGACCTCAACCTCAACGTGCCGGCGCCGGCGATCATCCTGATGGCCGGCCTGCAGGGCGCGGGCAAGACCACCACGGTCGGCAAGCTCGCCAAGCACCTGAAGGAAAAGCGCAAGAAGAAGGTCATGGTGGTCTCGGCCGACGTCTATCGCCCGGCCGCGATCGAGCAGCTCAAGACCCTGGCCGAGCAGGTCGGCGTGCTGTTCTTCCCGTCCGACGCCTCGCAGAAGCCGGTCGACATCGTGCGCGCCGCCATCAGCGATGCGCGCAAGTCGTTCGCCGACGTGCTGCTGGTCGATACCGCCGGCCGCCTGGCGATCGATGCGGCGATGATGGACGAGATCAAGGCGCTGCACGCCGCGGTCAACCCCACCGAAACCCTGTTCGTGGTCGATGCGATGACCGGCCAGGACGCGGCCAACACCGCCAAGGCCTTCGGCGAGGCGCTGCCGCTGACCGGCGTGGTGCTGACCAAGACCGACGGCGACGCCCGTGGTGGTGCCGCACTGAGCGTGCGCTACATCACCGGCAAGCCGATCAAGTTCGTCGGTACCGGCGAAAAGACCGACGGCCTGGACGTGTTCCACCCCGACCGCGTCGCCAGCCGCATCCTGGACATGGGCGACGTGCTCTCGCTGGTGGAGCAGGTCGAGCACAGCGTCGACCAGGAAAAGGCCGCCAAGCTCGCCGCCAAGGTCGCCAAGGGCAAGAAGTTCGACCTCAACGACATGAAGGAGCAGCTCGAGCAGATGCAGAACATGGGCGGCATCCATGGGCTGATGGACAAGCTGCCGGGCATGGGCCAGATCCCGGACAACGTCAAGCAGCAGGTCACCGGCAAGGAAGTGCCGCGCATGATCGCGATCATCAATTCGATGACCAAGAAGGAGCGCCGCAACCCGGCCCTGCTCAACGGCTCGCGCCGCGCCCGCATCGCCCGCGGCTCCGGCATGCAGCCGGCCGACGTCAACAAGCTGATGAAGCAGTACCAGCAGATGGAAAAGATGATGGGCAAGCTGGCTGGCGGCGGCATGAAGGGCCTGATGCGCAACATGAAGGGCATGATGGGCGCCATGGGCGGCCGCGGCGGCATGCCGTTCCGCTGAGTGCGGTAGTGTGCTGATGCGTCCGCTTGGTCGCATCACCCGCTGAGTATTGAAATCACTTCGATGTTAGGATTGCGCGCCCGCGGACGGGCGCGATTGCTCGCGGACGAGCAATCTAATCATCGGAGGATTCATGAAAGGATTTAAAGGATTTTTTTGCAAGTTTACGGTCAGTCTTAGCGGTATTGGATTGTCGGTTGCATGTAGTGCGGCATCAATCTTTTCTTATTCCAGCAACGCTGGTGACTATATTGGTCAGGGAAAGTCTGCTGTCTTGACTGATGCCAATGCAAAATTCGGCATGTCAGGGAACAAGGATCGGCTCACGTTTACTGCCGATGGTGCGTCTGGCGAATACTGGTATATAAGAATCGCCGCTCCGGTCGGCAGCGTTCTGGCTCCAGGCACTTATGCGAACGCCGAACGGTCAGCTTTCAAGACCGGGCGTTCCCCTGGTCTTGACGTATCCAGTACCGGGCGGGGCTGTAACGAAATCTGGGGGAAGGTGACGGTCAGGCAGATTTCATTCGATGCCGCTGGCAACGTGGACAAGCTGGAGGCAACGTTCCTGCAGCGATGCGAGCAGAGTAAGGCGCCAGCACTTGCTGGCATCATCAGCTATAACGCACCGCCCTTATCGCTGAAGTTGACGAGCGGTAGCGATGATTACGTGGGCGGCGGCGTGGGAAAGATGTATTACAACGACACCAGTATCTTCGTGTTGGATGGAAACGCGTCATACCTGCGGTATTCCGCTTCAGGCCTGCGTGACGATTGGTATGCGAGTATCGCTGCGCCTGTAGGGAAGACGCTGGTGCCTGGGCGTTACCCTACGCGACGTTTCGCAGATGGCACTCATGCGGGATTGGACTTCACTGGTAACGGACGAGGGTGCAATGAAAATCGTGGCACGCTCAACGTGCGTGCTATTGAGAAAGATGCCCAGGCCAACGTGGTCAAGCTGTACGCGGACTTTGAACAGTATTGCGATAATCGCACGACGCCTTTGCGCGGAACGATTCACTTTGGCATCTAGTTGATTGGCGGGCCTGCGAGTTGCAGGCCCGCCTCCTTGCTGAAGTACTGGCAATTTATTGCCAGCCATTTTCAGTAGTGATGTTAGGTGCCGTCGGGCAGGCATTTCATTGCCTTGTGGAGCTCAGCCGGGTATACAGAGTTCGTTGCTTGCGCTGCAAGGCGCTCAATGTCCATTGGCCGATGCGTCAATGCATACTGTGGTTTGGTCGTGACATCTTCAAAGTCTGGATGAGCCATTCCTGCTTAGGTCGTATTGACTCTTTCTGTAACCAATTCGGGCTGCGCATGCCGATCCTGCTCAGCCCCATGGCCGGCGCCTGCCCGGTGCCGTTGTCGGCGGCGGTTGCTGCGGCCGGCGGCATGGGTGCGATGGGCGCGGTGTTGTCGCAGCCGCAGGACATCGTGGCGTGGATGGCGGCCTTCCGTGACGCAAGCGCCGGGCCTGCACAGGTCAATCTATGGATTCCCGATCCGGCACCGGTGCGCGACGCCGCTGCGGAGGCGCGCGTACGTAAGTTTCTGTCGCACTGGGGGCCGCCGGTTCCCGAGGGTGCGGGCGATGCGGCGCCTGCCGACTTCGATGCCCAGTTCGAGGCCTTGCTCGCCGCGCGGCCTGCGGTGGCCTCGTCGATCATGGGCGTGTTTCGGCCTGACCAGGTTGCACGCCTGAAGCACGCCGGCATCGCCTGGTTCGCCTGCGCCACCACGCTGGACGAAGCGCGTGCGGCCCAGGCGGCCGGTGCCGATGCGGTGGTTGCGCAGGGGGCCGAGGCCGGTGGGCATCGCGGTGCGTTCGACGCCGGCCGTGCCGAGCGGCAGATGACCGGGCTGTTCGCCTTGTTGCCGCGACTGGTCGATCACCTCGATCTCCCGGTGATCGCCGCAGGCGGCATCGCCGACGCGCGCGGCATTGCCGCGGCGCTGACGCTGGGCGCGAGCGCGGTGCAGATCGGCACCTGCCTGCTGCGCACCCCCGAGGCGGCGCTGCCAAGCGCCTGGGCCGATGCCCTGGCCCAGGCCGAACCGGAACAGACCCAGCCGACCCGCGCATTTTCCGGCCGGCTGGGGCGTGCGCTCGCCACGCCGTATGTGCATGCCTCCGCCGCCGCAGAGGCACCGGTGCCGGCGCCGTATCCGGTGCAGCGCGCGCTGACCGCGCCGATGCGTCAGGCCGCCGCGCGCGACAACCGCCTGGACGCCATGCAGGCCTGGGCCGGCCAATCGGCCTGGATGGCGCCGGCCCAGCCTGCCGCGCAACTGGTGACCCAGTGGTGGGCGCAGGCGCAGGCGCTGGTGTGCCGCTGATCTTCTGCAACGGTGCAGTGGCGACAGCGCAGCAACTGGGCGCCGCCGCACTGATCAACTACGGCCACTTCACCACGTTGCAGGTGCGCGCCGGTGCGGTACGCGGGCTGGACCTGCATCTGCAGCGGCTGCAACACGACGGCGCTGCCTTGTTCGGTGCAGCGATCGATGAGGCATCCCTGCGCGCCCAGTTGCGCGCTGCGTTGTCGGCTGCGGACTGCGCCGATGCCAGCGTGCGCATCACTGTGTTTGCGCAGGATTTCGACCTGCGCGATCCATCGCGGCAGCTTGCGCTCGATGTGCTGATCTCCATCGCGCCCGCCGCCCGGATGCCAGCCACCGCACTACGCGTGCAGCCGGTCCATCATGTGCGCGAGCAACCCCGGCACAAGCATGTCGGCACCTTCGCGCTGCTGCACCTGCGTCGCCAGGCCCTGGTGGCCGGCTACGACGATGCCCTGCTGGTCGACGCCCAGGAGCATCTGCTGGAAGGTGCCTTCTGGAATCTGGGCCTGTGGCAGCAGGGCAGGGTGGTGTGGCCGCAAGGACCGGCGCTGCTAGGCACCCAGCAGCGTCTGCTGCAGGCAGGCCTGCAGATGCTCGGGATCCAGCAGGAGTCGCGCCCGGTTACGCTGGGCGAGCTGGACGGGTTCGATGGGGTGTTCAGCTGCAATGCGCGTGGTCAGCAGGCGATCGTGCAAGCCGGAGCGGCATCGTGGCCGGCGCAGGCCGCGCAACTGCCATTGCTGGAGCGGGCCCTGCAGACCCAGGCCTGGCAAGGGATCTGAGCGAATTGGGGGTGGCTTGGCTTCGCCGCCGGAGCCCGCTATAATCGCTGGCTTACCGCGCCATTCTGGCGACTGGGCAACTTTAGGAAAACGACACCATGGTCAAGATTCGACTGACCCGCGGCGGCGCCAAGAAGCGTCCGTTCTACCACATCATCGTGACCGACGTGCGCAGCGCGCGCGATGGCCGCAATATCGAGCGTCTGGGTTACTACAACCCGGTTGCACAGGGCGCAGAACCGCGCGTCGTGCTGGACGTCGCACGCGTCGACCATTGGGTCGGCCAGGGCGCACAGCTGACTGATAAGGTGCGTAACCTGTATCGCGAAGCCTCCAAGTCCCAGGCCGCTGCGGCCTGATCTTGAGGGCCGGGCGTCACCGCCCGGCCCAGAGTCGACGCAGATGAAGCCGACCGAGCGCCGCATCCTGTTAGGCAGGATTGTCGGCGCTTTTGGTGTCAAGGGCGAGCTCAAGCTCGAATCCTGGACCGAGCCGCGCAGTGCGATCTTCCGGTATCAACCGTGGATCGTGCGGGCGCCCTCGGGGCAGGAGTCGGTCGTGAGTGGCGTCCGTGGACGCGATCAGGGCAAGAATCTGATTGCAGTGTTCCCGGACGTCAGCGACCGTGACACCGTCGAAGCCATGCACGGGACCGAGATCTATGTCTCGCGCAGCGTGCTGCCGCCGCCCAAGCCCGATGAATACTATTGGGTGGATCTGGAAGAGCTGCAGGTGGAAACCGTCGAGGGCGTCAAGCTCGGCACGGTGTCGCACCTGTTCTCCACCGGCTCCAACGACGTGATGGTGGTGCGCGGCGATCGCGAGCGGCTGGTGCCGTTCGTGCTGCCGGATTTCGTCAAGTCGGTCGACTTCGACGCCAACCTGATCGTGGTGGACTGGGATCCGGATTTCTGATCAAGGCGGTGCCCCGGCTCCGCGCTTGCTCTACCCATTCCCAGTCCCGATTTCCGACTCCCGCTAGTGCGCATCGACGTCATCAGCCTGTTCCCCGAGTTCATTGCGCAATGCGCAGCGTTCGGCGTGGTCGGGCGGGCGCAGGAGCGTGGCCTGCTGGAATTGCAGGGCTGGAATCCGCGCGAGCATGCGCAGGGCAATTACCGCCGCGTGGACGACCGTCCGTTCGGTGGTGGGCCCGGCATGGTGATGTTGATCGAGCCGTTGCGGGCCTGTCTGGACGCGGTGCAAGCGGCGGACCCGCGTCCGGCGCCGGTGATCTATCTCAGCCCGCAGGGGCGGCCGCTCACCCAGCCGCTTGCCCGCGAGCTGGCGCAGTTGCCACGCATGGTGTTGTTGTGCGGGCGCTACGAAGGCGTGGACGAGCGTTTTCTGGCGCAGGCGGTGGATATGGAAATCTCCATCGGCGACTACGTGTTGTCCGGTGGCGAGCTTGGCGCGGCGGTGCTGGTGGATGTGGTGACGCGGTTGCAGGAAGGGGTGTTGAACGACGCCGAATCCGCAGCCCAGGACAGTTTCGAAGGCCCGCAAGGCCTGCTCGACTGCCCGCACTACAGCCATCCGTCGACTCATGACTGGGGCGATGTACCGGAGGTATTGCGCTCGGGCAATCACGCTGCAATTGCGCGCTGGCGTCGGCAGCAGTCGCTGGGCCGGACCTGGTTGCGTCGCCCGGACCTGCTCGACGAGGCCGGGTTGGACAAGAACGATCGCCGTCTGCTGGACGAGTTTCGCCGCGAACTCGCCCAAGGCGACGAGAAATAAGGGCTCACCCCTAGCTCTTGCAATATCGATTGGGGTACAATATGCGGCTTGCTGGCCAGCCTTGCGTCTGGCCCTCCTACGAACCTCGAGCAATCGCCGTGCGGCGACTGCCGGTCCAATATCACCAGACACGCGGTGCCCATCATGAGCAAACTCAACAAGACCATCCTGGCTGACTTCGAAGCCGCCCAGATTCAGCGCAAGCTTCCCGAGTTCAACCAGGGCGACACCGTCGTGGTGAACGTCAAGGTGAAGGAAGGCAACCGCGAGCGCGTGCAGGCCTATGAGGGCGTCGTGATCGGTACCAAGAACGCCGGCCTGAATTCCGCCTTCACCGTGCGCAAGATCTCGCACGGCTTCGGTGTCGAGCGCGTGTTCCAGACCCACAGCGCCATCATCGACTCGGTCGAAGTGAAGCGTCGCGGTAAGGTTCGCGCCGGCAAGCTGTACTACCTGCGTGGTCTGGAAGGCAAGGCCGCCCGCATCAAGGAAGATCTGGCCGCCGCTGCACAGGCCAAGGCTGCTCGCCAGGCTGCTGCCAAGGCTGAGTAAGTCACCGGCAGGCTTGTCCTGCTGATGCCAGACGGCCGCCTTCGGGCGGCCGTTTGCGTTGTGGGAATCGGGAATCGGGAATCGGGAATCGGGATTGGGGATTGGGGATTGGGCGGTGGGGCATGCGTTGAGGGCGAGCGCGTGCTGTGTTGGTCGAGGGAACGACGTCCTGGCAGCTGCTCCGCCAGCTGTTCCGTGGATTGGTCGAGTGGATCACTCACCAGGCGGCCATGCGCTGGATCGATCATCTCAACAGGGCATCCGGCTGCTGGGTTCGACCTGGCTTGATTTCAGTCGCTGTTGCCGCCCGCCGCCCGGTGATGCCGGCCGACATCAGCGCTGGCGGTGCTGCGGCAATGCTGCGATCGGCGCGGTATCGGCGACCGGCGAGGCCGGATGCACCGGCACTTCGGCGGCGGCGGCCAGCTCCGCAGGATTCGCCGGATGCGCTGGCGTGGTCAGCATGCGTGCCTTGCGCCAGCCGCCCCAGCGGTAATACGCCAGCGACAGCAGCATCGAACACACCGAGCTGATCGGAAGGCTCCACCAGATGCCATCGGCTCCCAGGTGCGGAATCAAGGCGTTCGCCAGGGGCACGCGCACGCCCCACAGACCGAACGCCAGGATCAGCAGCGGCGGGATCACCGCGCCAGTGGCCCGCACCACGCCGGAAATCACAAAGCTCACGCCAAACAGCAGGAACGACCAGATACCAATGTGATTGAGATGCCGCGCAACCTCCAGTGTCGGGCTGTCGCTCGGCAGGAACAGCGCCAGCGTCCAGTGGTCGAACACGATCAGCAGCCCGATCAACACGCCGGTCATCAGAAAGTTGGCGACGATGCCGGTGCGTGCGGTTGCATCCACACGCGTCCACAATCCGGCGCCCACGTTCTGCGCCGCCATCGTCGAACACGCCGCGCCCAGCGCCATCGCCGGCATCTGCACATAGGTCCATAGCTGCAACGCAGCGCCGTAGGCGGCGGCGGTGTCGGTGCCGAAGCTGTTGACCAACGTCATCATCGCGATCATGGCCAGCGAAATCAGCACCATCTGCAGGCCCATCGGCACGCCCTTGACGATGAGCGCGCGCAGGATCGTGGGCGCGATGCGGAACAGGTGCAGGTCGCCGCGTCCCAGCCACAACACATGACGCTGACTGCGCAGGTACAGCAGCAGACCGCCCAGCGCCACTGCCTGCGCCAGCAACGTGGCCCAGGCCGCGCCGGCGATGCCCAATGCCGGAAACGGCCCCAGACCGAAGATCAGCAACGGGTTGAACACGATGTCCAGCACCACCGACACCAGCAGAAAGCGGAACGGCGTGCGGGCATCGCCGGTGCCGCGCAGTGCCGCCGACAGGAACGCGAACACATAGATCAGCGGCATGGCCAGGAAGATCACCCGCAGGTACTGCTCGGCCAGCGTCTGCGATGCCGGCGGCGTGCCCATCGCAGTCAACAGGTGCGGCGCCAGAAACCAGCCAAGCACCGCGATCAGCGCCGACAGCCCGCCGAAGAAACTGGCACTGGTGCCCATGACCTTGCGCGCCTGCGCAATGTCGCGCGCGCCCATCGCCTGGCCGATCAGGATGGTCGAAGCCATGCCGATGCCGAACACCGAGCCGATCAGGAAGAACATGATGCTGTTGGCATTGGCTGCCGCAGTCAGCGCCGCCTCGCCGAGGTAGCGACCTACCCAGATCGCGTTGATCGAGCCATTGAGCGATTGCGCGATATTCCCGGCAAGGATCGGCATCGCGAACAGCAGCAGATTCTTGCCGATCGGGCCTTCGGTCAGGACAGCGGATTTGGGCATCGCAGACGCGCCGTGGGACGGAAGCTGCGAACACTAGCATTGGCTTGTGTGAGGCATGCGGTTGCCCGGCGTTTCGAGGACGCGGGGCAGGCCACCGGTTCTGCGGTTCTGCCTGTATCGGTCAGCCAGGGCGTGGTCGCGTGCCAGGTCCTGCAGCTCGCCATGCTTGAGTTCCGGCGAAGGTGCCCAAATGTTTTTTGTTCAACGCAGCCCGTTGCGAGGCGCCGCAGCAGCGGCGATCACGACAGCGGCCTGCGGCCCCATTGGACCCGACGGCAAGCACAACGCGATGACTCAACTGGTGGAACAAGCGACGACGGTCAGGCTGGATGTCTGGCTGTGGGCGGCGCGCTTCTTCAAGACGCGCAGCCTGGCCAAGACGGCGGTGGACAACGGCAAAGTGGATGTGGCAGGCCAGCGGCCCAAGCCCTCGCGCACGCTGCGCACCGGCGAGCAACTGCGCATCGACCGCGGCGGCGAAATCTTCGAAATCACCGTTGCCGCGCTGAGCGATGTGCGTGGCCCGGCACCGGTCGCACAGACGCTCTACCTGGAAAGCGATGCCTCACGCGAGGCGCGTGCACAATGGCGGCTGCAGCGTGCCGCCGAACGCACCGGCTACCGCGCACCCGAGGGCAAGCCGGACAAGCGTGCACGCCGGCTGATCAACGCACTGGGCGATATCGACGCGTTGTAGCAGTGCGTGGTTGTCCGCTGCGAATTGGGTGATGGACATAAAACACCCAGAGCGTTGCTGTTCACGCAAGAGGAGAGGGCGCTTCCCAGCTGAGTCGAGTGTGCGGCGCCCTCACCAATCGCGGGACACGCGGTGAATCCGTCCCTGTAGGCTCGGTGGCGGCATCCATGCCGCCCCACGGTTCCGCAATTGGCGAGGACACCGCACCAGATAGCTGATCGGTTGTTTGCTTAAACGCTTGTCGTTGATCGAGTTGCGTTAGGAAATTGGCTGACGCTTCTTTGTCAGAACGGCAGGGCACCGTGCCTGCTCTTACCAAGCACACCGACCATCCCGCCTGGTCCTTGCCCGCCCACCGTCGCGGGACCTTACGCGGCATGGAGGCCGCGTAAGAGCCTACAAGGAGGTACTTGCGGCGTGTCCCGCGATGGTGGGCGGGCAAGGGCCTTGCAGCCAAGCCGCAGAACAGCCGCTCCACGGACGTCTTCAGTGTGCCGAGTCGAGCTCTTGCGTGTATTTCAACACCGCTGCAGGCGCACGCACGAAGGCGTGCGCCTTGCAACTCACGCCAGATCGAAACGATCCAGCTGCATCACCTTGGTCCAGGCGGCAACGAAGTCGTGCACGAACTTCTCCTGGGCATCGGCACTGGCGTAGACCTCGGCCACCGCACGCAGGATCGAGTTAGAACCGAACACCAGGTCCACGCGCGTGCCGGTCCACTTCTGTTCGCCGGTGCTGCGGTCGCGGCCTTCGTACACCTCTTTCGCTTCGGAGGTGGCTTTCCATTCGGTGCGCATGTCGAGCAGGTTGGCGAAGAAGTCGTTGCTCAGCACGCCGGGGCGAGTGGTGAACACGCCGTGCCTGGAGTCGCCGACATTGGCGCCGAGCACGCGCAGGCCGCCGACCAGCACGGTCAACTCGGGCGCGGTCAGCGTCAGCAGCTGTGCCTTGTCGATCAGCAGTGCCTCTGCCGGCACTGCGTAGCGCTGCTTGGCGTAGTTGCGGAAGCCATCGACCACCGGCTCCAGCACCGCGAAGGACTCGACATCGGTCTGCTCCTGCGAGGCATCGGTGCGGCCGGGTGCGAACGGCACGGTGACGCTGTGGCCTGCGGCCTGTGCGGCGCGCTCGACCGCGGCGTTACCGGCCAGCACGATCAGGTCGGCGAGCGAGATCCGCTTGCCACCCGACTGTGCGCCGTTGAAGTCGGCCTGGATGCGCTCCAGCGTGCCCAGCACCTGCGCCAGCTGCTCGGGCTGGTTGGCCTGCCAATCCTTCTGCGGTGCCAGCCGGATGCGTGCGCCGTTGGCGCCGCCGCGCTTGTCCGAGCCGCGGAAGGTCGACGCCGATGCCCACGCCGTGGACACCAGCTGCGCCACGCTCAGGCCGGAGTCGAGGATGGTCTGCTTGAGGGCGGCGGCGTCCTGCGCATCGACCAGCGGGTGGTCGACGGCCGGCACCGGGTCCTGCCACAGCAGTTCTTCGCTTGGCACCTCCGCCCCCAGGTAACGCGAGCGCGGTCCCATGTCGCGGTGGGTGAGCTTGAACCAGGCGCGGGCGAAGGCATCGGCGAACTGGTCGGGGTGTTCGTGGAAGCGACGCGAGATGGCCTCGTAAGCGGGGTCGAAACGCAGCGCCAGATCGGTGGTGAGCATGGTCGGGCGATGCTTCTTCGCTGCATCGTGCGCATCGGGGATGATGGCGTCGGCATTCTTGGCCACCCACTGGTGCGCACCGGCCGGGCTCTTGCTCAGCTCCCACTCGAACTTGAACAGGTGGTCGAAGAAGTCGTTGCTCCACTGCGCCGGGGTGGTGGTCCAGGTGACTTCCAGGCCGCTGGTGATGGTGTCGGCACCCTTGCCGCTGCCGTAGCGGTTGTGCCAGCCCAGGCCCTGGCTTTCCAGCTCGCCGGCTTCCGGCTCGGCACCGACGTTGTCGGCCGGGCCGGCGCCATGGGTCTTGCCGAAGGTGTGGCCGCCGGCGATCAGCGCCACGGTCTCTTCGTCGTTCATGGCCATGCGCGCGAAGGTGTCGCGGATGTCGCGCGCGGCGGCAACCGGGTCGGGCTTGCCGTCCGGGCCTTCCGGGTTGACGTAGATCAGGCCCATCTGCACGGCGGCCAGCGGGTTTTCCAGGTCGCGGGTATGCGGCACTTCGCTGTCGTCGTCCTTCACCAGCACGCCGTGCGCCTCGTCCACGCCGGGCGAGCCGCGCGAGTAGCGCTCGTCGCCACCCAGCCACTTGGTTTCCCGGCCCCAGTACAGATCCTGATCCGGCTCCCAGGTGTCCTCGCGGCCACCGGCAAAGCCGAAGGTCGTAAAGCCCATGCTTTCCAGCGCGACGTTGCCGGTGAGGATCATCAGGTCGGCCCAGGAGATCGCCTGGCCGTACTTCTGCTTGATCGGCCACAGCAGCCGGCGCGCCTTGTCCAGGCTGACGTTGTCCGGCCAGCTGTTGAGCGGTGCGAAGCGCTGCTGGCCGCGACCGCCGCCGCCACGCCCGTCGCCGATGCGATAGGTGCCGGCGCTATGCCAGGCCATGCGCACGAACAGCGGGCCGTAATGGCCGAAGTCGGCCGGCCACCAGTCCTGCGAGTCGGTCATCAGCGCACGCAGTTCCTGCTTGAGCGCGGCCAGATCGATGCGCTTGAACGCCTCGGCGTAGTTGAAGGTCTGGCCCAGCGGGTTGGACTTGCTCGAATGCTGGCTGAGCAGGTCCACGCGTAACTGCTTGGGCCACCAATCGCGGTTGGTGGTTCCGGTACCGACGACGGCGTGGTTGAACGGGCACTTTGCTTCGGTTGTCATGGCAATACCTGTGTGCGTGAGCACCTGGGGAGCTGTGTGCCGAAACTGCGGACACGTGCTGGTGGAATCGAAAGGGCGGGCAATGCGTCAGCGGTGGTCATCCATCGACGGCGCACATGCGGCCGTGGGGGCATCGAGAAGCGTCGCCGCGTGTGGCGATGCTAGCGCCTGCCTGCAGGGGCCGGTATGGGGCGATATGCAGAATGTGACTGGCAGACATGCGCGTCAGGCGGGCTCATCGTGGCGGGGTGTGCACACGATAAGCAGCATCGATCGGTTGGGGAATTCGAATTATTCAACCATATCGATAGCGAGACGCTATGGATGGCGCGCCGATGTCCCCAACCTGCGCGCGCGATGTCAGCGCTTGCCGAACAGGCTGCCACCCAGCTTCATGACATCGCCCAGCCCAAGCTTCCCGTCGCCGTCCTGATCTAGCACGCTGCCCAGCAGGCCGTTGACCCCGGTGTTGCTGCCGGCGCGCTGCTGTTCCTGCGCCAGGGCCGGGCCGAGCTGGCTGCCGGCCGCGGCATTGCCGCCGAGGAAGCGCTTGGCCAGATACGCCATCACGATGGGTGCCAGCAATTGCAGCAGCTGATTGGCCTTGCCGGTTTCCAGCCCGGTGGCCTGGCCCAGGCCTGCGGCAGCCTGCGGTGCCTTGTCGCCGAACAGATGCGCCACGATGCCGGCGCCATTGCCTTGCGCACCGCTGGCCGAGCCGCCCAGCAACGCGCCGAGCAGGCTGCCGATGTCCGGGCTGCCGGCATGATCGCGCTGCAATGCACCCAGCAGCGCATCGGTGCCACCGGCCTGCTGGCTGTTACGGCCCAGCGCGCCCATCAATAGCGGCAGCGCGGTCTGCACCGCCGATTGCGCCTGCTCGGGCGCGATGCCGAGCCGGCTGGCGAGCTGCTGCAACTGCGGGCCCTGCAACTGCGCGGCAAGTTGATCGGTCAACGAGGCGGACGTGGTCATCGGTGTCTCCGGTTGGACAAAACGTTGCGGCAGCGTGCGCCCGTCGCGCCATCAGGGCAACCGCGCGCTGCACGTCATCGCGCAGCGCGCGATGCAGCGCGAGCCGGCGTATCGCAAAGCAGCATTGAAGCAACCACGCAAACCTGCAACAGCAATGGATTATCAGGCCCCGCAAGCATCAGTCATGCAGCTACGCCGTGACGAACCTCCAACCAGCATTCAAACGACCAACCAACCTTGCCGCCGTAACAGATCCGCAAGCGCAGCAAGCTGCGCTGCTACGAATCCCAAATCCCGACTCCCCAATCCCCGCACTCAAAGCAACGCCTTCAACCGATACAAGGCTTCCAGTGCCTGCTTGGGCGTGAGTTCGTCCGGGTCCAGCGCCTGCAGTGCTTCCTGCGCAGCGGAAGAGGGCGCAGTGAACAAACCGAACTGTTGCGGCGCATCCAGTGCCGCCGGTGCCATCTGTGCGACATGGCTTTCGCCGCCGCGTTGCTCCAGTTCGGCCAGGCGATGACGCGCCTGGGTCACGGCGGCCTTGGGCAAGCCGGCGAGCGCGGCTACCTGCAGGCCGAAGCTGCGATTGGCGGGGCCGTCCTTGACCGCATGCATGAACACCAGGCGCTCGCCGTGTTCGACCGCGTCCAGATGCACGTTGGCGATGCCGCTGGTCCCGCCGGCATGCGATTCGTCGGCCAGTGCGGTGAGCTCGAAATAATGCGTGGCGAACAGCGTGTAGCAGCGATTGCTATGCGCCAGATGGCGTGCAACCGCATCGGCCAATGCCAGGCCATCGTAGGTGGAAGTGCCGCGGCCGATCTCGTCCATCAGCACCAGCGATTGCGGCGTGGCGTGGTGCAGGATATAGCTGGTCTCGGCCATTTCCACCATGAAGGTGGATTGCCCGCGCGCAAGGTCATCGCCGGCGCCGATGCGGGTGAGGATGCGGTCGATCGGCCCGATCACCGCGCGGCTGGCCGGCACATAGCTGCCGATATGCGCCAGCAACACGATCAGCGCGTTCTGGCGCATGTAGGTCGATTTACCACCCATGTTCGGGCCGGTGATGACCAGCATGCGGCGGTCGGCGTGCAGCTCCAGATCGTTGGGTTCGAACGGCTGATCGCGCACCGCTTCCACTACCGGGTGGCGACCGCGTTCGATACGCAGGCACGGTGCGTTGTCCAGTTCTGGCCGCGACCAATCCAGTGCCTGCGCGCGTTCTGCGAAGCCGGCCAGCACATCAAGTTCGCTCAATGCGCTCGCGCAGCGCTTGAGGCCTTCCAACTCGCCGCCGAGTGCATCGATCAGGCCTTCATACAGCAGCTTTTCGCGCGATAACGCGCGCTCGCGCGCCGACAGCACCTTGTCCTCGAAACTCTTGAGTTCTTCGGTGATGTAGCGCTCGGCATTGGTCAGCGTCTGCCGGCGGCTGTAGTGCAGCGGGGCTTTGTCGGCCTGGCCCTTGCTGATCTCGATGTAGTAGCCGTGCACGCGGTTGTAGCCGACCTTGAGCGTGGCGATGCCGCTGCTGGCGCGTTCGCGTTGTTCCAGGTCGATCAGGAATTGATCGGCGTTGGTGGACAGGCGGCGCAACTCATCCAGATCGGCGTCGTACCCGGTGGCGATCACGCCACCGTCGCTGAGCTTGAGCGGCGGTTGTTCGGCCACCGCGCTGAGCAGCAGATGCGCGGTGGCATCGTGCTCGCCGAGTTCGGCATGCAGCGCCTGCAGGCGCGGCGAATCCAGCGGCGCGAGGATCGCGCGCACTCTCGGCAGCAGCGCCAGACCATCGCGCAAGGTGGAAAAATCGCGCGGGCGCGCCGAGCGCAGTGCCACGCGGGTGAGGATGCGTTCCAGATCGCCAAGCGCGCGGAAGGCCTCGCGCACGTCGGCATCGGCGCCGCTGTCGATCAGCGTGCCGACGGCGTGGTGGCGCTGTACCAGGACCTCGCGCAGGCGCAGCGGACGGTGCAGCCAGCGCCGCAGCAGGCGCCCGCCCATCGGCGTAACCGTGCTGTCGAGCACCCCGAGCAAGGTGTTGCGGGTGTCGCCATCCACGCGCGTATCCAGCTCCAGATGCCGGCGCGTGGCCGCGTTCATCGAGATCGCCTCGCTGGCCACTTCCATCGCGATGGAGGTCAGATGCGGCAGGCGCTGTTTCTGGGTCTCCTCGACATAACCCAGCAGCGCGCCGGCGGCCGCGGTGGCGCAGGGCTTGTCGTCGATGCCGAAGCCGGACAGGTCGTGCAACTTGAAGAAGGCCAGCAGCTGGCGCCGGCCGCTGTCGGCGTCGAACAACCACGGTGGCCGCCGCCGCACGCCGACGCGGCCACGCAGGAACTCCGGCCAGTTGTCTTCGTCGGGCACCAACAGCTCGGCCGGTTCCAGGCGCGCGATCTCCGCTTCCAGCGCATCCACGCTGTCCACTTCGTTGACCAGAAAACGCCCGCCGGCCAGATCGGCCCAAGCCAGGCCGTAGCCTTGCTTGCTGCGCGCGATCGCCATCAGCAGCGTGTCGCGGCGCTCGTCCAGCAGCGCCTCGTCGGTGACCGTGCCCGGGGTGACGATGCGCACCACCTTGCGCTCGACCAGGCCCTTGGCCAGCGCCGGGTCGCCGATCTGCTCGCAGATCGCCACCGACTCGCCCAACGCCACCAACCGGGCCAGGTAGCCCTCGTAGGCATGCACCGGCACGCCGGCCATCGGGATCGGCGCGCCACCGGAACTGCCGCGCTGGGTCAGGGTGATGTCGAGCAGCCGCGCCGCCTTGCGCGCATCGTCGTAGAACAGCTCGTAGAAATCGCCCATGCGGAAGAACAGCAGCAGGTCGGGATAGTCCGACTTGGCGGCGAAGAATTGCTTCATGAGCGGGGTGTGCTCTGCAGCCCCGCCGGTGTTCTTGGTTTTTTCTTTTGTGTCAGTGCTTTGCAAGAAATGTTCTTCCGGGATGTGGCGGTCAATCAGGGTCGGTAGCGGCGAGTGGCGGTGAGTTTTGTCGCGACGCCGTTGCGGCGACCCTCCGAACGAGATCGGATCGATATGCGACGAAACGGACGAGGCCTTGGAGTGGCGCAGATGTTGCGACGGAACCAGGGGCCGCCTCAAGTCGGCATGGGCTCAAGTTTAAGCTCTGCCATCGACAAATCCTTGAGCTGTCGATCGAGAGGGGCCGCCCATCGGTTCCAGTGGGCGCCGACTGGATTCGGGTTCTATGCAGGAAAGCGGACCACGACCTGTGAAGTGGTTCGGCGTGGCCCGCAGGGCGTGCGTCGCTTCTTGCTGGATCACGTTACTGACATCGGCCTGGAGGGGTGCCTGTGCCGTCGCCAGGGATGAGTTGGCGGTGTTGAGAAGCACCGGGGAGAACTGCCCATCTGCCGACATGGGATCCCATCAGCGATGGGGTGTCCGAGGATCAGGTGCATGCGGAGAATGACGTATCGCCTCTGGATGACGGCGGTGAGAGAACCTCCTGAGTTTTGTACGACGCGCATCACTTCGGTGAGCGCAGACGTGATCGTGAACGGGCACCGGTCGAGGTAAGCCTTGACAGAAATGTCTCCTTCTAAGATGATTGAGTGATCACTCATTACACGGTGGCAGATCATGGCGCGTCCCCTGAGCGAAGAAAAGCGCGATGCGCTTCTTCGAGCCGCATGTGCGCTCATCGCGCAGTTGGGCATTGGGGCGCCCACCTCGAAGATTGCCAAGGCCGCAGGTGTGTCCGAAGGAACCCTGTTTACTTACTTTCCCACGAAGGATGACCTTCTCAATGCGCTGTTTCTGGCATTGGAAGGCGAACTTGCCGAATCGATGGCGGGGCCGTACCCGGCGGACGCATCCGCCCACGACCGGCTTTTCGTGGTGTGGAGTCGGCTGATCGATTGGGGGCTGAAGCATGCGGCGGCACGTAACGCCTTACGGCAGTTGAAGGTCTCGGACCGTGTAACGACCGAGAGCCGCCTGCGCTGCCACTCGATTTTTCTGGACGCGCGCTCACTCGTGGAGCGGTGTCTTGCGGAGCATTCGGCGCCTGACAGGCTCACGTTCTACATCGACACCGTGTTGTTCGAGCTTGCCGACATCACCATGAACGCCATCGTGGCAAACCCCGCCGAGCGCGAGGCGATTCAACGGGCCGGATTCGACCTTTTCTGGAAGGGGTCTGCCGCCTAATTTTTTGCCAGTTAAATGCGTAAGCACTCACTCAAATAGGAGCGACCCATGTTGCTTGATCAAAGCGGCTTTACCGAAACAGATGTGCCGAACCAGGCGGGAAAATGCTTCATCGTCACCGGCGCCAACGCAGGCGTGGGCTTTGAGATCTCCCGGGTGCTCGCCGCGCGGGGCGCGCGGGTGTTGCTGGGCTGTCGCGAGCAGGGCAGGGCCGATGCGGCGATTGCGCGCATCAAGCGGCTGACACCCGGTGCCGATCTTGCATGGTTGCCACTGGATCTGGGCGATCTCGATAGCGTCCGTGCAGCCGCCGCACATGTTTTGAAGGAGCCACGCATCGATGTGCTCATCAACAACGCCGGCATCATGAATCCGCCGCTGATGCGTACCAAGCAGGGCTTCGAATCGCAGTTCGGCGTCAACCATGTCGGGGTGTTTGCGCTGACCTCATTGCTGCTGCCCAAGCTGGCCGAGACGCTCGGCTCGCGCGTCGTGGTCACGTCCAGCATCGCGCATTTGAAGGCAACCCTCGATTGGGATGATCTCAACGCCGAGCGGAGCTACTCCAAGGGCGATCGCTATGGAGCGAGCAAACTGGCGAATGCGTTGTTCTTTTTCGAACTGGACCGGCGCCTACGCGCGACCCGGTCGCCCACCATGGCTGTCGGTGCCCACCCCGGCGTGGCCAGCACCAGCCTGGGACGGCACATGGGCCCCATCCAGGTGATGGGCCCACTTGTCGGCCTGCTGCTCAACAGTGCTGCGAAGGGCGCGTGGCCGGCCCTGCTGGCAGCGACCGGGCCCGTGAAGCCCGGCGGCTATTACGGCCCCACCGGCTTCCGCGGGATCAGGGGTGTGGCCGGAGAGGCCAGACGCGCCCCGCAAGCTGAAGACCCGGCGCTCGCCAGGCGGCTGTGGGACATCTCTGTCGCCATGACCGGAATCGACCCTGGCCTGCCTGCGATCGGCGAACGCTATTAACCAATGGAGTCAACGGGATGCTTTTTGCCCGCAAGCGCGCCGGAAACTCGATAAGGCCGGATGATGCGAACGCACGATTGGGCGCAAGGCATCCATCACTGGAGGCTGGCGCCGGGGACGCTTGCGCTGCATTTTCGGTGGAAAAAAGGAATCGCAAAGGAGCATGTTTCTGGGCGGCAGAGGCCCGGCAGTGCCGGGCCTCCTGAGACGGTGGCTAGAATTCCTGCCAATCCGTGGCGACAGCTGTCGAGGAAACAGCCTGTTGCGGGGCAATGATGTTCGCCTTCGCACGTGCAACCGAAGGCAGCGACCTGGGTCCCGCCGGCTTCCTGCTGGAGACGAGTGCAGCGGTTTGAACAATTGGCGACATCGCGGTGGTGTCAATCTTGAACACCGCAACGGCCTCGGTGAGCTGGACGGCCTGTTCTTCCATGGAGCGTGCAGCGGCAGTGGCTTCCTCCACCAGGGCCGCGTTCTGCTGCGTGGTTTCATCCATCTGCGTTACCGTGATGTTGACCTGCTCGATGCCGGCCGACTGTTCCTGCGAGGCCGCAGAGATTTCACCCATGATGTCGGTGACGCGCTGCACGCTGGAGACGATCTCGGCCATCGTGGTGCCCGCCGTATGCACCAGCGTGGAGCCTTCGGTGACGCGCTCGACAGAGTCGTCGATCAGGGTCTTGATTTCCTTGGCCGCAGCGGTGGAACGCTGTGCCAGCGTCCGCACTTCCGATGCGACCACCGCAAACCCACGGCCTTGCTCACCAGCCCGCGCCGCTTCCACGGCAGCATTCAAGGCCAGGATATTGGTCTGGAACGAGATGCCGTCAATCACGGAGATGATGTCGGCAATTTTCTTGGACGAGGCCTCGATGCCGGCCATGGTCCCCACCACCTTGCTGACGATTTCCCCGCCCTGGGAGGCGACGCCTGCGGCACCGATGGCCAACTGGTTGGCCTGACGTGCGTGCTCCGCATTCTGGCGAACCGTGGAGGTCAGCTCTTCCATGGAGGCAGCCGTCTCCTCCAGGTTGGCGGCCTGTTGTTCGGTGCGCTGCGACAGGTCCTGGTTGCCGGCAGCAATCTCGCTGGCCGCCGAGTTGATCGACACCGCCGATTGCTGGATGCGTCCGACGATCTCTGCAAGCTGCGCGGCGGTGGCGTTGGCGTCGTCGCGCATCTGCGCGAAGACCCCCTTGAACTCGCCCGTCATGCGCGCGGTGAGGTCGCCTGCAGCGATGGATTGCAGCAGCGACGACAGCGATTGCAGGTTGCCGTCCGCGGTGGCCATGAGCAGGTTCAAGCTCTCCACCATGACGCGGAAATCATATTGGAAGCGATCGGCATCGCCGCGCGCGGTGAAGTCACCGTTGGCCGCGGACTGCGCCAGCTGCTTGATCTCGATGTTCATGGCAGACAGGTTCGCCTTGACCTCGTCCATGGTCTGCGTCAGCACCGCTTTCTCACCAGGCAAGCGCTCCATGCTCTCGCTCAGGTCGCCGATGGCGTAACGCCCCATGATCCGTGCAAGGTTCGACTGCACTGCCAGGTGCGAGGCCACCAGGGCATTGGTGTCCTCGGCCATGCGGCCGTAGTCACCCGGGAAGGCCTGGGCATCCATGCGAAAGCTGGTCTGGCCTTCATCGTGGCGCTTTGCCATGTCGCCCTGTGCGGTCAACAGGGCCTGGAGCTGCGTTTGCATGCCTTGCATGGCGCGTAACAGCCGGCCGGTTTCGTCCTTGGCTTGCGTGTGCACGTCGTTGCCGAGCTGACCATTGGCAATGGCTTCAGCCGCTTTCGTGGCGCGTGCCAGCGGCTGGGTCAGGCTTCGGGTGATGAGCCACGCCAGCAGGCTGCTGACCAGCACGACCGCGGCACCGCCAAGGATGAGCAGGAACTTGCCCCGGTCCATCGACTTGACTGCTTCTGCGTAGGCCTGCCTGCTCTGTCCTTCCTGGCGGGTGACCAGTTCGCGGATCTTGTCCTGCCAGGCGAGGGTGGCGGGCCGCCCTTGCTCGCTGAGGATGTCCTGGGCCTGCGCGTTCTCGTTCCTGGCTGCCAGTGCGATGACTTCGTCGTTGAACTTCATGGACGCTGCCCGACGCTCGTCCATCTCGGCACGAATCTTCCGCCCTTCCTCCGAGCTGGACAGCGCGTCCAGCTTGGTGCGCAGCTCCTGGTAGCGCTGGCGCTGCGCGTTGATCGTGTTGAGTGCTTCGGTGTTGAGCTCTTCGCTTGTCGCCATGGCATACGTGCCCAATGCGATCAGCAGCGAGGAGTTGGCATCCAGCATGCCGTTGCCGACCTGGATCTTGGCGGTGCGGTCGAGGACGATGAAGTCCAGCTGCGCTCGCGCGTTCGCCATGGTGCCCAGGCCGGTGGCCACGAGCAGGCCTGAGAGGAGAATCAAGATTCCAAATGCAACGGCCAGGCGGTGGCCGACGTTGAAGCGTTGGAGAAAAGCGATCATGGACGTCCCAGAAGAGATCAGTAGAGGCATCGATGCTCACGCGGTTAGCGAGCCTGGCATCGGTTTCCCAATAACGGCGCTCTCCTCAAAAACTGGAATATCTGTCACTAAACGATAATCTAACCCTTCAGAAAACGTCCGCGCTGTCGGGGTACGCCTGACGCATGTCAGGCAGAGCGGTTGCGCGCGTGGGAAGGCAATGCAGTTGAGGGTTCGGCGGTTGTCGATGGCTGATGCGCGATAACACCGATGGCAGGGCTATCCACTTCCGACTAGGCATTGTGGAAGAGAATGGAGCAGTTGAACGCGCAATGGATGGCAGCAGTGGCGGATGCACTGTAGTGACCTGCAGGCGGCAAGAGTGGCTCGAGGCGCGGTGCTTGAGGCGGTGCGCGCCTCGCACCCGGACCCCGCATCGCTGACCGGCTGCCGGGACCGCCTGTCGTCATCCTTGGTGGCGACGGTTGCGCAATGCAAAGCCCTGTTGGCAGCGGCGAAGCCGGTCGAGGTTTACACGCTCGAACAGTTGGCGGCATGGAACGATCGCATCGAGCGCTGCGTCCCGCAGGCGAGGACGCAGTCGCGGGCCTGCCCGTTGCTAGGCTGCGCTGACCGAGCCCGTGCTCGACACCTGGCAGGTCGCCATCCAGCGTTTGGCGTAGTCATACGCGGCGCGTTGATCGGCAAAGGCGATGCTTTCAGGTTGGCAGCGGTGCAAGGTGATGCCGCCGGGCCTGGAAATCAGAAGCTCCGGCAGAAACTTTCCATCGCACGGAACGCTGTGCGCAGTGAGCAGATAATCGCCCACGTGCCGAATTGCGGTGACGCCCAATAGCAATCCTCCTTGATGGGCAGGCACCTACCTTCGTCCAACATCAGTGTCAGACGATTGGCTGTCGATGCTCGCCGGGTGACACGCCATCATTGAAGAAAACAGCGCAATCCACTATCGGCAATAGACGAACGTGACTGTAAGTATTTTCCTGACCCGCCGATGGCGGTGCCGCTGCCAACGCTCCGTGCCCTCGGCCTGTAAGGCTTGGCCCGGTCCTACAGGGCGGCCGACGGGATCGGATGCGCATTGCCTTCGGCCGGATTTGCGCGTGGCAGGGGACCCACCTTGATGAGCTGATCGATATTGTCGAGCTGCTGCATTTCCTTGAACCAGCTGGCTCCCCATCGCGCGCTGAGCCCCTCTGCGTTCAAGGACGACTGGATACGCCGGGCGACCGACACCAACCCGGCTTCGCTGCTGCCAGGCAGGAACAGGGCGAACTCTCCGCGCGCCAGCTGCGCCAGGCTGTCCTGGGGGCGGGTGGCCTGCTTCAGCAGGGCAATGGCCTTCGCTACGTTCTGCTCTGGCCCGACGCCGCCTACCGAGCTGTTGGCGTCCACGTCAAAGCGCAATACGCCGCCTTGCTCGTTGCGATGGCGATGATCCGCCGCTGCCTGCAGGACATCACGGAACGTCCCGAGATCGTAGAGGCCTGCCAACGTTTGTGCATTTTCCATGACCTGCGAATCAGCCGGCAGCCGTTGCACCTCGGCCAGGTGCTGGGCCCACGATCCGGCCAGGACCCGTCCAAAGGTTTCAACCAGCGGCAGGAGGTGCTCGAGTTTGTCGTCGACGACCCGGTTGTCCAGCCCGCAGAGCATCCCCTCGACCTTGCCAGGGATTCGAATCGGCACGCCCAGGTAGCTTGCGATACCCAGCCGTGTCGCCACGGCGGATTGGGCCAGGTGTTCGACTTTCTGCAGGTCTGGGGCGAACTGGGGGCCGCCCATGACGATCATGCTGCGGCACACCGACTCGGGCCAGCTCAAGGACTGGTCGACCTTCAACCCGAAGGAGGCGTCGGTGCAGCCACGGATGATCCAATGATCGTTTTTGACCTCGGCAAGCACCCAGGTTTTCAGCGGCGTCAGCTCGGCAAGCCGCTCAAGCAGCTCGCTCGCGGTGTCTGCCATGCCGGAGAAGGGGACTTGGGTTCTGAGTTCGGTCGACATGGAGCGGCAGCGTTTGGGATGCATCTGATATCGGCAGTAAAGGATCTAGCTATAGCGAGGCCTCGCGCCATTTTCTGAACGGCGGAAGGCCGCCACAGGGCTGGTGTAGGTCGGCCTGAAGTCGACATTCGGCAGGACCGCTGCCCACCACGAGATGGTGAACTGCGGAGGCGAGCGGGCGAGCCAGGCCGCTGCCGCAAGGGTGCAAGCGAGGCGTGGCAGGGAACATCGACGCCGACGGTAGAGGCGCCGGCCAGGCGGAGGCGCCAGGTGCGCCATGTCGTGGATATCGGTGATGTGGGTTAATCTGCGCCGTCCCGAGCATGACCGTCCATGCGGACACACACTTCTTCGATTGCCAAGCGTCCATTGGTTCCGGTAGGCCTCCACTGGGCGGGCATCGCCGTGCCATGGCTCGTGCTCGCGCTGGCCTACGCTCCCGCGGTGGCCCTGACATCACTGGCCGACACGCCGCGCGGTGCTCTGGGCCTGCTCGGTGCCTTCCTGTTTCTGGTGGGAAGCTACGTGCCTTGGGCAGCGCTCACGCCGACGCTTCTCTGGCTGTCCAGACGATGGATCATTGGAACAGGGCGAAGCACGCGTCATCTGGCATTGATCGCCTTGACCGGCCTGGTGGCCATACCGGTGTTGACGGTGCTGGGCTGGGTGCTTGGCCATGGTCTCTTGCACCTGGCAGGGTTTGAGGGCATGGGGTGGCGTGATCTCCAAGACGGCCAGGGGGCCCTCACCGCGACGACCCTGTTCGCTATTCCCCTTTATTTGGTCGTCATGGGGGCAGGGCAGCTCTGGGGCCACCTGGTCTTGAGAAGTGAGCGAGAGCTGCTGCTGGCCCGAGTGAACGAACAGGCGCTGCGATCCAGGTTGCATCAGCACTTCATCTTCAATGCGCTCAATGCGATCGGAGAGCTTGGCTATCGTGACGCTGCTCGGGCGGACCTTGCGCTTGGCCATGTAGCGAATCTTCTTCGCGCGATGCTGGAAAGCGCGCCCGTGGTATCGCTAAGGGAAGAGATAGGCGCAAGCGCGGAGTTCATCGAGTTGCACCAGGTGCTGTCTGGTGACATCACGTTCAATATCGACATAGAGCCGCGGGCATGGAATGCCCCGGTGTCCTCGATGGCATTGCAGCCGTTGCTCGAAAACGCGATCCAGCATGGAGCACGGGTGGGTGGCTTTGTTCGTATCGAAGTGAAGGCCATTGTCGAAAACGCCGAGCTCATGATCACTGTGCTGAACCCGATCGGTGGCGATCAGCCCGGGGGGCTGGGCATAGGGTTGGATCACCTGAGGAGGCGATTGGCTCTCACCCATGGCGCAGCGGCATCGTTGTCCACCGAGCGGCAGGCGACCTGCTTTGTCGCAACGCTCCGTCTCCCGGTAGGGACGGAGGCAGCGTGATTCGTACCCTGGTCGTCGATGACGTGGCGCTTGCGCGCGACCGGCTTGTGCGTTTTCTTGCGTCCGAGCCCGATGTCCTCGTGGTCGGTGAAGCGGCCACCCTCGAAGCGGCGCTTGTGCGGGCCAGGCTTGGAGATGTCGACCTGGTCCTGCTGGACATCGGCCTGCCCGATGGTAGTGGCCTGGACCTGGTGCGTCACCTGGAAACGCTCGTGCCACATGTCGTCTTCGTCACCGCCTACAGCGTGCACGCGGTGCGCGCGTTCGACGCCGGGGCACTGGATTATCTTCTCAAGCCGGTGGATCCCAAACGCCTGCAGCTTGCGATACGCCGCGTGCGGCAACGCATCGACGGCAAGGGTGCGCAGACGGCCCGCCTGGCCGTTGACGTGGGGGATCGCACCGTCTACCTGGAACCGGCGCAGATTGACTATGTCGAGGTGGCGGGCCATTACGTCTGTATCCACGCCGGAAAGGACACGTATCTGCGCCGCGATAGCCTGGCAAACCTGGCCGATTGCCTTGAGCCACATGGATTTGTCCGTATCCATCGATCGTCCCTGGTGAATGTGACGCGTGTCGTGGCGCTCCGTCCGGCGCGGAACCAGGATGCTCAACTGGAGCTTCTAGGCGGCGCAACATTGCGGGTGAGCCGACAGTTTCGAGGACAACTCCAAGCGCGCCTGCCCACCTTGTCTCAGCCGCTGTTGCACGACTGAGGTCGTCGGACGCACGAGTCGCGCCACACGCAGCCAAAGCCAGGTGCGGGGGGCGCATCGTCCCGGTGTCCTTTCCCGATTTTTCCGTCATGCACCGACTCGCCATCGCCCTTGTTGCACTGCTGGGCTGCAACACCGCCTCTGCGGCAGATCTTCGCGTTTGGTCATTGGACAGCGGCGCAGATGCGCCCCTGGGTGTGCACGTCTCAGGCATGCAGCCCACCGAGCTTGTGGAACTCAGGCTCTCCATGAGGGATGCCAAGGGCAACCTCTGGCGCTCGAGCGCGCTGTACCGTGCGGATCTGGACGGCAGGGTGGATCCATCGAGCACGGCGTCGGAAGCGGGAACCTACGTCGGAGTCGATGAGGCGGGATTGTTTTGGTCGATGCGGCCGGAGGGGCCCTCCAGGCCTTCGCCCTTTCCCATCAGGAGGAGGGAAGCGGATCTCAGGTTTGCACCGGCTCAGTTCACGGTGGAGATGGTGCTGGCCGGGCGGGTAGTTGATACCGTCGAGATGCGACGATGGATCGATGGTGAAGGCGTCTTGGCATTCGCGGTGCATTCTCCCGGACTCGTTGCCCACGTTTACGCGCCCAGAAGTGCGTTGGTGGACGGACGCCGCCATCCCGCCGTCATTACCCTGGGTGGTTCCGAGGGGGGGATCGACAGTGCAGACATGTATGCCGCCTGGCTGGCATCGCATGGGTTTGTGGCGATGTCCGTCGGCTACTATCGCTTGCCTGGGTTGCCCAAGGATCTCGTGCGGGTGCCGATCGATCCTGTCTCGGTGGCCGTGGATTGGCTACAGAAGCAACGCTACGTCGACCCATCCGGGATTGGAGTGCTGGGCGGCTCATGGGGCGGCACCATTGCGATGGCGGCGGCATCGCATGATCAGCGACTCCACGCCGTGGTTTCGCTGGTGGGAAGCCCGGCGCCCTTTCGGGGCATCCAGCGAGACGTCGAGCCGGCTGACTTCCATGCCGTCGACAAGCCCGGCTTGACCCTTGCAGGGAAGGACCTGCCATTCCTGCCCTACCGTGCGGGCGCCTCCTGGCTGGACGACACGGATTTGCAGGCCCAGGCGGCATTGAAGGCCGCAATGTTGCCCCTTGAAAGGATCAACGGCCCGCTGATGCTTGTCGCGGCAGGGGACGACCAACTGGGTCTTTCCGGCCAGATGGCGGCGGTGGCAAAGCGTTACCTGGCCCAGCACGCGCGCAAGCAGCCCGATCAGATCCTCTATTTCAGCGATGCGGGGCATCTGATCTCGCCGCTGTGGCAGCCAACAACCTACCGGCATGAGTTGGGTCCTCATCTTCAGGTCGGAGGCAGCCCTCAGGGGTATGCAAGAGCCGACCGGGAAAGCGGCGCGGCTGTCATTCGTTTCCTACGCGCTGCCCTGCAGCGATGAGTGATGGGCACACGTGTGCGATGCAATCGCAAATCAGGCCATGCGATCTGACAAACCAGCGCAGCGTCCAGGCTGGCCTCACGCTGTGGTCCGGCTTGCGGCCTGCTGGATCAATTGCACTGCGGCCACGAAACCGGACACCAGCGGAGAAAGGTCGTCTGCACGGGTGGCCAGTGCGATAGGCGCGTGTAGGGTCTGGCCAGCGATCCTTCGGTAGGTGACGCCTTCGTTTTGAATGCGGCTGACCGATGTCGGAATGACCGACACGCCGAACCCCGCCGCCACCATGGGAATGATGGACGCGATCTGGGACGCCGCCTGTCCCAGGCGAGGGGTGAACCCCGCATCGCGGCAGGCGGCCATCACGGTGTCGTAAAGCCCCGTGCCGATGGTGCGAGGAAACAGGATCAAGGTTTCGCCCGCTGTGGCAGACAGGGGGAGCGGCGTTTCACCGTCGAGCGGATGGCCGCTTGGAACGGCGATGACCATCTCCTCGTCCACAAAGGGGCGCACCGTCACGCGATCATCCTGGTCAACCGGCGGGCGGATGAATGCCACATCCAGTCTGTTGTCACGCAAGCCCGCCAGCAGCGCGGGCGTATTGCTCTGTTCGGGCGACAGCACGACATCAGGGTGCCGGGTGCGAAAGGCCTGGATCGCTGCAGGAATGGCGGGGTTGAAATAGGTTGCGCCAGCAAAGCCGACACGCAACTGCCCGGCTTGCCCCTCGCCATGACGCCGCGCGTCGGCCAGGGCAGCGTCCAGCCGCGCAAAGATTTCGGTTGCCGACAGTTGCAGACTGCGCCCCGCAGCCGTGAGCTCCACGCCGCGTGACCGGCGACGAAAAAGCCGCGCACCGACAATGTCTTCCAACTGTTGGATCTGCATGCTCAGCGGCGGTTGCCGGATTCCAATCTTCTGGGCCGCACGCGTGAAGTGGAGTTCGTGCGCGAGAACGAGGAAGTAGCGCAGATGCCGGAGGTCGATGTTATTCATATCTGGATATCAAAAACGCGATTTTAATATATTGAAAGCTTAGCTACGATGCGTGCACTTCGAAACGCAAGGAACCACGCCGTCATGTCCCTCACAATCGCCGACCTGATCGCCAATACCCTCGCCGACGCGGGCGTGAAACGGATCTGGGGCGTCACAGGTGACAGCCTCAACGGCCTCAATGACAGCCTGCGCCGGCTCGGCAAGATCGACTGGATGCATGTGCGCCATGAGGAAACCGCTGCATTTGCCGCTGGCGCGGAAGCGGCGATCACCGGACAACTCGCGGTCTGTGCCGGCAGTTGCGGGCCGGGCAACCTGCATCTGATCAACGGCCTGTTTGACTGCAAGCGCAATCATGTTCCCGTGCTGGCGATCGCCGCGCACATCCCATCGTCGGAGGTCGGATCGGGCTATTTCCAGGAAACCCATCCGCAGGAACTGTTTCGCGAGTGTGCCGACTTCATCGAGCTGGTCTCCAACCCCGCGCAGATGCCCGGACTGCTGCATCGGGCGCTAAACACCGCCATCGGCCGTCACGGTGTCTCCGTGCTCGTCATCCCCGGCGATGTGGCGCTGCTGCCCGCCCCGGCGATCGCCCCCTGGAATGCCGCACTGCCCAAACCCGCGCGCACACTTCCCGCCGTCAGCGAAATCGAAACACTGGCGGAGCGATTGAATGCCGCCAGGACCATCACCATCCTCGCCGGCAGCGGATGCGCAGGCAGTCACGATGCCCTGGTTGCGCTGGCGGCCAAGCTGAACGCGCCAATCGTGCATGCGCTCCGCGGCAAGGAACATGTCGAGTGGGACAATCCCTACGATGTCGGCATGACGGGGTTGATCGGCTTCTCCTCCGGCTATCACGCGATGCTGTCCAGCGACACGCTGTTGATGCTGGGCACGGACTTTCCCTATCGCGCCTTTTATCCCAACGGCACGCAGGTGCTTCAGATCGATCGCGATCCCGGCGCCCTCGGCAAGCGCGTTGCGCTGACGCAAGGGCTGGTCGGCGATGTGGCGGAGACGCTCGCTGCCCTCTTGCCGCTGTTGAACCAGCGCACGGATCGTGCCTTCCTGGAGTCGGCGCGCCAGCACTACGCGCAGGCGCGCAAGGGACTGGACGATCTTGCTGTTGCATCGCCGCCAGGAAGGCCGATCCATCCCCAGTATCTTGTTCGCCGTATCAGCGAGCTCGCAGCGCAAGATGCCATCTTCACCGCGGACGTCGGCACGCCGACGGTTTGGGCGGCACGCTATCTGGCCATGAACGGCAAGCGCCGCCTGCTCGGTTCATTCAACCATGGATCAATGGCCAATGCGTTGCTCCAGGCCATCGGGGCACAGGCGGCCGCGCCGGAGCGGCAGGTGGTGTCGCTCTCAGGCGATGGCGGATTTTCCATGATGATGGGCGACTTCATTTCCCTGTCTCAGCTCGGGCTGCCGGTGAAAGTGATCGTCATCAATAACGGCTCGCTGGGCTTTGTGGCAATGGAAATGAAGGCCGGCGGGTATCTGGACACGGGCACAGACCTGAAGAATCCGGATTTCGCCGCCATGGCGACGGCGATGGGTGTCAAAGGCATACGGGTGGAGCAATCGGACGATGTCGACGATGCGCTGCGCACGGCCTTTGCCCATCCCGGGCCGGTGCTGGTGGACGTGGTGACTGCCAAGCAGGAACTCGTGATGCCGCCAAAGATCCAGCTCGAGCAGGCCAAAGGCTTCAGCCTCTTCATGCTGAAAGCGCTCATCAACGGACGTGGTGACGAGGTGGTCGATCTTGCCCGCACCAATCTGAGGTTCTGATCGGATGATGGGCCTGGCAGATCCAGACGACCGAGCCGAAATCGTCCAGTCGCGGGCCGAGAAGCACGCCCGCGATGTCGCCTTCGTGCTGCGCTGCTCGGGGGCGGCGACCGTGTCCTTCATGCTCGGGCAGGCTGTCGGGCTCCCCCATCCGGTTTGGGCGGCAATGTCCGGCATCATCGTCTCCCAGGAGAGGCTGGGTGAAACACGCGACGCAACGGTGAGCCGTCTGCTCGGCACGCTGGTTGGCGTGGCCATCGCGGTGACGGTCGGGACGTTGACCACACCATTGGGGATCGCCATCGCCGCCAAAGTCGCCATGTCCGTCGGGCTTGCGGCAGCGGTCGCGCGTCTTTATCCGCCTCTGCGGGTGTGCATGTGGACGTGCCCCATCGTGTTTCTGACTGGAGACCCGGAAAGCTCCTATCTTCTGGTCGGTGTCTATCGCGGCACCGAGGTTCTTCTCGGGGGCATCACCGGTGCGCTGCTGCATGTCATGGCCGAGGCCGTTATCCGCCGGATCTTCGATCATGGTCGGCAATGACGGCGTGCGCGCAGCGCCCCCCATGGTCCGGGCAATGAGCGCGGGATGTCGAGCGGCATCGCCTCCGACAATGGCCGCACCTGTGATGCGGACGTCGGGCGCTGCCTGGAGACCGAGGGATTGCGTTTATCGTCGCTGCTGGCGGAAGTGAGCGTGACGTTGTCGCGTTGGGTCCTGCTTGCGCGTCGCGATATGCAAGACCTGCGTGAGGCGGGCCCGCGCGCGCCGCGACACCGGGGAGACGTGTTCGCCGGCACCGGGTCGATGATGGCTGCACATGGCCGTGCCAGCGGAGGCGCTACCGTGTGGGGCACATCACGCAGGCGGTCCGGTCGGGTATGGAACAGAAACAACATGAGTGGATGCAGGCCGTGACCGAGGCGCTCAGCGACCTGCTGGCCGCACGCGTGGCCCAGGCCACGCTGCTGGAAGCGATGATGGTCTCGCATCCCGACCCGGTGATGCTGCGCAAGGCATGGGACGAGTTGGCGTCCCAGCGCATCGCATATGTCGCGCAGAAAAAAGCGGTGGCCGCCGATCCACGGCCGATGGATGCCTACACGCTTGAGCAGTTCCAGGCGTGGGAAGAAAAACTCAGCCGCTACTTTCCGCGTGCGCCGGATGCGGGGAGCGCGGATGCGTAAACCCGTCGGCCAACTTTCCATTCGCGCGACGTAGCCGCGGTGGGCCGGGCGGGCGTGGCCACTGCATGACGCTTGCGCAGGCGGGCGCCAGTGCCGGGAGCCGGTCATGGCTCCCGGGCCTGCGGTCAGTTGGTGCTGACGTGATTTTTGGTGATCAACGCAGCCACTGCTCCGGCTAGCGTCAGGCCACCGATGCGCGCAGCCTGGCCTTGTCGGCATCCAGGCGCAGGGTGGCAGCGGCGAGGCCGGGCGCGGTGGCCTGCAGCACGATGCTGCCGGCACTGCGCGTGCTCTGCAGCAGGGCCGCACAGAGTCCATTGAAGGCCTTGCGTTGCGGCGCCTTGTCGTCCTCGTGGCTGGCAGGGTCGCCGTTGCCTACGCCGATCAACCGCGCCGGGCCGCGCAATGCGAACTGCACCAGCGTATCGGCGGTGGGAACGACGCGGCCCTGTGCATCGACGATTTCCACCTTGACCACCGCCACGTCTTCGGCATCGGCGCGCACTGCATTGCGGTCGCAGCTCAGGCGGATCGCTGCCGGCGTGCCGGCCGTCTCGCGGCGTTCGCTGCGCACCAGTTTGCCGCCGCGATAGCCCCGGGCCTCGATCACGCCGGGTGCGTAGACCACGCGCCATTCGACATGGCCGTACGCAGGGACCTGCTGCAGGCCCTGGCTGACGCCGTTGACCAGCAGTTCCACCGCTTCGAGATTGCTGTGGCACCAGACCGCGACGCGGCCCTTGTCGTCGGGCTGCAGCAGGCCGTCCCAGTTCCAGTGCGGGAACAGATGCAGCACCGGTTCGCCGGTCCATTGCGCGCGGTAGTACCAGTAGTTGTCCTTGGGGAAGCCGCAGCTGTCGAGCACGCCGAACTGCGAGGCGACATTCGGCCAGCGGTTGTAGGGCGTGGGTTCGCCGCGGTAATCGAAGCCGGTCCAGATGAAGCCACCTGCGATAAACGGGCGCTGGGCGACATAGCTCCACCAGGCTTCGGCGGTACTGGCCCACCAGGGGTGGTCGGTGTCGTAGGCGCGGGTGTAGCCGCGCGTGTCGTCGCGCTGGTAGTTGCCGCGCACCGACACGGTGCTTCCGGTTTCGCTGCCATAGATTGGAATGTGGGGGTACTGCGCATGGAAGCCGTCCATCTGGCTGGTGCGGTAGTTGAAGCCGACCACATCCACGACCTGGCCGACGCCATCGCCAAAGCCCTTGTCCATGGCGAAGGTGGTGGGGCGGGTGGGATCGAGCTGACGCACGCGTTGCTGCATGCGGCTGACGATGCGCGCGCCACGCTCGGTGACCTGCTGCGGCTCTTCGTTGCCGAGCGACCACAGGATCACGCTGGGATGATTGCGCCCGCGCCGCACCATCGTCTCCAACTCGCCCATCGCTTCGGGGTCGGTGGACATGCGGCGGGTCTCTTCGATCACCAACATGCCGAGCCGATCGCAGAGTGCGAGCAGTTCGGGCGTGGCCGGATTGTGCGAGCTGCGGTAGGCGTTGCAGCCCATCGACTTGAGCTGGCGCAGGCGCCATTCGTGCAGGCTGTCCGGGATGGCGGTGCCGACGCCGGCGTGATCCTGGTGGTTGTTGGTGCCATGCAGCTTGAGTGGTGCGCCGTTCAACAGGAAGCCGCGTTGTGCGTCGAAGACAGCCGTGCGCACGCCGAACGGCGTGACCACCGCATCGACCGCCTTGCCATCGCTGTGCACGCTGGTGGTCAGGTGGTAGAGCTGCGGGGTGTCGATCGACCACAACGCAGCCTGGCCAAGCGGCAGGGTCTGCTCGACGCGCTGTACCTGGCCGGGTGCAACGGTGACCGTGGCGCTGGCTGCCTGTGCAACGACGCGGCCATCCGGCGCGGTCACGCGCACCTGCACCGTGCATTGGCGCGCGCCGCCGCCATCGTTGCGCACTTCGGTGGACAGCTGCGCGGTGGCGTTGTCGCCGTGCACGGTGCTGCGCACGAACACGCCGTCCTGCGGCAGATGCAGCGGGTCGGTCTTGTGCAGCCACAGATGGCGGTAGATGCCGGCGCCTTCGTAGAACCAGCCTTCGCCCAGCGTGGCATCCACGCGCACGGCGATGAGGTTGGGCTTGCCGTAGTCGAGCACTTCGCTGAGATCGACCTCGAAACCGCAATAGCCGCTGGCATTGCGCCCGACGATGTGGCCGTTGCAGAACACGATGCAGTCGCGGAACACACCGTCGAACACCAGGCTGATGCGCTTGCCCAGATCGCTTGCGGGAATCTGCAGCGTGCGCCGATACCAGCCCACGCTGGTTTCCGGAAAGCTGGTGCCCAGCGGCTTGTAGCCGTGCGCAGCGGCCGGGTCCTCTTCGGTGATGGTGGCCGAGATCGGTTCCTGCCGGAAGGGCAGGGTGACCGCCCAGTCGTGCGGCAGATCCAGCAGTTCCCAGCCACTGTCGTCGAAGGCGAGCTGCGCGGCGGTGGCGGTGTCCTTGCCGGCCTTGGCGAAGCTGCGCTGGAAGGTGCCGAACTCGAAGTCGCGCGACGGGTCGCTGGCGTGACCAAGATGGAAGCGCCAACCGAAGTCGAACAGCAGCCGTTCGCGCGGCGCCAGGGCTGCATCGCCGAGTGCGGCAAGCGGCGTGGCGTTGTCGGCTGCAGCTGGCGCTGCAGCGGCGATGGCGGGCAGCAACGCACCGGCCGTACCGACCGGAAGTGCGGCGCCCACGCCGCTGGCGAGCATGCCGCGCAGCAGTTCGCGGCGATTGATGCCGGTCATGGCTGGGTCCTCCTGCGGGCGTCGGTGGGCTTGCCTGGGGTGATCGACGCAGGCTTGGCTGCTGCAGGCTGACCGGACGCCGGCACGCCGGTATACGGGTGACGCATGAAGTCGATCGCCGGCAGCACGTCATTGGCGTGCTTGAAGTCGAAGAAGCTGGCGTTTTCCCACGACGAGCCGGTGCCCCAGCGCGTCTTGCAGCTGCTGCTGGTCCATGCCGGCTCCCAGTACACGACGCCGGCGCCGCCGGTGTCGATCACCAGTTGGGTGAGGTCGACCATGTAGCGGAACTGGCCCTGCGGGGTGGCCGGGTAGCCGGCAATCAGCGAATCCTCGCCGAGCAGGTTGTGCGAGGTGTCGCCGGGCTCCAGCGTCCACGGATAGGCGGTTTCCACCACCACCACATCGGTGTCGTATCGGCCGCGCAGGCGCTTGATGGTCTTGCCCAGCTCGGCCATCGACTGGGTCGACCATTTGCGGTAGTAGCTGATGCCGATCAGGTCGTAGTCGGTGACGCCGGCCTTGGTGGCTGCGGCAAACCACGGCTCCACATTCTCCGGCTGGGCGATATGCAGCATCACCCGCGGCTTGATCGTGGAGCGTGCGCCGATGTCGCGTACCGCCTTGATGCCGGCGTTGAACAGCTTGGCGTTGCGCTGCCAGTCGATGGGGCGCTTTTTGTCCCATGGCTGGCTGTCCATCAGATCGGAATTGCTTTCGTTGCCGACCTGCACCAGCTCCGGCATCAGGCCAGCACGGTCGAGCGCGCTGAGCGTGTCATAGGTGAAACCGTACAGCGTGCGCGCCAGTTCATCGGTATCGGTGATGCTGGCCCAGGCCTTGGGAATCAGCTGTTTTTCGCCATCGGCCCAGTCGTCGGAATAGTGCAGGTCCAGCAGCACCTGCATACCCTGCGCACGTGCGCGCGCGATGGTCTTCTTGACGTCGGACAGGTCGCTGTAGCGGGTCCAGCGGGCATCGTTCCACAACCGCACGCGCACCAGGTTGGCGCCGTGCGCATGGAACAGTTCGAATGGGTCCTTGACCACGCCGTTCTCGCGGTATTGCACGCCGCATTCCTCCATCTCGTTGACGTAGGACAGGTCTGCGCCCAGATACAGCGTGGCGGGGGCCGGGGCGGCGTGTGCGAAGGTGGAGATGGCCAGCGCGAGCAGCGCGGGTGTCCAGAGGCGACGTGTGGAGCGCATGCAATTCCTCGACAGATAGAGCGCGGAGCGGTGACAGCCTGCCGCAGGCGGCGGTGCCGTCGTGCGGTCGGTGCGCAATCGCACCGCTGCTGACGGAGACGATTGCGCACCGCCCGCAGCTGTGGAGCAGTCGTGCAGCGGAAGTCAGCGACGCTTAGAACTTGTAGGTCGCTTCCAGCGAGTAGCGACGGCCAAACACCTGGTAGCCGCCGTCGTCCTGGTTGGCCAGGCGGTTGGGCTTGTTGTCGGTATAGGCGCGCAGCGGTTCGTTGGTGAGGTTGCCGGCCTGGAAGCGGAAGCCAAGCTGCTTGCTGTACTGCCAGTTCAGGCTCAGATCCACCGTGCCTTCGCTCTGCAGCCGTGCCAGGCGCGCCGCATTCCAGCCATACACCACGGTGTAGGGGCTGTGGTACTTGTAACCCACGCGCGCTTCGAAGCTGCCGTTGCTGTACCACAGGTCGAAGGTGCCGGTCTTGCGTGCCAGCCCGCTCAACGGCAGCGGGTTGTTCTCCGGCGAGAATTCCTTGAGGTTGGAATCGACCAGCGAGAAGTTGGAATAGACGCCGAAGTTTTCCATGTGCGGGATGAAGTAGAACGGCGTCTGGAAGGTGAGTTCTAAGCCGTTGATATGCCCGCCACCGCCGTTGAACGGGGCGCTGACCAGGTAATCCAGGCCGTTGATCACCTCACGGTCGGTGCGGTAGCCGATGCTGGAATCCACTTCCTTGCGGTACACGGCCAGTGCGGCGAGCGCTTCCTTGTGGAAGTACCACTCGTAGGACAGGTCGACCTGGGTGGCCTTGAACGGATCCAGCTGCGGATTGCCGCCGCTGCCGGTGAGCTGGCCGATGGTGACGTTGGGGTCGTCCAGGCGCCGGCCGGTGCGCAACTCGTCCAGCGGCGGACGCGCGATGACCTTGGCCACCGCAAAGCGCAGGATGCGTTGATCGTCGATCAGGAAGTTGACGGTGGCACTGGGCAACACGTCGGTGTATTCCTTGCGGTCGCTGCTTGCCTGCACGGTGGTGCCGACCGAATCGAAGCCATCGCTGGTGGTCTTGGTGTTGACCAGGCGCACGCCGATGTTGCCGGTGACATCAGTGCCGAACAGTTGCGAGCTGAAGACCGCCTTGGCGAAGGCTTCGCGCACGTCTTCCTTGACGTTCCAGTGGTCCAGCAACTGCTCGTTGAGCGTGGCCGGGTCGAAACCGCCGAAGCCGATCTCGGCGATGGCATCCATGTTGCCGCCGGTCAGCGTGGGCACGTTCAAGTCCGGCATGGTGACCGGGTAGATCAGGCCCTGATAGGCCGAGATCGGCTGGTCATAGCCGGACTGGTTGCTGATGAAGCGGCGGTTCTGCTTCTCACGGCGCGCGGCACGTGCGCCGAACTCCAGCGAAGTGAAGGCGGCTGCATCGATCGAGCGGCTGGCGTTGAGCGCCAGCGCGGCGATCTTGTCGCGCAGCCCCTGCGGCTCGGTCTGGCCGGCGATGCCCCATTCGGGCGTATCCGAGCTGGTGCGGATGGTGGGGGTGACGCTGCGGCGGAAATCGAACGAGACGGTGTCCGGATTGCTGCCGAAGCGCACCGCCTGCCAGGTGTTGTCGCGCTTGGCCTGCGAGAACGACAGGTCGCTGCCCAGCGTCCACACATCGCCGCTCCACTTGGCGTTCAGGCCGCCGGCGGTGAGCGTCTTGACCTCGTTGTAGTGGCTGACCACATGGTCGACCTGCAGGTTCGAATTGGCCAGCGTGCCGGCCACCACATCGCCATCGACGATGGTGTAGGACGAGCCCGGCGTGGTGTACGGATTGGCGCCGGTCGAGAAGGTGCTGTAGGCCAGGCCGTTGAACCAATTCTGCAACTGGTCTTCGTCGATCTCGATGCGCGAGTAGAGGCCGTCGAACTTCAATTCGAAGTTGCCCGAGCGCCATTGCACGGTGCCCATCGCACCGGTGCGGGTCTGGTCGGTCAGCTTGAGCTGGTCGGCCGCGCCGAACGGAGTCGGGTCCACGGTCCCGTCGCCATCCACATCGCGCGAGGTGGTGGCATCGGTATAGCCCCAGCTGCCGATCGAGGAGTTGGAATTCTTCTGCTTCTGGTAGGTCGCGCCCAGCGCAACGGCCAGGTTGTCGTTGATCTGGTGCACCCAGCTGGCGCCGAAGCGGCTGCCCCACGGGGTGTAGCCATCCACGTCCTTGGCGTGGTCGTAGAACACCGGGCCGGCGGTGCCGACAAAGCCCGGGCCGGTGTAGTCCAGCGGGCTGATGGTGGAGATGTCCACCGTTGCCGCGAGACCGCCGGCGACCAGGTCCGCCGACTGGGTCTTGTAGACCTTGACGGTGGAGACGATCTCGGTGGGAAACACTTCCCAGCGCACCGCGCGATTGGGCTCGGAGGAGGCGATCTCGCGTCCGTTGACGGTGCCCATGGTCATGCGCGGGCCAAGGCCGCGCACGGTGGCCAGGCTCTCGTTGCCGCGGTCGCGGGTGCCGTTGACGCCGGGCAGGCGCACCAGCGCTTCGGCCACGGTGACGTTGGGCATCTGCCCCATGTTGTCTGCGGAGATCACTTCCATGACGTGATCGGACATCTGCTTGGCCTGCACCGCCTGATTCAGGCTGGCGCGCTGGCCAATCACGGTGACGTTGTCGAGCGTGACCGGCGGCGCAGCCGCGGTGCTGGTGTCGGTGGCCGGCGCTGCGGCAGGCGCGCTGTCCTGCGCGTGCGCACTGAAGGCGGTGGCCAGCACGCAGGCGATGGTGGTGCAGAGGACGTCGCGCACGGGTGTGCGGCGCAGGCGCCGGCTGGCCGGGTGGCCGGTGTGGTGAACGGGCATCGTTTGATCCCTCCCAGGACAAAGTTACCGAATGAAATAGTGGCCGCTGGTGCGGCGCTCTGGCGCGGCTGCGCGCGGGTGCGTCCGGCGCGGGCATGGCGGTTGCTGCGGTACTGCGGTGTGGAGCCGATTGGTCGTTTGCGTGACGCTGTGACGATCGTCGATCGCCCTGGCGTCCCCCTGTCCTGCATGTGTCCGCTTCAGGGTAGAAGCGCAAGTCATTCCATTCCAATGAAGCATTTTGCGTGAGCTATCTCGCGTTAGAATGCTGCACTGCAGCGGTAGCGTCTGGTTCGTCACCGTTGCGGCGTGAGTTGCAGGCGCCGGGCAATGACGTGCCTGGTCGATGCGACGGGCCCTGGTCCCCGGTCAGCGCGTGCTGGCAGACAACCGCGGCAATGCCGGAAATGCGCGTTGCACGCAGTCGTTGCGTTCGCAGGTCAGGCAGCCGGGGCCGATCGGTACCGCATCGTCCACCGCATCCAGGTCCCAGCCGCGCGCATACACCAGCTGATCGGCATGGCGCAGGTCGCACCCCATCGCCAGCGCAAAGGTCTTGCGCGGGCGGCCATAGCCCGGCGCGCCGCTGCTGACCTGGCGCGCCAGCCAGAAATAGCGCCGGCCATCGGGCATGCGTGCGATCTGGGTGAGGATGCGGTCGGGCTGGTTGAAGGCCTCGTAGACGATCCACAGCGGGCAGGCGCCGCCGACATGCGAGAAATGGAAGTCGGTGGCCGAATGGCGCTTGGACACATTGCCGGCACGATCGACCCGCATGAAGAAGATCGGCAGCCCGGCCGCGCCGCGCCGCTGCAAGGTGCTGAGCCGGTGGCAGACCGCCTCGAAGCCGACGCCGAAGCGATCGGCCAGCCATTCGATGTCGTAGCGCGAGCGCTGGGCGCTGCGCAGGAATTCGCCGTACGGCATCACCAGGGCGCCGGCGAAATAGTTCGACAAGCCAATGCGCGAGAGTGCAATGCGCTCGGCATCGGCGAAGCCGGCATCGGCGATGCGTGCGTCCAGCAGCGGTGCGCATTCCAGCAAGGCCAGTTGCGCGGCCATCTGGAAGGCCTGCTGGCCGGGGCGCAGATGCGCCGGCAGCCACAGCACGCGCGCCTGCGTATCCACGCTGCGCTTGTCGCTGTGCAGATCGGGCGCGTCCTGCACCAGCAGGCCGTGGCGGTCGGCCAGGCGTTGGCGCAGCCGCAGCGGCAGGTTGTCCGAGGTCAGGCCGAGTTCGGCATATAGCGCCTCGGCGCGCTCATCCAGTTCCGGCAGATAGTTGTGCGCGCGATTGAAGTAGTCGCGCACCTGCTCGCCCGGCGACAGCGAGGGCAGCGCGGCGTGGTCGGCGCCGATCTGTATTTCCAGCGCGGCGTTGCGCTCGAGCAGGTGCTGGTGGGCGCGGTGCAGGTCCAGCAGGGCCTGGGCCACCTGCGGCAGATTGCCGGTGAGCACACGCAGCTCGGCGGCCGACAGGCTGTGGCCCAGGCTGCGCAGCGATTCGTCCAGCGGCTCGACCAGCGCGGCCGGGTCGTCCAGGTCGAGCAGGCCGTCGAGATCGCCCAGGGTGGCCTTGAGCCGTTGCTGGATCGCCAGGGTCAAGGGGCGCTGGTTGCGCTCGATCTGGTTGAGGTAGCTCGGCGACAGGCCGAGCCGGCGCGCCAGCTCGGCCTGGGTCAGGCCGTGGCGCTGGCGCAGCCGTTGCAGGCGCAGGCCGAGCTGGTGACGGAGCGGGAGCTGCGACTGGGGCATTCGCAAGATTCGCAAAAGAGTGGCGGCAGCTTAGCGCGATTAAGCAGTCTCGGGCTGGGAAAGCCAGCTCGCGCTGCGAACAATGCGAAGCATCTGCACTGCCTTCTGCGAGCGAACCTGCAATGAGTGATTCCGTCCCGCGCGTGTCCCTGTTGATCGACGGCCAGTTCGTCACCTCCGCCAGCACCCAGTGGCAGGAGGTGGTCAACCCGGCCGATCAATCCGTGCTGGCGCAGGTGCCGTTCGCCACCACCGGCGAAGTGGACGCGGCGGTGGCTGCGGCCAGCCAGGCCTTCGTGAGCTGGCGCAAGACCCCGATCGGCACGCGCGCGCGCATCTTTCTGAAGTACCAGCAGTTGATCCGCGAGCACCTGCCCGAGCTGGCCGCGTTGCTGAGTGCCGAGCAGGGCAAGACCCTGGCCGATGCCGAGGGCGATGTGTTCCGTGGGCTGGAAGTGGTCGAACACGCCGCGGCGATCGGCAACCTGCAGCTGGGCGAGCTGGCCAACAACGTCGCCAACGGCGTGGACACCTATAGCCTGCTGCAGCCGCTGGGCGTGTGCGCGGGCATCACCCCGTTCAACTTCCCGGCGATGATTCCGCTGTGGATGTTTCCGATGGCCATTGCCACCGGCAACACCTTCGTGCTCAAGCCATCCGAGCAGGACCCGATGGTGACGATGCGGCTGGTGGAACTGGCGCTGGAGGCGGGTATTCCCAAGGGCGTGCTCAATGTCGTGCACGGCGGCGAAGACGTGGTCAACGCGCTGTGCGACCACCCGGATATCAAGGCGCTGTCGTTCGTGGGCTCCACCAAGGTGGGCACGCACGTCTATCAACGCGCCGCGCTGGCAGGCAAGCGCGTGCAATGCATGATGGGTGCGAAGAATCATGCCGTGGTGCTGCCGGACGCCAACCAGGAACAGACGCTCAACGCGATGGTCGGCGCGGCCTTCGGTGCGGCCGGCCAGCGCTGCATGGCGGCCTCCACGCTGGTGCTGGTAGGCGAGGCGCGGCAGTGGATTCCGGCGCTGGTGGCCAAGGCCAAGGGCCTGAAGCTGGGCGCGGGCAATGCGCCGGGCACGGAGGTCGGGCCGCTGATCTCCTGCGCGGCGCGCGCGCGCGTGGAAGGCCTGATCGCCTCCGGCGTGGAGCAGGGCGCCACGCTGGAACTGGATGGTCGCGCGCCCAGCGTGCCGGGGTTCGAGCAAGGCAACTTCGTCGGCCCGACGATCTTTTCCGGGGTCAGACCCGGCATGCGCATCTACGACGAGGAAATCTTCGGCCCGGTGCTGGTGATCCTGGAGGCCGCCACGCTGGATGACGCCATCGCCCTGGTCAATGCCAATCCCAACGGCAATGGCACCGCGTTGTTCACCCAGTCCGGCGCGGCGGCGCGGCGTTTCCAGGAGGACATCGATGTGGGCCAGGTCGGCATCAACGTGCCGATTCCGGTGCCGGTGCCGCTGTTTTCCTTCACCGGCTCGCGTGCCTCCAAGCTCGGCGACCTGGGCCCGTACGGCAAGCAGGTGGTGATGTTCTACACCCAGACCAAGACCGTGACCGCGCGCTGGTTCGACGACGAGACGCTGGGCCACGGCGTCAACACCACCATCTCCCTCAAGTGACCTGATCGCCATGAATGCAGCCATCCAGCTACACGCCAATACGGCCGACTTGAATGACGAGCAGGAAGCGTTCCGCGCCGCTGCGCGCGACTTCGCCGACAAGGAACTCGCCCCGCACGCCGCGCGCTGGGATGCGGAAAGCCACTTCCCGCGCGAGGCCATCGCCAAGGCGGCCGAGCTGGGCTTTTGCGGGCTGTATACCGATGAAGGCGTGGGCGGCCTGGGCATGCGCCGTCTCGATGCTGCGGTGGTGTTCGAAGAACTGGCTACGGTCGATCCGTCCACGTCGGCGTTCATCAGCATCCACAACATGGCCACCTGGTTGATCGCCAGCTACGGTAATGACGCGGTGCGCGCGCAATGGGGCGAGGCGATGACCAGCGGCGTCAAGCTGGGCTCGTACTGCCTGACCGAGCCGGGCGCCGGCTCGGACGCGGCCTCGCTCAAGACCCGCGCACAGCGCGATGGCGACAGCTACGTGCTCAACGGCAGCAAGGCCTTCATTTCCGGCGCGGGCGCCACCGATGTGCTGGTGGTGATGGCCCGCACCGGCGACGACGGCGCCCGTGGCATCAGCGCCTTCGTGGTGCCTGCCGATGCGCCCGGCATCAGCTACGGCCGCAAGGAAGAGAAGATGGGCTGGAACAGCCAGCCCACGCGCGGGGTGAGCTTCGAGAATGTGCGCATTCCGGCCGGCAATCTTCTCGGCAGGGAGGGCGAGGGCTTCAAGATGGCGATGAAGGCGCTGGACGGTGGCCGCATCAATATCGCGGCCTGTTCGTTGGGCGCGGCGCAAGGCGCGCTGGATGCCGCGCGTCGCTACATGGGCGAGCGCCGTCAGTTCGGCAAGAAGCTGGCCGATTTCCAGGCCCTGCAGTTCAAGCTGGCCGACATGGCCACGCAGTTGGTTGCCGCCCGGCAGATGGTGCACACCGCTGCGCGCAAGCTCGATGCCGGCAGCCACGATGCCACCGTGTGGTGCGCGATGGCCAAGCGCTTCGCCACCGATGCCGGTTTTGCGATCTGCGACGATGCCCTGCAGATCCACGGCGGCTACGGCTATATCCGCGAGTATCCGATCGAGCGCCTGCTGCGCGACAGCCGCGTGCACCGTATCCTGGAAGGCACCAACGAGGTGATGCGCATGATCATTGCGCGCCACCTGCTCAATGGCGAGGAGGAACTGCGATGAGCGATTGGGAAACACGCGCGCATACCGGCTTGCAGGTCGAACGCGATGGCCATGTCGCCATCGTCACCTTGCGCAATCCACCGGCCAATACCTGGACCGTGCACAGCCTTGCGGCCTTGCGCGATCTGGTGCACGCGCTGGATGCGGACCGCAGCATCTACGCGCTGGTGATCACCGGCGACGGCGAGAAGTTCTTCAGCGCCGGCGCCGATCTCAAGCAGTTTGCCGATGGCGACAAGGCCAATGCGCGCGCCGCGGCGCGGCGGTTCGGCGAAGCCTTCGAAGCGCTGAGCGCGTTTCGCGGCGTGTCGATCGCGGCCATCAACGGCTATGCGATGGGCGGTGGCCTGGAGTGCGCACTGGCCTGCGATCTGCGCATCGCCGAGCAACACGCGCAACTGGCCTTGCCGGAAGCCAGCGTCGGGTTGCTGCCGTGCGCCGGCGGTACCCAGAACCTGCCGCGCCTGGTTGGCGAGGGCTGGGCCAAGCGCATGATCCTGCTCGGCGAACGTCTGGATGCCGCCACTGCACAGCGGATCGGCCTGGTGGAAGAGGTGGTCGGCAAGGGCGAGTCACGTGCGCATGCCATCGCCTGGGCACAGCGCGCCGGCAAGCAGAGTCCGGCCAGTGTCGCAGCGTGCAAGCGCCTGGTGCAGTCCACCCGCCATGGCACCCATGCCGCCGCGCTGGTGGCAGAGCGCGAGGCCTTCGTCGACCTGTTCGAGCAGCCCGATCAGGCCGAGGGAGTGGCAGCCTTTCTGGAAAAGCGCGCACCGCAGTGGAGCAATGGCTGATGCTGGATGTGCGCCCAACCGAAGACGCGCCGGTGCTGTTCGAGCAACGTCATTGCGCCGACGGGCACCGCATCGGCATCGCCACCCTGAATGCGCCCAGGACGCTCAACGGCCTGTCGTTGCAGATGACGCGCCTGCTGGATGCGCAGCTGCGCGCCTGGGCCGACGATGCGCAAATTGCCTGCGTGGTGTTGCGTGGCGCAGGCGAGAAAGCGTTCTGCGCGGGCGGCGACCTGCATGGTCTGTACCAGAGCATGCGTGCGCATCGCGAGGCGGTGCCGGATGCGCAGGAGCGTCGCGCGCAGCCGCAAGCCAATGCGCATGCCGCTGCGTTCTTCGAAGAGGAATATCGGCTCGACCATCGCATCCACACCTATCCCAAGCCGCTGCTGTGCTGGGGCCACGGCATCGTGATGGGCGGCGGCATCGGCTTGATGTCCGGCGCCAGCCATCGCGTGGTCACCGAGCGCTCGCGGCTGGCGATGCCGGAGATCAGTGTCGGCCTGTTTCCCGATGTCGGTGGCAGCTGGTTGCTGCGCCGGGTGCCGCACGCTCTCGGGTTGTTTCTGGCACTGACCGGTGCGCCGCTGGATGCCAGCGATGCCATCTACGCCGGGCTTGCGGATGTCCGGCTGGAGCATGCGCAATACGGGCCAGTGCTGGAAGCCTTGAGCGCACATGCCTGGACAGGCGATGCAGACGAGGATCGCGCCCAGCTCGGCGCGTTCCTGCACGGGATTGCGCAACCGCTGGAGCCGGGCCCACTGCAGGTGCATGCGGCCTTGATCGCGCAATTGGTGGCAGGCCGGACGCTACAGGAGGTGGTCGCTGCAATCCTGGCACTGCAAAGCGAGGACGCCTGGCTGCAGGCCGCGCGCGCAACGCTGGCAGCCGGTGCCCCCGGCTCGGCGCGACTGGCCTGGGAGCTGCACCATCATCCGGAAACCGGCACGTTGGCGGAGACATTTCGCACCGAGTACGTAGTGGCGCTGCATGCGGCCGCCCACGGCGATTTTGCCGAAGGCATTCGCGCGCTGTTGATCGACAAGGACCGCACGCCACAGTGGCAGCCTGCCGAACTGGAACAGGCCGATGCGCAATGGGCGGCTGCATTCCTGCAATCGCCCTGGCCACCTGCGCGGCATCCGCTTGCCGATCTTGGTGCAGGTTGAGTCGCTGACACGCCGCTGCGAACGGTCTTTGGCGGATGCGGACAATGAGCCGCATCCGCACTGCAGGACCAATGTATGCCATTGCGCCCGTTTGCCGCGCGGCGCCGCGGCCGGGCACACCATTCAACGGCCGCGCCAATCGGTGATGGCCACCCAACCCTGGAAACCACACCATGAGCAAGATCGCTTTTATCGGCCTGGGCAACATGGGCGGGCCGATGGCCGCCAACCTGAGCAAGGCCGGGCACCAGCTGCGGGTGTTCGATCTGGTGCCTGCCGCGCTGGACGCCGCGGTCGCCGCCGGCGCGCATGCCGCCAGCTCCGCACACGACACCCTGGCCGACGCCGAGATCGTGATCTCGATGCTGCCGGCCAGCCGCCATGTCGAAGGGCTGTACCTGGGCGAGGGCGGGATTCTGGCGCAGATTCCCGTCGCTGCCCTGGTGATCGACTGCAGCACCATCGCACCGGCCAGCGCACGCAAGCTGGCCGCCGAGGCGCAGGCGCGCGGCCTGGCGATGCTGGATGCGCCGGTCTCCGGCGGTACCGCTGGCGCGGCGGCCGGCAGCCTGACGTTTATCGTCGGCGGCGCCGCAGAGGTATTGGAGCGTGCGCGGCCGGTGCTGCAGGCGATGGGCAAGAACATCTTCCACGTCGGCGACAATGGCGCCGGCCAGGTCGCCAAGCTATGCAACAACATGGCGCTGGGCGTGATCATGGCCGCAACCGGCGAGGCGCTGGCGCTCGGCGTTGCACAGGGCCTGGATCCGGCGGTGCTGTCGCAGATGATGGCGGTCAGCACCGGGCGCAGCTGGGCCACCGAAGTCTGCAATCCGTGGCCGGGCGTGCTGCCCAACGCGCCGGCATCGCGCGGTTACAGCGGTGGATTCGGCAACGATCTGATGCTCAAGGACCTGGGGCTGGTCGCCGAATCCGCAGTGCAGGCGGGCGTGTCGATTCCGCTCGGCGAGCTGGCGCGCAATCTGTATGCGATGAACAGCCAGGCCGGCAACGGCGCGCTGGATTTTTCCAGCGTGATCAAGCTGGTGGCCAAGGTTTGAGAGTGGCTAACAAAGCGTCTATGCCCACCGCCGAGTGGGCGTAGACGGCGTTGTAACGCGCCTCTGTCTTGATGGGTGATCGATCGGGGGAATGCGTCGGGTGCAGAGCGGGTGCTCTGCGGCTTTGCTGCAGGGCCCTTGCCCGCCCACCATCGCGGGACACGCCGCAAGTACGTCCCTGTAGGCTCCGGCGCGGCATCCATGCCGCTCAGGGTCCCGCGACGGTGAGCGGGCAAGGGCCAGTGGAGAGGGTCGGTGTGCATGGCAAGAGCAGTGCTGGAGGCGCCTTGCTTGATCATGAGGCATAGGCTCCAGGTCTGATGCGCACCGCACGACAGGCAGCTTTTCAGATGAGCGTCGACCAACTGTCTGGTGCGGTGTCCTTGCCGGTTGCGGGACCGTGTAGCGGCATGGATGCCGCCACCGAGCCCCCGGGGATGGGTTCACGGCGTGTCCCGCGAGCGGTGAGGGCACCGCGCACTCGACGCTGTGGTTTTGCCGCAGGGCCCTTGCCCGCCCACCATCGCGGGACACGCCGCAAGTACGTCCTTGTAGGCTCTTACGCGGCATCCATGCCGCGTAAGGTCCCGCGACGGTGGGCAGGCAAGGACCAGTCACGATGGTCGGTACGCATGGTTGCAAGTAGGGGCAGGCAGTGCATGCAGCGCAGCCGTCCGATGAGGTGCGGTCTGATCAGCCTCTTTCTATCCGAGCAATCTCACTGCCAATACGACATCACTCCACACGCTAACGAAAGCGAGGGTGGCCGACGCGTTGCCGCCATCGCTGCGGCGTTCGAGAGGTTCTGTTGGCCGCTCCAAATTGCTGCCCGGCCCGGGCAACAAGGCGCAGCACCACGCCCACGTGATGTGATGTCATCACGCCCGGGTGTAATAGTCTCCGCCATCGCGTGCGCCTAAGGTGCGCGCATCGCACGAGGCTACCGCATCCATGGGACACGACCACAACCACGCACCCAGCGAAATCCGCCACGAGACACCGCTGTGGTGGGCGCTGGGACTTACCGCCACGTTCCTGTTGGCGGAAGTCATCGGTGCGTTCATCACCAACAGCCTGGCGCTGCTGTCCGACGCCGCACATATGGCCACCGACACCGTCGGCCTGATGATCGCCCTGCTTGCCGTGCGCCTGAGTCGTCGTCCCGCCGATGCGCGCCGCACCTATGGCTATGTGCGCCTGGAAGCGCTCGGCGCGCTGGCGAATGGCGCGCTGTTGTTCGCAGTTGGTGCTTACATCCTGTGGGAGGCCGCGCAGCGCTTTCGCGCACCGCAGGATATTTCCTCCAGCGGCATGCTGCTGATCGCAGGCTTCGGCCTGGTGATCAATCTGATCGCCATGAAGCTGCTGCACGCCGGCAGCGGCGAGAGCCTGAACGTCAAGGGCGCCTATCTGGAAGTCTGGAGCGACATGCTCGGCTCGGTGGCAGTGATCATCGGCGCCTTGCTGATCCGCTGGACCGGCTGGCAGTGGATCGACCCGGTACTGGCCGTGCTGATCGGCCTGTGGGTGCTGCCGCGCACCTGGGTGCTGCTGCGCGAGGCGATCAACGTGCTGCTGGAAGGTGTTCCCAAAGGCATCGATCTGCCGCAGGTACAGCAGACGCTGGCCAGCTACCCCGGCGTCGAGGACGTGCACGACCTGCACGTCTGGGCACTGGCCTCCAGCACGCCTGCGCTCACCGCACACGTGGTGGTCGGCGAAACCATCGACCGCGACCGCCTGCGCGACGCGCTCGCCGAGCTGCTGCACACGCGCTTCGAGATCTCCCATGTCACCTTGCAGGTGGAGAGCGGCGACTGCGGCACCGCGCCGTGTGGGACGCCACCGGCTACGCAAGGCCCTGCGCACGACGATCATCATGGTCACGCGCATTCGCATGGCGGCCACGCGCACTGACACGGACCGCACGCCAGTGGGCTGTCGCCTGGTTGGCGCTGGCGTGGCGTGACGTTGCCTGGAACAGCACGTAGCCGGGCCACCCTGTCCGGTCGTGGGAAGGCCAATCGCGCCATCGCGCCGCCGCCCAGGCCGTATGATCGAGCCGGGAAGATTGAGAGGCCGGCGGCGCGATGGCGGTACAGATCGAACAACGCAACCAACGCATCGCCGCGCTGATCGCCGAGGCGGGCGCTGCGGCTTCGGCCGGGCATTGGCAGCAGGCCGAGCAGCTGTGGGCACAGGTACGCCAGTTGGCGCCGGCGCATCCGCAGGCCTTGTACAGCCTGGGCGTGCACGCCTACCAGCGCGGCGATGCAGCAGCGGCGCTGGACTACCTGGCCGGCGCACGTGCAAGCAGCCCGGGCGATCCGATGATCGTGCTGACCATTGCGGTGGTGAAGCAGTCGCAAGGCGATGTGGATGGCGAATGGCAGGCCATCAGCGCGGCGTTGGCGCTGGATGCGTATTTCCTGCCGGGGTTGCTGGCAAAGGCCGCGTTTCTGCAGGCGCGCGGCCGCCCGCGTGCCGCCGCCGCCGTCTATCGCGACGCGCTGAAGGTTGCGCCACCCGAGCCGCAATGGCCTGCGGTGCTGCGTCGCAAGCTTGCCCTGGCCACGCAGGCGGTGGAGCAGGACACGCTTGAGCTCGAGGCGCAATTGCGCGCCGTCCTGGACACGCCCGGCGTCGCTGTGGACGCCGCGCTCGCGGGACGCTGGGCGGAAGCGGCCGCGATCGCATGTGGACGCAGTCGCCCGTTCCATTCCCAGTCCAACCGCCTGTACGTACCGCGACTGCCCGCCTTGCCGTTTCACCCGCCGGACGCGTTTCCCTGGATCGCTGCAGTACAGCGTCAGACCGAGGCGATCGCGCAGGAACTGCGCGCCGTCATGCACGAGGACAAGGGCGGCTTTGCGCCCTACATCGCCTACGCGCCGGACCAGCCGGTCAATCAGTGGAAAGACCTCAACCATTCGCCGGCCTGGAGTTCCTATCCGCTGTGGGCGCATGGCCAGCCGGCGGAGGAACATCTGCGGCAGTGCCCGGCAACCGCCGCCGCGTTGACATTGGTCGATGCGGCGGAGATCGATGGTGTTTGCCCGAACGCGATGTTCTCGGTGCTGGCGCCGCAAACGGTCATTCCACCGCACCACGGCGAGACCAACGCACGTCTGGTGGCACATCTGCCGTTGATCGTGCCCGACGGATGCAGCTTCCGGGTCGGTTACGACTGGCGGCAGTGGGAGGTCGGCAAGGTGCTGGTGTTCGACGACTCGATCGAACACGAGGCGCGCAACCAGAGCGCGCAGCTGCGCGCGGTGCTGATCTTCGATGTCTGGAACCCGCTGCTGAGCCAGGAGGAGCGGCAGATGGTCAACGCCATGGAAACGGCGATTGCCCGCCACCGTGCCGGATGAGGGGTGCCGGTCGTCGGCCGGTTCAGTCCGCAGGTGAGATGCCGAACCGGGCAAGCGTGGCGCGCAGGGGAGCGAGCTGAGCGGCGTAGGGCTTCCAGCGTCCGGACGCATCGCCATGCAGGGGCTGGCGCACCTGCCAGTAGCTGGCTGTCTTGACGGCGCCAGGCGCCTTGTGGAACTCCAGGCAGTCCGGTTCCCAGGGCAACTGCAGGAAGTCCAGCAATGCGCGCAAGGTGGGCTCCGGCGCGGCGACGAAGGCGTCATAGTCGAAGGTGTGGATGCTGTCCGGATACAGCGACAGCCAATGCGCCATCAGTCGCTGGTAGGCGGCAAGAAAATGCCCGATGTCCTCCAGCCGGCCCGCATAGTCAAAGCGTTGCGGATTGAGCTGCTGCAGGAAGAGCGACAGCCCGTTGTCCAGCGGATGGCGGCGCGTGTGCACGATCCTGGCAGCCGGAAAGAGCTGTTTGATCAGTCCGATCAGTTGGAAGTTGTCCGGGCGCTTGTCGGTGATGTAGCGCAGTTGCGCATGCTGGGGAACGGCTGCCGCCACACGTTGACGATAGGCGCTGGCCAGCTGCGTCAGCATGTGCGGGGATAGCTGCTGCGCGGCCTGCGGGAACGGCGACAACGACTGCGCAACCAGTCGCGGCAGCGCATCCAGCTCACCGCCGGCGGCAATGCACGGGTGGCGCGACAAGGCCTGTTCGAGCAGGGTGGAGCCGGAGCGGAACATGCCGCAGATAAACAGGGCCGGCACCGCGCTTTTTCCAGCAGCCATGGGGGGTGGCTGTTGCGCGTCCCTTGCGTTGGCAAATACCGCGGCAATGCTGTCGAAATGCTGCTGCGTGCGGATCGGATCGTAACGCCTTGCATGGGCGTGGCCATGCCGGTTGGCGGCACTGGCCGCATCGAATGCCTGGTTGTGCAGGCCGAGGCGGTCGTAGGCATGGGCCAACGCGTGCAGCAGCGTGGCCGTCAATGCAGGGTCCTGCCCCGCGACCGAGCTGGCCTGCTCGAGTCCGAGCAGGCGTGGGTCCTGCGCCTGCGTCGGAGGATCCAGATGCAGCAGACGTGCGCTGGCTTGCAACTGCAGCGTCCGTGTCCGGGCGTCGCCGGGAGGACTGGCGAGCAGTCGGCGATAGGCGGCGACCGCCTGGTCGCGTGCGCCCAGCTCTTCGTGCAGGTTGCCCAGATTGAGCAAGGCCGGGGCGTAGTCCGGCCGACACTGCAGTGCCAGGTCGAGCTCCTCCAGCGCGGCCGCATCCTGGTGGAGATGGTCGCTCAGCAGCGCGGCGCGATTGAGGTGGATCTGTTCCGGCAGTGCAGCGCCGTGCTGCAGTGCCTGCGCATACGCATCCAGCGCAGCGGATGCTTCGCCGGTCCGGCGCAGCAGATATCCCAGGTTGTACCAGGCATCGGCGCAGCCGGGCCGGGCCTGCAGGATGGCTCGATAGGCGGCGATCGCCTGCGGCAGATGACCGTGTTGCAGTAAGCGTGCGGCGTGCTGCAAGGACAGGTCCAATGCGTTTTCCAGGCAGTCTTGCCGCGGGTCGGGGGACCTGCAGCTTAGGCGGCGCCGGCGGTGCGTTCAATCTGCCCGGTGGCGAGACAATGAGGGTCGGCCTTTCCTGCGCCCGCCGGTTGGCTTGTATGCTCTGCTGCAGTCGAGCAGTGAGATGCGCACATGCACAAACCGGTGGTGGTGGGTCTGACAGTCCTGAGCTGCGCTTGGGCGGCATCGGCGCAGGACGTGCCGACGCATCGCTGCGCCGCAGTCCTCGATCCATTGCCGCGGCTGGCCTGTTATGACGCCAGTTTCCCCCCAACGCAAGCGGTGCGGGCGGCGGAGGCGGACAGGGGAGTCAGGGCATTCGGCCGCAGCACCCAACAGGTCTCGGCAGCGACAGGTGCGCAGCAGTCAGCGCCTGCGAAACTCACCGCGAAGGTGCTCGCGGTGGCGTATCAGCCAGACGGTACGCGCATCGTGTCGCTGGACAGTCGTCAGCGCTGGGCACTGACAGAAGCCACCAGCCGCGGTCCGTTGGCCGAGGGCGAAGTCGTGGTGATTCGCAAGGCCGCGATGGGAAGTTACATGCTGGTGACCGCTGCCGGGGTGGCGCTACGCGCCCGCCGCATCGACTAGCCGGGCCGCCGGCATCGCAACCAACAGAAGAGAACGCATGACTGAAGGACAGCTGCGCGCAGTGCTGCACGACGGGTATCACCTGCTGCGTCAGGGACGTTATGCCCAGGCAGTTGCGTTGGCCGACCGCGCCTGCGCCGACCAGCCTGACAATGCGCATCTGCTGGAACTTGCCAGCGAGGCCCGGTTGGCCAATGGCGATCCGCAAGCCGCGGTCGACCGCATCGCACGGGCGGCGGCGGTTGCGGCGTCACCGGTGCCGCTCTTGATCAAGTACGCCAGCTTGCTGCTGCAGCTGCGTCGCCGCCGCGAGGCCCGGCTCGTCGCCGGTCAGGCGCAGGCACTGGCCGGCGCCGACGGTGCGGCGTGGTGGCGGATCGGCGCGTTGTACAGCGGCTGCCACGAGGTGGCGGCCGCCCGTGACGCGTATCGGCATGCGATGACATGGCTGGGAGAACAGCCGGGCCTGCTGTACGACCTTGCCACCATGCAGTTCTTTGGCGGCGAATTCGACGCCGCTGAGGTCACCCTGGAGCGGCTGCTGCAACTGGCACCCGAGACCGGCGATGCCTTGTACCTGCGCGCCACGCTCCGGCGTCAGACCGGGCAGCACAACCATCTGGACGACCTGCGTCACCGCTTGACCACGCTATCGGACCCTTCCGCCAGGGCGGCAGGCCTGTACGCCTTGAGCAAGGAGCTGGAGGATCTGGGCCGGCATGCGGAATCATTCGAGACGTTGACTGCCGCAGCGGCCTGCAAGCGCAAGACACTGCAGTACGACGTTGCCGCCGAGTGTGCGCATATCGCCCAGGTACGGGAGGCGTACGCCCCGGATGCCTTGCGCGCACTGCAGCCGGGTGATGCGGGCGAGGGTACGGTCTTCATCGTCGGCTTGCCGCGCTCAGGCACCACCTTGCTGGAACGCCTGCTGATCCAGCGCGGCGGTGCGCGCTCGGCCGGGGAGTTGATGGATTTCGGTGCGCTGCTGGGCAGTGCGACATCCGGCGTACTGGCGACCAATCCCGGATTGACCGCCGCCCAGGCATCGCTGCAGATCGATTTTGCTGCGCTCGGCGAAGAGTATCTGCGCGGTGCCCGTGAGTTGGTGCACGACCATCCGGTAGTCATCGACAAGATGCCGGTCAATTATCTCTACTGCGGCATGATTGCCACCGCGCTGCCACGCGCACGCATCATCCATCTGGTGCGCGATCCGCTGGACACGTGCTATGCGATGTACAAGACCTTGTTCTACAACGCCTATCCTTTTTCGTATGCGCTCGATGAGCTCGCCGATTACTACCTGGCCTATCAGCAGACCATGCGTCACTGGCATGCGGTACTGCCCGGCGGCATTCTCGACGTGCATTACGAAGAGCTGGTACGCGATACCGAACATCAGATCTCGCGGGTGCTGAGCTGGTGCGGGCTGACGAGCAGTGAAACCATCACCGGGCTGGAGAATGTGCCATTCGTGACCGCGAGTGCGGCGCAGGTGCGCGGCGATGTCCATCAACGGTCGGTGCATAGCTCGCGGCGGCACCTGGACGCGCTCATGCCCTTGTTGAAGCGGCTTCGGGCAGCGGGTGTGGCCTTGCCCGGCGTCGAAGTGGCGTAAGGATTTCCCGCTGGCCGACCACGCGTTTCGGTATTTCACCGGAACGAGCCGGCGGCGCGCGAACACCGAACGAGCGTACGCGGCGAAATCGGGCCTTGGGAGGGAACGCGCGTCGAAGTGCCTTTTTCGTGATTCCCGCACCCTTTTGGGGCTTCGCCGCACCGATTCGGAGCATTTCTGAATGGCGCTTTAATTCTCTTCAACGTGGTCTTAACATCGGGTTGGCAACGTTTTTTCGGGCGCTCTTTCGCCCGGCCGTTAGCCAGTGTGGAAGCGCGGTTTGACGCGCTTGCCAATGACGTCGCAGCACGTGCCGGCATTGCATCAGATGCCGACGCAGTGCGTTGCGCTTACCCGTTCGAACTTCTCGGAGAGAGAGATGAGATTGAAGACCACCAAGCTGCGCGACGCCATCCGGGTATCGCTCACCGCGGGCGCCGCGGCGTTGGCCCTGTCCGGAACCGTGATGGCGCAGGAGCAGCCCGCGAGCGAACTCAAGAGCCTGGACACGGTCAGTGTCACCGGTACGCGCATCAAGAGCCAGACGATGACTGCCTCCAGTCCGGTGGCCGAGATCAACAAGGAAGAATTCCAGTACACCGGCTCGACCAAGGTCGAAGATCTGATTAATCAGTATCCACAGCTTTCGGCGAGCTTCGACAACTTCGCCAACAATGGCTCGCAAGGGTATGCGACCGTCGACCTTCGCGGACTGGGCGCGCAGCGCACCTTGACCTTGGTCAACGGCAGGCGCATTCCCAAGGGCATCGGCGAGAGTCCGGATATCAGCATCATCCCGGCCGCGCTGGTGCGTCGCGTGGACATCCTCACCGGCGGCGCCTCGGCGGTGTATGGCTCGGATGCCGTTGCCGGCGTGGTCAATTTCGTGCTCGACGACGAGTTCGAAGGGGTCAGCGTCGACATGGGCTACAACGCCTACCAGCATGACAACGGCAATACGTTGATGCGCGGTCTGATGGACGATGCCGGTTACGATTACCCGACCGGAAACTCCGGTTTCGACGGCATCTCCCGCAACGTGGACCTGGCCATCGGCGGCAGCTTCGGCGAAGCGGGGCATGCCACCGCATGGGCCACCTGGCGCGAGAACGATCCCCTGCTGCAGGGCCAGCGCGATTACTCCGCCTGCGCCCTGAGTAACAGCGGCACCGCGTGCGGTGGGTCTGCCACTGCAGATCCGGCCAACTTCTACGTCGTCGCTCCGTCTGCAGGTGCCTTTTACGTGCAGCCTTCGGCCGGCGGAACCTGGTCGCAGGTCGCATCCCCGAATCTCTACAACTTCGCGCCGCTGAATTACTACCAGCGTCCGGATACGCGCTACACGGCCGGCACCAACATCAAGTACGAGGTCAACGAGCACTTCAAGCCCTATCTTGAAACCCTGTTCGTCAACCGCAAGAGTTCGACGCAGATCGCGCCGTCGGGTGCGTTTTTCACCGACCTCAACGTCAACTGCGCCACCTCGGTGATCGGCAGCCTGTGCAACGATGTCGGCATCACCGACGATGAGTTCACCGTCTATGTGGCCAAGCGCAACGTCGAAGGCGGCCCGCGCATCACCGACTCGGATACCAACAGCTTCAGCATCACCGCCGGCGCCCAGGGCGATATCAACGACAACTGGTCCTACGACGCGTCCTTCACCTACAACCGCAGCACGACCAAGTCCGAGAACATCAACGACTTCGTGACCACCCGTGTACGCGATGCGCTGCTGGGCTGCCAGCCGGGGGCGTTCGATGGCTGCGTGCCCTATAGCGTGTGGACCGACAGTGTCACCGCCGCAGAGGCGCAAGCGCTGCAGGGGGTTGGTATTGTCAATTATGAAACCTCGATGCGCGTGTTCAACGCCTACGTGACCGGCAATTTCGGCTACAGCCTGCCGTGGGCCGGGGATAATCCGATCAGCGTCGTCGGCGGCGTGGAAACGCGTACCGAAACCTTCAAGCGGGTGGCCGACAGCAACATGCAGACCGGCAACTTCACCGGTCTGGGCGGCCCGACCTCCAATGTCTCCGGCGACATCGGCGTCAAGGAACTGTTCCTGGAGGGCGCGGTGCCGCTGGTGGCGCAGGCCGGCAGCCTGGATCATCTCGACATGCAGCTTGGCTATCGCTACTCGGACTACGACATCTCCGGTGGCGTCAGCACCTACAAGGCGGGTCTGGGCGCGACATTCGCCGACGGCAAGTATCACCTGCGCGCCGGCTGGAATCGCGCAATCCGCGCGCCGAACGTCACCGAGCTGTATAACGAAAATACGATCGGATTGTGGAGCGGCAGCGACCCATGCGCCGGTGCCAATCCGGTCTTTACCCAGGCCCAGTGCGCCAATACTGGCGTGACGGCGGCGCAGTACGGCCGCGTTGCGGCAAACCCGGCGGGCCAGTACAACGAAATCGGCGGCGGTAATACGACACTGCAGCCGGAAACGGCCAACACCTGGACCGTCGGTTTTGCTGCCAGCCCCATCAAGGGGCTCGATCTGAGCGTGGATTACTACGACATCAAGATCGACGACGCCATCCGTGCCATCGGTTCCTCCAACATCCTGACCGCATGCGGCGTGACCGGCAACGCGGATATCTGCAGCCGCGTCCGCCGCAATGCCACGACAGGCGACCTGTTCCGCGGCAGCGACCCGGACGTCTCCGGCCTGATCTTCAATTCCCAGGATAATTTTGGGTCGCTGCATTTCCAGGGCGTGGATCTGACCGCGTCGTACGCGTGGAGCGTCGGCCCCGGGCGCCTGACCGCCTCGATGATGGGCAGCTACGCCATCAAGCAGGAATACGAGCCTGTTCCGGGCGTGCAGGAAGTGACCTACGACTGCGCCGGCGTGGTGAACGTGGCCTGCAACAGTGCCGAATGGCGGCATGTGCTGAGCACGCGCTACAGTTTCGACCGCTACACCGTCAGCCTGCGCTGGCGCTATATCGGCGAGCTGGATTACCAGAACACCGACGGGACCCGTGGCACGACCGACGTACGCCTGGTGAATCAGGACAACAAGGTGTCGGCGTACAACTACTTCGACCTCTCCGGTTCGATGCAGCTGGGCGATTACGTCACCTGGACCTTGGGCATCAACAACATCGCCGACAAGGAGCCGCCGCTGGTGGGTGGCAGCCTGACCTTCAACGGCAACTCGCTCGCCGGTTACGACCAGGCGGGTCGTTACTTCTTCACCAGTGTGGGCCTGCGTTTCTGAGTCGCCTTGCGACCCGGTAGAACAACGGCGAGCCTTGGCTCGCCGTTGTTTTTTGATCGCCTGCATCTGGTGGCGATGGTGTGCCGCGCTGCAACCTTCAGTGCACCACCGTGGCCGAGTGCATGGCGCTTGGGTATCTGGCCGAGCTCGAAGGCCGCGTCAACGCCTCACGCCACCGGCTCACGCAACAACGGCGACTCCCAGCCCGGGCGCGGTGCGAAACGCTCGCCATGGCGCGCCTGCAGAGCCAGCAGGCGTTCCAGTAGCGCGTCGGCGCCGACACTGCGGATGTGCTGGATCGGGCCGCCTCGGAACGGCGCAAAGCCGGTGCCGAAGATCACACCCGCATCGAGCAGGTCCGCATCGGCCACCACGCCGTCGTGCAGGCAGGCGACCGCTTCGTTGAGCAACGGCAGGATCAGGCGATCTTCCAGGTCTGCCGGCACCGCGTAGCCGCTGGCGACCTCGGGCTTGACCGCGCGCCCGTTCTCCCACTTGTACAAACCCTGGCCGTCCTTCTTGCCGCGCTTGCCCGGCTCCACGGTGGCCAGTGCCGCGGGAATCGGCAGGTGCAGGAAGGGCGCGAGCTCTGCGCCCACACCGGCGGCGACATCCAGCCCCACCGTATCGATCAGTTCGATCGGCCCCATCGGCATGCCGAACTTGACCGCCGTCTTGTCCAGCACCGGGCCCGGCACGCCCTCGGCATACGCGGTGGCCGCTTCGAGCAGGTACGGGAACAGCACGCGATTGACCAGGAAGCCCGGTGTGCCGGCCACCGGTACCGGGAACTTGTCCAGCGCCTTGCAGAATGCCGCCAGGCGCGCCACGTTGGCCGGATCCAGCCCGTCGTGCTGCACGATCTCCACCAGCGGCATCATCGCTACCGGGTTGAAGTAGTGCAGGCCGGCAAACTGCGCCGGGCGCTGGAGATGCCCGCGCAACTCGGTCAGCGGAATCGACGAGGTATTGGTGGTCAGCAACGCATCGGGCTTGAGCTGCGGCTCGACGGACTGGTACAGCTCGCGCTTGGCCTGCGGGTTCTCGATGATCGCTTCGATCACCAGGTCCGCCTGGGCCACGCCCGCACCGGCCAGGTCGCCACGCAGGCGCGCGGCCACTGCCGGACGCTTGGCCTCGTCCTTGACGCGCTTGGCGAACAACTCGCCGCCACGGCCCAGTGCGGTGTCGATGAAGCGCTGCTCGCGATCCTGCAGCGTCACCTCGAAGCCCTTGTAGGCAGCCCAGGCCGCGATATCGCCGCCCATCACGCCAGCACCGACCACATGCACATGGCGAATCGGGGGCAAGGCCGCAGCGCCGGCGTCCTTGCCGCCCAGCGCCTTCAGGCGCTCGGTGAGAAAGAAGATGCGGATCAGGTTGCGTGCGGTCGGCGTACTGGCAAGCTTGACCACCGCCTTGCGCTCGGCCGCCAGGCGCGCCTGGATGCCGCTGCCGCCGGCACGTTCCCACACGTTGATCAAGGCGTAGGGCGCCGGGTAATGCTCCTTGCGCGCTTTGCGTGCGACCTGCTTGCGCATCTGCGGTGCCAGCAATTTGCGCGCGAGCAGGGTATTGGTGGCCCATGCGGTGGCGCGCTGCTTGAACGGACGTTTGCTGCCGGTGAGCGCCAGCGCGGCGGCGACATCGACCAGCACCGCCGGCGCGGCGACCTTGTCGACCAGGCCCATGGCGCGTGCGGCCTTGGCCGCGACGGTGCGGCCGGTCAGCATCAAATCCATCGCTGCCGGCGCACCGATCAGGCGCGGCAGGCGGGCGCTGCCGCCCCAGCCGGGAAAGATGCCGAGCTTGGTTTCCGGCAGGCCGATGCGGGTGCTGGCATCGTCGGAGGCCACGCGATACCGGCACGCCAGCGCAATCTCGGTGCCGCCGCCCATGCAGAAGCCATGGATCGCCGCGACCGTGGGGCAGGGCAGCTCGGCCAGCTTCTGAAAGACGCTCTGGCCACGATGGATCGCATCGTTGACGGTGCCCTTGCGGTCGAACTCCTGGAATTCCTTCAGGTCGGCGCCGGCGATGAAGCCGTTGGGCTTGCCCGAGCGCAGCACCACGCCCTTGGGCGGGTCCAGCGCCAGGCGTTCGACCAGCGCGCCCAGTTCGAGCAGCACCTCCTGCGAAAATGCGTTGACCGGTGCGCCCTGGCGATCAAGGCTGAGCACGACCACGCCGTCCTCGCGCAGGTCGGCCTGCCAATGGCTGAATCGGAGCCCGTCGAAACCTGGAAGCATGCGTCTGGCCGTCCGGAGATATAAGGAAAGGTCGTTATCATCCAGAGGTTGTTTCCTTCACGTCAAATACCCATACCTGTCGGCAGGGCGACGCGCGCCTGGTGCGAGGCGTCGCCAGTAGCGCATCGGTGCAGCTAGCCTGTTGCGTGACGATCGTACGGATCGGTATGAACTTTTCCCTTCAATGGTTGTCTTATTGCCCGACTTCGGTGGGCTGACAGGAGTGCGGCCCGACATGGCCGAAGTCGATACACCTCAGGAGCTTGACCTGGAACTGGTCCGGCGTGTGCAGCGCGGCGAGAGCGCAGCGTTCGATGTGCTGGTGCGCAAATACCAGCACCGCATCGTTGCGTTGATCGGGCGCTACATCGCCGACTGGAGCGAATGCCAGGACGTGGCCCAGGATACGTTTGTGCGCGCCTACCGGGCGATCAACAGTTTCCGCGGCGACTCGCAGTTCTATACCTGGCTACACCGCATTGCCGTCAACACTGCCAAGAACCATCTGGTTGCGCACAACCGCCGTCCGCCCACCGACGATATCGAGATCAGCGATGCCGAACAGTTCGATGGTGCCACCCGCTTGCGCGATACCGACACCCCGGAGCGTGAACTGATGCGACAGGAGCTGGAACAAACGGTGATGCGCGCGGTCCAAGCCTTGCCGGAAGAGCTCCGGTCGGCCATCACCCTGCGCGAGGTGGATGGGCTGAGCTACGACGAAATCGCGCGAAAGATGGATTGCCCGATCGGAACGGTGCGCTCGCGCATCTTCCGGGCGCGCGAGGCCATCGACATCGAGCTGCGGCCTCTGTTGGAGACCGAAAGCGCTACCCGTGAGCGACACCGTGTATGAGCCATAACCCTGCCATGTCCACCACCGACAAGTTCGAGCGTCACTACCGCCAGCAGCTGTCTGCGCTGGTGGATGGCGAATTGAGCGCCGACGAGTCGCGCTTTTTGCTGCGCCGCCTGGCCCACGACGAAGAACTGGCCGGCTGCCACGAACGCTGGCAGCTGTGCGGCGATGTGCTGCGCGGTGCGGCCAGCGCGCCGGCACCGCTGGATTTTGCCGCGCGCGTGCGCAGTGCCATCGCCGATGAGCCGGTGCCGCAGACGCAGCCAGCCACGCGTCCGGCCACGCGCTGGCGCTGGGGTGGTGGCGCGGCGATTGCGGCATCGGTCGCGGCGATTGCCCTGTTCATGGCGCGCGAGCGTCTGCCGGAGACCGCAGCGCCTGCCACGCAGGTCCCGGTGTTCGCCACCGTGGCACAGCTGCCTGCCACCGCGCAGGCTCCCACCACGCCCGTGGCGCCGAAGGGGCCGGCCGAGCCTGGCCCGGCAGCCCCCGACGAGGTCGCCGCGCTGGCCGCAGCGGTACCGGCTGCCGCGCTGGCATCCACTCGCCGTGGCGCGGCCACGCGCAACCAACAGGTCGCCCGCGGCATCGCAGCGCGGGAGCAGCAGGCGCCAGCCCGCGCGCTGGCATCCGCTGCTCCCGCCCCGGCGGCCGCCACGGCCGTTGCGGCGCCATCGAATCCGTTCACGCATCCGGATACCACCCTGCAGGCGCGCCCGTGGCCGCGTGCGGCGCTGTCCGGTTCCGGCGACAGTCCGCTCAATGCCAGCTTCCGCCAAGGCGGCCAAGGCACCGCGTTCTATCCGTTCGAGCCCGCGCCGCAGGGTGTTGCCAGCCCTGCGCCAAGCCAGCCGCTGCCGGTGCAGCCGCCGCAGGATTGATACCGCCGCCGCTCTTCATCCGTTCGGCGCTTCCCCTTCCGTTATCGTGCCGGACCCCTGCAACGGCAGGGGCTTTGGCCCCTGTCGCCCTGCCATCGGAGGCAACCTGATGAACCACCGCATTCGCACCCAGATGTTCGGCCTGATCGCCATGACCTTGCCGCTGGCCGCCTGCGCGCAGCAGTCCGCGCCCGCTGCCAAGGACGTTGCCCCGATTGCCGCCAACCGCAGCGCCACGCCGGCGCCGCAGCTGGTGGCCGGGTTGCCGGACTTCACCAATCTGGTCGAGCAGGTCGGCCCGGGCGTGGTCAATATCGAAACCACCATCACCCGCAAGGACGCCATGGCGCGCCAGCGGCGCGGTGGTCCGGGTGGGCAGGACGGCGGCGCGATGCCCGGCGACGAGCAGATGCCGGAATTCTTCCGTCGCTTCTTCGGGCCGGATTTCCAGATGCCGGGCGGGCCGCGCCAGGGGCCGGGCCAGGGCGGCGATGACGATGGCGGCATCGCCGGCAAGTCGATGGGTTCGGGCTTCATCATTTCGGCCGACGGCTATGTGCTGACCAATCACCACGTGGTCGATGGCGCCAGCGAGGTCACCGTCAAGCTGACCGACCGCCGCGAGTTCAAGGCCAAGGTGGTCGGCAGCGACGAGCAGTTCGACGTGGCGTTGCTCAAGATCGACGCCAAGGGCCTGCCGACGGTGCGCCTGGGCGATTCCAACACGCTCAAGCCGGGCCAGTGGGTGGTGGCGATCGGCTCGCCGTTCGGCCTGGACCACTCGGTCACTGCCGGCATCGTCAGTGCGACCGGGCGCAGCAATCCGTATGCGGATCAGCGCTACGTGCCCTTTATCCAGACCGACGTGGCGATCAACCAGGGCAACTCCGGTGGCCCCTTGCTCAACACGCGAGGCGAGGTGGTCGGCATCAATTCGCAGATCTTCTCCGCCTCGGGCGGCTACATGGGGATCAGCTTCGCGATCCCGATCGACCTGGCCTTCAGCGCTGCCGAGCAGATCAAGGCCACCGGCCACGTGAGCCGCGGCATGCTGGGCGTGGCGGTCGGCCCGATCGACTCGCTCAAGGCGCAGGGCCTGGGCCTGCCGGATACGCGCGGCGCGCTGGTCAACGACATCCCGCCCGGTAGCCCCGCCGCCAAGGCCGGGATCGAGGTGGGCGATGTGATCCGCGCGGTCAACGGCAAGCCGATCGATGTCGCCAGCGACCTGCCGCCGATGATCGGGCTGATGGCGCCGGGTACCAAGGTCAACCTGGACGTGCTGCGCGATGGCAAGCCGCGCAAGGTAGCGGTCACCCTGACGACGCTGGACAACCCGGCTGGCAACGCCGCACCGCGCACCGCTGCCGACGACGCCAAGCCCGGCGCACCGGCCAGCGTGGAGCTGCTCGGCCTGCAGGTGGCCGATCTGACCGCCGTCGAGCGCAGCCGCCTGGGCCTGGAAGCAGGCGAGGGCGTGCGCATCGCCGCGGTGACCGGCGCGGCAGCACGCAGCACCCAGCCGCCGTTGTCGCCGGGTCTGGTCATCGCCCGCGTCGGCCGCACCAAGGTCGGCAGCGTCGCCGACCTCAACCGCGCCCTGTCCAGCTACAAGAAGGGCGACGTGGTCATGCTGCTGGTCACCGATGGCAAGGCGACCAGTTATGTGGCCTTGAAGGCCGGCGGCTGAGGGAGGAATCGGGAATCGGGAATCGGGAATGGCAAGAGCGGCTCTGCGAGGTGAGAGCTCGCCTGGCTTTTCCGATTCCCCACTCCCGATTCCCAATTCTCGGCCCCGCGGGGCCGTGGCGTGCGATAATGCTGCGTTACCCTGACGACGGCACCGCCGGCGCCCACCTCAATGTCCTCTGATTCAATGCGGAATATCCGCAACTTCTCCATCATCGCCCACGTCGACCACGGCAAATCCACCCTGGCCGACCGGATCATCCAGCTGTGCGGCGGCCTGCAGGCGCGCGAGATGGAGGCCCAGGTGCTCGACTCCAACCCGATCGAGCGCGAACGCGGCATCACCATCAAGGCGCAGTCGGTGTCCCTGCCGTATACGGCCAAGGACGGGCAGGTCTACCACCTGAACTTCATCGACACCCCCGGGCATGTGGACTTCTCCTACGAGGTCAGCCGCTCGCTGGCCGCGTGCGAAGGCGCGCTGCTGGTGGTGGATGCGGCCCAGGGCGTGGAAGCGCAGTCGGTGGCCAACTGCTACACCGCGGTGGAGCAGGGCCTGGAAGTGGTGCCGGTGCTCAACAAGATCGACCTGCCCACCGCCGACATCGAGCGGGCCAAGGCCGAGATCGAGGCGGTGATCGGCATCGATGCCGAGGACGCGGTGGCGGTCAGCGCCAAGACCGGTCTGAACATCGACCTGGTGCTGGAAGCGATCGTGCAGCGGATTCCGCCGCCCACCCCCCGCGACACCGACAAGCTGCAGGCGTTGATCATCGACTCGTGGTTCGACAACTACCTGGGCGTGGTCTCGCTGGTGCGCGTGATGCAGGGCGAGATCAAGCCGGGCAGCAAGATCCTGGTGATGTCCACCGGCCGCACCCATCTGGTCGACAAGGTCGGCGTGTTCACGCCCAAGCGCAAGGAGCTTGCCGCGCTGGGCGCCGGCGAAGTGGGCTGGATCAACGCCTCGATCAAGGATGTGCACGGCGCACCGGTCGGCGACACCCTGACCCTGGCGGCCGACCCGGCGCCGCATGCATTGCCCGGTTTCCAGGAAATGCAGCCGCGCGTATTCGCCGGACTGTTTCCGGTCGATGCCGAGGACTACCCGGATCTGCGCGAGGCGCTGGACAAGCTGCGCCTGAACGATGCGGCGCTGCGCTTCGAGCCGGAAAGCTCCGAAGCGATGGGCTTCGGGTTCCGTTGCGGCTTCCTCGGCATGCTGCACATGGAGATCGTGCAGGAGCGGCTGGAGCGCGAGTACAACCTCAACCTGATCTCGACCGCGCCGACCGTGGTCTACGAAGTGCTCAAGACCGACGGCAGCATCGTCCCGATGGACAATCCATCCAAGCTGCCGCCGCTCAACAACGTCGAAGAGATTCGCGAGCCGATCATCCGCGCCAACATCCTCACCCCGCCCGATTACGTCGGCAACATCATCACCTTGTGCGAAGAAAAGCGCGGCACCCAGATCGGCATCAACTACCTGGGCAGCCAAGTGCAGATCAGCTACGAGCTGCCGATGGCCGAAGTAGTGCTGGATTTCTTCGACAAGCTCAAGTCGGTCTCGCGCGGCTACGCCTCGCTGGATTACCACTTCCTGCGTTTCGATGCCGGCCCGTTCGTGCGCGTGGATACGCTGATCAATGGCGACAAGGTCGATGCGCTGTCGATCATCGTGCACCGCAGCTATGCCGACCGGCGCGGCCGCGAACTGTGCGAAAAGATGAAGGACCTGATCCCGCGGCAGATGTTCGACGTGGCGATCCAGGCCGCCGTGGGCTCGCAAATCATCTCGCGCTCCACGGTCAAGGCGATGCGCAAGAACGTGTTGGCCAAGTGCTATGGTGGCGACGTTTCGCGCAAGAAAAAGCTGCTCGAAAAGCAGAAGGAAGGCAAGAAGCGCATGAAGCAGGTCGGCCGCGTGGAGATTCCGCAGGAAGCCTTCCTGGCTGTCTTGCAGATGGATAAGTAGCTGGGAATGGTAAATCGGGAATCGGGAATCGTAAGGGCGCGAGTGCTCCTGCTGTTCCTATTCCCCATTCTCGATTCTCGATTCCCTTTCCGAAAGGAACATCAATGAAATGGTTTGAAATCGCCCTGGTTGTGCTGACGCTGGGCACCGGCTTCATCTGGCTGCTGGACAAGCTGTTCCTGGCCAAGCGCCGCGCGGCACGCGCCGGTCTGCTGGACAGCGAGCCGGCGATCATCGATTACTCGCGCGCCTTCTTTCCGGTGCTGGCGGTGGTGTTGATCCTGCGCAGCTTCGTCGCCGAGCCGTACAAGATTCCGTCCAGCTCGATGATGCCCAACCTGCTGATCGGCGACTTCATCCTGGTCAACAAGTTCGCCTACGGCTTCCGTCTGCCGATCACCAATACCAAGTTCATTCCGACCGGCGAGCCCAAGCGCGGCGACGTGGTGGTGTTCAAGCCGCCGCATGCGCCCGACCAGAACTGGATCAAGCGCGTGGTGGGTCTGCCGGGCGACAAGATCGGCTTCCACGGCGATACGCTGTACATCAACGACAAGCCGATGCGTTACACGGTCAAGGGCGAGTACATCGGCAAGGGCAAGGGCGCCGAGATGACCGGCACCACCTTGCTGGTCGAGGACTTGCCGGGCCGCACCCACACCGTGCTGGAGTGGGTCGACCGCAACATGCCGGCCGGGCAGGGCGACTGGACCGTGCCGGCGGACAGCTATTTCGTGATGGGGGATAATCGCGACAACAGCGAAGACAGCCGATTCTGGACCCAGACGCACTTCCTGCCGGAGGCCAACCTGCGCGGCAAGGCGTTCCTGATCTGGCTCAATTGCGAAGGATGGTTCTGCAGGGGGAGTTTCGATCCGTCGCGGATCGGGACCGGAATCCAGTAATGCACGCACGGCGTGCCGGGGAAGCACAATGAAGCGCAAGCAAAGCGGTATGACGTTGACGTCGTTCGTGGTGGTGCTGGCGGTGGTGGGCTTTGCCCTGTACATCGGGATGAAGCTGTTTCCGATGTACCAGGAATACTATTCCGTGCGCACGGCCATGAAGAGCCTGGCCAAGGAGCCCGATAGCGCCAACATGGACCCGTCCAAGTTGCAGGACCTGTTCTTTCGCCGGCTGTACATCAACTACTCGGAAAACGTCAAGAAGGAAGACGTCAAGTTCGAGCGCGTGGACGGTGGCTGGCGCATGAAGGTCAACTATGAAGTCCGCCGCGAATTGATCGGCAATCTTGATGTCGTCGGCAAGTTCGAGACGTCCCAGGACATGACGGGACGTGGTGGCGAATAGGACATTCCAGCGTGGCGATCCGATCGGGCATGCGTTCGCCGATCCGGGTCTGCTCGCCCAGGCGCTGCGGCATCGCAGCGCCGGTACTCCGCATAACGAACGACTGGAATTCCTTGGCGACGGCATCGTCAATCTGCTGATCGCCGAGGCGCTGTATCAGCGCTGGCCCAAGGCCGACGAAGGCGCATTGACCCGCGCGCGCGCTGAACTCGTGCGGGAAGGGGCGCTGGCGGTGATCGGCCGCGCCCTCAACCTGGGCGAGCGGCTGACGCTGGGCCCGGGCGAGCTGAAGTCCGGCGGCCATCGACGCGATTCGATCCTGGCCGATGCGGTCGAGGCGATCGTGGCGGCGATCTATCTGGACTGCGGCTTCGAACGCTGCCGCGCGGTGGTGCTGCCGTGGTTCGAGCCCTCGCTGGCGGCGCTGCCGGTGGGCAAGGCGGAAAAAGACCCCAAGACCCGGCTGCAGGAATGGCTGCAGGCGCGGCAACTGCCGCTGCCCAATTACGCGCTGATCAGCGAAAGCGGCGACGAACATGCCAAGCAGTTCCATGTCGCCTGCATCCTGGAGCAGCCCGTCGCCCGCGCCGAAGGCCAGGGCACCTCGCGTCGCCTCGCCGAGCAACAGGCGGCCACCCTCGTCATCGCACAACTGGATTCGAACACGTGAGCGCAACCTCTTCCCCCCACCGTAGCGGCAGCGTTGCGGTGATCGGCCGGCCCAACGTCGGCAAGTCCACCCTGACCAACGCCCTGGTCGGCGCGAAGGTCAGCATCGTGTCCAACCGGCCGCAGACCACGCGCCATCGGTTGCTGGGCATTGCCACCTTCCCCGAAGGGCAACTGGTGCTGGTCGACACGCCCGGGCTGCATCGCGAGCAGAAGCGCGCGATGAACCGGGTGATGAACCGCGCCGCGCGCGGCTCGCTGGAAGGCGTGGACGCGGCGGTGCTGGTGATCGAAGCCGGCCGCTGGGACGACGAGGACACCCTGGCCTTCAAGGTCCTGAGCGACGCCGAGGTACCGGTGGTGCTGGTGGTCAACAAGGTCGACCGGCTCAAGGACAAGACCGCGCTGTTCCCGTTCCTGGCCCAGGTCAGCGAGGGGCGGACGTTCGCGGCGGTGCATCCGGTGTCGGCGCTCAAGCGCAAGGGCCTGGAGGCGCTGGTCGGCGACCTGCTCAAGCTGGTGCCGGAAGCCGATGCGATGTTTGGCGAGGACGAGATCACCGACCGCAGTCAGCGCTTCCTGGCCGGGGAGCTGGTGCGCGAGCAGTTGATGCGTCAGCTCGGCGAAGAACTGCCCTATGCCACCACCGTGGAGATCGAACGCTTTGCCGAAGATGGCGCGCTGCTGCGCATCGGCGCGGTGATCTGGGTCGAGCGCGAGGGCCAGAAGGCGATCGTGATCGGCAAGGGCGGTACCCGCCTGAAGGACATCGGCGGCAAGGCGCGGCTGCAGATGGAGCGGCTATTCGGTGCAAAAGTGTTCCTGGAAACGTGGGTGCGCGTGCGCGAAGGCTGGTCGGACGACGAAGCGGCATTGAAGGCGTTCGGATACGAATGAAGCCGGGACCTGGGACCCGGGACCCGGGACCCGAGAGCAGCGCCGGATCGGCCGTCGCAAGGCGGGGTGGACCGGTGCTGCGCAGCCAGCCATGTGCTGGTCACGCCGCACGCGGGGCTGGCGAATGCGATGACGCGCTCCTTCGGCGGCATGTGGATCGAATGCCTGCCCTGGCATTTCCCGGGCCCCGGTTCTCCGGACGTCGCTCAGGGCTCTGCAGCGCATGCTGATCGAACACGAACGCGGGTTCGTCCTGCATGTGCGTGCCTGGCGCGAGACCAGCCTGCTGGTGGAAGTGCTGAGCGAGCAGCATGGGCGGGTCGGGCTGTTGGCGCGCGGGGTGCAAGGCCCGCGCAAGCAGGCCCTGCGGGCCGCGCTGCAGCCATTGCAGCTGATCCAGTTCACCGCGGTGCAACGCGGCGAACTGGCGCAGTTGCGTCAGGCCGAGGCGCTGGATACCGCCCCCCGCCTGGCGGGCGAATCCATGTTGGCCGGTTTCTATATCAGCGAGCTGCTGCTGCGCCTGGCGCCGCGCAACGATCCGGTGCCGGAATTGTTCGATTGCTATGCGCAAGCGCGGGCGCACCTGGCCTCTGGCCTGCCGCTGGCCTGGGGCCTGCGCCAGTTCGAGCGCGATGTGCTCGATGGCCTGGGCTTTGCGTTCGATCTGCAGCACGACCGCGACGGCCAGGCGATCGACCCGGCGGCGCGTTACCGGCTCGATCCGCAGGAAGGCGCCTTGCGCGTATTGAGCGAGGCGATGGCGCAGGATCGGCGCGACACCGTGACCGGCGCGGCGCTGCTGGCCTTGGGCCAGGACGTCATGCCCGCGGCCGACGACATGCCTGGCCTGCGTCGCAGCATGCGTGGCGTGCTGCTGCATCATCTGAGCGGACGCGGGCTGAAATCCTGGGAAATGCTCGAGGATCTGACGCGGCGGCGTTGAGGGGCGCAAGGCTGCTCGACCAGGCCTGGCGAGCAGTGCGCGGACGCACGTCAGGGTCCAGGTGGACCCGCCGCGCACGCATGATGCTCGGTGTCGCGCGTCCCGACTGCCGACGCTGCGCCGCGTCCAAGAGCATCGGCGCCGTCATCCTTCAGTGCAGCAGCGCAGCCACCGCCGCGTGGAACTGCGTCTGTGCCGTGCTGGAATGCGGGTCGCCGCGCAGCAGGCGCACTGCGCCGGCAAGCCGCGCCGCGCCGACAAATCCGCAGCTGGCCTGCAGCCGATGCAGATGGCTGCGCAGCGCCTGATCGTCGCTGACCTGCAGGGCCGAATCCACCGCATCGCGGGTGCCTGGCAACTCGGCCAGGAACAACTCGCGCAGCGCGTTGAGATGGTGTTGCTGGCCGTTGAGCGCGCTGAGCGCGGCCGCTTCGTCCCAATCGCTGGCAGCGATGTCGACCACACCCACCGGTGCCATGCTGTAGCGGCCGCGCGCCAGTCCGCGACGGACTGCCTGCAGCAGGCGCTCGGAGGTCAGCGGCTTGACCAGCATTTCCAGGAACCCATCGGACTGCAGGCTGCGTTGCATCGCCAGATTGGTGTCCGCGGTGTGGGCCAGTGCGGGCACGTCAGGGTGCAGCAGGCGCAGTGCCCGCAACAGGCCGCTGCCGGTGCCATCGGGAAGATTGACGTCGATCAGCCACAGGTCGTGGCGACGTGCGCGCGCGCGGTCCAGTGCCGACGACAAGGAGTCTGCGCAGTCCACATGGGCGGGAAGACCGTCCAGCACCGCCTGCAGAAAGCCACGGCTGATCGGGTCGTCCTCTACCAGCAAGAGTCGTGGTTGGGGTTCCTGGCGTGTTGCCATGTTCATGCTGCCTCCTTGTCAGCGATGCCGCGTCCTAGCAGCCGCGTGCAGCGGAAGTGTGCCTGTGTTTGCGGGGCGCGACAATTGTTCTGCGGCGCGAGGCGGCCGCGATCGATCGCATCTGCGACAATACGCACCCTTTTTGCCCGCAGCTCGTCGCCACGTGGCCAGAACCCGAAACCGCTTCGACCGTACGCCGTTCCAGACCGCGATCACCGACCTCAGCCACGACGGGCGCGGTGTGGCCCGCCGCGACGGCGAGGGCGGCAAAGTCACCTTCATCAGTGGCGCCTTGCCGGGTGAGCTGGTGCGTGCCGAACCCACCGCGCGCAGCCGGCATTTCGACGAGGCCAGGACGGTGGAGGTGCTGGAGGCATCGCCGCAGCGGGTGACCCCGCGCTGCCCGCATTTCGGCGTCTGCGCCGGCTGCGTGCTGCAGCATCTGGAAGAGTCGCAGCAGATCGTGGCCAAGCAGCGCGTGTTGATGGACAACCTGGAGCGCATCGGCCACGTCACGCCGCAGGCGGTGTTGCCGGCCCTGGTCGGCGATAACTGGGGCTACCGGCGCAAGGGCCGCTTTTCGGTCCGTCGCGTCGAGAAGAAGGACAAGACCCTGGTGGGGTTTCGCGAGCTGGATCCGCGTTTCGTGGCCGATCTGTCGGTCTGTTACACGGTGATCCCGCAGATCGGCGAGAAGATCCCGCAGCTGGCGGCGCTGGTCGAAGGCCTGGACGGCAAGCGCGACATCCCGCAGATCGAATTCATTGCCGGCGACGAGGCGGTGGCGTTGACCATCCGCCACATGCAGCCGCTCAGCGAGCGCGATCTGCAGGCGCTGACGGCGTTCGCGCAGGCGCAGGGCTTTGCGATCTTCCTGCAGCCGGGCGGCGTGGATAGCGTGCATCCGCTGTGGCCGCAGCAGGTGCCGCTGTCGTTCCGCTTGCCGCAGTGGGATGTGGAGCTGGCGTTCCGGCCGCTGGATTTCATCCAGGTCAACGCCTCGCTCAACCAGAAGATGATCGCGCATGCGCTGGCGCTGCTCGACGCCGGGCCGGACGACCGCGTGCTGGACCTGTTCTGTGGGCTGGGCAATTTCACCCTGCCGCTGGCGCGCGGCGTGCGCGAAGTGGTCGGCGTGGAGGGCGATGCCGGGCTGGTGGCGCGTGCGCGCGAGAATGCGCAGCGCAATGGGCTGGCCAATGCCCAGTTCCATGCGGCCGACCTGACTCAGGACCAGCGCAATGCTGCGTGGATGCGGCAGGGCTTCGACAAGCTGCTGCTGGACCCGCCGCGCTCGGGCGCGCTGGAAGTGCTGCAGCAGTTGCCGCTGAAAACGTTCGAGCGCATCGTCTATGTAAGCTGTCACCCCGGCTCGCTGGCGCGCGACGCCGGCTACCTGGTCAACGAACAGGGCTTCACGCTTAAGGCCGCCGGCGCGATGGACATGTTTCCGCATACCGCGCATGTGGAGAGCATTGCGGTGTTTGAACGGCGGTGAATCGGGAATAGTGAATCGGGAATCGTAGGTGCGGTTCGCCGTATGCTGTTGCGATTCCCGATTCCCGATTCCCGATTCCCATGCCCATCGAAATCGAACGCAAATTCCTGGTGACCGGCGATGGCTGGCGCGCTGCCGCGCATGCGGTGATCCCGATGGCACAGGGCTATATCAACGACCAGGCCGCCTTGCGCAGTGGTACGCAGAACGCGTCGGTGCGGGTGCGTATCCAGGGCGAGAGCGCGTTTCTCAATCTGAAATCGCGCGAGGTGGGGCACACGCGGCAGGAGTTCGAGTATCCGATTCCGGTGGTCGAGGCGCGTGCGCTGCTGGCGCTGTGTGTCGGCGGTTTGATCGACAAACGCCGGCATCTGGTCCAGTACCAGGGGCATGTGTGGGAAGTGGACGAATTCCTTGGCGACAATGCCGGGCTGGTGGTGGCCGAGATCGAACTGGAACATGCCGACCAGGCCTTCGCCAGGCCTGCGTGGGTCGGCGCGGAAGTCACCGACGACGTGCGTTACTACAACCTGGCGCTGGCCTCGCATCCGTTCAAGAACTGGAGCGGGGATGTGTGATTCGGGATTCGGGATTGGGCATTCGGGATTCGTAACAGCTAACGCGATGCGTCGGACTTGGGCTGATTGCGTTGCGACTCCCCAATCCCTGCCTTGGTATTGGGTTTATGCTTTGCGCATCCCCAATGACGAATCTCCAATCCCCGCCCATGCGCATCGATATCTGGTCTGATGTGGTCTGTCCCTGGTGCTGGATCGGCAAGCGCCGTTTCGAGCAGGCGGTGGCCGCGCTTGGTGCGCAGGCGCCGGCGTTGGACATCCATTACCACGCGTTCCAGCTCGATCCCGAGGCCGGCCTGGAGTCGACGCCGCTGCGTGATGCGCTGGCGCAGAAGTTCGGCGGTACTGCGCGTGTGGACCAGATGCTGGCGCAGACCCAGGCCACCGCGCGCGCCGAAGGCCTGCCGTTCGACTTCGGGCGCGGGCAGGCGCAGGTCAGTACCCTGCGCGCGCATCGGCTGATCTGGCTGGCCAGCCGCGAGGGCGATGTCGAGGCCGTGATCGAAGCGCTGTTCCATGCGTATTTTGCCGAAGGCCAAAACGTCGGCGCGACCGAAACGCTGGTGGCCGCCGGCGCCGCCGGCGGCCTGGACGAGGCGCGCGTGCGCGCGCTGCTGGACTCCGACGAAGGCGTCGTTGCCGTCCAGGCGCAACTGGCGCAAGCCGCTGCGCTGGGAATCCGTGCGGTGCCCAGTTTCGTCATCGACGGACGCAGCCTGATCCAGGGCGCGCAGCCGCCGGAGAGCTTCGCGCAGGCGTTGTTGCAGCTGGCGGCCGAATCGACGCCAATCGGTGGTCCCGATGCCTGCGGGCCGGACGGCTGCGCGGTATGAACGGCCGGCGGCGCGATGCGACTGCCGGCAGCTGAGAGATGACGCCCACCCGCTCGAAGACGGTTGCGGTGATCGGTGCCGGGTTGGCTGGGCTTGCCTGCGCGCAACGGCTGCAGGCGGCGGGTTTGGCGGTGACGCTGTTCGAGCAGGACACTCTGCCCGGCGGACGCATGCGCAGCTGTGGCGGCGATGGCTGGCAGTGCGATCACGGCGCGCAGTATTTCACCGCACGCGCCCCGGCGTTTGCCGCCCTGGTGGATGCGTGGATCGCGCGCGGCGCCGCGGCGGCCTGGCCTGCGCGCGTCGCCAGTTGGGATGGCACCGCCCTGCGTGCGTCGCACAGCGGGTTGACGCGCTTTGTCGGGGTGCCGGACATGGCCGCACCGGCGCGTGCGCTTGCGGCCGACCTCACTGTTCGGTTGGGCACCTGCGTGCGGTCACTGCAGCGCAATGGCGACGCCTGGCAGCTGGAGCTGGCGGAGGACGCGACGACACGCGCCTTCGACACCGTGCTGCTGGCGGTTCCGGCGCCGCGTGCGGCTGCCTTGCTAGCCGACCTCGCCCCCACGCTGGCGACGCTTGCCGCCACTGCACGGATGCAGCCGGCCTGGGCGGTGGTGCTGCGTTTCGACCTGGCGGTCGATCCCGGCTACGACGCCTTGTTCGTCAACGCTGGCCCGGTGCGCTGGGTGGCACGCAACTCCAGCAAGCCGGGGAGGGCGGGCGTGGAAACCTGGCTGCTGCATGCCACTGCCGATTGGAGTCAGGCGCATCTGGACGCAACGCCTGAGGCTGTGATCGCCAGCCTGTTGCCTGCGCTGGCCGCGCTCGGCCTGCCACCACCGCAGTCCTGCGATGCATACCGCTGGACGGTGGCCAGCACCGAGCCTGCGCTGCAGATCGGCTGTGCCTGGGAGGCGCGGCCGGGCATCGGCATCTGCGGCGACTGGCTGGCCGGCGGCAAGGTCGAAGGGGCCTGGCAAAGCGGTGTGGCGTTGGCAGCGCGGGCGTGTGCCGGCGACGCCGCGGGCAGCGGTCAGGATTGATGTGGTGGCAGGCACAGCTGGCCACACCCCGCAGGCTGCCGCGCACACAGTGCGCCTGATCCTGGGCGATCAACTCAATCGGCAACACAGCTGGTTCAATGCGATCGATGCGGGTGTGGTCTACGTGCTGATGGAAGTGCGCGAGGAAACCGACTACGTGCTGCACCACGCGCAGAAGATCCTGGCGATCTTCGCGGCGATGCGCGCGTTCGCCGCGCACTTGCGGCAGGCCGGTCACCGGGTGCGTTATGTGGCCATCGACAACCCCAGCAATCGGCATGCGATCCCCGCCAATCTGGACGCGCTGATGGCGCATTACCGCGCCAGCCGGCTGGAGTACCAGGCGCCGGACGAATGGCGGCTGGATCAGGCATTGCAGCACTGGTGCGCGCGCCAGCCGTTGGCCACGCGCATGATCGATAGCGAGCATTTCCTGACCGAACGCAATGAGGTCGCCGGCTGTTTTCGCGCCGGTAGCCCATGGCGCATGGAAGTGTTCTACCGAAAGATGCGCCGTCGCCACCGGATCCTGCTCGATGCCGCGGGCGAGCCGGAAGGCGGGCGCTGGAATTTCGATCACGACAACCGTGCGCCATGGCCGGGCGATCCGCCCGCGCCGCAGGAGTGGCGCGCAGCGCACGATCACCGCGCGCTGTGGAGCGCTATCGAGGCAGCCGGCGTCCGCAGCTTCGGCGCACCGAACGCCGACGCGCTGCCGTGGCCGCTGGACCGCGACGAAGCCTTGCAGCACCTGGATGCCTTCGTCACGCATGCGTTGCCGCACTTCGGTCGCTACGAAGATGCGATGAGCACGCGCAGCCCGCGGCTGTTTCACTCGCTGCTGTCGTTCGCGCTCAACGTCAAGCTGCTGCATCCGCGCGAGGTGATCGCGCGCGCGGAGGCGACGTTGCACGACGGGCATGCGCCGCTGGCATCGGTGGAGGGCTTCATCCGCCAGATCCTGGGCTGGCGCGAATACGTACGCGGCGTGTACTGGTCGCAGATGCCCGCCTATGCGCAGTCCAACCAGCTCGACCAGCATGCACCGCTACCGCACTGGTTCTGGGACGGGCAGATCGGCATGCGCTGCCTGGCCGATGCGATCGGCAATTCGCTGGCCAACGCGCACGCGCACCATATCCAGCGGCTGATGGTGATCGGCAATTTCGCGCTGCTGGCAGGGCTGGAGCCGCAGGCGCTGCATCGCTGGTACCTGGGGGTCTATGTCGATGCGTTCGAATGGGTGGAATTGCCCAATACGGTCGGCATGAGCCAGTTCGCCGACGGCGGCCTGCTCGGCAGCAAGCCGTACATCAGCGGCGCGGCCTATATCGACCGCATGAGCGATTACTGCGGGGGCTGCCGCTACCAGCGCAAGGCGCGGGTCGGCGCGCAGGCCTGCCCGTACAACGCGCTGTACTGGGATTTCCTGGCGCGGCAGCGCACGCTGCTGGGTGCCAACGAGCGCCTGGCGCTGCCGTACCGGCAGCTCGATGCCATGGCACCGGAGGTGCTTGACCAGGTGCAGGCGCAGGCCGCGCACTGGCGGGCGAATCTAGAGGTGCTCTGAGGCACGGCCGGCGGGCCGCGGCGGGGCCGAGACGGCGGCAAACGCGCGCCTGCCTGAATGCGCGATCTGACGCTGCAACGCGCATCTGCGACAATGCCGCGCTGCGCCAACCTGGCGCCTGGCCCGGGAGTCCCCTAACATGCTTCTGATCGGCGTTGCCGGTACCGAACTCAGCGCACAGGAACGCGACTGGCTGCAGCACGACGCGGTCGCCGGCGTGGTGCTGTTCACGCGCAACTTCGCCTCGCGCACGCAGGTGGCCGAGCTGTCTGCGTCCATCCGCGCGGCCGCACCGCGCCCGGTGCTGATCTGCGTGGACCAGGAGGGCGGGCGCGTACAGCGCTTTCGCGACGGCTACAGCGCGCTGGCGCCGCTGCAGAACTTCGGCGTGCAGTACGCGCAGGACCCCGAGGCCGCGCTCGCCGCTGCGCGCGCGCATGCGCAGCTGATGGCCAGCGAGGTGCGTGCCAGCGGCGTGGACCTGAGCTTCGCGCCGGTGGTGGATCTGGGCCGTGGCAACCGCGCCATCGGCGACCGTGCCTTCAGCGACGACCCGCAGGTCGTGGCCAGCTTCACCCGCGCTTATGTGCAGGCGCTGCACGGCGCCGGCATGGCCGCCACGCTCAAGCATTTCCCCGGCCACGGCACCGTGCTGGAAGACACCCACGTCGACCATGCCAGCGACCCGCGGCCGCTGGAGGTCCTGCTGGCCGAGGATCTGGTGCCGTTCGTGGCCGGCATCGAGGCCGGCGCCGATGCGGTGATGATGGCGCACGTGGTCTACCCGCAGATCGCCCCGGAACTGGCCGGCTATTCGCAGCGCTGGATCGAGCAGATCCTGCGCGGGCAACTGGGCTTCCGTGGCGTGGTGTTCTCCGACGACATCGGCATGGCCGCCTCGTTCAGCGCCGGCGGCGTGGCGGGCCGGGTGCATGCGCATCTGGATGCCGGCTGCGACGTGGTGCTGGTCTGCCACCCGGAACTGGTCGATGCATCGCTGCAGGCCGTGGCCGGCCGCAGCCTCAACACCGCAGCATTGATCGGCCTGATCGGCCGCGGCGCGCTGGGCTGGGATGGCCTGCTCGCCGGCTCCGACGCCGCATTCACCACTCCCCTTTCCGCCTCTTTCGGAACAACTGCCTGATGTCCACGCTCACCATTTCCCAGGCCCTGGCCCAAGCCGACCTGCTGGTCGACCGCCCCGCCATCGATGCGGCCGTTGCCAGCATCGCCGACGCGATTGCGCGCGATTATGCCGGCGAAGTGCCGGTGTACCTCACCATCATGCACGGCGCGCTGCCGTTCTCCGGCCAGCTGGCGCTGGAGCTGGGCGCACGCGGCCAGGACCTGCAGTTCGATTACCTGCACGCCACCCGGTATCGCGGCGAAACCACCGGCGGCGAGCTGGTGTGGAAGCACCGTCCGGCCACTGCGCTGTTCGGCCGCCGGGTGATCCTGGTCGACGACATCCTCGACGAGGGCTACACGCTGCAGGGCGTGCGCCAGTGGTGCCTGGAGCAGGGCGCCACCGACGTGCGCGTGGCGGTGCTGACCGTCAAGCGTCACGACCGCTGCGTGCCCGGCGTGGCCGCCGATTATGTCGGCGTGGAAGTGGCCGACCGTTACGTGTTCGGTTTCGGCATGGACGTCAACGAGCAGCTGCGCGGCATTCCCGCCATCTACGCGATGAAGCAGTAACTGCCGCAGCGTGCCCGCATTGCCGCGGGCAGCCCGGCGCGCACGCGTGCGCGCACCGTCATGTCTTTTTGTAGCAGAGGTTGCTTGTGTCCCCCAATTCCATCGCATTGGCCGTCATCGGCGGCACTGGCGTCTACAAGCTCGCCCAGCTGGACGAGGTGCAGACGCACGCTATCGAAACGCCGTATGGCGCGCCCTCCGGCCCGATCCACGTCGGCATGTTGCTGGGCCACCGCGTGGCGTTCCTGGCGCGCCATGGCGAAGGCCATTCGCTGCCGCCGCACAAGGTCAATTACCGCGCAAACATCGCTGCGCTGCAGCAAATTGGCGCTGCGCGCGTGCTGGCGCTCAACACCGTCGGCGGCATCACCGAGCAGTTCGGTCCGCGCGTGCTGGCCTGCCCGGATCAGCTGATCGATTACACCTGGGGCCGCGTGTCGACCTTCTGCGAAGAGCCGGGCAGCGAGGTGCAGCACGTGGATTTCGGTCATCCGTACTCGCCGATGTTCCGCAGCAAGGTCATCGCCGCGGCCAAGGTGACCGGCGTCACGATGGTTGCCGGCGGATGCTACGGAGCCACCCAGGGACCGCGGCTGGAAACGATTGCAGAGATCGCCCGCATGCGTCGCGACGGCTGCGATCTGGTCGGCATGACCGGCATGCCCGAAGCGGGTCTTGCACGCGAAAAAGGCCTGGAATATGCGTGTTTGGCGATCGTGGCGAACTGGGCGGCCGGCTGCGGCGACGCGCAGGAAATCACCATGGCAGAGGTGTTGGCCAACGTCGATGCCGCCTCGTCCGGATTGCCGGAGCTGATTGGCGAACTTGCACGCGGGTGATTGTCATCGGGGCATAAGCTTTGCATACTCGGCGCGTACGCATTGCCGTACACCACCCATTAATTATTGCAAAGGTCTCGCATCACCATGCCGAACGGTACCGTCAAGTGGTTCAACGACGCCAAGGGATTTGGCTTCATCTCACCGGAGGACGGCAGCGCCGATGTCTTCGCGCACTTCTCCGCGATCAACTCCAAGGGCTTCCGCAGCCTGCAGGAAGGCCAGCGCGTCAGTTATGACGTGACCCAGGGCCCCAAGGGTGCCCAGGCTTCGAACATCACGCCGGTCGAGTGATGTGACTCGATTGTGCGGTTGAAGAACCCCGCCACGGCGGGGTTTTTTTTGCACCGGTCCCTGCGGGGTCGGTGAGCTTCAAAGAGCGAAGGACATGCAGCGAACATTGCGGATTGCGGTAGTGGGCTATGGCACGGCGGGGCAGGCACTGGCCGCGCTGCTGGGCGCCGACGGGCATCGACTGGACGTGTTCGAACGCGCTGCCGCGCCCGGGCCGGTGGGCGCAGGGTTCCTGCTGCAGCCCAGCGGCTTGCAGGTGCTGTGGAAGATGGGATTGCTGCCGCAGGCGCTTGCGCATGGCGCGCCGGTGCGCCGGCTGTATGGCGAAACGCCGTGCGGACGCGCGGTGATGGACATGCAGTATCGCGACCTGGATGCGCGGCTGATGGGCCTGGGGATGCAGCGCGGCGCCTTGTTCACGCTGTTGCGCGAGGCCTGGCCGGAGCACGCGCAACTGCATGTGGATACGCAGATCACCGCCATCGATCACGACGGCGTGCGCGTGCAGGACCAGCGTGGGCACTGGCATGGCCCGTATGATCTGATCATCGCCGCCGATGGTTCCGCATCGACCTTGCGCGCGCAGGCGCAGGGCACGCGGCTGGATCGGGTGTATCCGTGGGGGGCGTTGTGGTGTCTGCTGCCGCGCGAGGACTGGCCGTTTGTCGACGAGTTACGCCAGCGCTATATCGGCGCGCGCAAGATGATCGGCCTGCTGCCGGTGGGCACGCGCCCGGGCGACGACACCCCGCGGCTGAGTTTTTTCTGGAGCCTGCCGTGCAGCGATTTTTCCGCATGGGAACAGCGCGGCATTGCCGCATGGCGCGAGGAGATCGCGCAGATGTGGCCGCAGGCGCATGCGCGTCTGGACAGTGTGCAGGTGCATGGCGCACTGGCGCGTGCCAGTTACCGCGACGCGGTGGTCAAACGCTGGCATCGCGGCCGTTTCGTGCTGGCCGGCGATGCTGCGCATGCGATGAGTCCGCAGCTGGGGCAGGGCGTCAACATGGCGCTGCTGGACGCATTGGCGCTGCGCGATGCCTTGCGGGCCGGTGCCGATCTGGATGCGGCCTTGCAGCGCTACCAGCGCGAGCGCCAGGCGCATGTGGCGATCTACCACCGCTGGAGCCGTTGGCTGACGCCGTTGTTCCAGTCCGAACGCGATCTGTGGGCGCACGGGCGCGACCTGCTGCTGCACCCGATGGGGCGCGTGCCCGGCGGGCGCGGACACATGTTGCGCGTGCTCAGCGGCACCCAGCACGGCTGGTTCGGCAAACTGGCATTGGCGCCGGAGTTCGTGGAGGCCTTGTCGCAACCGGTGCCGCGTGTGGCCGTCGACAAGACCGGAGCGGCCGCATAGAGGCCGTCGCGGCCCACGCGCGGCCGCGCCCGCTAGCGCACCGGCAATGCCAGCGCATCGTCTTCCACGCAGGCAACCAGGCGTTCGCCTTCGACCAGCGTCGGCACGATGCCGGCGGTGAAATGCGAGAACGCCGGCAGGATGGTGACGCGCTCGCGCAACCAGAACGCCGGCCAGCGACGCGCCATGCCGGGCAGTGCGGCCAGCGGATGCAGATGCCCGCACAGCACGTGCCCGGTCGGATGCGGCAGCGGATCGTGGCGCAGCACGAAGGGGCCATCTTCCACCTGTTCGCCGGCCGGCTCGATATGCAGATCGGCGCCCGCCAAGGCGCGGTCGTGATTGCCGCGGATGGCGATCACGCGCAATGCGCAATGCCGCTCGCGCCATGCGCTCCAGCGGCGGTGCCAGGCTGCGCGCGGTGCGGGGCCATGCAGCAGGTCGCCGAGTATCCACAACGCGTCCACCGTGCGCTGCTCCAGCAGCGCATCCAGCCGCTCCAGATCGTGCGCGGTGCCGCCGGCCGGCATCCCGATGCCGGCGCGACGGAACACATCGGCCTTGCCCAGATGCAGGTCGGCGATCAACAAGGCGCGTTGTGCCGGACGATACAGTGCGCGTTCGCCGAGCAGTTCCACCGTTTCGCCGGCCAGCTGCAGCTGCACGCTATCGCCCATGTTTGCGCTCCAGTTGTTCGGCAGCACGCAACACGCGGGCCTTCCAGTCTTCGGTACTGAGTTGGCCGCGCACACGTTCGGCCCATAGCGGAAACGACAACGGGGTGAGGCTGCGCGGTTTGCACAGGCGCAGGTCGCGCCGCGCGCAATCTTCCAGTGCGTGCGCAAGCCGCGCCAGTTCGAGCTGGCCTTCGAACACTTCGCGCTCGGCCTGCGCGAGCAGCAGATGATCCGGATCGAAACGCTGCAACACGTCGTACAGCAATCCGCTGGAGGCCTGCAGCTGACGCAGGCTGCGTGGTGCACGGCCGGGCAACGATGGCGACAGCAAACCGGCCACGCGCGCAATCTCGCGGAACTGGCGGCGTGCCAGCTCGCCCAGGTTGAGGCTGTCGCGCAGATCGGCAAACAGGCCCTCCGGCGACAGCAAGGCCTGCAAGACGCCCGCATCGAGGTCCACGTCCTGCGCCGGCGACAGCACAAAGCCGTAATCGTTGGCAGCAAAACTGAAGGTATTGCGCTGGCGCCGGCCCCAGCGCGCCGCCAGCAACGCGGCCAGCCCTTCGTTGACCTGGCGGCCGGCGAACGGATACACGAACACGTGCCGGCCATCGCGCGCCTTGATGCTTTCCACCAGCAGATGGTCAGGGCCGGGCAACGAGGACAGTGACGATTGCAGGCGCAGCAACGGTGCCAGCGCCTGCATCTCCGGCGCGTCGCCGGGATCGGCGAACACCGCTTCGACCTCGCGGCCCAGGGCCGACGACAACGGCATGCGTCCGCCCATCCACTTGGGCACCACGCCGCTGCCGCCCTTGGCCACGCGCACATAGGCGGTCATGTCTTCCAGCCGCACCAGCTCCAGCAAACGGCCGGCAAATTGAAACCGGTCGCCACGGCGTAGACGGCCGACGAACTGTTCCTCCACCGCGCCCAGGCGCCCGCCGCGCAGGAACTGCACGCGCACGCTGCCGTCGCTGGTGATCGTGCCGATGGACAGGCGATGCCGCAGCGCCACGCGTCGATCGATGACGCGATACACGCCCTGTTCGTCGCGCACGACCTTGTGGAAATCCGGGTAATGCGCCAGCGCGCTGCCGCCTTGCACGATGAAGTCCAGCACCGCCTGCCAGGTGGCATGATCCAGTGCTGCAAACGCATCGGTGCCGCGCACCTGCTCGAACACTGCATCGGCCTGAAAGCCGCCACCCAGTGCCAGGGTCACGCAGTGCTGCGCCAACACATCCAGCGACAGCCGCGGCGGCGGCCGCGCTTCGATCTGGCCCTGCTCAATGGCGCGCCGCGCGGCGGCATACTCCACCAGCTCCAGCGCATGCGAGGGCACGCACACCACATGCCCGGACTCGCCCGGACGGTGGCGCGCGCGGCCGGCGCGCTGCAGCAGGCGCGCAATGCCTTTCGGGCTGCCGACCTGCAGCACCTGATCGACGGCGGGGAAATCCACGCCCAGGTCCAGGCTGGAGGTGGCGACCACGCAGCGCAGGCTGCCATCGCGCAAGCCGTGTTCGGCGGCCGCACGCAAGGACGGGTCCAGCGAGCCGTGATGCAGCGCGAGCGTGGCCAGGTCGTCCGGCCACACCGCACTCAAGGCCTGATGCCACAACTCGGCCTGCGCGCGCGTATTGGTGAACACCAGGCTGGTGCGCTGCTGCATGATCTTCTGCAGCACGCGCGCCAGCTGCGCCAGGCCCAGATGTCCGGCCCACGGAAAGCGTTCGCCGCTGTCGGGCAGCAGTGTCTCCAGGGTCATCGCGCGGGGTTTGACACCCGAGACCAGCGCAGCATCGGGAAGATGCGGCAGCAGCACGTCGCGTGCCTGCGCCAGGTTGCCCAGCGTCGCCGACAGGCCCCAGATGCGCAGCGCCGGCGCCCAGCCGCGCAGCCGCGCCAGGCACAGCTGCAGCAACACGCCGCGCTTGTTGCCGAGCAGCTCATGCCACTCGTCGACGATCACGCAGCGCAACGCCGACAACTGCGGCGCGGTGTCGGGGTAGGACAACAGCAAGGCCAGCGATTCGGGCGTGGTGACCAGCACATCGAGCTTGCCGCTGCGCGCCAGCCGCTTGTCGCGCGCGCTGGCGTCGCCGGTCCGCAGGCCCACCTGCCAATCCAGCCCCAAGGCCTCCACCGGCTCGCGCAGGGCGCGTGCGGTATCGGCGGCGAGTGCGCGCAGGGGCGTGATCCACAGCACCTGCAGCGTGCGTTGCTGTTGGCGCCGCGCGGCCGGCGCGGGCTTGCTCGCCGGCTTGCGTCCACGCGTGGACAAGGCTTCCAGCAGCGGCCCACCGAAGGCGGCCAGCGTCTTGCCGCTGCCGGTGGGCGTATGCAGCAAGCCGGACTCGCCGGCGAGATAGCGCTTCCACACATCGCGTTGAAACGGCAACGGCGCCCAGCCGCGCTGCGCGAACCAGGCGCGCCATTGCTGCAAGGGCGTACCGCGCGTCTGCTGCGCGGCACTCACCGTGCCAGCGCCTGCAGGCTGCTCAGGTGATCGGCTTCGCTCATCGGCTTGTCCTGCCGCCAGCGCAGGATGCGTGGGAAACGCACCGCAATGCCGGACTTGTGCCGCGCGCTGCGGTTGACCGCTTCGAATCCCAGCTCGAAGACATGATGCGCGGTGACCGCACGCACCGGGCCGAAGCGCTCGGTGGTGTTGGCGCGGATCCAGCGATCCAGCTGCAGGATCTCCTTGTCGTCCAGACCCGAGTAGGCCTTGGCGATCGGCACCAGCTGGCCCTCGTGCCATAGCCCGAAGGTGTAGTCGGTATACAGCGTGCTGCGGCGGCCGTGGCCGGCCTGCGCATACAGCAGCACCGCGTCGATGGTGAGCGGGTCGATCTTCCATTTCCACCAGTCGCCGCGGCGGCGGCCTGACTGGTAGACCGAGCTGGCGCGCTTGAGCATCAGCCCTTCCACACCGCGCTCGCGGGCATCCAGGCGCACCTGCGCCGCCGCCTGCCAGTCGCCGACCTGCACCAACGGCGAGGCGACAATGCGCGGGTCGGCGAGCGTGCCCAGCACCCCTTCCAGCAACGCGCGGCGCTCCTGCAAGGGACGTTCGCGCAAGTCCTCGCCGCCGAGCTCAAGCAGATCGTAGGCCACCACCCGCGCCGGCGCCGCCGCCAAGGTCTTTGGCCCGGGCTTGAGGCGCTGGATGCGCGTCTGCAATGCGGTGAACGGCATCGGCAAGGGCTGCTCCGGTTGCCAGGCCAGCAGCTCGCCGTCGATGACGGTGCCATCGGGCAACTGCAACGCGGCCTGTTCGATTTCCGGGAAGCGGCCATCCAGGCGTTCTTCGCCACGCGACCACAGCGCCGCTTCGCCCGCGCGTCGAATCAGCTGCAGGCGGATGCCGTCCCACTTCCATTCCAGCAACCAGTCATCGACCGCGCCCAGCGTTTCGACCTCGGCTTCGAGCGGCGATGCGAGAAAGAACGGGTAGGGCTGTTGACGATCGCCGGGCAGTTCTTCGGCAGTCAGCAGATTGGCCAGGTAGGTCGGATGCGGCCGCCAGCTGCCGAGCATGCGCTGCGCGATGCGTGCGATCTCGATTCCGGACATCTCCGCCAGCGCCTGCTGCACCAGGCGCTGCGACACGCCCACGCGCAAGGCGCCGGTCAGCAGCTTGTTGAACACCAGGCGCTCGTCGAAGGCCAGGCTGCGCCACGCCTGCACGATGCAGGCCTTGCGCACCTCGACATCTTGATTGGCGATTGGCAGCAACCGCTGCTCGATCCAGTCGGCCAACGGCAGATCGGCCGCTTCGGTGATCGGGTCGTCCAGCAACAAGGCCAAGGTCTCGGCCAGGTCGCCGACATGGTCGTAGCTGTCGGCCACCAGCCAGTCGGCGATGCCGGCAGCTTCGGTGATCCATTCGCGCAATTCGCCACTACTGGCAATGCGCATGCGCGTGCCGGCCACCTTGCCGCCGGCCAGCAGGTACAGCGCCCACGCCGCATCCAGCGGCGGTGCGCTGCTGAAGTAGGCGACCAAGGCCGCACGCTTGTCGAGCGTGCCGGTACTGCGATCCAAGGTGCGGTACAACGCGGCAAATCGCTTCACGCCGGGCCCTGCAGGTATGCGCGGTGGTCGGCAGCACGCAGTTCCAGTGCGCGGCGCGTAAATGCGCTCAGGCAGCGTGGACGCCGGTAGGGCCGCGGTGGCCCGATCACCGCGGCCGGCACGGCGCGATGTAGGCGAAATGCCAATGCGTGCCGGCGGAACGCGAGGGCGCCGGTCAGTCGCAGGCGTGGGCGCGCGCGCGCATAGCGGCGTGCAGGCAAGGGGTTCATTCCTCGGCTCCGAAATCGGTACGGAAGGCTTCGGCAGCGACGCCGCGTTCCAGCAGGTGCTGGATCAAGGCATCGGTGTTGCCGTGGGTGGCGATCACCCGCCGTGCGCCGGTGTCTTCGATGGTGCGCAGCAGGTCCGGCCAGTCGGCATGATCGGACACCACGAAGCCGCGGTCGTAATTGCGCCGACGGCGGTTGCCGCGAATACGCATCCAGCCCGACGCAAAACCTTGTTGCGCATGCCGGAAGCGACGGATCCAGGCACTGCCGGCCGCCGATGGCGGCGCCAATACCAGTTGCCCGGCATAGTCGGCGCCACGCGCGTGCTCGCTGACCGGTTGGGTGTCCAGCATCGGGATGCCGGCCTGGCGATACACCTCCACGCCCACGGCGATGGCGCCGTGCAGCAACGCCGGTTGCGTATCCCAGGCGCGCAATTCGGCCAGCACGCGTTGCGCCTTGCCCAAGGCATAGCAATACAGAATGGCGGCCTCGCCACGTTCGGCGCATTCGTGGCGCCAGGCGACGATGTCGGCCGCGACATCGGAAGTGTCCGGCCAGCGATACACCGGCAGCCCGAAGGTTGCCTCGGTGATGAAGGTGTCGCAGGGCACCACTTCGAACGGTTTGCAGGTGGGATCGTGCTGGCGCTTGTAGTCGCCCGAGGCAACCCAGACTTCGCCATCTACCTCGATGCGCACCTGCGCCGAGCCGAGCACATGCCCGGCCGGATGCAACGACACCCGCGCGCGTCCCAGGTCGAACGCTTCGCCGTCGGCATGCGTGTGATAGACCTGCTCGCCGAGGCGCCATTGCAGGATCGGCAGGCTCTCGTGCGTGCAGTGGTACTCGCCCATGCCGCTGCGTGCGTGGTCGCCGTGTCCGTGGGTGATCACCGCACGTGGCACCGGCCGCCAGGGATCGATATGGAAATCACCCTGCGGGCAATACAGGCCTTCGGGCCCGAGCACCACCAGATCACCAGATTGTTCGTTGCCGTTGCGCATGCGGCAACTCTGGCCAAGCCGGTGTGCAGATCCTGAGAATGGGAATGGCATGCATCGGCGCACCGATGCGGCAAGGCCTGCAGATCGCAATCGCTAATCGAGCCAGTGCACGATCAGTGCAAGGCCATCGAATCGATCAAGCGCCTGGCGGGGCGTGAGCTGGCCTTCAATGCGGCACGCACGCCGGCAGCTCGCGCCATTGCTCACCGGAACAATCAGTCAAGATTCGGAAATCGAACACCCACGCAAGCGCTAGCCCGCATCATCCACCTCGATTCCCGATTCCCGATTCCCGATTCCCGATTCCCCCAATCCCCAATCCCCAATCC
>NZ_QEZI01000024.1:0-381 GCF_003993525.1 Xanthomonas sp. BRIP62411
GCCTTGAGCTGCTGCTGCGACAGGATCGGCCGCGGGTCGTCGAGGGTCGCCTCGACGACGCTCACCATGTCGAGCGCGTAGGTCGGCGACTCGCGGTCGAGGATCTCGAACACGGCGACCGCGAACGGCGACAGCGGCTGGTTGAGCGCGAAGTCGGCCTGCAGGTCCACCGTCAGCGTGATCCGGGTGGGCCCGCCGTCGGGGTCGTCCACCTGCTCCACTATCCCGGCCGTCCGCAGCGTCCGGTAGAGGGCGAGGGCACGACGCGCGAGCGCGAGCTGGCGGCCCCTGGGCTCGTGGTTGTCCTCGACGAGCGCGCGCATGTCGGCGAACACGTCGCCGCCGCGCGCGATGACGTTGAGCATCATCGCGTGGCTCACC
>NZ_QEZI01000025.1:0-390 GCF_003993525.1 Xanthomonas sp. BRIP62411
GCACTAGATTGGAGCCACCGCGATGATGCGGAAGAGGTCGCCCCCGCGCCTCGACGAACGATCGGAGCACCACGCAGTGGATCTTGGAGTCATTTTCCTGTCGGAGACGGTGGGCACCGCCCTCCTCGTCCTCCTCGGATGCGGAGTCGTGGCGAACGTCGCGCTCATCAAGTCGAAGGGGCTCGCCGGCGGCACCCTCATGGTCAACTTCGGCTGGGGCCTCGCGGTCTTCGCCGGTGTGACCGTCTCCTACGCGTCCGGCGCGCACCTCAACCCGGCGGTGACGCTCGGCCTCCTCGCCGCCGGCAAGATCGAGGACGTCGCGAGCGTCCCCGTCTACATCCTCGCCCAGATGGTCGGCGCCATCATCGGCGCCGTGTTCTGCTGGCT
>NZ_QEZI01000026.1:0-215299 GCF_003993525.1 Xanthomonas sp. BRIP62411
CAGGACTGAGGGTTTCTTTTTGTCCAAAATCCGCAACGTAACCGCCAAAGACACCGCACAAGGACGCACGCTGACCAGCGGATCCGCATCCGCAGGCTCGACGCTCAGGCTGAGCCAGGTACTGGTGGCACGACACGCGCCTGGCGCTTGTGCAAAGCAGGGACGCGATAGCAAGGCCGAAGGGTCTGAATGTCACCGCAGAACCCGGACCGGCAAGGCGCACTCGGAGCAGGGCACCGATACCAGGACACGCGCTCGGCGCTGAGGGCCCACTCACTGGTACTGCAGCGGCACCCACCTTGCCCTGATGATCGAAGAGACATCCGATCGATTGGCATATGGTCAAAGAACCGACCAGTCAGTGCGTCGCCAGTGAAAGCACCTGAGAGCACCTGAAAAGTACCTGTGATGGCGGTGGCTTCCCGCTTATAGGATCGGCACGAGGAGCACTGATCGCCGACCAGTGCGGGCAAATGGGGCCTGGTTGCACTCCAGAGGCGCCAGACTCCTGGGACCGGCAGGAGCCCTGGGGACTATCAGGGGCGCTGGGACTATCAGGGCCATACAATTGATCAAGATCGAGGTGACTCGGTGACTCGGTGACTGGCCTATTCTTGGCCGCCATGCTGCTCACCGAGACTGCATCCGATACGCATGTGCTTGGCCACATCACTTATCGCCGTCGCATGAGGCATTAGCAGGGCACAAGCCAACAAAAAACCCCGCGTGAGCGGGGTTTTTTGGTCCAATCGACTGCACTATGACGCCTGCATCGAGGCGAGGATCAGTCGCCCAAGGTCAGCAGGGAGGCATTGCCGCCTGCGGCGGTCGTGTTGACGGTGACGACCTTCTCGGTAGCGAAGCGCAGCAGGTAATGTGGACCCCCGGCTTTCGGGCCGGTGCCCGACAGGCCCTGGCCGCCGAAGGGTTGTACGCCGACGACCGCGCCGATCTGGTTACGGTTGACGTAGACATTGCCCACCGCAACGCGTGCGGTGATGCGATCGATGGTCTCGTCGATGCGCGAATGCACGCCCAGGGTCAGGCCATAGCCAGTGGCGTTGATCTGGTCGATGACGGCGTCGAGCTGGTCGGCCTTCCAACGAATGACGTGCAGTACAGGTCCGAAAACCTCGCGCTGCAGCTGCGCCAGCGAGGTCAGCTCGTACGCACGTGGGGCGAAAAAACTGCCGTTAGCGGCGGCCGGATCCAGGGTGGTGGAGCCGATCAGGCGGGCTTCGCGATCCATGCGCGCTGCATGATCATCGAGGATCTTGAGTGCATCTGCATCGATGACGGGACCAACGTCGGTGGACAGGAGCGCAGGATCGCCGATCTTCAATTCCCCCATGGCGCCGGCCAGCATGGTCATGACCTTGTCGGCGATGTCGTCCTGCACGAACAGAACGCGGGCCGCCGAGCAGCGTTGGCCGGCGGACATGAAGGCGCTGGAGATCGCGTCCTTGACGACGGCTTCCGGCAACGAGGACGAGTCGGCGATGAAGGCGTTCTGGCCACCGGTTTCGGCAATCAGCACACCGATTGCGGCGTCGCGCGCAGCCAGGGTGCGGTTGATGACGCGTGCGGTCTCGGTGGAGCCGGTGAAGGCAACGCCCGCCACGCGCGGGTCATTGGTCAGCGCCGCGCCGACGGTGGCGCCGTCGCCCGGCAGGAACTGCACGACCGCCTCGGGGATGCCCGCTTCGTGCAGTAGCTTCACTGCGGCGTAGCCGATCAGGTTGGTCTGCTCTGCGGGCTTGGCGATGACGCTGTTGCCGGCGGCCAATGCGGCGGCGACCTGGCCGAGGAAGATGGCGAGCGGGAAGTTCCAGGGACTGATGCAGACGAATACGCCGCGGCCATGCAGCTGCAGTTCGTTGGATTCACCAGTCGGCCCGGGCAGGCGTTCGGGCGCACCGAACTGGGCGCGTGCCTGGCTGGCGTAATAACGCAGGAAGTCGACCGCCTCGCGCACCTCGGCCACGGCGTCGGGCAGGGTCTTGCCGGCCTCCTTGACGCAGATGGCCATGAACTCGGGCATGCGCGCTTCAAGCAGGTCGGCCGCATGCTCCAGGATGGTGGCGCGGCTGGCGGCAGGTGTGCGGTTCCAGGCTGGCTGCGCGGCAGCCGCGGTCGCCAACGCCGTCTGTACGGTGGCAGGATCGGCTGGCTGCCACTGCCCGACCGTGTCGCGGCGGTCTGCCGGGTTGAGCACGGCCTGGCTGGGCGTGCTGATCACCGCGCTGGGCACCAGCGGGCCGGCCTTCCACGGCTTGATGGCGGCATTGAGTTGCTCGGCCAGCTGCCGCAGATCGTTGTCGTTGGCGAGATTGGCGCCCATGGAATTTTTCCTGTGTTGGTTCTGGCTGCGCAGCAGATCGGTCGGCAGCAGAATCTTGGGATGCGGGATGGAGCCGAACGAGGACACTGCTTCGACCGGATCACGGATCAGCTCTTCGATGGCGACGTCCTCGTCGGTGATGCGATTGACGAAGCTGGAATTGGCGCCGTTTTCGAGCAGGCGTCGCACCAGGTACGGCAGCAGATCCTCGTGCGAGCCGACCGGTGCGTACACGCGGCAGGGCAGCCCCAGGCGATGGGCCGGAATCACTTCGGCATACAGGTCATCGCCCATGCCGTGCAGTTTCTGGTGTTCGTACACCTTGCCGCCGGAGATCGCGCGGACCGCCGCGATGGTCTGCGCGTTGTGCGTGGCGAACATCGGGTACAGCGCATCGCTGTGCGCGAACATGCGACGTGCGCAGGCCAGGTACGACACGTCGGTATTCTGCTTGCGGGTAAATACCGGATAGCCGGGGTGACCTTCGATCTGTGCGCGCTTGATCTCCGCGTCCCAGTACGCGCCCTTGACCAGACGCACCGGAATCCGACGGCCGACGCGGCGTGCCAGGTCGGCCAGGAAATCGATCGTGTACGGCGTGCGCTTCTGGTAGGCCTGCACCGCCAGGCCATAGCCTTCCCATCCATCCAGCGACGGGTCGGAGAACGTGGCCTCGATGATGTCCAGCGACAGTTCCAGGCGGTCGGCTTCTTCGGCATCGACGGTGTAGCCGATGCCGTAGGACTTGGCCAGTTGCGCCAGCTCGAGCACGCCCGGGACCAGCTCGGCCATCACGCGCGCACGCTTGGCATGTTCGTAGCGCGGATACAGTGCGGACAATTTGATCGAGATGCTGGGCGCTGCGAATACATCGGTGCCGACGAAACTGCCGCTGCGGCCGATCGCGTGGATGGCATCGCGGTATGCCTGCAAATAGCGCTGCGCATCCTTCATGGTCAATGCGCCTTCGCCGAGCATGTCGAACGAATAGCGGTAATCGGCGTTGTCGCCCTTGCGCGAGCGCGAGAGGGCTTCACCGATGGTGCGGCCCATGACGAACTGGTGGCCCATGATCTTCATCGCCTGGCGCACGGCCAGGCGAATCACCGGCTCGCCGACGCGGCCGATCAGGCGCTTGAACGCGCCCGGCACGTCGGCGCGGGTGAGGTCGTTGAGCTGCACCAGCTTGCCGGTGAGCATCAGGCCCCAGGTCGATGCGTTGACCAGCACCGAGTCGCTGCCGCCGACGTGCTTCTTCCAGTCCGCATCGCCGAGCTTGTCGCGGATCAGCTTGTCTGCGGTGTCCTGGTCGGGAATGCGCAACAGCGCCTCGGCCACGCACATCAGCAATACGCCTTCTTCGCTGCCCAGGTCGTACTGGCGCATGAAGGCCTCGATCGCGCCCTGGTCCTGCGCACGTGCGCGGACGCGGGTGACCAGGTCGGCGGCAAGCGCCTGCACCTTGGCCTGCTCGGCGGCGGGCAGCCGCGCCTGGTCGAGCAGTTCGCGTACGTGCTCGGTTTCGTCCTTGAGCCATGCGGCCGTGATCGCCGCACGCAATGCGCCGGGTGCGGCAGGCAGCTCGGGCGCCAACAGCGGGCGCGCAACTGAGGGAGAGGCAAGCGGGTCGAGCTGAGCGTTCATGCGTAGGGCGCCTGGGAATCCGTGCTCATTCTAGAGAGCCGCGGGCTCCGCGCACTTGTGTGGAAGCGGCAGCTTTTCCGCCGTTTTGTGCACGTGGCCAGCGCAGGCCCAAGCGGGCTCGATCGTTGCCGGCCACGGGCACGAGGATCGCTGCCGGCTTCGGGAAGTGATTGATTTACGCGTGTTTTTAGCTGCACTGCAGCAATTCGACGATTGCCGGAAACGCTTGCCGCCTGCGTTCGTGCGGGTCTACCATCGGGCCATTCCCGCAGTGCGCTGCGTGTTGCCAATGATCGAAGTACTGCCGTTGATGTCCGAAGGGGTCGGGACGCAGTTGCGGTTGCGGCCTCCGCGGGCATTGTCGGCCAGGCAGTTCGTGCAGTTGTTCGCAATATTGGCGGGAACGATGTGGGTATTTGCGGGCCTGGGGTGGTGGACCGGCAATGCATTCGCGCCGGTGTTCGCCCTGTTGCACAGTGGTGTGGTGGCGCTGGCGCTGCGGCAGTTGTGGCGAAGTGGCGAGCGCGAAGAAGCGATCCGGGTGGGAGACACCGTCGTCGAGGTGTTCGCGTCCGGGCATGCGCCACCAGCGTTTCAGGCACATCCGCATTGGGTGCGGCTATGCATGGAACGCGACGACAGGGTGGTGCTGGTCAGCAGCGGCAAGCAGATCGAGATCGGAAGTTTTCTCGGGCCGGCCGAACGTGTGGAACTGGCAACTACGCTGAAACGCTTGCTCGCGGCCGCCAATGGCCGTCACCGATGACGTAAGGGTCTAGGCAATGACGCAACGCAGCAGCTGGAAGGCGACGTATTCGAAGATGGCTTTGGCGATGGCGGCGCTGCTGGGCGCACCGGCTGCCTGGGCGCAATCGGCCGACCCGAAGGAATGGCAGCTCAACATGGGCCGCGGGGTCACTCAGACCGCGCGCATGGCCTACGAGGCGCATATGGTGGCGCTGTGGGTCTGCGTGGTGATCGGCGCGCTGGTGTTCGGTGCCATGGGCTATGCGATCTTCAAGTTCCGCAAGTCCAAGGGCGCTGTGGCTGCGCAGTTCAGTCACAACACCACGGCCGAGGTGTTGTGGACGGTGATTCCGGTGCTGGTGCTGATTGCGATGGCCTGGCCGGCAACGGCCAAGCTGATCGCGATGTACGACACCCGCGAGTCGGAAATGACCGTCAAGGTCACCGGCTACCAGTGGATGTGGAAATACGAGTATCTGGGCCAGGGCGTGGAATTCACCAGCCGGCTGGCGCGCGAGTCCGATCGCATCCGCCAGAGTGGCGAGCGTCCGACCGCTGCCTCGCAACCGCATTACCTGCTGGATGTGGACAACCGCCTGGTGCTGCCGGTCGGGACCAAGATCCGTTTCGTGATCACCGCCGACGACGTGATCCATGCGTGGTGGGTGCCGGCCCTGGGCTGGAAGCAGGACGCCATCCCCGGCATCGTCAACGAGGCATGGACCAACATCGAGCAGCCGGGCGTGTATCGGGGCCAGTGCGCCGAATTGTGCGGCAAGGACCATGGCTTCATGCCGATCGTGGTGGAGGCGCTGCCCAAGGCCGAATTCCAGCGCTGGCTGGCCGCGCGTCGCAGTGCCAATGCATCGCCTGCTGCACCGGCGGGCGCCCCCGCACCGGCGCCGGCGTCCACCCCTGCAGCAACGCCTGCCGGCGAGGCTGCGCCTGCTCCGGCCGCCGCGCCGACTGCCGCTCTTTAATCGCCCGCAACCGCATCGCTTCGTAGAGGTCGTTCCGTCATGGCGCATACCGCAGTCGATCACCACGGACACCACCAGCCCGGTTTCGTCGAGCGCTGGTTCTTCTCGACCAATCACAAGGACATCGGCACGCTGTACCTGCTGTTTTCCTTCGTGATGTTCATCATCGGCGCGGCGATGAGCGTGGTGATCCGCGCCGAACTGATGCAGCCCGGGCTGCAGTTCGTCAAACCCGAATTCTTCAACCAGATGACCACCGTGCATGCACTGGTGATGATCTTCGGCGGCGTGATGCCGGCCTTCGTCGGCCTGGCCAACTGGATGATTCCACTGCAGATCGGCGCGCCGGACATGGCGTTGCCGCGCATGAACAACTGGTCGTTCTGGTTGCTGCCGGTGGCCTTCACCCTGCTGCTGCTGACGTTGTTCCTGCCCGGCGGTGCGCCGGCCGGTGGCTGGACGCTGTATCCGCCGCTGTCGCTGCAGGGCGGCTACAACGTGGCCTTCAGCGTGTTTGCAATTCACGTGGCCGGCGTCAGTTCGATCATGGGCGCGATCAACATCATCGCCACCGTGCTCAACATGCGCGCGCCCGGCATCGATCTGTTGAAGATGCCGATCTTCTGCTGGGCCTGGCTGATCACCGCCTTCCTGCTGATCGCGGTGATGCCGGTGCTGGCCGGTGCAGTGACCATGCTGCTGACCGACAAGTTCTTCGGCACCAGCTTCTTCAATGCGGCCGGCGGCGGCGACCCGGTGATGTACCAGCACATCTTCTGGTTCTTCGGGCACCCGGAGGTCTACATCATGATCCTGCCGGCGTTCGGCGTGGTCAGCGAGATCATCCCGACCTTCAGCCGCAAGCCGCTGTTTGGGTATCAGGCGATGGTGTATGCGATCGCGGCGATCGCGTTCCTGAGCTTCATCGTGTGGGCGCACCACATGTTCACCGTGGGCATGCCGCTCGGTGGCGAAATCTACTTCATGTTCGCCACGATGCTGATCTCCATCCCGACCGGGGTGAAGGTGTTCAACTGGGTCAGCACGATGTGGAAGGGCTCGCTGACGTTCGAATCGCCGATGCTGTGGGCGGTGGCCTTCGTGATCCTTTTCAGCATCGGTGGATTCTCGGGCCTGATGCTGGCGATCGTGCCGGCGGATTTCCAGTACCACGATACGTATTTTGTGGTCGCGCATTTCCATTACGTGCTGGTCACCGGAGCGGTGTTCGCGTTGATCGCGGCGGTCTACTACTGGTGGCCGAAATGGACCGGGCGGATGTACAACGAAACCTGGGCCAAATTTCATTTCTGGTGGACGATGGTGTTCGTCAACCTGCTGTTCTTCCCGCAGCACTTCCTCGGCCTGGCCGGCATGCCGCGGCGGATTCCCGACTACAACGTGGTGTTCGCCGACTGGAACCTGATCAGCTCGATCGGCGCGTTCGGCATGTTCGCCACGCCGTTCCTGATGGCCGGCATCCTGCTCGCCTCGTTACGCAGCGGGGCCAAGGCCGACGCACGGGCCTGGGAAGGCGCCAGGGGACTGGAGTGGACGGTGCCGTCGCCGGCACCGGCGCATACCTTCACCGTGCCACCGGTGATCAAGCCTGGAGATCTTGCGCATGAAGACATCGGTCACTGAGTCGGCGCCGGCAGCGGTGGCGCGCCTGCTCTCGGCTGCCGAACGGCAGGCGCAGCAGCGTCGCGCGGTGCGCCGCACGGCGATCACCGTCGGCATCATCGCGCTGCTGATCTACGCGGGTTTCATCGCGTCGGGAGTCATCGGGCGGTGAACGCGCGGGCGCCCGCACCTGCACCGACGGCCGGCTTGTTCAAGCTGCTGGGCGTGGTGCTGGGCGTGTTCGTGCTGACCTTTTCGCTGGTGCCGCTGTATCGCATCGCGTGCGAAAAAGTCTTCGGCATCCGCATGGAGCGCGCACCGGGCAGCACGCGTGCCAATGGCGCGGCGATTGCAGGGCCTGGCAAACGCACGGTGCGGGTGGAGTTCGATGCCGGGGTCAATTCCAAGCTGCCGTGGACCTTCCATCCCGAGCAGATGACGATGGATGTGGTGCCGGGCGAACTCAACGAGGCGCTGTATTTTGCGCGCAACGACAGCGCGCGTGCGGTGGTCGGCAGTGCGGTGCCATCGGTCGCACCGGCGCGCGCGTCCGGATACTTCAACAAGACCGAATGTTTCTGTTTTACCGCGCAGACCTTGCAGGCCGGCGAAACGCGCGACATGCCGCTGCGTTTCATCGTCGACCCTGCGCTGCCGCCGGAAGTCACCACGATCACCCTGTCCTATACGTTCTATCGCAACGACACCCTAACCTCGGAGCTGCAGGGCGGTGGCGCATCCAGCGCGCCGCGCGCCGCGCCGTAATCCCTCATCCACACGCAGCACCGACACGGAAGCAACGCCATGGCCGACCACAGTCCCAATGCCGATGCGTATTTCGTCCCGAGCCAGAGCAAGTGGCCCTTTGTCGGGTCGATTGCGATGTTCGTGATGATGATCGGCGTGGCCAGCTGGCTCAACGATGCGGCATGGGGACGCTGGACGTTCTTCGTCGGCATGGCGATGCTGCTGGCGACCTTGTTCATGTGGTTTGGCGATGTCATTCGCGAATCCAATGCCGGGCACTACAACCGCCAGGTGGACGGCTCGTTCCGCATGGGGATGGTGTGGTTCATCTTTTCCGAGGTGATGTTCTTCGGCGCCTTCTTCGGTGCGCTGTTCTACACGCGCGTGCTGACGCTGCCCTGGCTGGGCGGCGAAGGCGATGGCGTGATGACCAACGAACTGTTGTGGAACGGTTATTCCGCTGCGTGGCCGACCAATGGCCCCGGCACGATCGGTGGGCAATTCCAGACCATTCCGGCCTGGGGCCTGCCGCTGATCAATACGCTGATCCTGCTCAGTTCCGGCGTGACTTTGACCATCGCGCACCACGCACTCAAGGGCGGTCGTCGCGGCGCGCTATTGCTGTGGCTGGGGCTGACCGTGCTGCTGGGCTGCGTGTTCCTGTTCCTGCAGGCCGAGGAATACATCCACGCCTACACCGAGCTCAATCTGACGCTGGGATCTGGCATCTACGGCTCGACCTTCTTCATGCTCACCGGCTTCCACGGCATGCACGTGCTGCTGGGCACGATCATGCTGGCGGTGATGTGGCTGCGTGTCGCGCGCGGGCACTTCACCCGCGACAACCACTTCGCCTTCGAAGCGGCCGCGTGGTACTGGCACTTCGTCGACGTGGTGTGGCTGGCGCTATTCCTGTTCGTGTATGTACTTTGAGAATCGGGAATCGGGAATCGGGAATCGCAAGAGCGAGCCCCTTTTTGCTTTTACGATTCCCCATTCCCCATTCCCAGCCGCGTCAGCGGCCGAGCCCATGCGGCTTGATCCAGCCGGTATAGATGCCCAGGATCACCACGGCGATCAGTGCGACTGAGAGGCCGATGCGCCAGGTCAGTGCGTTGACGGTACGCTTGGTTTCGCCACGGTCGGTGAGCAGGTAGTACAGGCCTGCGCCCAGGTTCCACAGGATCACGATCAGGAAGGCGACAATCAGCAACGTCTTGAGCGAATCGTTCACAACAGCCCCGGTGGTCGTCGGCGTGGTAGCGGCATTGCACGCCTTTTTGCGTCGCTTGTCATGATGCGCAAGCACACGGCGGTGCTGGGATGGTGCCTGGCCGTGCTGGTCAGCGCGGGTTTTGTGGCGCTTGGACAGTGGCAGCTGCAACGCATGCACGACAAACAGGCGTTGCTGGAACGCGCGGCGCAGGTGCGGCAGACGCCGTTGACCCTGGTGCAGGCGCTGGCCACGCCGCATGCGCTGGCCTGGGTGAGCGGACAGGTGCGGTTCCTGCCGCAGCAGGTGCTGCTGGACAACCAGCTGCATGCCGGGCGCGCCGGTGTGCGGATCTATCAGCTTGCCGCGCCGCAGGGCAGCTCCGTCACGCTGCTGGTCGATCTGGGCTGGCTGCCGTTGCCGGCCAATCGGCAATTGCCGAGGATCACGCCGCTGCAAGGGACCCATACGCTGCAGGGGTTGCTGGGTGCGCCGCCCTCGGCCGGGCTTGCGATGGGGCCGGCGTTGTCGGCTGCCGATGCGCCGCAGACCTGGCTGGCTACGCGTCTGGAGACCACCGCCCTGCGCAGTGCGCTTGGCAGGCGCGACATTTCGTCGCAGGTCCTGCGCCTGGATCCGGCCCTGCCGGTCGGTTACGCACGCGACCTGGAGATGCTGCCGAATACGCTTCCGCCCGCGCGGCACTTGGGTTATGCGGTGCAATGGTTCGGTCTGGCCGCAGCCGTGCTGGTCACCGCGACGCTGCTGACGTGGCGTGCGCGTCGCAGCCGTCGACGCGGGCACTGACGCCTGCGGCATGAGAAAATCGCCGGCATGACCTCCTCCACATCGGCCACGCCGCATTCGGTCAAACGCGGCCGCAGGATGCTGATTGCCCTGGCGGTGCTGTTCTTCGGCTCGATGTTGCTGGCCGGCGTGCTGCGCTTCTCCGGATGGCAGCCGGCATCGATGCGCAATCACGGCGAATTGCTCAAGCCGCCCGCCGACCTGCGCGGGTTGGTGCCGGTGCGCGCGGACGGGCAGCCGTATGCCTGGACGCCTGCCGAACGCGTGTGGCGGATTGCGCTCGCACCGCCGGCCCGTTGTACGCAGCAATGCGTGACGCTGGCGGTCGAACTGGACAAGGTGTGGCAACTGCTCGGGCATCGCGCCGACAAGGTGGATGTGTTGTGGATCGGCATCCCGCCGGCCGGGTTGCCGCCGATGCCGGCCCTGCGTGTGCTGCGCGACGACGCGCGGCTGCGGCAGGGCCTGCCGCGTGCCGATGATGCCGCCGGCGTGCCGGTGTATGTGATCGACCCCAACGGCTTCGTGATCCTGCGCTATGCCCCGGGGTTCGACCCGGCCGGCCTGCGTGCCGATCTGGTCAAGCTGCTGAAACTGATGTGAGCCCGTTTCGATGAATCTGTTTGCGCCACCGGCATTGTTCCGCCACTTCCATCGCATGGCCTGGCTGGCTGCGCTGTTCACTGCGAGCACGATCCTGTTTGGGTCGTTCGTGCGGCTGTCCGATGCCGGCATGAGCTGCCCGGACTGGCCCACCTGCTACGGCCGCGTCACCTGGCCACAGACCAGCGACGAAGCCAACGCGCATGTGGCCAGCAAGATCCGACCGCTGGAATCGCACAAGGCCTGGCGCGAGCAGGTGCACCGCTTCCTGGCCGGCGCGCTCGGGGTGGAGGTGCTGGTGTTGTCGTTGTTGGCGGTGCGCCGCCGCCGCATGGGCATCGCCCAGGTGGTCGCTGCCGCGGTGCTGGTGGCGTTGTCCATTCCGCTGTACATGTCCGGCTGGCACACGCTGGCGTTCGGCGTGGCGATCGCGGGCGAGGCGATCCTGCTGCTGGCGGCGCTGCGCTGGAGCAATATCGATCTGGCACGTGCGGCGGTGCTGACGCTGGCAGTGGTGATCTTCCAGGCGCTGCTGGGCATGTGGACGGTGACGTTGCTGCTCAAGCCCATCGTGGTGATGGGCCATCTGCTCGGCGGCATGCTGATGTTCTCGCTGCTGGTATGGATGGCCTGGCGCGCAACCCACTTGCCGATCACGCTGGCCGATGCCTCGCGGCTCACGTGGCTGTTGCGCGCGGGCGTGGCGGTGCTGGGCCTGCAGATCGCGCTTGGCGGCTGGGTCAGTGCCAATTACGCGGCGCTGGCCTGTGGCGGTGGCAGCTGGTCGGCCGACAATTTCCCGCGCTGCGTCAGCCAGTGGTGGCCGCCGCACGACTTCCGCGAAGGCTTCACGCTGTGGCGCGGGATCGGGGTGGATTACGAAGGCGGTGTGCTCGATGGCGCAGCGCGTATCGCCATCCAGATGGCGCACCGGTTGTGGGCAATTGCGACGGCGCTCTACCTGTGGTGGCTGGCCTGGCGTCTGTCGCGCTCGCCGGGCATGCGCGTGTGGGCCGGTGCGCTGGCGGTGCTGGTGGCGGTGCAGGTGACGCTGGGCATGCTCAACGTCAAGTTGGCCCTGCCGCTGGAAGTGTCGGTGCTGCATAACGGCGGCGCAGTTGCGCTCCTGTTCGTGCTGGTCTCGCTGCTGGCGCGGCTGCGCGCGCCGGAGTGAGCATGGCCGTCAGCGCACGCGACTACTGGGATCTGACCAAACCCAAGGTGGTGGCACTGATCGTGTTCACCGCCTTGGTGGGCATGTTCCTGGCCATCCCGGATGTTCCGACGTGGCTGCAGGTGCGCACCGGTGCATTGGGCTTTCTGGGCATCTGGCTGGCGGCATCGGCTGCGGCGGCGATCAACCAGTTGCTGGATGCCAAGATCGACGCGCAGATGGCACGCACCTCATGGCGGCCGCTGGTGGTGGGCAAGGTGCGGCCGTGGCAGGTGCTGCTGTTTGCCAGCGTGCTGATCGTGATCTCCATGACCATCCTGGTGGTCTGGGTGAACGTGATCACCGCGGTGCTGACGTTTGCGTCGCTGATCGGTTACGCGGTGATCTACACCGTGTACCTGAAGCGGGCGACCTCGCAGAACATCGTGATCGGTGGCCTGGCAGGCGCCACGCCGCCGATGCTGGGCTGGGCCGCAGTGACCGGCTTGCCGACCAGCGCCGACTGGATCAATGCCTCGCTGCTGGTGCTGATCATCTTCATCTGGACACCGCCGCATTTCTGGGCGCTGGCGATCTTCCGGCGTGCCGATTACGCCAAGGCGGCGATCCCGATGCTGCCGGTCACCCACGGTGTGCCGCATACGCGCAAGCAGATCCTGGTGTACACGGTGCTGCTGGCGATCGTGACCCTGCTGCCGGTGGCGGTGGGCATGAGCGGGCTGTTCTACCTGGGCGGCGCGGTGGTGCTCAACGTGGTGTTCCTCTGGTACGCCTGGCGCATGCTCGACCCGCCGGATGAGCTGTTCTCAATGAAGATGTTCGGCTACTCCATCGTGTATCTGATGGCGCTGTTCGCGTTCCTGATGGTGGATCACCTGCTGTTGCCGTGGGTGCGCTAGCGGCAGCGCAGTGAAGCCCGCCACCGCCAACAGCCATCGGTAGACCTGCCAGGGCTGTTGGCGGAGTGAGCTGGCCGGTGGCTGCAACCGGCCCATCTCGCTCATAGCCGCCGGTTGCGCGCGTGGTCGGGAATCCGGCGGCCAACCCCCAAACCGCCGCTGCGATGGTGTCAGCGTGGCCACACTCGCGGTGCGGATGGCTGCGCCGCCATGCCGGCTCAGCCCAACCAGCTGGCACATTCGCCGGTGTTCTTGCTGCCGCAGCTGCTCTGCATCTTCTGCTGCAGGCGCGCCAGCACCGCATTGCCGTCCTGGCGATGCCGCTTGCTCCAGGTCTTCAAGGTGGCGCCCAGCGTGGCAAAGCGCTGCCGGGTACGTTGGCGGTAGCCATCGGGCTGCCCGGCCAGTTCGCCGATCACCTGCGTGGCAGCGGCCTCGATGCCGGCAGTGTCGTCCGGGCTGAGCCGGATCAGCCCATCCACGTACATCACGCCCCACTGCACGCGAGTGGCCGGCCCTTGCGCGCTTTCGTACGCCTTCCTGAGCCAGGACAGCGCGGTCTTCTTATCGCCGCGTTGTTCGGCCAGGTCGGCCAGTTCGGGCATGTAGTAGTAGGGCGTCTTGCTGCGCGTCAACTCGGCCAGCAGCAACTGTTCGGCGCCGCTGTTGTCGCCCACCTCGCCGAGCAACGCTGCGGCGGTGCTGATGGTGGACTGGCGTTCCTCATCGGTCCTGGCGGTGTCGGTGGCCCATTGCACGCGTTGCTGCACGGTGTCGACCACGGCCTTGGGCAGCGGCGGTTGCGCGCCCTTGGCCTCGGTCTCGGTGGGCTGGCCTTGCGCCAGGCGGGCCAGCTGGATCCGTGCGTACGCGGTGCCGAGCCGGTCGGCGATCGGCAATGCGGGGTCGGCATAGATCTTGTCCAGCGCCAGATTCAGCGCGTTGGACAAGGTGGTGCGCTCGCCGGCATCGCTGCTGGCAGCGGCGACCAGCCGTGCGGGCATGTAGCTCAGCGTGCCGAGATTGGCACGCACCTCTGCCGGGTCGGCCAGCACCGCTTCCAGCAAGCTGCGCGACGCCGCGCTGGCGGCCGGTGGGTGCTTGGCTGCAGTAATCGCTGCCAGGGCGAAGCTGCGTTGCAGGGCCGGTTGCGGCGCCGACCTGGACAGGCGCGTGAGCACATCGACGGCCTGCTCCGGCTTGACCAGCCGGTCGTCGGTGCCCCAGGCGTAGTTGCCGAGCACGGCCCAGTCGTCCGCGCTGAGTTGCTGCGGGCGCTGCAATGCGGTGTCGAGCAGTTGCCTGACGGTGCTGGTGCTCTTGGCGGCCACGCGCAAGACATCGGCCAGCCGCGCGTTGTCGGCATCGCCGGCCAGGCGGGTGATCTCGCTGCGATCCGGACGCAGCACGATGATGGTCGGATAGCCCTTGATGCCGAAGCGCTCGCCCCAGGCCTGCGCACCCTCCGAATCGCCATCCAGATGCACCGCCACGAATTGCTGGGTGCGGGCGATGAAGGTAGGGTCCTTGAACAAGGTGGCTTTCAGGCGATTGCAGGGCGGGCACCAGGCCGCACCCCAGTACAACAGGATCGGCTTGCCGCTTTCCCTGGCCTCGGCGAAGGCATCGTCGACATCGCCCTCGCGCCAGGCAATGCTGGACGCGGGCGCCGGCGTGGTCGCTGCCCCGGTCTGCGCGGGGGCGGCCGGCGTGGCGGGCTTGTTGCAGGCGGTGAGCGTGGCCAGTACCGCCAGCAGCGCGATCAGGGGCGGGGCAGGGCGTCGGAACGACAGCGTCATGGCAATCACCGATGGGCGTGGCAGGCAGGTGGATCGAACACTCTAGCGAGCGGCACCGTGCCAGCGGCGGAGTGCGTCATGACCGTTGTATATCTGCTTACAACCCGCAACGACACGCAGCGCGAACCGGTGTCGCGCCGGGCGTAGCGGCCTGGCGAACCCGGCGCAGGCAACCCGCCGGTGGCAAACAGCCCTTTGGGGCAGGACACGCAGCGCGGGAGGCGCCGGGTGTCACCGATCAGGCCACCGTCGTGCCGTGGCCGTCAGGTTCAATGCCCGCCGGCATCGGCCGGCGTCTCGCCCGGTGCGGTGCGTGCATAACGCGCGGCCACGAAGGCGCAGACAATCAGCTGCAGCTGGTGATACAGCATGATCGGCAACACGATCGCGCCCAGGCCACCGCCGGCAAACATCACCTTGGCCATCGGCACGCCGGTGGCCAGGCTCTTCTTCGAACCGCAGAAGACGATCGCGATCTCGTCGGCGCGGTTGAAGCGCAGGCGCCGCGCGATGAAGGTGATCGAGAGCATCGCCACCGCCAGCAACAGCGCGGCCGCACCGAGCACCGCGAGCAAGGCCGGCAACGGCGTCTTCTGCCACAGGCCTTCGTTCACCGATGCGCTGAAGGCGGTGTAGACCACCAGCAGGATGGTGCCCTGGTCGGTGTAACGCAGCACCGCGCGATGCCGTTCGACCCAGTCGCCGATCCACGGGCGCATGAAATGGCCAGCCAGGAACGGCACCAGCAACTGCAGCAGGATCTTGCCGATTGCCTCAGCCGGGTGCGCCATCGCGCCCTGACTGCCGACCAGGGCGCCCATCAGCAACGGTGTGAAGAACACCCCCAGCAGGCTGGAAAGCGAGGCGGCGCAGACAGCCGCCGGCACGTTGCCGCGCGCCATCGAGGTGAAGGCGATCGACGATTGCACCGTGGACGGCAGCGCGCACAGAAACAGCACGCCGATATACAGCTCCGGTGTCAGTGCAAGATGCGCGAGCGGTTTGAACAACAGCCCGAGCAGCGGGAACAGCACGAAGGTGCAGGCCAGGATCAGCAGATGCAGGCGCCAGTGCAGTGCGCCGGCCTTGACCGCCTCGCGCGACAGGCGCGCGCCGTGCAGGAAGAACAGCGCAGCAATCGCCACGTCGGTGACATCGTCCATGATCGCGGCGGCGGTGCCCGAGACCGGCAGGAACGAGGCGAGCGTGACCGTGCACAGCAGCGCGAGGGTGAATGGATCGATGCGCAGCCGCGCCAGCCAGTGTTTGATCATCGTGCGTATTGAGGGGGGAGCTGTCTGCAGAGTGCCATTGTAGAGGCCCGTGTGCCGCCTGCGAGTCGGTCGCGCCGGCATCGGCCCACACCCGGGACAGGAGTGAAGCAGCCAGCGCGGCGCTCGGCTCGATGGCCGGGATCTTGTTCAGGCGGCCATGAGCGCGTGCCTGCATGGCTGATCGGCTACGTCGGCAACAGGTGGTCTGCTCCGATTGCCCCCACGCGCTACAACGCGGCGAGCGCCTTGAACAGTTCGCGCAGCTCGTACTTGTCGGTGTCGTCCAGGCCCTGCGCGCGCTGCTTGTCCTGCAGTTCGTCCAGGCGCTGCCGCAGCAATTGCTTGTCCAGTTGCGCGACCACGTCATGCAGCTCCATCGCCCAGCTGTGTTCGTCGCCGGGCAGTGCCTGGGCGGCCAGTTTCTGCAGGGCCACCAGTTCTTCGCGTTCGGCGAAGTGCTCCAGCAGCGCGCCGGTGCTGATTTCCGGGCGTTGCCGCACCAGCGCCAGCAGTTCCATCAACAGGTCGATGCCGGGCAGGCGCAGGCCGGAAAAATCGTGGTCGCCCTCCAGGCTCATCGCCAGCGACGGCCGCTGCAGCAGGATCGCGATCGAGGCGCGTACCAGGCTGCGTTTTTGCGTGGGCGCGCCCATGCGTGCAAGTGGCCGTCCTTGCGGTGCGGACGCTTGTGTCGCGCTGGTGGCGCCCACGCCGGTCAGGCGCGACAGTTCCTGCTTCATCAGATCGCCGAACGCACCTTCGGGAATCTGTGCCAGCATCGGCTTTGCGCGTTCGGCAAGCCGGGCCTTGCCATCGAGCGTGTGCAGATTGATCTCGCGCGACATCTCGTCGAAGAAGAATTGCGACAGCGGCGTGGCCTGTTTCAATCGCTGGTCGAAGGCCTGCGCGCCTTCCTTGCGCACGATGGTGTCCGGGTCCTCGCCGTCGGGCAGGAACAGGAAGAACGCCTGGCGGCCGTCCTTCATGCGCGGCAGCACCGATTCCAGTGCACGCCAGCCCGCCTTGCGGCCGGCGTTGTCGCCGTCGAAGCAGAAATACACATCCGGCGCGTTGCGGAACAGCAGTTCGGCATGTTCGGGCGTGGTCGCGGTGCCCAGCGTGGCCACCGCCTGGGTGACGCCGAACTGGAACAGCGAGACCACGTCCATATAGCCTTCCACCACGATCAGCCGCTCGATCTTCTGATTGGCCTGGCGCACCTGCCACAGGCCGTACAACTCGCGGCCCTTGTGGAACAGCGCGGTTTCCGGCGAATTGAGGTACTTCGGCCCCGGGTCGCGGCCATCGGCCGGCGCGCCCATGATGCGTCCGCCGAAGGCGATCACGCGGCCGCGGCGGTCGAAGATCGGGAACATCACCCGGTCGCGGAACTTGTCGTAGACATGGCCGCGATCGTTCTTGGAAAACAGCCCGGCGCGTTCGAGCACGCTCATGCGGCGCGCATCGGTGCCCAGCGTGTCCTTCAGTGCGCTGTAGCCATCGGGCGCGTAACCGATCTGGAAACGCGCGCGGTTGTCGGCATCCACGCCGCGGCCGTCCAGATAGTCGCGGGCGCGTTCGCTGCCCTCGAGCTGGCGCTGGAAGAACTTGGTCGCCGCTTCCAGTGCCGAATACAGCTCGCGGCTGTCGTCCTGCTGCTGCGGGCTGCGTTGCTGGGTCTCGCGCGGGATGTCCATGCCGGCGCGCTTGGCCAGCTCGTCGACCGCATCGAGGAATTCGAGGCGGTCGTAATTCATCAGAAAGCTGATCGCGGTGCCGTGCGCGCCGCAGCCGAAGCAGTGATAGAACTGCTTGGTCGGCGAGACCGTGAACGAGGCCGAGCGCTCGTCGTGGAACGGGCAGCGTGCCGAATATTCCTTGCCCTGACGCTTGAGCGGCACCCGACCGCCCACCACCTCGACGATGTCGGTGCGGGCAAGCAGTTCGTCGATGAACGCGTCGGGGATGCGGGCCATCCCGCTAGGATATCCCAGCCGCCGGCGCGCGCCGATTTCAGTGAGCGACGGCCCTCAGCGAAGCGGTGGATGCCGCCTGGGTACGCGCGGCACCCGGCGCAGCATGCGCAATCAACTGCGCGTCGGTGCTTCCGGCGGCTGCAGCGTGGCATCCGGTTCGGCGGCGACCGGCGGCAGGTTGTCCGTATCCACGCCGGCCTCGCGCAGCTTGCGATGCGAGCGCACGCGCTCGTCGATCACCGCGGTCAGCAGGGCGCCGACAAAGAACACCACCGAGGCGTAGTACATCCACACCAGCAGGATCACCAGGGTGCCCATCGATCCGTATGCGCTGCCAGGGGCGGCCCTGGCGATGTACAGGCCGATGCCGTAGCGACCCAGCGCGAACAGCAGTGCAGTGATCACGCCGCCGACAAAGGCCTGCCGCCAGTTGACGGTGCGGTCGGGCAGATAGCGATACAGGAAGGCGAAGGCGAGCGAATACAGCGCCAGGGTGGTGATGTAGCCAATCGCCGGCAGCACCGACGGCAAGCGTGCAAACACCACCTGCAACGCGGTGGTGGCAATCATCGACACGATCAACAAAAAGCCCAGTGCCAGGATCACGCCGAAGGAGAACACGCGCTTCTTCAGCCACGCCATCAGCCCTTCCAGGCGCTGCTTGTCGGTGCGGAAGATCAGGTTCAGCGCGTTCTGCAACTGCGCGAACACCGCGGTGGCACCGATGAACAGCAGCAGCGTGCTCCACAGTCCGGCCAGCGAACCCACGCCGGGTTGATCGGTGGCGTTGCGGATCACCGTATCGGCCACTTCCGCCGCGCTGCCGCCAGCCAGTTGCGCGATCTGCTGCACCAGCGCTTCCTGCGCAGGCGGATACAGCGAGGCGGTCAGCCACAGCAGCAGCACCAGCAGCGGTGCCAGCGACAGCAAGGCGTAGAACGACAGCGACGCGGCCTGCGTCATCACGTCGATCTCGAGAAAGCGATTGAGCAGTGCCATCGGCAGGCTGCGCTGCAGGCGGCTCAGGTGCTTTTGCAGGTGTTCGGTTGAGAGCTTCGTCACCGGCGGGGGAATCCTTGGGCATACCGTTATGTGCGCAGGCGTCGTGAGGCGAAGCCGGCATGCGGAATGCTTCACCCGGACCTGTGCTGGCGAAGGTGTTCTAACAGGGGCCGTTCAAAGATCTGGTGAAAGCGGGCGCTGGATGTTGCGCGTGTGCTGCCGTTGAAACGGCGCTGCAGCCAGCCGCACGCAGGCGGCTGGTTGCGGTGCCCTGGCCATCGGGCACAGGGCGCTGCGCAGGCGAAGACTCAGCCTGCCAGATGCTGCTTGACCAGCGTGGAGACCAGGCCCATGTCGGCCTGACCGGCCAGCTTGGGCTTGAGCGCGCCCATCAACTTGCCGATATCGGCCGGGCTGCTGGCACCGGTCTGCGCGATGGCTGCCTGGATGGCAGCGACGATCTCGGCTTCGCCCATCTTGGCCGGCAGGTAGCGCTCGATCACCACGATCTCCTCGCGCTCGATCTGCGCCAGGTCTTCGCGTGCGGCGGCTTCGTACTGGGTGACCGAGTCCTTGCGCTGCTTGACCATCTTGTCGAGCACCGCGATCACGGCGGCATCGTCCATCTCGATGCGCTCATCCACTTCCTTCTGCTTGATCGCGGCATTGATCAGCCGGATCACGCCCAGGCTGTGCTTGTCGCCGGACTTCATGGCGGCTTTCATGTCATCGGTGAGCTGTTGCTTGAGGGGCATGGTGTAACTCCTGGGAGGGCGTGTGACAGATGTGCCGATGCGCCATGACGGGCGCAGTGCATCGGCAGGAAGTGGGGCCTGAGCGGCGCGGACGACCGCGGGCACTGCCGGTCGCCTTGACAGCTGCGAAGCGCTCGCCTGGCATAGGACCAATACAAAAAGCCGGCGACGCTTGCGCGTGCCGGCTCTTGGGTTCCACCCGGTGGGCCGCGCCTTCAGCGCATGCCCCTCGGCAGGGAACCGCGTTCGATCAGTACAAGCGCTGGCGCTTGGTGACGTCGCGCGAGGAACGACGCAACTGACGCTTCACAGCAGCGGCAGCCTTGCGCTTGCGCTCCTGGGTCGGCTTTTCATAGAACTCGCGCTTGCGGGTTTCGGCCAGCACGCCGGCCTTTTCGCAGGTGCGCTTGAAACGGCGGAGCGCAAATTCGAAGGGCTCGTTCTCGCGGACTTTAACGCTGGGCATGGGTTCTCCAGATAATGGGATTTCCGTCCGGGAGCCCCGGGCGGGTGCGAGCGGACTCGCGTGACGGAATTTCCGGGTTGCCCCGGCGAGCCGCGCATTATAACGACTTGCAGGCGGCCTGCAAGCCCCCGGCAGCATGGGCGCGAGCAGGCCTGCTAAACCCTGCGCTGGCGCGGGATCGGTGGCGATCGCCCGGCTGTGCAGCAGATCGCCCCTGGCCGATCTGCGCAGGGCAAAAGCTGCGAAAATAGGCCGCATGTGCCTGCCTGCCGAGTTGCCGTGAAAGTTCTTGGGATCGAATCATCATGCGATGAGACCGGTGTGGCGGTCTACGACACCGCGCTGTCCGGGGTGCCGGCGCTGCGCGCCCACGCGGTCTACAGCCAGATCGCGCTGCATGCCGAATACGGCGGGGTGGTGCCGGAGCTGGCCAGTCGCGACCATGTGCGCAAGCTGCTGCCGCTGATCCGCCAGACCCTGGACGAGGCCGGACTGGGGATCGACGAACTCGATGGGGTGGCCTATACCGCCGGCCCGGGCCTGGTCGGCGCACTCCTTGTCGGTGCGGGCGTGGCGCGATCGCTGGCCTGGGCGCTGGATGTGCCGGCGATCGGCGTGCATCACATGGAAGGCCATCTGCTGGCGCCATTGATGGAGGATGACCCGCCGCAGCCGCCGTTCGTGGCGCTGCTGGTCTCCGGCGGGCACACCCAGTTGGTGTCGGTGAAGGCCCTGGGCCAGTACGCCGTGCTTGGTGAGACGCTGGACGATGCGGCCGGCGAGGCCTTCGACAAGACTGCCAAGATGATGGGCCTGCCGTATCCGGGTGGCCCGCAGCTGGCCGCCCTGGCCGAAACCGGCACCCCGGGGCGCTACAAATTCGCCCGGCCGATGACCGACCGGCCCGGGCTGGATTTCAGTTTCAGCGGGCTCAAGACCCAGGTGCTGCTGGCCTGGCGCGGCAGTGACCAGTCCGACACCACGCGGGCGGACATCGCGCGCGGGTTCGAGGATGCGGTGGTGGAGACGCTGGCAATCAAATGCCTGCGCGCGCTGGATGCGGCCGATTGCAACACCCTGGTGGTGGCCGGTGGCGTCGGCGCCAACAAGCGCCTGCGTGCACGCCTGCAGGAGGCGGCGCAGCGGCGCGGTGGCCGGGTGTGCTTCCCGCGGCCGGCCCTGTGCACCGACAACGGCGCGATGATCGCTTTCGCCGGCGCGCTGCGGCTGGAGGCCGGCGAGCGCGCCGACGCGGCGGTGCATGTGACGCCGCGTTGGGATATGGCTGGCTTGCCGCCGCTGGCGGCGGAGGAATCGGGAATCGGGAATCGGGAATAGTAAGAGCGCTATTTCGATTCCGTTCGCGCTGCCTTGTTGTTGCTTGTGATTCTCACCATTCCCTAATCCCCATTCCCGATTCCCCACCTATGGACAAAGTTTTTATCGAAGGCCTGGAAATCGATGCGCTGATCGGCATCTACGACTGGGAGCGGCGCATCCGCCAGACGCTGCGGTTCGATCTGGAAATGGGCTTCGACAACCGCATTCCGGCCGCCAGCGACGATATCGCCGATACCTTGAATTACAAGGCGGTGAGCAAGCGGCTGATCGAATTCGTGCAGGCATCGGACTTCGGGCTGGTCGAGACCCTGGCCGAGCGCTGCGCGGCGATCGTGCTGGACGAATTCGGCGTGCACTGGCTGCGGTTGAAGCTGAGCAAGCCCGGTGCGGTGCGCGGCGCGCAGGCGGTGGGGGTGATCATCGAGCGCGAGCGGGCCCGCTGACGGCTACCGAGTGCTGCATCGGGCGGCGCCTTCGGGCCATGCCGAGCCTCGGAGATCCACCCGGCACCGGACCAGCGATCCACAACCCGCGGATCCACAGCGCCAACGCGTAGTTCAACCGGCCCCTGCAAATCCCGGATCCCGCATTCCAAATCCCGACACTTGCCCCCTCGCGGTCGCGTCAGGCTAGAATTGACGGCCATGTAAACGTTTTCTCAAGGATCTCATGGCTGCTGATCGTATCGAAACCCTGATTGCCCAGATGACCGTCGAAGAGAAGGTCGGACAGTTGGGTGTGTTCGCCGACATGGTGCGGCCGTTCGCACCGGACGTGAATCCCGAAGCCAACGTGCTCAACGCCGACGAGGTGCTGCAGCAGGTGCGCGCGGGTCGGGTCGGCTCGCTGTTCAACGGCGTCGGCGCTGCGCTGGGCGCACAGATCCAGAAGGTGGCGGTGGAAGAAAGCCGCCTGGGCATCCCGGTGATCCTGGCGGCGGATGTGATCCACGGCATGCGCACGGTGTTCCCGATTCCGCTGGGCGAAGCGGCCAGCTTCGAACCCGAACTGGCCGAGCGCACCGCGCGCGCCACCGCGATCGAAGCGACCGCCGCCGGCCTGCACTGGACCTACGCACCGGCCGTGGACATCGCGCGCGACCAGCGCTGGGGCCGTGGCGCCGAAGGCGCCGGCGAAGACGTGGTGCTGGGCGCGGCGTTTGCCGCCGCCCGCGTGCGCGGCTTCCAGGGCAGCGATCTGAAGGCTGACGACTGCCTGCTGGCCACGCCTAAGCACTTCGCCGCCTATGGTGCGGTGGCGGCGGGCATGGAATACAATACCGTGGACATCGCGCCGCAGACCCTGCGCGATGTGCACCTGCCGCCGTTCAAGGCCGCCTTCGATGCCGGCGCATTGACCGTGATGTCCTCGTTCAACGACATCAACGGCGTGCCGGCCAGCGCCAACCACGAATTGCTGACCGAGATCCTGCGCGGTGAATGGCAGTTCCCCGGCGTGGTGATTTCCGATTACACCGCCGACATGGAACTGATTGCGCACGGCTATGCGGCCGATGAGCGCGATGCGACCAAGAAGGCGTTCCTGGCCGGCCTGGATCTGAGCATGCAGAGCGGTTTCTATGCCGCGCACCTGCCGTCGCTGGTGGAAAGTGGCGAGGTGCCGATGGCAACGCTGGATGCCAGCGTCCGCCGCATGCTGCAGCTGAAGGAAGCGATCGGGCTGTTCGACAACCCGTACCGCTCGCTGGATCCGGCACGCGAAGCCGATACCACGCATCTGCCTGCACACGATGCGCTGTCGCGCGATGCGGCGCGGCGTTCGATCGTGTTGCTGAAGAACGAAGGCGACCTGTTGCCGCTGAAGAAAAGCGGCCAGCGCATCGCGCTGATCGGGCCGTTCGTGCAGGACCGCGAGAATATCGAGGGTTGCTGGACGCTGTTCGGCGACAAGGACCGCTATGTGACCCTGGAGCAGGGCGTGCGTGCGGTGGTCGGCAGCGAGCATTTGACGGTGGTGCCGGGCTGCGGCCTGGAAGAGGCGCTGCCGGGCGGTATTTCCGCCGCCATCGATGCGGCGCAGGCCGCCGACGTGGTGGTGCTGGCGCTGGGCGAACCGCAGCGGTTCAGTGGCGAGGCGCAGTCGCGCACCGAGATCGTGTTGCCGCCGGCGCAGCAGGCATTGGCCGAAGCCATCGCCGCCACCGGCACGCCGATGGTGGTGTTGCTGCGCAATGGCCGCGCGCTGGCCCTGAGCGGTGCAGTGCGCGATGCCGATGCGATTGCAGTGACCTGGTACCTGGGCACGCAGACCGGAACCGGTGTGGCCGATGTGTTGTTCGGCGACTACAACCCGTCCGCGCGTCTGCCGATCAGTTTTCCGCAGGTGACCGGGCAACAGCCGTATTTCTACAACCATCTGCGCACCGGTCGCCCGGAACTGCCGACGCTGTCCGAGTACAAGGCGCGCTGGCGCGAGATGCCCAACGAGCCGTTGTATCCGTTCGGCCATGGCCTGAGTTACACCACCTTTGCCTATGCGCAGCCGCAATTGAGCAGCGCGCAGCTTGGCTGGGACCAGACGCTGACCATCACCACGCGCGTCACCAACACCGGCCGCGTGGCCGGCGAGGAAGTGGTGCAGCTGTATGTGCACGATCGCGTGGCCAGCAGGGTGCGCCCGGTGCGCGAACTCAAGGGCTTCCGCAAGGTGTTGTTGCAGCCCGGCGAAAGCGCGGACGTGACCTTCACCCTGGCGCGCGACGCGCTGGCCTTCACCAATCACAGGAACGTGTTTGGTGCCGAGCCGGGGGTGTTCGATGTATGGGTGTGCGCATCGGCCAAGAGTGGCGAGGCAGTGACGTTCGAGTTGCTGGACGCCTGAGCACACCTGGGCGTGGTGCGCGCGCTTGCGTAGTAAGCAGCGCGTGCGGCTATTGCACCAGATAAACGATGACGGACGTGGCCGAAGGGCGCACCGTCATCGGGTCACAGGTGACGCAGGCGCGTGACTGATCGGTGTTGCCACGGTGCGTGGATTCTGCGTGCGTCGCGACATGCACCGCACCGGATCGAACGTGGCTTGGCCGCGAAAATCGTGGCCACCGCCAGCACGCGGTTGACGTGTGGCGGTGGCACGATCCCCTGGACGCATTTCCGTGCAATTACGCGTCGTTCTCGACCGCCGCCTTGCTCTTGGGCGTCAGCTTGAGCAGGCGCCCGGTGCTGCCGCTGGCTTCGTCTTCCAGCAACCACAGCGCGCCGTCCGGACCCTGTTCCACTTCACGAATGCGCGCGCCCATGTCGTAGCGGGCCAGCTCACGCGGCTGATCGCCAAGGGACACCTGCACCAGCGCCATCGACGACAAGCCGCCGATGAAGCCGTTGCCGCGCCATGCAGGAAACTGCTTGCCGCTGTAGATCACAAAGCCGGCCGGCGAGATCACCGGAGTCCAGCTGATCTTGGGCGCGGCAAATTCCGGGCGGGTATTGTGGTCCGGGATCGGGGTGCCGTCGTAGTTGTCTCCGTTGGAGACGACCGGGTAACCGTAGTTGGCGCCGCGCTGGATCAGGTTCAGCTCATCGCCGCCAAGCGGACCCATTTCGTGTTCCCACAGGCGCCCCTTGCCGTCGAAGGCCAGGCCGAGAATATTGCGGTGACCCAGCGACCACACCTGCGCGGCAACGCCGCCCTGCGCAGCGAACGGGTTGTCGGCCGGCACGCTGCCGTCATCATTGAGACGGATCAGCTTGCCGAGATTGGCTTGCATGTCCTGGGCCGGGGTGAACTTCTGGCGCTCGCTGGAGCTGATCCACAGCTTGCCATCCGGGCCGAAGGCCAGCCGATGCCCGAAGTGACCGTTGCCGGTGACCTTGGGATCCTGGCGCCAGATCACCTTCAAATCCGACAGCGTGCCGCCGCCGGTGCCATCCAGCGTGAGCTTGGCCCTTGCCACCGCAGCGCCGCGCGTATCGCCCTGCCCGGGTTCGGCGTAGCTGACATAGACCAGGCCATTCTTGGCAAAGCGCGGATGCGCCAGTACATCGCCGAAGCCGCCCTGGCCGCCGTAGGCCACTGCCGGAATGCCGGTAATGGCGCTCTTGCGTTTGGTCTTGAGGTCAAGCCGCATCAGCGCACCGCGTTTTTCGCTGACCAGCAGGCTGCCATCCGGCAGGAAGGTCATCGCCCAGGGCTCGTCAAAATCGGCAACGGCGGTGGCCTGGAACGGCCACTGCGCCTTGGGAATGGCGGCAGCCGGCGCGACGGCAGGCGCAGCACATGCGACGGTGGTAGTGAACAAGCTGGCCGAGCAGGCCAGGGCAAGCAGACGTCGGACAGACATGAGGTCCTCCAGGGGATGGGCGCAGTGACGTTGCAGCCCTCCCGCAACGTGTCCTGCGTTGGGTTTTCAACACCTTACACGACGCCGTCGGGGCCGCCCTTGTCGTAGATCACTCTCTGCGGAACGCGCTTATCCCGAATCGTTGTTTCACCATGAAGCGAGTTTCGGTGGCTGCATCGCACTAGGGCAGCCCGTCCGGTGCGATCGCGTGTGAAAGGACAGGCCCGATGCGGTGAGGCGGACGATGCATCGCGCACCGTGCCGCCAGCATTGGAAAGGCATCCGCCGCCACTGCTGCGCGAGCTGGTGATACAACAACGCCACCTCGACGGTGGCGTTGTTGTGTTCAGGGCTTGGACTTGTTGTCGCCGGCGACGAAGTCAGCCGCATTTTCCCAAGCGCGCTTGACTGCGTGACGCGCCTTGCTCCAACTCAGGCCATTGGTGCCGCGGTTGGCTTCCCAGTCGCGGTGCAACTCCGCTTCCACCTGGTCGTAGGCACGCGCGTTTTCGCGGATACGCGCCTCGTGCCCGGCAAGGTAGGCGCCTTCGTAGTCCTCGTAGCGGTCCCCTTCGGTGTAATACGATTCTTCGGTGAAGCGTTCGCGCCAATAGTTGGATACGTTCTGGCTGCGGTCTTCGTCCGGCGCACGGCCTGGAATCTGATACGGCACGTTCATGCTCGTCTCCGTGGTGAATGTGCGCTCTAACCTAGGCGGGCGGGTGTTAAATCCGTTGCCAGGGCGGGTGAGGAGGGCATCAAGACATGTCGGCATCTGACAACTGCTTGCCGGCCGCGCTGTGTGGCATGCCGCGTCGTCGATGCCGGACGCGACGCATGCGAGGCTGCCAGTGCGTGCGCACGCATCACGTCGCAGCCGATGCAGCTTCATACGGCAGCGGCGTGGCGCCGGCGGCATTCAGGCTGGCCTCTGCGTGCTGCAGCGATGGCTCGTCGGCATCGATGATCACCAGCACGCGCCCTGCCTGGATTTCGTCCTCGAATTGACGGCGTACCGGGTCGGGCACGGTGGCGCCGATCAACGCAGATGACCAGGTGCCGACCAGAGCCCCTGCCAACGCCATGACGCCTGCCCCGGCAATGGTGAGCCCGATCGGAGGCACGGCGATCGCGACCAGCCCGGCCACCAGCCCCGCAGCGCCACCGGTCGCGGCGCCGCGCGCTGCGGCGGGGAGAAAATCGGTCTTGGCATCCTTGCGCTCGTCGGGAATGCCTTCGAGTTCGATATCCGAACGGGCAATCAACGACAGCGCATCGTTGTCGATGCCGGCGCTGCGTGCGGCCTGCATGACGCGTTGCGCACTCTCGATATCGGGTGTGCTGTAGACACGGCGCAGTTTCATTGCAAGCTCCCATGCAGGTCAGGGCTGCAGCGTTGGACGCGCGCGGTTAGTCGTACGTGAGCGTTGCGCGAGCGTCCTGCGAAAGTGGTTATGCAGGCTTGCGCGGGAACAGGTAGATCACCCAGCCCACCAGCAGCGCCACACCGGCGGCCGCCAGGTTCTGCCAGCTGGCGCTGGCGAGCAGGCCCAGCGACAGCAGCAGCGCGGCGATGGGAATGGCCGGCCCGCCGGGCAGGCGCAAGGTGTCGGTGCGTTGCCGGTAGCGACGCGCCAGCACGATCACTGCCGCGGCCGTGCCGATATAGGCAAACAGCCGGGTGACCATCGACAGCAATGCCAGCTGCGTAAACGAGCCCGACACCGCCAGCGCCAGCGACAGCACGCCCTGGGTCAGCACCGCCGCTGCCGGGGTGTGGAAGCGTGGATGCACACGTGCCAGAAATGCCGGGCCGTAGCCGTCTTGCGCCAGCGCGAACAGAAAGCGCGGCCCGAGCATGACCGTGTTGCTGGTGGTGCCGAGGATGGAAATGGTGGCGCCGACGGTGAGGATCAGCGCCAGCGCTTCGCCGCCGAAACGGCTTGCGGCATCGGCCAGGGGCGTGGGCGAGGCGGCAAGATTGGGCAGCGTGCCTTGTGCCACGACCTGGACCGCCGCATAGATCAAGGTGACGGTGACGATCATGGTGATCAGCGCAAATGGCACATCGCGACGCGGGTTGCGGTACTCGCCAGCGGCCGCAGGGATGTTTTCGAACCCGGCATAGGCGAACAGCAGCAGCAAGGCCGCTTCGCCGAGATTGCCCAGGTCGCGCAGGTCCGGCGTGGTGCCGGCAAAGGCCCACGACCAGTCCACGTAGAACACGCCGATTGCCACGAACAGCAGCAACGGCACCAGCTTGCCGATCACCAGCGCAATGCCGGTACGCGCAGCCGATTTCACCCCGATCACGTTGATGGCGGTGAGCACACCCAAAGAACCGACGACCACCAGCAGGCGCGCCCAGTGATCGGTTGCCACTGTCGGCCAGAACCGCGCGACCGCGTCAGCCAGGCCGTTGCTCAATGCCGCTGCCGAACTGATGCGGGTGAGCCAGATCATCCAGCCGATCTGAAAGCCGACAAACGGGCCGAACGCCTCACGCGTGTACAGATAACTGCCGCCCGGGGTGTCGAAATAGCTCGCCGCCTGCGCGTAGCACAACACCAGCAGTGCCACTGCCAGACCGGCCAGCATCACTGCCCACAGGCTCATCGGCCCGAGCAGCGCAGCGGTGGCCGCCGGCAGCAGGTAGATGCCGCTGCCGATGACATCGTTGATGGACAAGCCGACGATCTGCCAGCGGCTGACCACGCGGACCAGGCCAGTGGGGTCGGGTGCGGGAGCCGCGCTGCTCATCGGCCGACCTCCTTCAACTCGGGCAACTGCCACTGGGCCTGCAGGCGTGCGTATTCGGCACGCGGCAACAGCACGAACAGCGGTGTGTCGTCGGGCTTCAACCAGGCCAGCAGGCGTTGCATATCGGCTGGCGCCATCGCAGTGCAGCCGGCGGTGAACTGGCCCGGCGTGCGCCATAGATGCGCGAAGATGCAGCTGCCGTGCCCGGGCACCGCATCGGGATTGTGCGCGATCACAAAGCCCTCGCTGTAGCGCGCATCGCCGGGATGTTGCAGGTCCAGGCGCATCGGTTCGCTCGACCCGGCCACTGCGGCCTCCCCGACCTGCGCGGCGTCGACGATACGGTTGTACAGCGGCGAGCTCGGCACATCCATGCAGTAGTGGGTGGCGCTCATCGCCTGGTACGGCATGGCGCTGTCGATCTGTTGGGCGTAACCGAAGGCCGGGCCGATCGCGAACACACCGGCCGGGCTGCGGCCGTCGCCTTCGCGCTTCTGCGGGCCTTGCGTCTGCTTTGGATGCAGGCCATCGCCCCAGGCGCTGCCGTGGCGCCCGAGCGCGACCGTAAAGCCCGGTGCGGCCGGTTGCCAGTGACCGTCCACACGGGCGAATGTCTGCAGGCGTGCCTGGGTGCTGTCCCAATCCGGCGTGGTCACCACGACCAGTGCGCGCGCCTGATTCAAGGCGTCGATTGGGCCGGCAGCGACGGCAAGGCTGCTGCAGCTTGCCAGCGCCAGCAGCGCAACGGATCGAAACACGGTGGCAAGGCGCATGCAGGCTCCGGGGGGATGGGTCTGGCAGGGTGAGCTGCGTTGAGTCGATCGGCTGTTGGCGGCGACAGTGCGGTGCCTCTACACTGCATTGCTGACCAACACCTTATCGCTACTGTACCCAGCAACGCAGCTGTGTAGTGCATGCATGCGCGATGTTCCTGTGCGTGCTTGGCGGGCCTTGGAGCGGCTGAAACCATTCGAGAGTGCGGGTATGCATGGTTTCAGTAGGGCAACCGACGAACTCTCTGGCGCGGTGCCCTGGCCGTTTGCGGGACCGTGTGGCGCATGGATGCCGCCACTGAGCCTCCACGGACGGATTCACGGCGTGTCCTGCGAGCGGCGAGGGCACCGCGCGCTCGACAGACCGACCGACGCGGCTTGGAAATATCCAATGACGCGTTAGCCCGGCAACAGCTCCAGCCCGCGGATGCGGCGGATCCCCAGGCCTGGCGAGTCGTCGATATGGATCCGGGCATCGTCGAAATGCACGCCGCCCTCGGTGGGATCGAACTGCCCGAGTGCAGGCGCATCCAGATCTGCCAGGGTGATGCTGTCGGCCTTGGCCACGGCCAGATGCACTGCCGCGGCCACGCTGACGCTGGATTCGATCATGCAGCCGATCATGCACGGCACGCCGTACACGGCCGCGATATCGGCAATGCGGATCGCATTGGATAGCCCGCCGGTCTTCATCAGCTTGATGTTGACGATATCGGCGGCGCGGCGCTGGATGAGGTCGATCACCTGGACCGGCGAGAACACGCTTTCGTCGGCCATCACCGGCGTGTCGATCCGTGCGCTGACAAACGCCAGCCCGTCGATGTCCGCGGCCTTGACCGGCTGTTCCACCAGTTCCATCACGATGCCGGCGTGTTCCAGCGTGCGCATGGTGCGCACCGCCTGTTTGGGCGTCCAGCCCTGGTTGGCATCCAGGCGCAGCGATGCGCGACCAGCGACAGCGGCATGCATCGCCATGATCCGTTCGACGTCCGAGTCGCTGTCCTTGCCGACCTTGATCTTCAGCGACCGATAGCCGCGTGCGAGCGCCGAGTGCGCCTGCGCCACCATCACCTCGATGCTATCGACGCTGATGGTGATGTCGGTGGTGATGCGCGGCGTGCCGCCGCCAAGCGCCTGGTAGAGCGGGGTGCCGAAGCCCTGCGCCCACAGGTCGTAGAGCGCGATCTCCACCGCCGCCTTGGCGCTGGTGTTGCGCTCCAGCGCGTGTTGCACCAGCACGCATAGCCGGTTGAGATCGGCCACGTCCTGGCCGATCAACGCCGGGCCGATGCAATGGCTGATGGCGGCGATGATGGCGCCGTGCGTATCGCCGGTGATCGGCGCGGTGGCCGGCGCGGCGCCATAACCGATATGGCCGCTATCGGTCTGCAGCAGCACCACCACGTCCTCGATCGCCTGCACGGTGCGGACCGCTGTCTTGAACGGGGTCTTCAATGGCACGCGCAGCATGCCGAGGCGAAAGCCGGTGATCTTCATGGGGAGCCAGTCGGTGCGATGCGTTGGATGCGGGTGATGTGATCGACGAACGGCGTGCCATCGCTGGCGAGCAAGGGCAGCAGCGGCGTCACCGACACACCGTTCAAGCGCGCGCGCTGCACGCTGCCGGACGCGTCGCGGTAATGGGCACCGGCCACATCATGGATCACCCATGGTGCGCCGTGCTCGTGTCCGATCACCAGCATCACATGACCGGGGATATAGATCAGATCGCCGACCTGCAGCCGTGCAAGTTGCTGCAGGCGCTGCGGCAGTGGCGCCTGCGTCTGGAACGGAACGCCGAGCAGTGCCGGACTGCGTGCCTGGTCGCCGGTATTGCGTGGCAATGCGATGCCCAGGCTGCGATACACATCCAGCACGAACCCACTGCAGTCGCGCGCATCGTAGTCGTTGCCCCAGCCATAGCGTTCGCCGAGGAATTTGAACGCCTGCTGCAGCAATGCCGCAGGCGTGGCCGGCAGCGGGCCAAGGCGCACGTCGGCGCCGCGCGGAATCAGTGCCGGCACCAGCTGCAAACGCCCGTCGCTGCCGCGCAGCGGCAACTGCACGACATAGGCAGCCTGCGGCAGCTGCCCGTTGACCGGCTGTTGCGGCGGCCAGTCGCCGAGCAGCGGCACGCTGGTGCCCATGTCCAGCGTCAGTGCGGAGACGGCCGGCACGTCCGGGGTGTAGGCGCTCTGCACGCGTGCGCCGGTGACCAGCAGCTGCGGGCGGCGGCGTGCGTAGTCCAGCACCTCGCGACGCGTGCCCAGGGCAATCCGGTCGGCAGCAATCCAGGCCGCATAGTTGGCCGCCAGCACGAAGTGCCATGCACCATCGGCGCTGGTATGCAGCACTGCCACCGGCGTGCCGGGGTAGAGCGCCGATTCCTGGAAGCGGTCGATATCGTGGTCGTCGGTGGTGCTGAACACGCGCTGCGCGGTGGGGAAGGTGCGCAGTGCCGCGCGCTGCACCACCAGGGCAAACCGTGGCACGACCTGTGCGGGCAGCGCCTCCAGTGCCAGGGCCTGGCGCAGCGTCGCAAGGTGCGAGGCATCGATGCTGCGCCCATTGCTGTCGTAGAGCGCACGCGTCGGTGTGGCCGACCGTGCTTCGATGCGCGCGCGCACCTCGGCCGCGGGTAGCACCTCGGCCAGCTGCGACAGGTCGTGCATGGAGCCATCGTCGCGCAGCAAGCGCGCATTGAGGCTGGCAATCTGCGCGGCCGTCATGCGCAGCGTCTGCGCGTTGCGACTGCGCTGGATCCAGTAGTCGGCCGCCAACTGCGCATCGCTGGCCGCAAATGGCGCGGTGTGCGGCGTTGGGGTGGCAGGGTTTGCCGCAGCGGCACCGCAGGGCAGGCCGATGACCAGCAGCAACAACGTCAGCAGGCAGCGCGACAATGGCATGAAGAAGACTCTTGAGGGGTGCAGCGACTGACGAGAAATCTGTGCAAGGAACCACGACCGCAAGCGCCGTGTGGAGGTGCGAGGGCTGCGCCGGTTTGTAGTGTACGCATGCACACGTATCCCTGGCGTGGCTTGCATGGTGCTGGGCGCTGGCCGGGTTCGGAGGTGTCTGCGCAGCCGCCGGCCTGTCGCCTGCCGCAGCGGCGTGACGCACGCCATCGCCCACCCGGCAGATAATGGGCGCCTCGCATGCGCGGCCCATCGGGGCGCAGGTACAGCGCACGCCCCTTGTCGTTTCGCCAGGAGAATCCGATGTCATCTGCTTCCACGCCATCGCTATTGCCCTGGCTACGCGCCGCGCTGTGTCTGGTGGTGCTGTCATTGGGCGCGTGTGCGCACACGCCGCAGCGCAATCCGCTGGCCCGGTGGGTGCCTTCGCCCAATTACGACGCACGGCGGCCGATCCTGATCGTGCTGCACTTCACCGACCAGCAGTCGGTGCCGCAGAGCCTGGGCACGCTGCGCGGGCGCAATAGCGGCGGTCGGGTCAGTGCGCACTATCTGATTGGCGAAGATGGCACACGCTATCAACTGGTCAGCGACGACCAGCGCGCCTGGCACGGCGGTGCCGGGCGCTGGGGCACCATCACCGACATCAACTCCGCCTCGATCGGCATCGAGCTGGACAACGACGGCAGCGAGCCGTTCGCGCCCGCCCAGATCGACAGCCTGCTGGTGCTGCTGGACGACCTGTGCACCCGCCTGCGCATCCCGCGCACCCAGATCGTCGGCCACGAAGACGTGGCCCCGACCCGCAAGAACGACCCCGGCCCGTTGTTTCCGTGGAAACGCCTGGCCGACGCCGGCTTCGGCCGCTGGCCTGCCGCCGATGCCCCTGCCGCGCCGGCAGGTTTCGATCCCTGGCAGGCGCTCGCCTTGCTCGGCTACAGCCTCGACGATCCCGCCGCCACCCTGCAGGCGTTTCATCATCACTACCGCAGCAGCGACGCCCGCACGCTGGATGCCGAGGATGCGCGCATCCTGCATGCGTTGACCGGGCCGCTGCGACTACCCGGCCTGCCGGCTGCGGCAGAACGGCTTGAGAGCGACGGTTCATAGGTGCATCGTGGTCGCAGCCGCCATGCGTCTTCTTGGCGAGCCGATACGGACGCGATACTTCCGGCGCAGTGTTTCCATATGGTTGCAAAGGAGAAACGATGAGGCACATCAAGTCGGCACGGACATTATCTTCTCGGTTTCGGGGCAAGGTCTGTTGTGCCCTGCTGTCGATTGCGTTGGTGCCGTGCGTTGCCACAGCCGCCCAGGTGCACATCTCTTCAGCAACGACCGCCGCACAAGCCGGTCTGGTCAATGTGCAAGACCTCGCGCCGGAAATCGTGTTGGACATGCGTTATGCGGGCAGCAACAACTTCACCGGGCGCGTGGTGCCGGGGTATCTGGCGCCCACCTGCTATTTGCTGCGTCCGGCCGCGGAGGCCCTGGCGCGGGTGGCGCGGTCGCTCAAGCCCCAGGGCTATCGACTGCAGGTGTTCGATTGCTACCGGCCGGTGCGGGCGGTGCAGGCATTCGTGGCCTGGGCTGCGGATCTGCAGGACCAGTCGACCAAGGCGCAGCACTACCCGCGCGTGGACAAACGCGCGCTGCTGGGCGACTACATCGCCGAGACCTCCGGGCATAGCCGCGGCGCAACGCTGGACCTGGGGCTGCTGGACTGCCGGCACGGCCCATGCCAGCCGGTGGAGATGGGCACCGAGTTCGATTTCTTCGATGCGCGTGCGCATACCGATGCGCGCGACATCAGCCCGGTACAGCGTGCCCACCGCCAGCAGTTGTTGCATGCGATGGCGGCGGAGGGATTTGCCAACTATCCGATGGAGTGGTGGCACTTCACGTTCCGCCCCGAGCCGATGCCGGAGACCGCGTTCGATGTGCCGGTCAACTGAATGACGCGCCGCAGGCGGTGACGCGGCACCGCACTATCCCTGTTGTCCATCACTCCAAGCCGCTGCAAGGAATTGCCATGTCCGACCCGGAACGCTTTGTCGATATCGCCTGCCCGTATTGCGGGGAGTGGATCACCCTGACGCTGGATCTGACCGGCGGCGACCAGCATTACATCGAAGATTGCCAGGTGTGCTGCAAGCCGATCTCGGTCAGCGTGCAATGGGATGAAGAAGGCGAAGCGCAGGTGCGTGCGCGCGGGCAGGACGATGCGTGAGCACGGCGTGTCGCGGGATCGGGCAGCTGGATCACCCGGCCCAGCCTCGTTCGCATCACCGCTCGCGCCTGCGGCTTTGGCCGGGATCCATCCACCGCAACCGCTAGACTGATGCGCCTGCTGCCTGGATCGTCACGATGAATCTGCCCCTGCACTTCGGTCTGCTCGGTTCACTGGAGGCTGGCCTGATCGCGTTGGTGCTGGGCGTGCTGGTCTTCGCGGCGGTCGAGCACCTCGGCCGGCGTCTGCACTTCAGCCACGGGCACACGCTGGGCATTGCCTGTCTGCTCGCGGTCGCCATCGGCGGCGGCTACGACATCTGGAATCTTGTCTATACCAGCATCGTGCGGCTGGAGTCGCCGCTCTACGCGCGTCTGGCACTGGCCAGGATCCACGATCCGAATGAATTGGGATCGCGCGTGGTGCTGGAAGTGGCCGGGGCGATCGCGGGCGTCGTGGTGGGTTGGAAACTGTTCAGCTCCGGCAGCTGGGACGACGAGGCGCCGACCGCGTAAAACTACGCACTGAAATGCGGCGTGGTTCGCATATTTCCATGCATTGAATGCGGTGCTTCTGTTTGGCTCACCGAGGTCTAACAGACGACTAGACGCAAACATTCGGCGGGTGGTTAAGAGGATGTTTTGCAGGAAATTGCAGCGGGTTTTACGTTCATTCGGGCTGGGTAAGGTGGGGCCATGTGCGGCGACACCGCGCATTCCCAAGCCAAGGAGACCACCCAATGAAGAATCGCAACCGCACCTCGCTGCTCGCCGCCACCGCCGCTCTTGCCGCCGCCCTGGCGCTGCCGGCCATGGCGCAGAGTACGCAGCAGGATGCCGCCGCGACGTCGGCCCAGTCGGGAAGTTCTGCCACCACTGCGGCGCAGCCTGCGCAATCCGGCGGCGGCCAGACCTGGGCGAGTGTCGACACCGACAGCGACGGCGCCATCAGCACGCAAGAGGCCCAGGTCAACGCCGGGCTCGCGCAGATCTTCAATGACGCCGATTCGGACAAGAACGGCAAACTGACTCCGGATGAATACAAGGCGTTTGTCGTCAAGCAGCAGGGCGGCGCCGCGGCAAGCGGGTCGCAAGGCAACTGAGGGCAACTGAGGAAGGAGTACGCAACGCAGTGAATTCGTTTGCTGACAGTTCTTTCGATACCAGGAGGCAGCTTCCGCAGTCGCAGTTGTTTGAACAGCGGTTCGATCCGCAGCATCGCGGTCAGATGCCCGGCTCGAGCATGTACTTGAGCAAATAGCAGCATGACCAGGTAACAGGATGGACACGCGGGAGCGATCTGCCAGGGTCGCTCCCGTTTTCTTTACGTGCGCCGCGCTACATTCGCCGGCCCGTCTCCTTGGCACATGCCCATGCTGCCGCGCATTGCCGTGTTAATCGGCCTGTCGAACCCACTGGGGGCCCTGGCGGCGCCGCCAGAGTTGCCGCCCGCCAACCCGCCGCGTGCGGGGTCTTCCAGCGCAGGACCGACAGCACCGGTAATGGCGCCGTTGCCGATCGACCCACCGTCGCCTGCCACCACGCCCTTGCTACCGGCCGACGCTGCCGCGCCATCGGGCGCCAAGGGTGGGGCAGAGGCCGCGCTGGTGCCACAAGCCGGCACGCTGGCGCCACGCACCTTCCGCAGCCTGGACAGCGATGCCGATGGTGCATTGACGCCGGCCGAAGCCGGCGCCGACCCCGTCCTGCGCGAGAATTTCGCCGGCTTCGACAGCAATGGCGATGGGCGCCTGTCGCGCGACGAATTTGCCAGCTACCAGCCCGGCCCGGGCGATGCCGCAGGGGATTGATCGCAGCAGCGCTCCAGTGCGCTGCTAAACTGTCGCGATGAGCTCTCTTGCACAGCGCGACGGCCAGGCGATCCAACTGGTCGGCTTCGACGGCGACGATACCCTCTGGAAAAGCGAGGACTATTACCGCACTGCCGAGGCGGATTTCGAAGCGATCCTGGCTGCGTATCTGGATCTGGGCGACAGCCGCATGCAGCAGCATCTGCTGGCGGTGGAGCGGCGCAATCTCAAGGTGTTCGGCTACGGCGCCAAGGGCATGACGCTGTCGATGATCGAGACAGCGATCGAACTGACGCAGGCGCGCATCAACGCACGCGACATCCAGCGCATCGTCGAAATCGGCCGGGCCACGCTGCAGCACCCGGTGGAGGTGATTGCCGGCGTGCGCGAGGCGGTCAGCGCGATCGCCGCCGACTATGCGGTGGTGCTGATCACCAAGGGCGACCTGTTCCACCAGGAGCAGAAGATCGAGCAGTCCGGTCTGGCCGATCTGTTTCCGCGCGTGGAGGTGGTGTCCGAAAAGGATCCCCACACCTATGCGCGCGTGCTGGGCGAGTTCGACCTGCCGGCGCAGCGCTTTGTGATGATCGGCAATTCCCTGCGCTCGGACGTGGAGCCGGTGCTGGCCATCGGCGGCTGGGGGATCTACACCCCGTACGCGGTGACCTGGGCGCACGAGCAGGAGCACGGGGTGGCCGCCGACGAACCGCGCATGCGCGAAGTGCCCGACGCCGCCGGCTGGCCGGCGGCGGTGCATGGCCTGGATGCACTGGCCAGGCAGCACGCGCTAAGCTGAGCACCACGGCACGCGTCTGCGGGTATGGGGAGCGGCCGCGGCCGCTTGGGATACCTGCTCCGTATCGACTCGCCTTAGGTCGTCGCACCGCCGTGGTAGTGGCTGGATTTTCCACGTCGGCTGCAGGAGCCAGGGGTGGGCGTGACCGAGGCGCCGGTTTGCAGATGCTATGAATCAACATGCGGGCGTATCGCAGTGCCCGCCAACAGGACGTTCCGGCCACCAGGCGTGCGTGGCCGACCTTGGAGGGATTGCCCATGAACATGTTGTCCGTCATCCATCATGCAGTGCTGGCCGTTGCGCTAGGGCTGCTTGTGGGCGCCACGCCGCTTGCGGCGGCCGAGCTGGAAGAAGAAATCATCAACCCGAGCGAGGTGATCTTTCGCGACGGGCAGCCGTACTACGACGATGCGGGCGACTATGTGCGTCTTCGCACGCGCAAGGTGGGTGGGGAGACCGTGTATTTCCGCACCGTCCGCTTCGACCGAGAGCAAGGCTATGTGGATGCGCACGGCCAGAGCATCGCGACATTGCAGTCCCGCCCGACTGCGGGCGATCGCGCTTCCGCGTTTTCGGCCGATCGATATTCCGATGCCCGATACGGCGGTGCCTATAGCGGTTATGGCTATGGCCGTGAGCTACGGTTTGGTGCATCGCGCAACCGTCCGTATGGGCAGATCTACTACGGCAACGGCCTGTACGGGCCGGACCCGTACAGCAGCCCGCACAACCGCGATGCGCGTCAGCGTTACATCGGTCCCGGTTACGTGGGCTCCTGCGACCTGAGCGGCTGCCGCGAGGTGCATTCCATCGGCTTTTACGATCTGCGCTGACACGCGTGTGGCCTGACACCGGCGCGTGCATGCGGCATCATCGGGGCATGCCTGCCTTCCGCTCCCCTCGGTTGCGATCGCTGCCACTGCTGGCTGCCCTTCTGGCTCCGGCGCTGGCAATGGCACAGGGCGTACCGGCGCCGGCTGCCGGCATCCCGGCGCAGGAGGCTGCGCCGGCGGTGATGCCCGGCACCGGCGATGCGTGGGTGGACCAGCATCTTGCCGATATGGGCAGCTATGCGCAGCGCTATCCCGACAGTTTCATCGATGAGGTTGCCCGCTATACCGAGACCCCGCGCGGCTATGTGCAGGCGCTGTTGCAGGTGCATGGCTGGCATGCCGGCGACATCTACTTCGCCTGCGCGTGGGCGCACACGGTGCAGCTGTCGTGCCGCGAAAGCGTGCGCGCCTACACGCGCGACCATCATGACGGCTGGGAGGGTGTGATCACGCGGCTGTCGGTGGCACCGGATAACGCGCATCTGCGCGCGCTGCGGCATGCCATCGTCGCCAGCTACGACCGCTGGGAACGGCCGATCACCCTGGACGCACTGCTGCGTCGCCAGCTCGGCGATCATGCGCAACGGCTGGAGGCTGCGCGCGAGGCCAGCGAGGCGGCCGACGCCGCAGCGCAGGCGGGGTTGTAACGCGGCGCAAGGCGTTTCGCCGGAGTCGGGCGTGCTACGGCCGGCTGTCTGCGCGGCAACGCGCGGACGCGATGCTGCCGTGCAGCTGGTCGCCGCGGGGCGCGGTCGGCGAGAATGCCGCAACGTCGGCGTTGGCCGGCACTGCCAAGACCAGCCCATGCGCGATACCGTGTTTGTCTCCCCCGATCACATCCGCAGCCTGTTCGCGCAGGCGATGTCGGACATGTATCGCGCCGAGGTGCCGTTGTACGGCGACCTGATGGCGCTGGTGGCGCAGGTCAACGCCGACACCCTGAGCGCCGATCCGGCCCTGGCCGCGCGCCTGCAGCGCAATGACGAGCGTGCACGCCTGGATCTGGAACGGCATGGCGCCATCCGGGTCGGCACGGCGCAGGAACTGGCCACGCTGCGGCGGCTGTTTGCGGTGATGGGCATGCATCCGGTGGGGTATTACGACTTGTCGGTAGCGGGTGTGCCGGTGCATTCCACCGCGTTCCGCCCGATCGACGAGGCGGCGCTGTCGGCCAATCCATTCCGCGTGTTCACCTCCTTGCTGCGGCTGGAATTGATCGAAGACGCCGCGCTTCGTGCGCAGGCGGCGCAAATCCTGGAGCAGCGGCAGATCTTCACTGCCGCCGCGCTGGAGCTGATCGAACAGCATGAGCGTCATGGTGGACTGGAAGCGGCGCAGGCGCAGCAGTTCGTGGCCGAAGCGCTGGAAACCTTCCGCTGGCATGGCGATGCCACGGTCTCGCTGCCGACCTACCGCGCGTTGAGCCAGGCGCACAAGCTGATCGCCGACGTGGTGAGTTTCCACGGCCCGCATATCAATCACCTGACGCCGCGCACGCTGGATATCGATGCGGCGCAGGCGCAGATGCAGCGCGCCGGTATCGATGCCAAGGCGGTGATCGAGGGGCCGCCGCGTCGGCGTGTGCCGATCCTGCTGCGCCAGACCAGCTTCAAGGCCCTGGAAGAGCCGGTGCGCTTTGTCGGCGACAGCGGGCAGGCCGAGCACGGCACGCATACCGCACGCTTCGGCGAGATCGAACAGCGCGGACTCGCACTGACCCCCAAGGGCCGCGCGCTGTATGACGCGCTCTTGGCGCAGGCCCGCGACAGCGATGGCGCGGGCAGCACCGGCGTCGATTACGCCACGCGCCTGCAGACCGCGTTCGTGGCGTTTCCCGACGACGAAGCCGTGCTGCGTCAGGAAGGCCTGGGCTATTTCCGCTACGCGCTGACCGAGGCCGGACGTGCCGACCCCGCGCAAGTGGCGGCACTGCCGGCAGAAACCGCGATTGCGCTCGGTCTGCTCAGTGCCGATCCGATCATCTATGAAGACTTCCTCCCGGTGAGTGCGGCCGGCATCTTCCAGTCCAATCTCGGCGGCGCCGAGCAACGCGCCTACGCCGCCCATTCGAGCAAGCGCAGCTTCGAACAGGCGCTGGGTGCGCAGGTACACGATGAGTGCGCGTTGTACGCACAGCTGGAACGGGCGTCGCTGCAGGCGTTGCTGGTGTAGCGGTCCCGCCGCGGCGCGTGCGTGTGCAGGCCTGCGATCTGCCGGCCCTGTCGCCCGTGGCGTGGCGTGATCGCGCGGTGCACATTGCAAGGATGTGCGCCGCTGCGGACTCGGATGGCGCACTCCCGACGTCAGGCCAGGAAAGCAGACGATTCCGCTCAGCAGCGGCGTCTGGATGCGGTCAGGTGGGCTCAGGCCAAAAGCTTGGTGAGTCGAGGGCGCGATGCCCTCACCACTTGCGGAACACGCCGCAAGTACGTCCATGTAGGTTCGGTGGCGGCATCCATGCCGCCACACGGTCCCGCAAGCGGCGAGGGCACCGCACCTGCCAACGTGGTCGTGTACCGATGGGAACCAGAAAGCCTGCGCCATCCATATGGCGGTGAGCTTGGTAAAAAAAAGCCCGATCTGTTACCCACACAAAGACCGCATGCGTCTGGCGGGGTGCGGTCTTTTGAGCACGCTCAGTGCGCCGAGGTTGCCGGGCGCCGTGCCGCCGCGCGCTCGGCCCGACGTGCACGCGCGCGTGCACGACGCGCCTTCCAGCGTTCGCTCAGGCAGGAGAAGATCACGTACAGCGCCGGGGTGCTGAGCAGGGTCAGGCCCTGCGAGAAGATCAGCCCGCCGATCATCGCGATGCCCAGCGGGCGGCGCAGTTCCGAGCCTTCGCCCAGGCCCACCGCCAGCGGGACTGCGGCCAGGATCGCCACCATCGTGGTCATCATGATCGGGCGGAAGCGCACGATCGAGGCTTCGCGCGCAGCCGCGCGCGGATCCATGCCGTGCACGCGCTGCGCCACCAGCGCAAAGTCGATCATCATGATCGCGTTCTTCTTGACGATGCCGATCAGCAGCACCAACGCGATCATCGAGATCACCGACAACTCCGTGTTGGTGAGGAACAACGCCAGCAGCGCGCCGACGCCGGCGGCCGGCAGCGTGGACAGGATGGTCACCGGGTGGATCAGGCTCTCGTACAGCATGCCCAGCACGATGTAGACGGTGAGCACCGCGGCCAGCAGCAACACGCCCATCGAGTTGGGGCTGAGTTGCACGTTGAAGCTGTCGTCGCCGCTGAGGCGGATGCCGTCGGGCATGCGCAAGCCCTCCACGGTGGACTTGATGATCAGGTCCGCCTCGCCGGTGCTCACGCCCGGTGCGAGGTTGTAGCTCAGATCCATCGTGGTGTACTGGTTTTCGTGGACGATCTGCGGCGGCGCCAGCCCGGGCACCTGGGTGGCGACGGAGGTGATCGGCACCATCAGGCCGGCGCGGTTGGGCACGAACACCTGATCCAGCGCCTTGGGCGTTGCCGTCTGCGAGGGCAGTGCGTTGACCACCACGCTGTACTGGTTGAGATCCGAATAGATGGTGGAAATGGAGCGCTGACCGAACGCGCCATACAGCGCGCCATCGATGGCACCGACCGAAATGCCCAGGCGCGCGGCCTTGGCCCGGTCGATCACGATGTTCTGGCGCAGGCCCGAGGTATCCACGTCGGTACCGACATCGCGCAGGCGCGGATTCTTCTTCAACGCGGCCTGCAGTTTGGGCAACCATTCCTGCAGCTGGGCCAGGTCGTTGCCCTGCAGCGAGACACGGTACTGCGCGCCCTGGCTGGTGCCGCCACCGCCGTCGCTGGGCAGGTCCTGGATCGCGCGCAGACGCAGATCCAGATCCGGGTAACGGTCGGCCTTGGCGCTCAGGCGCGCGACCACTTGCGCGGTGGTCTCGCGGCGGCCTTCGTCGCGCTTCTTCAATTCGATGTTGAACGACGCACTGGAACCCTGGCGACCGGAACCCAGCCGTGCACCGACGGTCTTCACCGCCGGGTCGGCCATCAACATGTCGGTGATGCGGCGCTGGCGGCTGACCATGTCGGCAAACGACACCGTCGCGCTGGAATTGGCGCGGCCCCAGATCAGGCCGGTGTCCTGCGCCGGGAACGAGCCCTTCTTGACCGCACCGCCGAGGAAGACGGTGGCGGCGATCAGCAGCAGCGGCGTCAGCGACAGCAGCAAGGCGTGCCGTAGCGAGAAATCCAGCGCCACCGTGTACACCGCGAGCATGCGCTCGTGCAAGCGGTCCAGCCAGGCGCCGAAACGGCTAGGTTTTTCCGGTTCGGTGTGCGCGGACAGAAAGCGGCTGCACAACGCCGGCGTCAGGGTCAGCGACACCAGCATCGACACCACGATCGCCGCCACCAGGGTCACGGTGAACTCGCGGAAGAACGCGCCGATCATGCCGCTGGCAAACAGCATCGGAATGAACACCGCCACCAGCGAGGCAGTGATCGACACGATGGTGAAGCCGATCTCGCGCGCACCGGCCAATGCGGCATCCAGGCGTGGCATGCCTTCGTCCAGATGCCGCATGATGTTTTCGATCGCCACGATCGCATCGTCGACCACAAAGCCAATGGCGATCACCAGCGCCAGCAGGCTGAGGTTGTTCAAGGTGAAGCCCAGCACGTACATCACCAGCGCCGAGCCGGCCAGCGACAGCGGCACGGTGACCGCCGCGATCAGCGTCGGCGCCAGGCGGCGCAGGAACAGTGCCATGGTCAGGATCACCATCACCAGGCTGATCATCAGCGTGGCCTGCACCTCGTGCAGCGAGGCGCGGATGGTCGGGGTGCGGTCGAAGTAGGGCGTCAGCGTGGTGCCGGGCTGCAGGTAGGCGCGCAGCTCCGGAATCTGCGCCTTTACCTGGTCCACGGTTTCGACGATGTTGGCGCCGGCGCGGGTGAAGGCATACATCACCACCGCCGGCTTGCCGTCGAACCAGGCCGCCTGGTAGGCGTCCTGCTGGCCGTCGTAGACGGTGGCCACGTCGCCCAGCCGCACGATGCGCCCGTTGGACTGGGTGGAGATTGCCAGCTGCGCGAAGTCGGCGGCCTTGGACACCGAATCGTTGGCCACGATCGCCATGGTGGTGTTGCCGTCGGACAAAAACCCGGTCGGCGAAGTGACGTTGGCCGCGCGTACCGCGTTGCGCAGGTCGTCCGGGGTCAGGCCCAGCGCGTTGAGCGCACGCAGGTCCACGTCCACGCGGACCGCCGGCGTGGAGGCGCCTGCGATGTCGACCGAACTGATGCCGGTGATCTGGCGCAGCCGTTGCGCCAGCAGCGAGTCGGCAACGTTGTAGAGCTCATCGGCCGATTGCGTGTCCGAGGTCAGCGCGATGGCGATGACCGGATCGTCGTTCGGATTGGCTTTCGAATAGATCGGCGTGCCGAGCCCGGACGGCAGGTCCGACTGCGAGGAGTTGATCGCGGTCTGCACGTCCTGCGCGGCCGAATCGATGTTGCGATTGCTCTGGAACACCAGCACCACCAGGCTGCTGCTCTCCGAACTGGAGGAGCGCATGCGGTCGATGCCGGGCAACTGGCCCAGGTGGCGTTCCAGTGGGGCGGTGACGGTGGAGGCCATGGTGCTGGCATCGGCGCCGGACTGCGTGGCGTGCACGAAGATCACCGGAATCTGGATGTTCGGCAACGCCGCCACGCCCAGCCGCAGGTAGCACATCAATCCGATCACGAACAAACCGATCGCCAGCAGCGCGGTGCCGATCGGGCGCTTGATGAAGGGCGCGGAGATGTTCATGGCCGTGGTGCCGGGATTTGGGAATCGGGATTAGGGATTCGGGAAAGGCCAGAACCAAAGCCGAAACCAAAGCGACTGTCACGCGTGCGTGCGAGCGGGCGATGCCGCGGGCCAGCGGATCGGTCAGCGATACCGCTACCGGTCCTCATGCCGGGCGCTCCGGGCTTGGAGCCGCAGCTGCATCGCCATGACGTGCAGCACGGCGCGCGCGCCAGTCGCGCAGCCGCTCGCCGGCACGTTCCATGTACAGATAGATCACCGGCGTGGTGTACAGCGTCACCAGCTGCGACAGCAGCAGGCCACCGACGATGGCGATGCCGAGCGGACGGCGCAGTTCCGAGCCGATGCCGGTGCCCAGGGCCAGCGGCAGCGCGCCCAGCATCGCCGCGGCGGTGGTCATCATGATCGGGCGGAAGCGCAGCAGGCAGGCGCGGCGGATCGCCTCGTGCGCGTTGGCGCCTTCGCGGCGGGCGTCGATGGCGAAGTCGATCATCATGATCGCGTTCTTTTTGACGATGCCGATCAGCAGCACGATGCCGACGATGCCGTCCACCGACAGGCTCAACCCGCACAGCATCAGTGCCAGCAGCGCGCCGACGCCGGCCGGCGGCAGCGTGGAGATGATCGTCAGCGGGTGGATGTAGCTCTCGTACAGCACCCCCAGCACGATATAGATCACCACGATCGAGGCCAGCAGCAGCCACACGATATCGGTCTGGCTGCCGGTGAATTCGGCCGCCTTGCCGACGAACTGCGCGTGCACCTGGGTCGGGATCTTCAGGTCCTGGCGCGCCTGCTCGATCGCCGCCACTGCCTGCGACAAGGAATGCCCCGGTGCCAGATTGAACGAGATGGTGACCGCCGGCAGCTGCTGCTGGTGGCTGACCACAAGCGGCGTGTTGGTGACCTTGGCCTCGGCCAGTGCGGCCAGCGGAATGATGCTGCCGGCCCCGACCACGATGCCGGTGTTCTGCGCGCCCACGCCGGTGGCGGTGGACGAATTGGACGAGGTCAGCTGGCCGAAGCTGGTCGCATTGGTGCCGGTCAGCGCGCCGCTGCCGTTGCTGGCCACCGCCAGCTGGTTCATCAATGCGGTGCTGCTGCGGAATTCCGGCGCCACTTCCAGCACCACCCGGTACTGATTGAGCTCGGTGAAGATGGTGGAGATCTGGCGTTGGCCGAAGGCGTCGTACAGCGTGTCGTCGATGGTCTGCATCGGCACGCCGAGCATGCTGGCCTTGTCGCGGTCGATGCTCAGTTCCAGCGCACGGCCCTGATTGGCCAGGTTGTTGTCCACGTCGGCCAGCTCGGGCAGCTTGCGCATCGCCTCGGTCATGCGCCCGGCCCAGGTGGCCAGCTCGCTGCTGTCCACGTCCGATATCGAATACTGGTATTCGGTGGCGGCCACGCGGGTGTCCAGGGTGACGTCCTGCACCGGCTTGAGGAACAGCGCCACGCCCGGAATGCCGGCCACCGCCTTTTGCAGGCGCGGCAGCACCTCGTCCAGGCCCTCGCGGTCGCCGCGCGTCTTCAGCACGATTGCCAGCTGGCCCTGGTTGATGGTCGGGTTCATGGTGCCGGCGCCGATGAAGGCGGCCACGCCGGTCACCGCCGGGTCCTTCTGCAGCGCCGCGGCCACCGCCTGGGTGCGCTGCTCCATCTGCGGGAACGCCACGTTCTGGTCGGCCTGCACCACGCCGGTGATCAGGCCGGTGTCCTGCTCGGGCAGCAAGCCCTTGGGGATCGCCACGTACAGCACCACGGTCAGCGCCACTGCGCTGATCGCCACCGCCAGGGTCAGCGGCTGGTGCGCCAGCACCCAGTCCAGGCTGCGTTCGTAGGCGCCCACGGTGCGCGTCCACAGGTTGGTCTTGCCGGCGGCGGCGGCGCGTTCGTGCGCGTCCTCGCCTTCGGGCAGGGCGTCGGGCTTGAGCAGGTAGGCGCACATCATCGGCGTCAGCGTCAGGGACACCAGCATCGAGATCACCACCGCAATCGACAGCACCCACGCAAACTCATGGAACAGGCGCCCGGTCACGCCCGGCATCAGCAGCAGCGGCAGGAACACCGCCACCAGCGACACGGTCAGCGACAGCACGGTGAAGCCGATCTGCCTGGCGCCTTCTTCGGCCGCTTCCCGCCCGCTCTTGCCCTGTTCGATGTAGCGCACGATGTTCTCGATCATCACGATCGCATCGTCGACCACGAAACCGGTCGCCACCACCAGCGCCATCAGCGACAGGTTGTCCAGCGACATGCCGGCAAACGCCATCACCCCGAAGGTGCCGGCCAGCGACAGCGGCACCGCCACCGAGGGAATGATGGTGGCCCACAGCCGGCGCAGGAACACGAAGATCACCCCCACCACCAGCGCGATGGTCAGCACCAGGGTGAACTTCACCTCGTGCACCGAGGCGCGGATGGTTTCGGTGCGGTCGGAGAACACCTCCAGGTGGACGTCGGCCGGCAGCACCGACTGCAGCTGCGGCAGGATGCTGCGGATCTGCTCCACCGTCTGCACGATGTTGGCGCCGGGCTGGCGTCGGATTTCCAGCAGCACCGCCGGCTTGCCGTCGGCCCAGGCGGCGAGCTGGTCGTTCTCCACGCCGTCGACCACGTTGGCCACATCGGCCAGCCGCACCGGGCGGCCATTGCTGTAGCTGATGATGGTTTCGCGGTATTGCGCCGCGTCGGTGAGCTGGTCGTTGGTGCCGATGCTGTAGGACTGGGTCTTGCCGTTGAGCGACCCCTTGGGCGCGCTGACATTGGTCTGGGTCAGCGCGCTGCGCAGTGACTCCATGGTCAGGCCCATGTTCGACAGCTGCGCCGGATTGACCTGGATGCGCACCGCCGGGCGCACGTTGCCGGCGATCGACACCAGCCCCACGCCCGGCACCTGCGACAGGCGCTGGGCCAGGATCGCATCGGCATAGCGGTTGACCTCGCGCAGCGGCAGCGAGTCGGAGGTGAGCTTGAGGGTCAGGATCGCCGCGTCGGCCGGATTGACCCGGTTGTAGACCGGTTGATACGGCAATGACGAGGGCAGGGTGGCCTGACGGATCGCCGCCTGAACATCCTGCGCGGCGATGTCGATGTCGCGGTCCATCGAAAACTGCAGGATGATCGTGGACAGGCCTGCCGACGAATCGGAGGTCATCATCTGCAGCCCGGAGATCTGCCCGAACTGGCGCTCCAGCGGCGTGGTCACCAGCGAGGCCATGGTGGTCGCGTTGGCGCCGGGATACTGGGTGGTGACCACCAGGCTGGGTGCATCGATTTCCGGCAGCGCCGAGACCGGCAATTGCCGGTAGCCCAGGATGCCCAGCAGCAGGATGCCCGCCATCAACAACGAGGTGGCGATGGGACGGCGGATGAAGATGGTCGAAAAGCCCACGGGGGGTGTCCTTGCTGAAGACGTCAATCGATGCCGGCGCGCATGGCGCCGATGCGCACCGGTGACGGAAGTCCCGTCGCCGGTGCGCGCGAGTTAGCGCGGACCGCCGCCGCCGCGTCGGCCACCGGCGCCGCCATGGCTCTTGTCCTGCGCGGCCTTGAGTTCGGCCTCGGTCGGCTCCGGCGGGGTTTCGCCGGGCTTGAGCGCACTGACCTTGCTGCCCGGCTTGAGCCGGAACTGGCCTTCGGTGACTACCCGCTCGCCCGGCTTGAGCCCCTTGGTGACCTGCACATGGCTGTCGTCCACTTCCACGCCCTGCACCACGGTGCGCATCTGCGCGGTGTTGTCGCTGCCGACCACGTAGACGTAATCGCCGTCCGGGCCGCGCTGCACGGCCTGGGTCGGCACCACGGTGCCGCCGGAGATGGTGCGCAGCTGCAGGCGCACGTTGACGAACTGGCCCGGCCACAACGCGTTGTCGGTGTTGGCGAAGATCGCACGCGCACCGAAGGTGCCGCTGTCGGCGGCGATGCGGTTGTCGATCACCTCCAGCTTGCCGTCGCCGCTGATCACGTGCGCATCGCCGCGATCCAGCGCCGCCACGTCCAGCGGGGCAGCAGCCTGGCCGCTGCGCACCGCCTGCAACTCGCGCTCGGGCAGGTTGAAGGACACGTAGATCGGGCGGATCTGGGTCAGGGTGACGATGGTGGAGCTGGCGCTGACGATATTGCCCACGTCCACGCCGCGGATGCCGGCAATCCCGTCGATCGGCGCGGTCACGCGGGTGAACTGCAATTGCACCTGCGCCGAGCGCATCTGCGCATCGTTGGCCGCCACCGCCGCCTCGTACTGCGCCACCTGGTTACGCTGAGTATCCAGGTCTGTGCGCGAGACGTACTGCTTGTAGGCCGGGTCGTTGGAGCGCTGGTAGTTCACCCGCGAGGTCGCCAGCAGCGCCTGGTTCTGGCGCTTGGCCGCCAGTGCCTGGTCGTAGCTGGCCTGCAGGGTGCGCGGGTCGATCTGCGCCAGCAGCTCGCCCTTCTTCACTTCCTGGCCTTCCTTGAAGTTGAGGCTCATCAGCTGGCCGCCGACCTGCGGGCTGACCGTGACCGTATTGAGCGCGGTCACCGTGCCCAGCGCGCTGGCGTAGACCGGCACATCCTGGGTGGTGGCGGCCACGACCGTGACCGGCACCGGGCCGCTGTTCTCGGTGCCATTGCCGTCCGGCGCGTCCGCCCGCTTGCCGTGGTTGCCCCCGCCGAACATCCGCATGGCGACGAACACCACGACGAGCACCGCTACGACCAGCAGTGTGATCTTCCAAAAACGCGACATGCGACAACTCCTGATGGCGGGCCGGGCGCTGGTGCGACCGTGGGGCGGCTGTGCGCAGCATATCGTTGCGGTCAGGCAATTGAGCGTTACTGAAGTAACGGCTCGCCGGGCGAAACGACCGCAGCGTTCACGGATGCAGTGCAGCGGCAACGCGCCAGGGCCGATGCGGTTGACCGCAGGACTGAATCGAGCCCACTGCCGCCCGCCGGGCACGCGCCTGCACTACATTAAGCAACCATCTTCAGAGGATTGCCGATGCGCCACTCCCGCCTGCTGACCAGCGCCTTGCTGCTGGCCCTGCCCACCCTGGCCGCCGCCCAGGCTGCGCCCCGGCCCGAGGTGCAGGCCGCCGCCGCGCCGTTGCAGACCAAGCTGGTGCAGTGGCGCCGCGACTTCCATCAGCACCCGGAACTGTCCAACCGCGAGGAGCGCACCGCCGCCACCGTGGCCGCGCAGCTGCGCAAGCTCGGCCTCAAGCCGCGCACCGGCATCGCCCATCACGGCGTGGTGGCCATCATCAAGGGCGGCAAGCCGGGTCCGAAGATCGCCTTGCGCGCCGACATGGATGCCTTGCCGGTCAAGGAGCAGACCGGCCTGCCGTTCGCCTCCAAGGCCACTGCCGAGTACCGCGGCGAGCAGGTCGGGGTGATGCACGCCTGCGGCCACGACGCCCACACCGCGATCCTGCTCGGGGTGGCCGAGGCGCTGGTCGGCATGCGCGAGCAGCTGCCGGGCGAAGTGATGCTGATCTTCCAGCCCTCCGAGGAAGGCGCGCCGGGCAACGAGGAGGGCGGCGCGTCACTGATGCTCAAGGAAGGCCTGTTTGCCGACTTCAAGCCACAGGCGGTGTTCGGCCTGCATGTGTTCTCCAGCGTGCAGGCCGGCAAGATCGCCGTGCGCAGTGGCCCGCTGATGGCGGCCTCGGACCGCTTCGCGATCAAGATGATCGGCCGCCAGACGCATGGCTCGGCGCCGTGGAACGGCATCGACCCGATCGTGGCCAGTGCCGACATGATCGGCGCTGCGCAGACCGTGGTCAGCCGCCGCGCCAACCTGTCCAAGCAGCCGGCGGTGCTGAGCTTTGGCGCGATCAAGGGCGGCATCCGCTACAACATCATCCCCGACGACGTGGACATGGTCGGCACCATCCGCACCTTCGACGAAGGCATGCGCCAGCAGATCTTCGCCGATCTCAAGACGGTGGCCGAGCACACCGCCGCCGCCCACGGTGCCACCGTCCAGGCGCAGGTACCGGACCAGCCCGGCAATCCGGCCACCGTTAACGACCCGGCGCTGACTGCGAAGATGCTGCCCAGCCTGCAGGCCGTGGTCGGCGCCGACAATGTCTACGAACCGCCGTTGCAGATGGGCGCGGAAGATTTCTCGTTCTACGCCCAGCAGGTGCCGTCGATGTTCTTCTTCGTCGGCTCCACCGCCAAGGGCATCGACCCGGCCACCGCACCCAGCAACCATTCGCCGCAGTTCCTGCTCGACGAATCGTCGCTGGGTGTGGGCTTGCGGGCGCTGTTGCAGGTGTCGCTGGATTACCTGCATCAGGGGCAGGCGGGCTGAATCGGGAATCGGGAATCGTGTGCAGTTGCACGGTTCCCGTTGACCGGTGGCGATCCATTGGTCGGCGGGCTGCTCGGAGCGGCCTGCTGCTGTCGCCAGCGCGCTCCCGCGTCTGCCATATACCTCACGGCCAGCCCGCCCGGCCTAAAATGGCGCGATGAATACCCCAGAAGATTCCACCCTCGGCCGTGAGGTTGCCTACCCCAGCGGCTACGATCCGTCGCTGCTGTTTCCGATTCCGCGCGCGGCCGGGCGCGAGGCGATCGGCCTGCGCGGGGCCTTGCCCTTCATCGGGCGTGACCGCTGGCATGCCTATGAACTGAGCTGGCTCGATGCGCAGGGCAAGCCGTGCGTGGCCACTGCCACCTTGCACGTGCCCTGCGATTCCCCTTCATTGATCGAATCCAAGTCGCTCAAGCTGTATCTCAATTCGCTCAACGCCACCCGCTTCAATAGCGCCGAGGCGGTGCGTACGCGCATCGCCACCGACCTGTCCACGCGCGCCGGTGCCGACGTGGCGGTGGAATTCGGCCTGCCGCCGATCGATGCGGTCGGCGAGGGCGAATCGATCGATACGCTGGACGTCAGCATCGACGACTATGGCCCGCCCAATGCCGCGCATCTGTCGGCGCTCGCGCAACCGGTCGCCGAAGAAGTGCTGACCTCGGCCCTGCTCAAATCCAATTGCCCGGTCACCGGTCAGCCGGATTGGGCCAGCGTCACGCTGCGCTACCGCGGCGCGCCGATCGACCGCGAAGGCCTGCTGCGCTATCTGGTGAGTTTCCGCGACCACGCCGAGTTTCATGAGCAATGCGTGGAGCGGATCTTCCATGACGTGCTGCTCCGCTGCGCGCCCGAGTGGCTGGTGGTCGAAGCGCGTTACACCCGTCGTGGCGGGCTGGACATCAACCCCTTGCGCAGCTCACCCAGCGTGCCGACACCGCTGTCGATCTTCCGCGACCTGCGCCAGTAATCGCCGCCATTGCAGGATCGCGCCAGCTTCACGGTGGCGCGATCCACGCTTAACAGCGCACCGCGCACCCTTCAGGCATCGTGATGCAAAGGGATTGCGGCAATGAATGTCGACAAGAAAGCAGATTTCTCCAACGTGACCTCCTCGGTCGACAGCACCGCGGAGGTTGCGCCTGCGGCGGATTTCTCCAACGTTCGCACCAGCGTGCAGAGCACCGCGCAACTGGTTGGCGAATCGGTCACCGTGCAGGCGGGCGACAGTCTGTCCAGCATTGCCAAGCGCCATTACGGCGACGGCAACCTGTGGCCGCGTATTTTCGAGGCCAACCGCGAAACGCTCAAGGATCCGGACAAGATCTTTCCTGGTCAGGTCTTGCAGTTGCCGCCGAAGGCCTAGGCGCACCGCGCACCCACTTCTCGAATCCACTTTTCGAAACCCACTTTTAGCTTGATCTTCCGGAGATTGATCCATGCGTACCAAATCCGTTTCCAGCACCCTCGCCATCGCGCTGGCCGGCGTGCTTGCCTTGTCGGGTTGCAGCAAGAAGGCCGACGACGACAGCGTGTCCAAGGATCCGACTTCCGGCGCCGCCACCGAAGCGATGCCGGGCCCGGCCGCAACACCGCCGGCAAGTGACCAGGCCGGCCAGAGCACGGCGACCGGCGCCGCCAGCACCGACAGCGCCGCCACGACTGGATCGGCAGTCGCGGTCTCCAGCGTGGTGGTCGGTACCGAGGCCGCTGCCGACAAGAGCGTGACACCGTCGGCCAGCATCGGGGCCAAGAGCACCATCATCGTGTCGATCAAGACCGACGGTAGCGCCAGCAACGTGCCGGTGTCGGCCAAGATGACCTACCAGGATGGCCAGGTTGCCGGCGAACAGACCGCCACGCTCAATACCAGCGGAGCCGAGACCACCAACCTGAGCTTCAGCAAGCCCGATGGCTGGCCGGCCGGCACCTATACCGTGCAGGCGATGGTGGATGGCAAGCCGGCCGGTACGCCGCAGACCGTTACGGTGAAGTAAGCGCGCCGACAGGGAGGCATCTGGCACATCGCTGGCAGCCGACGGCCCGCAAGGCAATTCTTGCGGCTGTTTGATGAGGCGGGGGATGTCGCGCAGCATGCTTGACTCGCTACATGACGCAGCAGGGCGCGATCGCAAGGTCGCGCCCTTTTGCATGGATGGCCTGTTCGTTACAGCTGCATCCATCGCATTGGCCGGGTGGCGGGACGGAGCATCCGCCTGTGGTCGCTTTACCCGGGCGCGGCTCAGACGCGACAATGCCATGCTGATCCATTGCCGCGTTCCGCGCGCAGGCCGATCGGCGTGCCATCAGCGACCTGCGTCGCGCACGCCAACGCCGGTGCCGTGAACACTGGCGCTCCTTCCGACCACACGAGCCATCGCACCTTATGTCGAAGACACCGAAGATCATCTACACGCTCACCGACGAAGCACCGTATCTGGCCACGCAGTCGCTGCTGCCGATCATCGATGCCTACACCGATACCGCCGGCATCGTGGTCGAAACCCGCGACATCTCGCTGGCTGGCCGCATCCTGTCGCTGTTTCCCGAACACCTGACCGACGCGCAGAAGATCGCCGACGACCTCGGTGAGCTGGGCGCGCTGGCCACCACGCCGGAAGCCAACATCATCAAGCTGCCCAACATCAGCGCCTCGGTGCCGCAGCTCAAGGCCGCCATCGCCGAACTGCAGGGCCAGGGCTATGCGCTGCCGGCGTATCCGGACACGCCCAAGGACGATGCCGAAAAGGACATCAAGGCGCGCTACGACAAGGTCAAGGGCAGCGCGGTCAATCCGGTACTGCGCGAAGGCAATTCCGACCGCCGCGCACCGCTGTCGGTGAAGAATTACGCGCGCAAGCATCCGCACCGCATGGGCAAGTGGAGCAGCGATTCGAAGTCGCACGTGGCGCACATGGACGAGGGCGACTTCTTTGGCAGCGAGCAATCCACCACCGTGGCGGCCGCCGGCGCGTTGAAGATCGCGTTTGTCGGCAACGACGGCAGCAGCAGCGTGTTGAAGGAAAAAGTCGCGGTCAAGGCCGGCGAGATCGTCGATGCCGCCGTCTTGAGCAAGCGCGCGCTGGCCAGCTTCATCGACGCGCAGATCGCCGATGCCAAGGCCAAGGATGTGCTGTTCTCGGTGCATCTGAAAGCGACCATGATGAAGGTCTCCGACCCGGTGCTGTTCGGCGTGGTGGTCGGCGAGTTCTACAAGGACACGCTGAGCAAGCATGCCGATGCGCTCGCGTCGGTCGGCTTCGATCCCAATAACGGCATCGGCGACCTGTATGCACGTATCGCCACGCTGCCGGAAGCGCAGCAGGCGCAGATCAAGGCCGATATCCAGGCCGAGTACGCGCAGCGTCCGGCCCTGGCGATGGTCAACTCGGACAAGGGCATCACCAACCTGCATGTGCCCAGCGACGTGATCGTCGATGCGTCGATGCCGGCAATGATTCGCGACTCCGGTCAGATGTGGAATGCCGAAGGCAAGCTGCAGGACACCAAGGCGGTGATCCCGGATCGCTGCTACGCCGATGTCTACCAGGCCGTGATCGATGACTGCAAGGCGCATGGCGCATTCGATCCGTCCACCATGGGTTCGGTGCCCAACGTCGGCCTGATGGCGCAGAAAGCCGAGGAATACGGCTCGCACGACAAGACCTTCCAGATTGCCGCCGCCGGCACCGTCAAGGTCACCGACGACACCGGCGCCACCGTGTTCGAACATGCGGTGGAAGCCGGCGACCTGTGGCGCATGTGCCAGGTCAAGGACGCGCCGATCCAGGACTGGGTCAAGCTGGCCGTCGAACGTGCGCGCCTGAGCGAGACGCCTGCGGTGTTCTGGCTGGACAAGGCCCGCGCGCACGATGCGCAGGTCATCGCCAAGGTCGACACCTATCTGAAGGATCACGACACCAACGGCCTGGATATCCGCATCCTGCCGCCGGTGGAAGCGACCACCTTCTCGCTGGAGCGCATCCGCAAGGGCCAGGACACCATCTCGGTCACCGGCAACGTGCTGCGCGATTACCTCACCGACCTGTTCCCGATCCTGGAGCTGGGCACCAGCGCCAAGATGTTGTCGATCGTGCCGCTGATGGCCGGTGGCGGCCTGTTCGAGACCGGTGCCGGTGGCTCGGCGCCCAAGCACGTGCAGCAGTTTGTCGAACAGAACAGCCTGCGCTGGGATTCGCTGGGCGAATTCCTGGCCCTGGCCGCCTCGCTGGAGCATCTGGGCAACCGCTACGACAATCCGTCGGCCACGGTGCTGGCCAAGGCGCTGGACGTGGCCAACGGCCAGTTCCTGGACAACAACAAGTCGCCAGCGCGCAAGGTCGGTGAACTGGACAACCGCGGCAGCCACTTCTATCTGGCGATGTACTGGGCGCAGGCCCTGGCTGCGCAGACCGAGGACACCGCCCTGCAGGCCAAGTTCGCACCGCTGGCCAAGGCGCTGACCGAGAACGAAGCCACCATCGTGGCCGAGCTCAACGGCGCCCAGGGCAAGCCGGTCGAGATCGGCGGCTACTACCACCCCGAGCTGGCCAAGGTCAGCGAGGCGATGCGCCCGAGCAAGACCTTCAACGACGTGTTGGCCACGCTGAAGGCCTGATCCAGCGCACCGCCTGTCGGCGGTGTGTGCAGCGATGCGACAGGCAGGGCCCGCCTCGATGAGAGGCGGGCCTTGTCGTTTCCGGCGTTTGCGTGCAACCGCGAGAACGCGGTCGTTGCGTGCCAGGTCTCACGACCTGGCAATGCCTTGCCTGCGAGGAGTCCTGCGCCTCGTTGCGAGCGGCCTGGGCATTTGGCCCACTGTGCGCCTGTTCGATTGATCCTTGCTCTCGGCTGCACGCCGCAACATGCGCTGGGTACACTGCGGCCATGAGCCAGCTCCCGTTACCGCCGCAGTCCGAGCGCCGTGCGCTGGCGATCGCCCATGCCGTGTACGACGCCTTCGAGGACTACCACGCCCGGTTTGCCGAGATCACCGCACGCGCCAAACAGCGCTTCGAAACGCGCGACTGGAGCGGCGCGCGCGATGACGCGGTGGCGCGGATCGCGCTGTACGACCAGTACATCAGCGAATGCATGCTGCGCCTGCGCGCGGTACTGCTGGGGCAGGCGCATGATCGCGCGCTGTGGATGCGCGCACGCGTGCATTACGCTGCGCTGCTGCGCGGGCTGATCGATCAGGAGTTGTACAAGACCTTCTACAACACCCTGACCCGGCGTTACTTCGGCACCCACGGCGTGGATGCCGAGATCGAATTCATCGCGCTGGATATCGAGCCGACCGATGCGATCACGGTGCCGGTTGCGCGGCACACCTATGCGGTCTCGCCCGGCCGGCTGACCGACATGCTGGTGTGCGTGCTCGGCGATTATTCCTTCGACGTTCCGTATGCGCATCGCACCCGCTGTGCAGCGGCGATCGCGGTGCGCCTGCTCGACGATCTCGCGCATTGGGGCGAGCACCCGGTGCGCAGCGTGGAGCTGCTGGAGACGGTGTTCTATCGCGAGCGGCGCGCCTACCTGGTCGGCCGCGTGTTCGGCGAACATCGCTTCTCGCCATGCGTCATCGCCCTGGTCAACAACGACGCCGGCCTGCGTGCCGAAGCGGTGCTGACCAAACGCAGCGACGTCGCGCAATTGTTCAGCAACTCGCGCAGTTACTTCCAGGCCGATCTGGCCACCGTCGGCGACGCGGTGGTGTTCTTGCGCAGCCTGCTTACCCACAAGCCGGTCGACGAGCTGTACACGATGCTCGGGCGCGCCAAGCAGGGCAAGACCGAACGCTATCGCACGTTTTTCAGCCATTTCCAGGCGCATCCCTCCGAGCAGCTGGTGCATGCCGACGGCACGCCCGGCATGGTCATGGTGGTATTTACCCTGCCCAGTTATCCGCTGGTGTTCAAACTGATTCGCGACCGCTTTGCCTATCCCAAGACCATGAGTCGCGCGCAGGTGGAGGGCAAGTACGAGCTGGTGTTCCAGCTCGATCGCATCGGTCGCTTGCTGGACGCGCAGCCGTATCGTTTCCTGCGGTTTCCCAAATCACGTTTCGCGCCAGCGTTGCTGGAAGAGCTGCAAACCAGCTGTGCGACGAGCCTGAGCGAAGATGGCCAGGACGTGCTGATCGCGCTGTGCTACGTGCAGCGCCGCCTGCGCCCGCTCAATCTCTACCTGCGCGAACAGCTGCCCGAAGCCGCGCATGCGGCCGCGCTGGACTACGGCCAGGCGATCAAGGACATGGCGCGCAACAACATCTTTCCCGGCGACATGCTGCTGAAGAACTTCGGCATCACCCGCCATCAGCGCGCGGTGTTCTACGACTACGACGAGCTGTGCCTGATCACCGAATGCACCTTCCGCGACTGGCCCACGCCCACCACCTACGAAGAACAGATGGCCGCCGAACCTTGGTTCCACGTCGGCCCGCGCGATGTGTTCCCAGAGCGCTTCGCGCTGTTCATGGGCTTGCCACCCTCGCAGCTGGAAGCGGTCAAGCACCTGCACCCGGAACTGTTCGACCCGCAGTGGTGGCGCGACCTGCAAACCCGGCTGCGCGAGGATGATTATCCGGACACGCCGCCCTATGCGGACTCGCGTCGTCTGGCGTAGCCGCCCGATGTCGACCTGCAAGGCATGGGCCATGCGAAGTGCCTGCCCGTACAAACCCCGCACCCACAAAAAAGCCCCGCGGTGCGGGGCTTTTTGTCTCGATGACGCCGACCGGGTCAGCGCTTCATCGAACTGAAGAACTCGTCGTTGGACTTGGTGGTCTTCATCTTGTCCAGCAGGAATTCCATCGCCGCGATTTCGTCCATCGGGTGCAGCAGCTTGCGCAGGATCCAGATCTTCTGCAGCAGCTCCGGCTCGATCAGCAGATCTTCGCGACGCGTGCCCGAGCGGTTGATGTCGATCGCCGGGTACACGCGCTTTTCGGTGATGCGACGGTTCAGGTGCACTTCGCTGTTGCCGGTGCCCTTGAACTCTTCGTAGATTACCTCGTCCATCTTGCTGCCGGTTTCCACCAGCGCCGTGGCGATGATCGTCAGCGAGCCGCCTTCTTCGACGTTACGGGCCGCACCGAAGAAGCGCTTCGGACGGTGCAGGGCATTGGCGTCCACACCGCCGGTGAGCACCTTGCCGGAGCTGGGCACCACGTTGTTGTAGGCGCGCGCCAGGCGGGTGATCGAGTCGAGCAGGATCACCACATCCTTCTTGTGCTCGACCAGGCGCTTGGCGCGCTCGATCACCATCTCGGCGACCTGCACGTGGCGCGCGGCCGGTTCGTCGAAGGTGGAGGAGATGACCTCGCCGCGCACGGTGCGCTGCATTTCGGTCACTTCTTCCGGGCGCTCGTCGATCAGCAGCACGATCATGTGCACTTCGGGATGATTGCTGGTGATGGCCGTGGCCACCTGCTGCATCATCATCGTCTTGCCGGCCTTGGGCGGGGAGACGATCAGCGCGCGCTGGCCCTTGCCCTGCGGCGCCATCAGATCCAGGATGCGGCCGGTGATGTCCTCGGTGGACCCATCGCCACGCTCCAGCCGGAAGCGCCGACGTGGAAACAGCGGGGTCAGGTTCTCGAACAGCACCTTGTTCTTGCTGGCTTCCAGCGGCTCGCCATTGATGGTGTCGACGATCGACAGCGCGAAATAGCGTTCGCCGTCCTTCGGGAAGCGGATGCGGCCGGACAGGTGATCGCCGGTGCGCAGGTTGAAGCGACGGATCTGGCTGGGCGAGATATAGGTATCGTCCGGACCGGCCAGGTAGCTGGCTTCTGCGGCACGCAGGAAGCCGAAGCCGTCGGGGAGGATTTCCAGCACGCCGTCGGCGGCAACGCCCTCGCCGTGGCGGGTCAGCACCTTGAGCAGGGCAAAGATCACGTCCTGCTTGCGCGCGCGCGCCACGCCTTCCTGGATGTTGAGCTGGTCGGCGATATCCAGCAGCTTCTGCGCCGGCATCCGCTTGAGATCGCTCAGCGAATAGACCGGGAAGCCTTCCGGCACCGCCGGGTGCGGGCGCGCGACGAACGGCTCGTTGCTGCCATCCGACGACGGCATGCCGCCGCCACCTTCGTTGCCGAAGCGGTCGCGCCCACGGTCACGGCGGTTGCGGAAGCGGTCACGGCGGTTGCCCTGCTGGTTCTGGCCCTGGCCTTGCGGGTTCTGGCCGCCATTCTGGCCCTGGTCCTGGCCCTGACTTTGCGCCTGGGGCTGACCCTGGTTCTGGCCCTGGCCCCGGTGTTGTGCCTGATTCTGGTTCTGCTGCTGCTGCGCCTGATTGAAGCGCTGCTGCTGCGTCTGGCCACCCTCGCGGGAGTCGCCATGGGTGTTGTCGTTGCCCTGGTTGCCCTGGCTGGCGCTGGGGGCGTTACCGGCGTAGGAGGCGCCATCGCTGGACGTCTGCGCCGGTGCCGGGTCGGCAGCGTGCGACGGTGCCTGCGGGGCACGTGGGGTCTCGGGTGCGGGGCTGGCGGGCAAGGGCAGGTTGGGCTGCTGCGCGCCACCATCGTCGGTGGCAGCGGCGGTCTTGCTCACGCGCGGCTTGCGCACGCGCTTCTCGACAGGAGCGTCGACGCTGCTCCCGGTATCGGAGGAAGGATGATCGGACAAGTGCGTGATTCCTCGCTAAGAGTGCGAGCGCCCGGCTGGGGGGCGAACTTTAGGTGATGGGAGTCTAGAAGAGGTTTCTAGAGGGGTACGTCGGCGCACGAACGTGCTCCGGATCAACTGACACTATCACCGCTGCGCGCAACCGCGCAAGCGCCTGCCTCAGCAGGATTTAACTGCTGGCGCATCACGGGGCGCCCATCGCTGGACGCCCACTCGCTCAGGCGGCCGCGCCGCCCAGGGTCTTGTCGATCATCTGGGTCAGCTGGCCCTTGCCAACCGCACCGATCTGGGTGGCCTGCACCTGCCCGTCCTTGAACAGCAACAGCATCGGGATCGAGCGCACGTGGTACTTGATGGCCAGGGCGCGGTTCTGATCCACATTGACCTTGGCAACCTTCAGTCTGCCCTGGTATGTATCGGCCAGATCGTCCAGCACCGGGGCGATCATCTTGCAGGGTCCGCACCACTCGGCCCAGAAATCCACCAGTACCGGTTCGCCGGATTGCAGTACAGCTGTATCGAAGTCGGCATCGCCGACATGTTGAACCTTGTCGCTCACGTTGGGTCTCCTGGAAACCAAAACGGCCCGCCCGAACGGGCAGGCCGCTACATTGCGTTAAACTGGGGCATTGCGCGACTGAATCAAGTGTCAGTCCTGAAGCCGCGCTGTCCGCCACAACAGCCGCAGTTTGCGACGCTGTCGGCATCGATGCAAGCCGCGCCCGGGCTGCCCAGGGCGCCTCACGAAGACGGAATAATGAGCGACAAACCGCTGACCGATTTGACTTTTTCCACGTTCGACCTGCATCCGGCGCTGATCACCGGGCTGGAGAGCGCCGGGTTCACCCGCTGTACCCCGATCCAGGCGCTGACCCTGCCGGTCGCCCTGCCGGGCGGCGATGTCGCCGGCCAGGCCCAGACCGGCACCGGCAAGACCCTGGCGTTCCTGGTGGCGGTGATGAACCGCCTGCTGATCCGCCCGGCGCTGGCCGACCGCAAGCCGGAAGACCCGCGCGCGCTGATCCTGGCGCCCACCCGCGAGCTGGCGATCCAGATCCACAAGGATGCGGTCAAGTTCGGCGCCGACCTGGGCCTGCGCTTTGCACTGGTCTACGGCGGAGTGGACTACGACAAGCAGCGCGAGCTGCTGCAGCAGGGCGTGGACGTGATCATCGCCACCCCGGGCCGGCTGATCGACTACGTCAAGCAGCACAAGGTGGTCTCGCTGCACGCCTGCGAGATCTGCGTGCTGGACGAAGCCGACCGCATGTTCGACCTGGGCTTCATCAAGGACATCCGCTTCCTGCTGCGGCGAATGCCCGAGCGCGGCACCCGGCAGACCCTGCTGTTCTCGGCCACGCTCAGCCATCGCGTGCTCGAGCTCGCATACGAGCACATGAACGAGCCGGAAAAGCTGGTGGTCGAAACCGAGACCATCACCGCCGCACGGGTGCGCCAGCGCATCTATTTCCCGTCCGACGAAGAAAAGCAGACCTTGCTGCTGGGCTTGCTGTCGCGTAGCGAAGGCGCGCGCACCATGGTGTTCGTCAATACCAAGGCGTTCGTCGAGCGCGTGGCGCGCACGCTGGAGCGGCATGGCTACCGGGTCGGCGTGTTGTCGGGCGATGTGCCGCAGAAGAAGCGCGAGTCGCTGCTCAACCGCTTCCAGAAGGGCCAGCTCGAAATCCTGGTCGCCACCGACGTGGCCGCGCGCGGCCTGCATATCGACGGCGTCAAGTACGTCTACAACTACGACCTGCCGTTCGATGCGGAAGATTACGTGCACCGCATCGGCCGCACCGCGCGGCTGGGCGAAGAAGGCGATGCGATCAGCTTCGCCTGCGAGCGCTATGCGATGAGCCTGCCGGACATCGAGGCCTATATCGAGCAGAAGATCCCGGTCGAGCCGGTGACCGCCGAGCTGCTGACGCCGCTGCCGCGCACCCCGCGCGCGCCGGTGGAAGGCGAGGAGGCCGATGACGACGCTGGCGACAGCGTGGGTACGATCTTCCGCGAGGCGCGCGAGCAGCGGGCCGCCGAAGAGCAGCGTCGCGGCGGTGGTCGCAGCGGCCCGGGCGGCGCAGCGCGCAGCGGCAGTGGCGGCGGTCGTCGCGACGGCGGCAGTGCCGATGGCAAGCCGCGTCCGCGTCGCAAGCCGCGGGTGGAGGGCGAAGCCCCGGCAGCGGCCGCGCCGGGCGAAACGCCGGTGGTTGCCGCCGCGTCGGTCGAGGCACCGTCCACCGTCGTGGCCGATGCCGAGCGCGCACCGCGCAAGCGTCGTCGTCGCCGCAACGGCCGCCCGGTCGAAGGGGCCGAGCCGGCAGTGGCCTCCACGCCGGTCGCCGCACCTGCCGCACCGCGCAAGCCCACCCAGGTGGTCGCCAAGCCGGTGCGCAGCGCCGCCAAGCCGTCCGGCAGCCCGTCGCTGCTGAGCCGTATCGGTCGTCGCCTGCGTTCGCTGGTCTCGGGCAGCTGATCGCACGCAATGCCAATCGCATCGCCGGGCTCCGGCGATGCGACGCAAGCGCTGGCGCTCCGGCATAATCGCTGGATGACCGTTCTGCGTTTCGACAACGTCAGCAAGCACTACGCCGGTGGCCACCAGGCGCTGACCGATGTCAGCTTCGAAGTGGCCGATGGCGAGATGCTGTTCGTGACCGGCCACTCCGGCGCCGGCAAAAGTACCCTGCTCAAATTGATCCATCTCAGCGAGCGGCCCAGCCAGGGCACGGTGCTGCTGGGCGAGCGCAACCTGCTCAAGGTGCGCGGCCGGCAGATTCCGCTGCATCGTCGTCAGGTGGGTGCGGTCTACCAGGACCATCGCCTGCTCAACGACCGCAGCATCGCCGAGAACGTGGCCTTGCCGTTGATCCTGCGCGGCACCCGCCGTGCCGAGATCGGCAAGCGCGTGCGTTCGGCATTGGAGCGGATCGGGCTGGCCCATCGCGAGAAGGCGCTGCCGTCGCAGTTGTCGGCCGGCGAGCAGCAACGCGTGGGCATTGCCCGCGCCATCGTCGGCGAGCCGCGCCTGCTGGTGGCCGATGAGCCCACCGGCAATCTCGACCCGGCACTGGCTGCCGAAATCATGCAGTTGTTCGCCGAGCTGCCGGCACGCGGTACCAGCGTGCTGGTGGTCAGTCACGATCTGGCCCTGCTCAAGCAGATGCGCAAGCGCGTGCTGATCCTGGACCACGGCCGGCTGGTCGACGACATCTCGCCGCAGGATCTGGCCGAATGAGCAAGCCCGCCAATACCGAAGCCGTCGCCCCCTCGCGGTTCGGCGTGTGGATCGACCACCATCTGCACAGCATCGCCTTCAGCCTGGGGCGGGCCATGCGCAAGCCCTGGGCCACCTTGCTGACCATCGTGGTGATGGCGCTGGCGCTGGCCTTGCCGCTGGGGTTGTCGATCGCGCTGGACAACGTCAAGTTGCTGGCAGGCAGCGTGCAGCAGTCGCGCGAGATCAATCTGTTCCTGAAGGTCCAGATCGGTGCCGAGGCCGCGCAGGCGCTGGCCGGTGAACTGCGTGCCCGCCCGGACGTTGCCCAGGTCACGTTGCGCACGCCGGGGCAGGGGCTGGCCGAGCTGCGCGAGAGCGCCAAGCTCGACGAGGCGATCGACGCACTCGGCGACAACCCGCTGCCCACGCTGTTGATCGTCACGCCCACCGAGACGGCCGACGATGCGCAACTGGCCGGCGCACTGCAGGCCTTGCCGCAGGCCGATCAGGTGCAGCACGACGCGCTGTGGCGCAAGCGCCTGGATGGCTGGCTGCATTTCGGCGAGCGGCTGGTGCAGGTGCTGTCGGCACTGCTCGGGATCGGCGCGGTGCTGGTGGTCGGCAACACGGTGCGGCTGGATATCCAGTCGCGGCGCGAGGAGATCGGCGTGCTGCAGTTGCTGGGCGCCAGCGATGGCTTCATCCGGCGCCCGTTCCTGTATCTGGGTGCCTGGTACGGGCTCGGTGCCGGCGCCGTGGCGCTGGCGCTGATCGCCGCCTCCGGGCTGGCGCTGCGCGCGCCGTTGGCGAGCCTGGCCGACAGTTACGGCAGCTCCTTTACCCTGCACGGGCTGGATCTGCTGCATTCTGCGATGGTGCTGGTCGGCACCCTGGTCCTGGGCTGGCTGGGCGCCTGGCTGGTGACCGGCCATTTCCTTCGCCAGACCCGTCCCACCGAGACCTGAGGCCTGCCATGCATCCACCAGATCTCAAGCATCTGATCAGCGACGCGCCGCGCGTGATGGTGGTTGATGGCTCCAAGCTGGTGCGCAAGCTGATCGCCGATGTGCTGCAGCGGGATCTGCCCAACGTGCAGGTGATCGGCTGCTCCAGCATCGCCGAAGCGCGCCAGGCGCTGGAAGCCGGTGCGGTGGATCTGGTCACCACCTCGCTGTCGCTGCCCGACGGTGACGGCCTGACGCTGGCGCGCAGCGTGCGCGAGGCGGCCGGCCAGGCCTATGTGCCGGTGATCGTGGTCTCCGGCGATGCCCAGCAGCATCTGGTGGAGCGTCGCTTCACCGAGTACGTCACCGACTACTTCGACAAGGCGCTGGGCCACGAAGCCCTGGCGACCTTCATCCGCGGCTATGTGCAGCCCGAGCCGGTGGTCGGCGCGACCGTGCTGTACATCGAGGACAGCCGTGTGGTGGCCGAGGCGACCAAGCGCATGCTCGAGCGGCAGAGCCTGAAGGTCATCCACGTACTCACCGCCGAGGACGCCTTTGCGCTGCTGACCGCCGAATCGCTGGGCCGCACCGAACGCCGCATCGACGTGGTGCTGACCGACGTCACCCTGAAGGGCGAGCTCAACGGCCGTGACGTGGTCGAGCGCATCCGCATCGATTTCGCCTACGGCAAGCGCCGCCTGCCGGTGCTGGTGATGACCGGCGACACCAATCCGCGCAACCAGTCCGAACTGCTGCGCGCCGGCGCCAACGATCTGGTGCAAAAACCCATCGAAGAACGTCTGCTGGTGACCAAGGTGCTGTTCCAGCTGCGCCTGGCACGGCTCGAGGACCAGGCCGTCACGCTATGACCGAAGTGGCTGAAGTGGAAGCGCGTATCCAGCTGGAACCGTCATGGAAGGCGCGGGTGGGCGATTGGCTGTTGCGCCCGGAGATGCAGGCGCTGTCTGCATTCCTGCGCCAGCGCAAGGCGGCCGGGGCGCGGGTGTTCCCGCCGGGTCCGCAGATCTTCGCCGCCTTCGACGCCACCCCGTTCGAGCAGGTCAAGGTGGTGATCCTGGGCCAGGACCCGTATCACGGCGAAGGCCAGGCGCATGGGCTGTGCTTTTCGGTGCTGCCTGGCGTGCCGGTGCCGCCGTCGCTGCTCAACATCTACAAGGAGATCCAGGACGACCTGGGGATTGCGCGGCCGGACCATGGCTATCTGATGCCGTGGGCGCGCCAGGGCGTGCTGCTGCTCAATGCGGTGCTGACGGTGGAGCAGGGCCGGGCCGGCGCGCACCAGAACAAGGGCTGGGAAGGCTTTACCGACCATGTCGTGGAAACCCTCAACCGCGAGCGCGAAGGCCTGGTGTTCCTGCTCTGGGGCAGCTATGCGCAGTCCAAGGGCAAGGTCATCGACCAGGCGCGCCATCGCGTGTTCAAGGCCCCACATCCGTCGCCGTTGTCGGCGCATCGCGGCTTTCTGGGCTGCCAGCACTTTTCCAAGACCAACGAACACCTGCAGCGTCGCGGGCTGGGTCCGATCGACTGGTCGCTGCCGCCGCGCAACACGCTGGACACCACTTCGGCCAGCGGCTGAACGGCGCTGGCGCCGTTGCATTTCGCGACGTGGTTGTCACGGTCTGCGCAGGGCGGCGGTGGTAGCGTAGGAGCCAGAATTCGGAAACTGCGCCGTAGAACGACGGCGATGCCAAAAGCCCGAACGTCCTATAAATGGAACGCTGGGAACTCTTCCTGTACCCGGCAGTCCAATAGTTCGACTGCTAAGATGGTGCCCTATGAACCAGATTACCTCGACTGCCCTTGTGGCAAACAATCTCCCGATTCCCAGTGCGCTCGGTTCGCTGGACGCCTACATCGGTGCCGTGCACCAGATCCCGGTGCTGTCGGTCGATGAGGAACAGAATCTCGCCCGTCGCTTCCGTGACGAGCTGGATCTGGATGCCGCGCGCGAACTGGTCCATTCCCACCTGCGCTTCGTGGTGCACGTCGCTCGCGGCTACAACGGCTACGGCCTGCCGCTGGGCGACCTGATCCAGGAAGGCAATATCGGCCTGATGAAGGCGGTCAAGCGCTTCGACCCGGAAATGGGCGTGCGCCTAGTCAGCTTCGCGGTGCACTGGATCCGTGCCGAGATGCACGAGTTCATCCTGAAGAACTGGCGCATCGTCAAGGTCGCCACGACCAAGGCGCAGCGCAAGCTGTTCTTCAACCTGCGCAAGTCCAAGACCCGCCTGGGCTGGCTTAATGCCTCGGAAGTGACGGCCGTCGCCAAGGACCTGAACGTCTCCGAGCGCGAAGTGATGGAGATGGAGTCGCGTCTGTCCGGTCGCGATATCGGCTTCGATGCCTCGTCCGACGAAGACGACGATCACGGCCCGCCGTCGCCGGTGAGCTACCTGGTGGCCAACGACGAAGATCCGTCGCAGGCCTATGAGCGTCACGACAGCGAAGACAATCAGCTGCAGTTGCTGCGCGAAGGCATGGCCGGTCTGGACACGCGCTCGCGCGACATCGTCAAGCGTCGCTGGCTGGATTCCGACTCCAAGGTGACGCTGCAGGAGCTGGCCGACGAGTATGGCGTGTCGGCCGAGCGTATCCGCCAGATCGAGGCGAATGCGCTGAAGAAGATGAAGGCACTGTTCGTGGCCTGATCCTTCGATCATGCCCCAGGTGTTGCACAAACGGCCCGGTCTTTCGGGCCGTTTGCATGTGTAGTGCTGGCGATACGTCGCGTGCGAAGACGCTGGGCTATCCACTGCTGATCGACCACGCACTGCGGCCGCCCGCGCTATTCCGGCAGGCGCGCCACCGGCAGATGCCAGCCGTAGCGGATGGCCATGAAACGCAGCCCGAAACAGACCAGCGCGCCGGTCGCCAGCGACCAGGCCTGTGGCACCGCGAGCACGTGCCCGATCGCGACCAGGCCGCCGCCGGCCAGCGCGGCGACGGCGTACAGCTCGGCTTGCAGCACCACCGGCGTACGCGCCACCAGCAGGTCGCGGGCGATGCCGCCGCCGATGCCGCTGAGCATGCCGAGCAAGGTCGCGCTGAGCGGGCTGAGCTGGTAGTTGAGCGCCTTGCTGGTGCCGTAGACCGCAAACAGCGCCAGCCCGGCCGCGTCGAACAGCTGCACCGGGTTGCGCAGCCGCTCCACCGCCGCATGCCAGTAGAAACCAGCCACGCCGGCCAGGCAGGCGACCAGCAGATACTGCGGATGCACCAGTGCCGCTGGCGGGGTGGCGCCGATCAGCACATCGCGCACGATACCGCCGGACACCGCCGCCGCGCACGACAGCACCAGCACGCCGAACAGATCCAGGCGATTGCGCACCGCCACGGTGGCGCCGCTGAGGGCGAACACGAAGGTACCGAGCAGATCCAGCAGGAACAGGAGAGTGGCCACGATCAGACCGTCGCATCAGGCCGCACAGCATCGCGTACGGCCTGCGACGCTGTCATCCGTCCCTGCTGCTGGGCGGCGGGTCGTCGGTGGCGCCGCCGAAGATGATGCGCGCGGCACGCTGGTAGCTCCAGTACGCCATCGCCCAGTTCACCAGCACCACGAAGCGGTTGCGGAAGCCGATCAGGAAGTACACATGCGCGGCCAGCCAGAACCACCAGGCCACGATGCCGGAGAGCTTGAGCTTGCCGACATGCACGATGGCGGCCATGCGGCCGATCGTGGCCAGGTTGCCGTAGTCCTGATAGCGGAAGGCCGGTGCAGGCTGGCCGCGATGGCGGGCGCGGATCGCCTTGGCGATGTGCTTGCCCATCTGCTTTGCCGCCGGTGCCACGCCCGGCACCGGACGGCCGTCCTGCTGGACCGCGGCCAGGTCGCCGCCGACAAAGATCTCCGGGTGGCCGGGCACGCTCAGGTCCGGCTGCACCAGCACGCGGCCGGCGCGGTCCAGCGGCACGCCGAGCGTGCGCGCCAGCGGCGATGCCGCCACGCCGGCGGCCCACACCACCGTGCGTGCAGGCACGAAGGTGTCGCCCAACTGGTAGCCCAGCGCATCGATATGGGTGACCGGCGTGCCGGTGTGCACTTCCACCCCCAGGCGCTCGAGCTGCTTGCGCGCCTTGGCGGTGAGATCGTCCGGGAACGAGGGCAGCACGCGTGGGCCGGCTTCGACCAGGCGCACGCGCGCCTGTTGCGGGTCGATATGGCGGAACTCGTTCTTGAGCGTGTGGCGGGCGATTTCGGCCAGCGTGCCGGCCAGCTCGACGCCGGTCGGGCCGCCGCCGACCACGGCAAAACTCAGCCAGGCCGCGCGTGCGGCCGGGTCGGATTCGGCTTCGGCACGCTCGAAGGCGAGCAGCAACTTGCGCCGCAGCACCAGCGCGTCGTACAGCGTCTTCAGGCCGGGCGCGTGCTCGGCCCATTGATCGTTGCCGAAGTAGGCATGGGTGGCGCCGGTAGCCAGCAGCAGCATGTCGTAGCCGAGCGCGTTGCCATCGGCGAGCACCACTTCGCGGCGGGCCGGTGCGATTTCGGCAACGTCGCCGAGCAGCACCTCGACGTTGCGCTGTTCGCGCAGGATGTGGCGCAGCGGCGCGGCAATATCCGGTGCCGACAGGCCGGCGGTGGCGACCTGATACAACAGCGGCTGGAACAAATGGTGGTTCTGGCGGTCGATCAGGGTGATGCGGATGCCGGGATCGTCGAGCGCGCGGGTGGCCCATAAGCCGGCAAAACCGCCACCGACCACCACCAGGTGCAGCGGAGCTTGGGAGGGGGAAGTAGTCATCGTCAGGTCTGATGGAATGCGACGCGGGCACATCAGCATGCCGCATCGGCAATGAACATGACGCCTGAAGGCGTCCCGCCTGCGGCATCATGTCGCATCCCATCGACCTGGTGACCGCATGCCGGCATTGCCCCCACCGTTGCCACCACCACCTTCTTCGCCCGCGAAGGCAGCGGCTGCCGCGCGGACGCCCGGAAAGCAGGTCAGTGGCGTCACGATCGGGCTGATCGGGCTGGGGGCCTGCGTGGTGCTGTTCGGCATGGTGGTGCTGGGCGCGCTGGGCTGGCTGATCGTCTTCGGCTGGTCGCTGTTCGCCGATCAGGCACGCGCCGCGTTGCAGGACGATGCGGTGGTGCAGGAACAGATCGGCCGGATCCACACAATGCGGGTGGATCTGGTGCGCACCGGTCTGGCGCCGGGCGCCGACGATTTCGTGTTCACGGTGGAGGGCGATCGCGGCCGCGGCCGCGTGCATGCCACCTGGGTCAGCGGCGGGGCCGAGCGCGAGATCCTGAGCGATGGCGTACTGACCATGCACGATGGCAGCCAATACACGCTGCCATCGGCCGATGCCGACGCCACCGAAACGGACGACGCAAGCGACACCGCCAGCGACACCGACTCTGCCGACACCTTCGAGGAATGACCATGATCGACAATCCCGACAAACGCATCGCCCTGCTGATCGATGCCGACAACGCGCCGGCCGGCAAGATCGACGTGGTGCTGGCCGAAGTGGCGCGCTATGGGGTGGCCAACGTGCGCCGCGCCTACGGCAACTGGAAGAGCCCGCACCTGAAAAATTGGGAAGCGGCGCTGCACGAATATGCGATCCGGCCGATCCAGCAATTTGCCTACAGCTCGGGCAAGAACGCCTCGGACATGGCGATGGTGATCGATGCGATGGACCTGTTGTATGCGCGCAACCTGGATGGCTTTGCGATCGTCTCCAGCGATGCGGACTTCACTCCGCTGGTGATGCGGCTGCTCACCGATGGCATGAAGGTGTATGGCTTCGGCGAAAAGAAAACCCCGGCGCCGTTCGTCAATGCCTGTTCCAAGTTCACCTATGTCGAAGCGCTGGGCGAGCAGGCGGCAGCGGCCAGCGACACCGCCGCCGGCCGCAAGGACGCCACTGCGCTGCGCGGCGACACCCGGCTGGTGCAGATGCTGCGCAATGCGATCGACAGTGCCTGCGAAGACGATGGCTGGGCGCATCTGGGTGCGGTGGGCAAGCAGGTGGCCAACCAGGCCTCGTTCGACCCACGCAATTACGGCTATCGCAAGCTCAGCGACCTGGTGCGCGCGATCGGCCTGTTCGAGATCAAGCAGGACGAGCAGGCCCTGTGGGTGCGCGATGCGCCCAAGGGCGGACGGGCGAAAACAGCGCAGCCAGCGGCCGCTCTCGCCACGCAGGCGACTTCCACAAAGCGCCCGGCGCGCACCGCGCCCAAGCCGGCAGCGGGGAAATGACCATGGCTGACGCTGCAACGCCATCGGCTGCAGGGAACGGCCCGATCACGCTATGGGGGCGGCGTAATTCCAGCAATGTGCGCAAGGTGCTGTGGTGCGCCGAAGAAGCCGGGCTGTCGTATACCTCGATCGAAGTCGGCGGTGCGTTTGGTCATAACGACACGCCCGCCTATCGCGCGTTGAATCCCAACGGCCTGGTGCCGACGCTGCAGGATGGTGAGTTGGTGCTGTGGGAATCCAACGCGATCGTGCGTTACCTGGCCGCGCAATATGCGCCGGCCCTGTATCCGCAGGCGCCGGCCGAACGCGCGCTGGGCGATCGCTGGATGGACTGGACCACCTCGACGTTTGCCGGCGTGTTTCGCGACCTGTTCTGGGGCGTGCTGCGCACACCGGAGGCCGAGCGTGATCCTGCGCGCATCGCCGCGGCGCTGACGCGCTCGGGCGAACTGCTGGCACGCGCCGATGCGGCCTTGGCGCAGCAGCCGTATCTGTCCGGCGCGCAGTTTGCGATGGGCGATATTCCGCTCGGCAGCTTCATCTACGCCTGGTTCGAAATGCCGATCGAGCGCCCCGCGCTGCCGCATCTGCAGGCGTGGTATCAGCGCTTGCGCGCGCGGCCTGCCTACCAGCGTGGCGTGATGACCGCGCTGACCTGAGTGTCGGGTTTGCGCGCAAGCCAGCGCGGTGCATGGCAGGCAGCACGCGTGCCGCCGACCGCATACACTGCTGCAAGGCAGTCGGCCCCGTGCACCGCGCATCCCGGCAGCTCACGTTGCCTGTAGGAGCGCACCTGGGCGCGAGGGCATTGCCGGTAATGCCGCGTCGCGCCCGGGTGCGCTCCTACAACGCACGATCCCACCGCGCGGCTTGCTGGCCTCGCGTTGTGTGTAGGAGCGCACCTGGGCGCGAGGGCATTGCCGGTAACGCCGTCGCGCCCGGGTGCGCTCCTACGGAGCGTGGGCGCATTGGCTAGAACGTGAGTCTGGTGGCAGCGCGTGCGCGATACGCCGGCACTAGTAAAGATCGATCGGATCCACATCCAGCGACCAGCGCACGCGCCGCGCCTGCGGTAGCGCATGGATCGCCGGCAGCTGCGCGTCCAGCAGACGATGCAGCGCCGAACGCTGTTGCGCGGACCACAGCAACTGGGTGCGCTGGAAACCGGCGCGGCGCGGCATCGGTGCCGGCATCGGGCCGTAGCATTCCACTGCGGCAAACGCGGGCGACTGCGTGGTGGTATCCGCCGTGGTCAGGCCACGCACCGCCAGCAGGAACTGGTTGGCCGCTGCCACATCCTTGGCTTCGGCGCGGAACAGCGCCAGATGCGCGAATGGCGGAAATCCCGCAGCCTGGCGCTGCTGCAGTTCGGCATCGGCAAAGGCGTGGTAGCCGCCGTTGACCAGGGTCTGCAGCAAGGGATGTTCGGGGTGGTGGGTTTGCAGCCAGACCTCGCCGGGACGGTCGGCGCGTCCGGCGCGTCCGGCCACCTGGATCAGCTGCTGGGAGAGTTTCTCGGCGGCACGGAAGTCGGCCGAGAACAAGCCTTCGTCGATGCCGACCACCACCACCATGGTCAGCCGTGGCAGGTCGTGGCCCTTGGCCAGGATCTGGGTGCCGACCATGATGCCGGCGGCGCTGCCCAGGCGCGCCAGCTGGGTTTCCAGCGCGTCGCGGCGCTGGGTGGTGCTGCGGTCGATGCGCACCACCGGAAAGTCCGGGAACGCCTCGGTCAGGCGTTCTTCCAGCCGCTCGGTGCCGATGCCTTGCGGCTGCAGCGCCAGGCTGGCGCAGGCCGGGCAGGCCAGCGGTGCGGGCTGGCGCGCGCCGCAGTGGTGGCATTGCAGGCGCCGGCCACCGGCGTGCACGGTCATCGGGGTCTGGTGCAGCGGCGTGCTGCAGCGCTGGCAGGCGGCGGTCCAGCCGCAGTCGTGGCATAGCAGCACCGGCGCATAGCCGCGGCGGTTCTTGAACACCAGCACCTGCTCGCCGCGCGCCAGGGTGGCGCCAATGCCGGTCAGCACTTCCGGCGACAGGCCGTCCTTGAGCGGGCGCTTGCGCACGTCGAGCACGCGCACGCGCGGCGGACGCGCCTCGCCGGCCCGGCGCGACAGGCGCAGATGCTGATAGCGGCCGGAATAGGCGTTATGCAGGCTTTCCAGCGACGGCGTGGCGCTGCCCAGGATCACCGGCACATCCAGCGCCTTGCCGCGTACCAGCGCGAAGTCGCGGGCGTGATAGCGAATGCCGTCCTGCTGCTTGTAGCTGCCGTCGTGTTCTTCGTCGATCACGATCAGCCCGGCATTGGGCAGCGGGGTGAACACCGCCGAGCGCGTGCCGACGATCAGCTTGGCTTCGCCGCGCCAGGCTGCCGCCCACACCCGCGCGCGCTCGCCATCGGACAGCCCCGAATGCAGCGCGTGCACCGGCACGCCCAGGCGGGCGCGGAAGCGGCCCAGCGTCTGCGGGGTCAGGCCGATCTCCGGCACCAGCACCAGCGCCTGGCGACCGGCCGCCAGGCAGTCGGCGATTGCCTGCAGGTAGACCTCGGTCTTGCCGCTGCCGGTGACGCCGTCGAGCAGATAGGTGGCAAAACCGCGCTGCGCACGGATGGCGTCGGCGGCGGCCTGTTGTTCGTCGTTGAGCTGCGGGCCGCTGCCGGGGCGGGGCGGGATGCTGTCGGCCGGCACCGCCACGCGCGCGGCATAGTCGCGTTTGGCCAGGCTGCGTGCGGCCTCGCGCCATTGCGGCAGCAACGGGTCCAGCTGTTCTTCGCCCAGCGCACCGGGCAGCAGCAGGGCGGCCAGCAAGGCGGGGCGGCTGCCGGCGCGCAGGCTGGCGGCGCCGGTGCGCCCGGCCTCGGTCAGTTGCCAGGCCCAGGCATGGGTCTCGGCCAGCGGCTCGCCGCGGCGCAACGGGCCGGGCAGGGCGCTGGACTGGGCCTCGCCCAGCGGGGCGTGGGTATAGCGCGCCAGCCATTGCAGTGAACGGGCCAGCTCGTCAACCAGCAGCGGGGCGTCGTCGCACCATGCCAGCGCCGCGCGCAGCCCCTCGGCGGAGGCCAACTGCCCGATCTCCACCACCACCCCGACCAGCTCGCGTGGTCCGAACGGCACCCGCACCCGGCAGCCGACCCGCGCCGGCTCGGTCAGCGGGGCCTCGGCCGGGGGCAGATAGTCGAACAGTTGGGGCAGCGGCACCGGCAAGGCGACGCGCAGGGTGGCGACGGTCGAGGACATCCGGCCAGTCTACCGACCCTGTCCAGTACCCGGCACGGGCCTGCCGATGCCGCCGGATCGGTGCGCGGGCTTACGACGTGTTTGTGTGACCGAAGTGATAAATCCGACGTAAACCTATGTGAGGGTTAAGGAAACGGGTTTATCCACACTGCCTGTGGATAAGCCTGTGAATTAGTCTCGTGCTCCACGCTGTGAAGGCGGATTCACTAGCCTCTGCAACCTGTTGGACATTTTTTAGCCAATCGGCTTAAAGCTATCAGGATCAATCACTTAGGCGTGAAACACGAATGCAACAAAGAAAAATCAACAGTTGACAGACGCCTGCGTATCGGCATGTCTGCCGCTGTGCACAACCCGCGTCGATGACGGCGGTCGGCGGCAGCGGAGCGCAGCGTAGCCGGGTCGATCTGTCAAGCCATCGGCGGGGGCCGATTGCGTCGGTATCATGCCGGCCGATGCTGGAGTTCTCATGACCGTAGTCCCCGACGCCCCTGTCACCCCTGCCGCGTTGTCAGCGTTTTTGCGCGGTGTCGAACGCCGGGGTCTGGTGCTCGCACAACTGCAATGTGGCGATGGCACGGCGGCCGAGCGGGCCTTGGCGGCCGCGTTGCGGGCGTTCAGCAGCCAGGCGGCGGGTCGCCCGATGGCCGGCTGGCCAATGCGCTTCTGGAGCCTGCTGGCAACCGCCCCGCCGCTGCGACGCGAGCCCATGCCGGGGACCTGGTTGCCTCCGTTCACCGCACTGGGGCGGATGCAGACCGCCGACCGCCTGGCGCTCCTGCTGCGTATCGTGGCCGGGCTGGAAGAAGAACCCGCCAGCGAGGTGCAAGGCATCGAGGTGGGGGCCTATCGGCAGTCCCTGGCCCGCGCCTGCCCGCGCGATGCGGCCGGCAACCCGGACGCGCAGGCCTGGCGCGTGCTGGCCGAGGCGGCGCAGCAGGAGTTGCGCGACCTCGGCCCGGCCCAGGTGAGCCGGCTGGCACAGCTGCGCGAGTCGGCCCTGGCCGGCATGCCGTTGCAGCCTGCCGCGGCCGCGCCCGTGGCTGCCGCCGCCGAGGCGCGGCGCCCGGCCGCTCCGCGCGTCCGGCCTGCCCGCCAGTGGCACTGGCCGCGGATCGACCGCCGCCACGCCGGCATCGTGCTGGCTGTGCTGGCATTGGCGCTGCTTCTCGCGGCGCTGGGCTGGTGGTGGACGCATCGCCGGCCGGCGCTGCCGCCCGAGCCGGTCTCGCAGGCCCCGGCCGGCGTGCTGCACGTCACCGATGCCGCGCCGGTGCTGGTGGAAGACCTTCCCGCCGCCGACCTGCCGGACGCGGTGGCAAACCCCGGCCTGGATCCGCGCGACCAGGCGATGCTGGCCGACCCGGACCTGGAGCTGGCGCGTTCGGCCGATTTCTACGCCTGGTATGCGGCCGGGCATCCGGTGCCGGCCGACGAATCCGGCGCGCATGCCACTGCCGCCACTGCCCAGCCTGCCGCCGCCGCCCTGGAGACCGTCGATGCCGACAATTAAGTGGTGCGGCCTGCTGGCGTTGGCCGCGGTCGGCATGGCCACGGCGCAAACCCTGCCGGCGCCGTTGGAAGAAGGCAGCGCGCGCGCGCCGGCGCCCGCGGCCTCCACGCCCGCAACCCCGAGCGCCGCGCAGCAACGCGCGCGCTGGGACGCATTGACGCCTGCGCAGCGGTCCGAGTTGCGCGCCCGCTATGCGGCCTGGAAGGGGCTCACCGCCACCGACCGGGTGGTAGTGCGGCAGGCACGCGAGCGTCTGCATGGCTTGCCCGACGACCAGCAGCGCGCGCTGCGCACGCAGTTCACCGCGATGGATCGCCTGCATCGCGATGGCTGGCGCCTGGGCTCGCAGCTGGGCGCGTTCTATCCGCAATTGCAGCCCTTGATCGGCTATGTGCCACCAGCGCAGCGCGACACGTTGCTGGCGGCGCTGCGCAGCCTGGATGCCGGGCAGCTGGAGCAGTTGGCGGTGCTGGCACAACGCACGCCGCCGCAGGAGCGCGATGCCCTGCGCGACGCCCTGCTTGCGCAGGCACCGGCAACGCGCAGCGCCTGGTTGAAGCGCCAGCTGGCGCGCTAAGCGGCAGCGGCGGGACGGCGCCGGTGCACCGGCCCCCGCGCTGGCGTCGTCTCCACGCGTGCCCGGTGTCCATCCTTGATGCCGCGCACCGAGGCGGACACGGCGTGGAGGGCATGCAGGGCTGCCGTCTTCGGCAGTGCAGTTGCCCAGGGCGCGATCGTCACGCCGCAGGACATCGACTCCGCTCGTTCCCCAGGCATCCGGGCCCGGGGACCAGCCATCACGGCCGCCTGACGTGGCGCATCTGCCGCACCGCGTGTTCCCGGCCTGGCGTGGTCTCTCCGGCGACCCAACTGCCCATCCCGGAAGTCCGGGTAAGATAGCGGCCCCACGCGACCCGGTGCCAGCGCCTCCCGGCACGGCCGTAGTCCGCGCAGCGATCGGTTTTCATGTCTGTCTCTTCTGCACCCACCTCCGCGGCGCCGCGCTTCGCCGCGGAAGTGCGCACCACCGGCCTGCTCGCATTGCCGCTGGTGCTCGGCCACGTCTCCACCGGCCTGATCGGGTTTGTCGACAACGTCATCGCCGGCCACCACGGCACCGCCACGCTGGCGGCGGTCACCATCGGCACCTCGCTGCTGTGGCTGCCGATGCTGGTGCCGATCGGCACGCTGATCTCGTTGACCGCCTCGGTCTCGCAGCTGCGCGGTGCCGGCCGCGAGCACGAGATCGGCCCGCTGTTCCGCCAGGCCCTGTGGCTGTCGCTGGGACTGGGTGCGGTGATGTTCGCGTTCCTGAGCGCGGTGCCGCCGCTGCTGCCCACCTTCGGGATTGCGCCGGACATCGTGCCGGGCGCGACCGACTTCCTGCACGCGGTGCGCTGGGGCGGGCCGGCGCTGACGTTCTACTTCTGCATGCGCTACCTCAGCGAGGGCATGCACTGGACCCTGCCGACCATGCTGCTGGGCTTTGGCGGCCTGCTGGTGCTGGCGCCGCTGGGCTATGCATTGACCTATGGCAGATTCGGCTTCGCCGAGCACGGTGCGCAAGGCCTGGGCATGGCCTCGGCGATCACCATGTGGGTGCAGGCCAGCGTGTTTGCGCTGTATCTGTGGCGCTCGCGCCGCTTTGCGCATCTGCAGTTGTTCGCCCATCTCGAGGGGCCGCGCTGGCGTGCGATTGGCGACCTGTTGCGCACCGGTCTGCCGATCGGCATCACCGTGCTGATGGAGGGCGGCCTGTTCATCGTCACCGCCCTGTTGATCGGCCGGCTCGGCTCCACCGAAGCGGCCGCGCACCAGATTGCGATCAACGTCGCGCAGCTGTGTTTCATGATTCCGATGGGCGTGGCCGAGGCCACCACCGTGCGGGTCGGGCATGCGGTCGGGCGCGGCGATCCGCTCGGCATGCGGCGCGCGGCCTGGGCCGGCTACGCCATCGTGCTGGGCACCCAGGCCTTGTCGGCCAGCGTGCTGTTGCTGGGCCACGATGCCATCGTGAGCGTCTATACCGATGACGTGGCGGTGGCGGCGCTGGCGTCGGTGCTGCTGCTGTTTGCCGCCACGTTCCAGTTTCCCGATGGCATCCAGGTGCTGTCCAGCGGCGCGCTGCGCGGGCTCAAGGACACCCGCGTGCCGATGTTCCTGGCGATGTTCTCGTACTGGGGTGTCGGCATGCCGATCGGCGCCGGGCTCGGCCTGGGGCTGGGCTGGGGCCCGCAAGGCATGTGGATCGGCCTGATCCTGGGCCTGACCGTGGCGTCGGTCCTGATGGGCTTGCGCTTCCGGCAGACCAGCCGGCGACTGACTGCCGGCACGACCCCCTGACTTCCAGCGCATGCCGCGCGCGCCACGCAGCCGGTATGCTGGACACCATTGAATTGCATGCAGCGTCTTTCGACGGAGTTTTCCATGAACCACCCCGTGCGTCGCAGTCCCATCGCCAGTTTCTTCGTCGGCCTTTGGGATGTGATGAATTTCACCCGGCGCCTGATCTTCAACCTGGTGTTCTTCGGTTTTCTGTTCCTGATGCTGCTGCTGTTCGTGGTGGCGATCGCGCGGGGCGACGGCACCAAGCCGCTGGCCGAGCGCACCACCCTGGTGATCAACCCCGAGGGCACGCTGGTCGAGCAGTTCAGCGCCGATCCGGTGAGCCGCTCGCTGGCCAAGGCGGTCGGCGACAAGAGCGCCGAGGAAGTGCAGCTGCGCGATCTGGTGCGGGTGATCGAGGCGGCCGGCAAGGACCGCAAGATCGAGCGGGTGGTGTTGAACCTGGACAAGTTCCAGCCGGCCGGTTTCGCCTCACAGCGCGAAGTGGCCGCGGCGCTGCAGAAGCTGCGCACCTCCGGCAAGCAGATCGTCGCCTTCAGCGAGAGCATGAGCCAGGGCCAGTACCTGCTGGCCGCGCAGGCCAACGAGGTCTATCTCGACCCGATGGGCAGCGTGCTGCTGGAAGGACTTGGCCGCTACCGGCAGTACTTCCGCGAAGGCCTGCAGGACAAGCTCGGCGTGGACGTGCATCTGTTCCGTGTGGGCGAGTACAAGTCCGCCGCCGAGCCGTACATTCTCGATGCCGCGTCGGCCGACGCCAAGGAAGCCGACCTGTTCTGGATGAACGACGTCTGGCAGCGCTACCTGGCCGATGTCGGCACCGCACGCAAGCTCAGCCCGGCGCAGCTGAGCGCCGGCATCGACACCCTGCCCGAGGGCGTGACCGCCGCCGGTGGCGACCTGGCCAAGTTCGCGCTGCAGCAGAAGCTGGTCGACGGGCTCAAGACCCGTGAGGAAGTCGATGCGCTGCTGACCAAGCGCGGCGTGGCCGACAGCGATGCCGACAGCGGCTTCCGCAACATCGGCTTCAACGACTATCTGAGCCAGCTGCAGGCGCAGCGTTCGGCGATGGACAGCCGCCCGCAGGTGGCCGTGGTGGTGGCCGCCGGCGAGATCAGCGGCGGCGAGCAGCCGGCCGGCCGCATCGGTGGCGAGTCCACCGCCGCGTTGCTGCGCCAGGCGCGCGACGACGACGAGGTCAAGGCGGTGGTGCTACGCGTGGATTCGCCCGGCGGCGAGGTGTTTGCCTCCGAGCAGATCCGCCGCGAGGTGGTCGCGCTCAAGCAGTCCGGCAAGCCGGTGGTGGTGTCGATGGGCGATCTGGCCGCCTCGGGCGGCTACTGGATCAGCATGAACGCCGATCGCATCTATGCCGATCCGTCGACCATCAGCGGCTCGATCGGCATCTTCGGCATGGTGCCCAACCTGACCCGCGCGCTGGACAAGATCGGCGTGCACACCGATGGCGTGGGCACCACGCGGTTTGCCGGCGCCTTCGACATCACCCGTCCGCTGGACCCGGCCGCCGGCCAGGTGATCCAGGCGGTGATCAACAAGGGCTACGCCGACTTCACCGGCAAGGTGGCGCAGGCGCGCCACCAGTCGGTGGACGCCATCGACAAGGTCGCACGCGGCCGTGTGTGGAGCGGTGCGCAGGCCAGGCAGCATGGTCTGGTGGACGCGTTCGGCGGCATGTCCGAAGCGGTGGCCGATGCGGCCAACCGCGCCAAGCTGAGCCGCGGCAAGTTCCGCGTGCGCTACGTGGAAAAGCCGGCCACGCCGTTCTCGCAGTTCATGAGCGGATTTGCCGGCAGCCGCATGGGTGCCTGGATGCTGGGCGATTCGGGCATGGCACGTGCATTGCTGGCGCGCTCGCTGCCGGAAGTGGACACGCAGCTGCGCTTCGTCGAAGACGCCGTGCACGACAGCAAGGCGGGCGGCACCCCGGTCAAGTCGCTGGCGTACTGCTTCTGCGGGTTCTGACGCGGCACGATGCCAGGGTGAGGGATCGACAACGCCGGCCACGTGCCGGCGTTGTCGTGTCAGCGCTCAGGCGACGCCGCGATGCGGGCGCGCCAACGACGCAAAAAACAGATGGCAGAACCATGGCGCCACGGTCGAGCGAACTTATGCGTGTTGGCCGTGCGCACAGATGCACTGCTCGCCTGGCGCGCAATCGCCTGCGCGCACGTGCATTGCTGCCTGGACACAAACGCGCGCGTGTCAGGCAGCAGGCTTCGGTTACTGCGTGGCCGCGTCGATCGCCTTGCGTTGATCGTCTGCGGCCTGGTCGCTTGCTGCCTGCACCGCATGTGCCTTGTTCAACGGCTGCTGGATGTGGTCGCGCAGGGCAGTGGCCTGTGGCTCGGGCTTCTGCTCGGTAGGCGCAGGTTGCGGTCGCTGACACGCGCCCAGCAGCAGCATCAGGCTGGTGGCAAGAATCCAATGCCGTTTCATCGTCGTGACCTCGCTCGGGGTGGCGGTATCCTAACGCCGGGGCCATCGTAGCGCGTCAACTGCGCTGCGGCGGCCGTTTCCTGCGTCTTGAAAGAGGATCACCCACGTGACAACCCATCGTTGGCGGCTGGATGGACAGACCGCGCTCATCACCGGTGCCAGCGCCGGCATTGGCTTTGCCATCGCGCGCGAATTGCTGGGCTTCGGCGCGGATCTGCTGATGGTGGCGCGCGATGCCGATGCCCTGGCGCAGGCACGCGACGAGTTGGCCGAGGAATTTCCCGAGCGCGAGCTGCATGGGCTGGCCGCCGATGTGGCCGACGATGAAGAGCGTCGCGCGATTCTGGACTGGGTGGAAGACCACGCCGATGGCCTGCATCTGTTGATCAACAATGCCGGCGGCAACATCACCCGCGCGGCGATCGATTACACCGAGGACCAATGGCGCGGCATCTTCGAAACCAACGTGTTCGCCGCGTTCGAGTTGTCGCGTTATGCGCACCCGTTGCTGACCCGCCACGCAGCATCGGCGATCGTCAACGTCGGCAGCGTCTCCGGCATCACCCATGTGCGCAGCGGCGCGCCGTACGGCATGACCAAGGCCGCGTTGCAGCAGATGACCCGCAACCTGGCGGTGGAATGGGCCGAAGACGGCATCCGCGTCAACGCGGTGGCGCCGTGGTACATCCGCACCCGTCGCACCTCCGGGCCGTTGTCGGACCCGGATTACTACGAGCAGGTCATCGAACGCACCCCGATGCGCCGCATCGGCGAACCGGAAGAAGTGGCCGCCGCCGTCGGCTTCCTCTGCCTGCCGGCAGCCAGCTACATCACCGGCGAATGCATCGCAGTGGATGGTGGCTTCCTGCGCTACGGGTTCTGACACGCCATGCATGCATGGTCACGCGGACAGTGCCCATGCATGGCATCGGAAGATGCGCAGACATGCGCCGGCCCATCGGCGCGCCACTCCTCTAGATTCTTGCCAGCTGCGCCTGCACGCTAGGCTGGCGACAGCGAGGTTGCCCGCGTGCGCCGCGGCGCAATGCACCGCGCCTGCCAACTGGTGATGGTGACGGCTGCCGGTGGCTTGAAGAATCAGCCCGGTCAGCGCGGTGCCGGTACACCGACTGACCTGCGCCGGAGCGCCGCTGCCGGCATCACGGCGTGGCGGATGGATGCGCGCAGCGGCTTTCGTCCAGCACTCGGCGCATCTGCACGTAGCGCTGCTTGCGCTCGGCCGATTGTGCCTCGTCGGAGAAACGCCAGGTGGATTCGGCCTGCTCGGCACGCTGGCGCCAGGCCTCGCACAGGCGCTGGTCCGGCACCGGCGCGCAGCGGTCGGTGACCACCTCGCAGGCGCTGCCGCCGCCGGTCGCCGGCCCGCCGGCCAGGTTGGTGGTCTGCATCGGCAGGCAGCGCGTGGCCGGCTCGCGGTCTTCGGTGAAATAGCGCCCGTTGTCGTGCGCGGTGCATTCGAACAGGGGCGGCGGTGGCAGCGTGGATGTCGAGGGCGCGGCAGGTGGCGTCGCTGCCACCGGTGCTGGCGTCGCAGCCGGGGCGGAGGCAGGGGCCTCGGTCTTTGGGGTGGCCTGCGGCTGCGCAGCGGGCGCTGTACGCGCCGGCGCCGCTGCGCCCGATCCACCCTGCGTGAACGGCACTGCGGCCGGTACCGTCATCAGCTTCTTCTGCTGCTGCATGCCTTTCGGGCACGGCATGTTCTGCACGGTGAGCGCGCCGGCCGGATCGGTGCAACGGTAGATCGCCACTTCCTGTGCGTTGGCCAACTCGGCGCTCGCCAGCAGTGCCACCCACAGCCAGCGCCTCATGCGCCGCCGCAGTCGCGCTGCAGGCGCGCGTCGATGCCGCGCTGCTCGCGGCTCAGATCCTGGCGTTCGCTCTGCAGGGCGTTGTTGTAGCGGCGGATCAGTTCCCAGCGACGGTCGGCCAGGCGCGCGCAGACTTCCTGTTCGGGCAGGGCATGGCATTCGTCGCGGATCTGCACGTTGCCGTAGGGCACGATCACCGTGCCGCCGTGGTAGCCGCCGCCTCCGAAGCTTGCGCTGCCGCGCAGGCTTCCCCCCCGTCCGGAGCTTCCCTGCACCGCACCCGCCGGGCGTGGGCTGACCGAGATCGGCGGACGCTGGATGCCGCCGCCGCTGACCGGCGGGCCAATGCCATTGCCCACATAGGCCGGGCCCCAGGTCGGCACCCAGCGCGGATTGCCTTCCGGGCTGTCGCTGGTATAGCGCTCGCCCTCTTCGGTGGTGCACTCGTACATCGGCTGCGGCGGCTGCACGGTGATGATGCGCACCTCGCGCGCCGGCTGCGTGGCGACGGCGGCCGGGGCGGCGTCGGCGCGCTGCGGTCGCGGCGGTGGATCCTGCGGGCGCTGCAGGTCCATTACCTGCTGGCGCCCGCTGCTGCACGGCGCATCCTGCAGGGCGACGGTGCCGGTGCTGCTGACGCAGCGGTAGATCCGCACATTCGGATCCGGTTTGCTGGCGGTGCTGGCCGCCGACGCAGGCAGCGAGGTGGCCAGCAACAGAAGGGTCAGGACGGTACGCATGGCCGCAGTGTGCGCGTCTGCCGGCCTATGGGCAAAGGGGGAGGCGGTGTGCAGGCAAGCGCGCCGACAGGCGGCGCGTGGTCACTGCTCAGTCGCGCAGGATCTGTCCGCTGCGGGCATCGCGGATCTGGGTCGGTTGCGCCAACGCGCCCACCTCGCCATCCACCACCCCGTCGATGCTGGCCAGCAGGGCCGGGTCCAGCGCCTGGCGGCTGCGCGCGGGTGGTTCGCCGGCCAGGTTGGCGCTGGTGGAGACCAACGGGCCGCCCCAGGCCGCACAGAGCGCGGCGACCAGAGGGTGTGCGCTGATGCGCACCGCCAGCCCGTCGTGCATGCCCGTGACCCAGCGTGGCGGCTGGGCGGTGATCGGCAGGATCCATGTATGCGGGCCCGGCCAGCTGGCCAGCACCTCCTGCCTGCGGGCCGGCGCCAGCGCGTCCATGTCCACCCACGGGTGCAGCACATCCACGCTGGCAGCGACCACGATCACGCCCTTGTCGACCGGACGACGCTTGATCTCCAGCAGCCGCAGCACCGCGGCCTGCTGGCGCGGGTCGCAGCCCAGTCCCCACACCGCTTCGGTGGGATAGGCGATCACGCCGCCCTGGGTCAGGGTGGCGACGGCGCTGTCCAGGCTGAGCATGTGCTGCATGCGGCGCCCTTAGCCTGCGGCCTTGCTCACGGTCTTCTTGACCACGCGCTTTGTGGCCTTCTTGGCAGCGGCCTTCTCGGCCGGCGCCTTCTTCGCCGCCGTCTTGGTGGCGGTTTTCTTGACCGCGGTCTTCTTGGCGGCGTCCTTGGCCTCCTTGGCCGAATCCTTCACCGCGTTCTTCTTGAGCGTGGCCTTCTTGGCGCCGAAGCCCTTGCGCACCGGCTTGCCGGTATCGGCCAGCAACTGCTGCACTTCTTCGAACGTCAGCGTGGCCGGCTCGCGATCCTTGGGGATCTTGCCATTGAGCTTGCCATCGCTGATGTACGGGCCGAAGCGGCCATTGAGCACCTGGATGTCGCTGCCTTCGAAGTCCTTGATCACGCGGTTGCGCGCGATCTCTTCCTTCTCCTCGATCAGGAACACCGCGCGCGCCAGGTCGATGGTGTACGGGTCGTCTTCCTTCTTCAGCGAGGCATAGACGCTGCCGCGGCGCGCAAACGGGCCGAAGCGGCCGATGCCGACGCTGACGTCCTGGTCCTTGTCCTGGCCCAGCGCGCGCGGCATCTTGAACAGTTCCAGCGCGTCCTCGATGGAGATCGAATAGATGCTCTGGCCCGGCCGCAGCGAGGCGAAGGTGGGTTTCTCCTCGTCTTCGACGGTGCCGATCTGCACCATCGGGCCGAACCGGCCGATGCGCGCGCTGACTTCCTTGCCGCTGACCGGGTCGGTGCCCAGCACGCGCACGCTGCCGGCGTCGGTCTTGTCCAGCGAATCCTTCTTGTCCTCGACCAGTTCCTTGAACGGGCCCCAGAACTTCTCCATCAACGGGATCCACTCTTCCTCGCCGCGCGAGACCGCATCCAGGTCGTCTTCGAGCTTGGCGGTGAAGTCGTAATCCACGTAGCGGGTGAAATGCCCGGACAGGAACTTGGACACGGCGCGGCCCACGTCGGTGGGACGGAAGCTGCGGCCTTCCATTTCCACGTACTTGCGGAACTGCAGGGTCTGGATGATCGAGGCGTAGGTCGACGGCCGGCCGATGCCGTATTCCTCCAGCGCCTTGACCAGCGCCGCTTCGGTGAAGCGCGGCGGCGGCTGGGTGAAGTGCTGGTCGGTGACGATGCGGTCCAGCGGGATGTTGTCGCCGGCCTTCATCAGCGGCAGCTTGCGGCCTTCGTCCTCGTCTTCGCTGCTCTTGGTGTCCTTGCCTTCTTCGTAGACCGCCAGGAAGCCTGCCACCACCACGGTGGTGCCGCTGGCGCGGAACACGTGCTCGCTGCCGGCCGACAGATCGACGCTGACGGTGTTGAGCGTGGCCGGGATCATCTGGCAGGCCACTGCGCGGCGCCAGATCAACTCGTACAGGCGACGCTCGTCGTCGGACAGGAAGCGCGCCACCTGCGCCGGGGTGCGCAGCGCCGAGGTCGGACGCACCGCCTCATGCGCTTCCTGCGCGTTCTTGGATTTGGTGGTGTAGGCGTTGGGCTGGTCCGGCAACGAGGCGGTGCCGAAATCGCGCGCGATCACATCGCGGATTTCCGCCAGCGCGTCCTGCGACAGGTTCACCGAGTCGGTACGCATATAGCTGATCAGACCGACCGAGCCTTCGTCGCCCAGCGCCACGCCTTCATACAGTTTCTGCGCCACCTGCATGGTCTTGCGGGTGGTGAAGCCGAGCTTGCGCGAGGCTTCCTGTTGCAGCGTGGAGGTGGTGAATGGCGGGGCAGGGCGGCGCTTGCGCTCCTTGCTGGCCACATCGGTGACATGCAGCACGCCTTGGGCGGCCTGCTGGATGCGCAGCCGCGCCGCTTCGGCGGTATCGCCGTCGGTGACGGTGAACTGCTCGAACTTCTGCCCGTCCAGCTTGATCAGGCGCGCATTGAACGGCTGCGACGGATGCCGGCAATGCGCATCGATGGACCAGTATTCGCGCGCGATGAAGGCTTCGATCTCTTCCTCGCGCTCCACGATCATGCGCAGCGCCGGCGACTGCACGCGGCCGGCCGACAGCCCGCGCTGCACCTTGCGCCACAGCACCGGCGACAGGTTGAAGCCGACCAGATAGTCGAGCGCGCGGCGGGCCTGCTGCGCATCGACCAGATCGGCCGCGATCGCGCGCGGCTTGAGCATGGCTTCCTTGATCGCGCGCGGGGTGATTTCGGTGAACACCACCCGCTGCATCGTCTTGTCCTTGAGCAGCCCGCGCTCTTTCAGGATCTCGGCGATGTGCCAGCTGATCGCCTCGCCCTCGCGGTCCGGGTCGGTGGCCAGATAGATGTCGTCGGCGCTCTTGGCGGCGCGCGCAATGGCTTCGACATGCTTCTCGTTCTTCTCGATCAGGTCGTAGCGCATCGCAAAGCCATTGTCCGGATCGACCGCGCCCTCCTTGGGGACGAGATCGCGCACGTGCCCATACGAGGCCAGGACGGTGAAGTCCTTGCCGAGGTATTTATTGATCGTCTTGGCCTTGGCAGGCGATTCGACGATGAGCAGGTGCTTGGGCATGGTGGCGAATTCTTTGGGCAGGGCCCGGGGGGCGGGTAGCGTGGCCTAATTGGCCGGTGGAGGGAAGCAGATCGCCTGTTTCCCACACGTCAACGCCCGGGAAACGAGCCCGGGCGTTCAGTTCTCTTATTAGAAAGATCACGGCGGACGCCGCCGTGTCAAGCGGCCAGTGCCGCGAACTGCTAGTTCTGGCTCATTCCTATGGCGGTCAGCAGGAAGGCCAGCGCCACGACCGAGAACACCAGCAGCACCGCATAAATGGCCAGGACCACGATGGTGACCGTATCCAGACCCCTGGATTGCCGCTCCGGATGATCGGTGAAGGCCCAGCGGTCCACCACCAGGGTGTCGCAGACCTTGTCGTGCGGGGCCTGCTTGCGCGCGGTCATGCCGGCCATGAACGCCGCCACGATCGCGCCGATGCCCAGGGTGAGCACGCTGATCAGGATGTAGGCCAGATAGCGCAGCACGTTGCGCCAGAAACCGACCCGGCCGCCGTTGCTGTCGGCACGCACCAGCTTGATGCCGCAGGCGAGCTTGCCCAGGCTGGCCTGATGCCGGCTGGACTGCATCCAGGCGAAATACAGCGTCGGGATCGCCAAGCCGATGCCATAGGACAGCACCAGGATGGCGGTGCCGAGTGCGCTGCCGTCGTCCAGCGCCGAGCCGGAATCGCCCCGGGTGGTAGCCAGCGCCACGACGAACACGAACGGAATCACGATCAGGTACACCGCAAAGCTGGTGATCAGGCTGTCCAGGATGCTGGCGGCCACGCGCCGCCACAGTCCGGCGTAGACAACCGGGGCCTCATGCAAGGCAACGGTGGCTGCAGGCGCGGCGGCAGAGCCCCAGGCATCCGGAACCGGCACGCCGGCGGATGGATGCGACGAGGTAGAGGCCGGCGTAGGCGCGTTAGCGGTGGTGGTCAGGATCGGGTCTGGGGCCGCTGGAGTTGTGGCCGCGTCTGCCGGCGTGGTGGCCCACGCCACTGGATCGACCGGTGCAGCATCTGCCGGTGCAGCGTGCTCGCGCGCCGGAAGCTGCTGGTGATCGGCCACCGCATGCTGATCGGCAAGGCCGGGTTCGGTCTGCCCAGGCGCAGCGTCTGCAGTGGGGGCGGCAAATGACGCGGCTGCGGCAGGCGTACCGCCCGCCGCGCCGCTGGCCGGGTCAACCGTCGCCTGCGGCACGCTGCGCGGAACGTCCAGGTCCGCATCGGCGGTCGGCGCGGGAGGCATCGGCACCGCGGTGGCGACGTCCAGCTCGGCCGCGACCTCGCCAAGTGTCACCCACTGCGGCAAGCCTTCGCGCCAGACCAGGCTGGATGCATCGATCAGGCCGTCGGACAGGCGCGCGCGAAGCGTATCCGTGTCCACCGGCCCCTGGCGCTCGCGTTGTGCGTCGGCGTAGTACCACTGCGTCATTGAAGTCCCCTTGGGTAAAGCGATTGACTAGCCGCGGCAGTCCGGCGGCAGTTGGTCGTCGTCGATCTCGGAGCTGCACTGCCAGGTGCCGGCATCCGCGTCGAAATCCAGCCACAGCGCCTTGCCGTCGATCCTGGTCATTGTCGGCGCATGCAGCAGTGCCTCGACGCCGCATTCGGTGGTGTCGAAACGGCCGATCTGCACGCTGGTCAGCACCTCGTTTGCATACCGCTCGGGCGCGAGGAAGCCGGCATCGCCATTGACCGGGCAACGGCCTTGCTGGGCGAGAAACCCGGCGATCTGCGGCTTCAAGGGCGCCAGTGCCGTAATCGCCCGGGTGACCTTGCTACGCGCGGTGTAGTCCTGATACGCCGGCAGCGCGATCGCAGCCAGGATGCCGATCACCGCCACCAGCACGAACAGGCCCACCACCGCGCCCAGCACCAGCGCCAGCGGCCAACCCGGCCCGTTGCCGGGCAGGCGCTGCGCTGACGACGGGGACGAACTGGCGGCAGCGGCGTGAACAGCCGCAGGCGGAACCGGCGGCAGCGGCGGCGGCAGCACTGCGGTGCGCATGGCGGTGGAAATCGGGGGGCCGAGCTCGTCGGCGCATGCTGACAGCGGTACCCATCGGGCAAATCCTGCGCGCCAGACCAGGGTGTCCAGTGCGATCGCGTGATCGCGATACAGCGCCAGCAAGGCCTCGCCGGCCACCGGGCCACGCCGATGGCGGTTGCCCTCGGCGTAATACCAACTGCTCATTGCCGTCCCCTCGCACGCTTCCGTTGCGGCTTCCGCTTCAGTGTACGGGTTCAGGCTCGTCCAGGAACATCTGCGTTTCCATCCAGGCATAGGCCGCTTCGGCGCCCGGCTGGTTGAACAGCACCATCAAGACCACCCATTTGAGGTCGTCCAGGTCCAGTTCGTCCTGATCCAGCGCCATGGCGCGGTCCAGCACCAGCTCGCGCTGGTCGGCGTCCAGGATGCGGTGTTGTTCCAGGAACAGCAGAAATCCACGGCAGTCCACATCGAGCTTGTCCAGCTCCGGGCCGTGATAGATGCGTACCGGTCCATCGACATGCGGGCGCGCGACACTGGGCCGCTGCTCGGAGAGCGCGTCCAGCCAGTCGAAGGCTTTGCTGATTTCTGCGGGACTGAAACCGGCCTGGATCAGGCCATTCTGAAGCGAGTCACGGTCGCGGACCAGGTCCGCATCTTCGCTGAAATAATGTTCGAACAGGTACAGCAGTACATCAAGAATGCTCTCTTTCATTGCCCCTCGGCCTGCGTCGCGCGACGCTGTGGAGGTGAAGAAACTAGGGATTGCGGGTATAGCGACCGTGCTCGGCGACCACGTCTCCCTCCAGTTCCATGATGAGCAGCATGGAGGACAGCGCGGCGGCCGTCAATCCGGTGCGTTCGACCAGGGAATCCATAGGGGTTGGGTCGTGGCCCAGCGCCTGCCACAACCGCTGGTAGTCCGGATCCGAGCGCGCCGTGCCGGCCTGCGGTGGTGTCCTGGCCTGATCAGTGGGGGCGGCCAGGCGCTGGCGCAAGGCGTCTGCCAGTTCGCCCGACAGCAGGCGCAGGCCGTCGATGATCTGGGCCGGCTCCTGCGCCAGGGTGGCGCCCTGCCGGATCAGGTGATGGCAGCCGCGCGCGAGCGGATTGTGCAGCGAGCCGGGCAGGGCGAACACCTCGCGCCCGGCCTCCGCCGCCAGTCGCGCGGTGATCAGCGCACCCGAGCGCATGGCTGCTTCCACCACCAGGGTGCCCAGGGCCAGCCCGGCGATGATCCGGTTGCGGGCCGGGAAGTGTCCCGCGACCGCCCCGGTGCCGGGCAGGTACTCGCTGACCACCGCACCACGCGCGGCGATGCGATCGCGCAGGCACTGGTGATGCGCGGGATAGGCCACATCCGTGCCGGTGCCCACCACCGCCACGGTGATGGCGTCGCTGCGGGCAAGCGCGGCCTCGTGTGCGATCGCATCCACGCCGGCGGCCATGCCGCTGACGATGGCCAGGCCGGCGCCGGCCAGGCTGGAGGCGAATGCACGGGTGTGGTCGCGGCCGCCGGCGGTGGCGGAGCGGCTGCCGACCACGGCCACGCCCGGGTGCCAGAGCGCGTTCGGGTCGCCGTCCACGAACAGGGCCAGCGGCGGGTTGACGATGTGGCGCAGCAGGGCGGGGTAGTCGGGGTCGTTCAGGCCGATCAGGTGATGGCCGGGCTGCTCGCACCAGTGCAGGGCGGCGTCCAGGACGCGCGCATCGGGCGCCTGCAGGCGAGCCGCTTGCAGATCGTCGCAGCCGGCGGCACGCCAGGCTTCGTGCCCGGCGACCAGTATCTCTGCCGGGCTGCCAAGACAGCGCAGCAGTGCGCTGCGCGGCGGGCTGCGGCCACCCGCCATGAGCAGGATCAGGAATGCGCGCAGGTCGGGAGTGGTGAGAGCCATGCCTCAAGCCTGAACCGCAAACGACGACGGCGCCTTCGGGCGCCGTCGCATTACCGCATCGGAATTTTCGCTTACTGCGCGTCGGGATGCTTGACGAAGTAGCCCAGGCCGGTCGGCTTGACGCTTTCCATCACCAGCGCATAGCTGACCTTGTCGAAGGTGCGGAACACCATCGCGTGCGAGGCGTATTCGTCGGGCAGGCCGACGGTGGAGCCGGCCGGGCCGCTGAAGTCGTCGTCGGTCCGCGAGAAGCGCGAATGCTTGACGCGGTCGCTGACCGTGCGGCCCTTGCGCCAGATCGAGAACACCGTGCCGTTGTTGATGCCTTCGCGGGCGCCGCCGGAGATGGCGATCACATCGCGGGTACCGCCGACGATGAAGGCATCGGAGATGGCCAGCACCCGCAATTCGGTCTGCAGCGCCTGTTCCGACGGCGGATGCGGGATGAACTGCAGGTCGTACGGCTGCGCTTCGACGGCAACGATGCGATCGCCGGCGCGCACTTCGCGGCCGCTGTCCTGCAGCAGCAGGGTGGCCGCCTTGGAATTGCCGCCCGCCGCGCTGCGCGTGATGGTGCCGACGTTGACCTGCGCCAGTTCGTAGCCCAGGAACTCGCGGCGCGTGCTCGGCGCGATGTAGTTCTTCCAGATGTTGCCGGCGCCCGCGGTGATGTTGCCGGCCGCATCGAGGTCTTCGTTGTGCTTGGGCAGGCTGAACTTCACGGTCGGGCGCACCACCGCAAAGCGCTGGCCCGGCTGTGCATCGTCCAGGCCGACCACATAGGCCACCTGGCCGGTGGTGGCGCGCGCGCGGCCGCCTTCCAGGCCCACCACGTACGGCAGCTGGTCGAAGTCATCGGTGACGCGCAGGTTCTTCAGGAACGGCTCGACCTCCGCCAGCGGAATCGCGTTGATCGGCGCTTCCTGGCGCGGGCCGGGCTGGACGGTGCCCTTGGCGACGCGCTCCAGGTAGGCCAGGCTGATCACGTCGCCGGGGTAGATCAGGTGCGGATTCTGGATCTGCGGGTTGGCCTGCCAGATTTCCGGCCACAACCACGGCTTCTGCAGGAAACGTCCAGCAATGTCCCACAGGGTATCGCCCTTGCGGACCACGTAGGTGTCTGGATGTTCGCCCACCGCTTGCGCGGCAGCGTAGGTCGCGACGGTCAGCATCGCCGCAGCGACGACCGTACGAAGTCGGTTCAACATGAGTGCCTTCTTGCCTGATTCCCCAACAGGTCCGCGCACTATAGTCCAGAAACCGGGGCGTCACGCAAGCATTGCGCTAGAATGACAGCGTCTTGCCGGCGCAGCGCCGGTGTTCCCAGACGGGTAATCCCATGGCTTTGCTCCCTATCCTCGAATTCCCCGACCCGCGGCTGCGCACCAAGGCCGTGCCGGTCGATGCTGCCGAGCTCACCAGCCCGGCATTCCAGACCCTGCTCGACGACATGTTCCAGACCATGTACGAGGCGCCCGGCATCGGCCTGGCCGCCAGTCAGGTGGACGTGCACAAGCGTTTCATGGTGATCGACGTCAGCGAGGAGAAGAATCTCCCGCAGGTGTTCGTCAACCCAGAAATCGTGAGCAGGCAGGGCGAGCAGGTGTATCAGGAAGGTTGCCTGTCGGTACCGGGCATCTATGCCGATGTCGCCCGCGCCGATGCGATCACCGTGTGCTATCTCGACCGCCAGGGCAAGGCGCAGGAACTGAGCACCGATGGCCTGCTGGCGGTGTGCATCCAGCACGAGATGGACCATCTGGACGGCAAGCTGTTCGTCGATTACCTGTCGCCGCTCAAGCGCGAGATGGTGCGCAAGAAGCTGGCCAAGCAGCGTAAACACGTGGCCTGACGGCCGGGATTTGGGACTTGGGAGTCGGGATTCGCAAAGCCGGTTCTCTCAGCGATTGCCGAATCCGCCGTTGCGACTCCCCAATCCCCACTCCCGAATCCCCACCCTATGAGAATCGTATTTGCCGGTACGCCGGATTTTGCCGTCGCCTCGTTGCGCGCCGCCGCGCAGCGGCATGAAGTGGTGGCGGTCTATACCCAGCCGGATCGGCCTGCCGGCCGGGGCCGTGGGTTGACGCCCTCGCCGGTCAAGCTGGAGGCGATTGCGCGCGGCATTCCGGTGTTGCAGCCACAGACATTACGTTCGCCCGAGGCACTGGCCACGCTGCGCGCGCTCAATGCCCACCTGATGGTGGTGGTGGCCTACGGCCTGATCCTGCCCAAGGCGGTGCTGGCCGCGCCGACCCACGGCTGCTGGAACGTGCATGCCTCGTTGCTGCCGCGCTGGCGTGGCGCCGCACCGATCCAGCGCGCGATCGAGGCCGGCGATACCGAAACCGGCGTCTGCCTGATGCAGATGGAAGCCGGGCTGGATACCGGCCCGGTGCTGCTGTCGCAGCGCATCGCAATCGGCGAGCAGGAAACCGGCGGGCAGCTGCACGACCGCCTGGCCGCGCTGGGCGCGCAGGTGCTGTCCGATGGCCTGGGCCTGCTGCGTGCCGGCATCCGTCCGGTGGCGCAACCGCAGCCGGACGAGGGCGTGACCTACGCGCACAAGCTGGACAAGGCGCAGGCGCGGCTGGACTGGGCGCAGCCGGCGCAGGAACTGGCGCGGCGCGTGCGCGCGTTCAATCCATGGCCGGTGGCCGAAGCGCTGCTGGCCGGCGAGCGCGTGCGCCTGCATGGCGCGGTGGCGCTGGACCTGGCGCATCAGCAGGCGCCGGGCACCCTGCTCGCCGCCAGCAAGCAAGGCATCGACATCGCCTGCGGGCAGGGCGCGCTGCGGGTGCGCGTGCTGCAGCGCGAGGGCGGCAAGGCGATCACCGCTGCCGACTACCTCAACGCACGCCGCGACCTGCCGGCGCTGCGCTGATGCCGGCAGAGACCGCAATGGCGGGCGTGGGCTCGCGTCTGGCCGCGGCACGGGTGCTGACGGCCGTGTTCGACCAGGGCCGCTCGCTCAAGGCCGAATTGGCCGCGACCCTGCCCGGTCTTGATGATCCACGCGACCGCGCGCTGGTGGAGGCGATCTGCTTTGCAGTGCTGCGCCGCCGCCCGGCCTATGACGTGGCATTGCGGCAATGGCTGGAACGCCCGTTGCCGCCGCGCGATGCCGAACTGAAGGCGCTGCTGATGGCCGGCTTCGCCCAGCTCGACGTGCTGCAGCTGCCCGCGCATGCGGCCTTGTCGGCCACCGTGGACGCGTGCCGCGCGTTGGGCCGGCCGCGTCAGGCCGGCATGGTCAACGCGATCCTGCGGCGCGCCCAGCGCGAGGGGTTTCCGGCGGTATCCGCCGATGCGGGCTGGCCGTCCTGGCTGCGCAAGCAACTGCGCGCCGATTGGGGCGACCAGGCCGAGACCATTTTCGAGGCAAGCGCGCAGATGGCGCCGATGTGGCTGCGCGTGCAGCGCTCGCGGATCGACCCGGCCGGCTATGTCGCAGGCCTGGCCGCGCTGGGCATCGCCGCCGAAACGGACGCGGTGTTGCCGGATGCGGTGCGTCTGCACGGCGCAGTGCCGGTGAGCCAGTTGCCGGGCTTTGCCGAGGGCGATGTCTCGGTGCAGGACGGCTCCGCGCAGCAGGTCGCCGATGCGTTGGTGCTGGCGCCGTCTGCGCGTGTGCTCGATGCCTGCGCCGCGCCCGGCGGCAAGGCCGCGCATCTGCTGGAGCGCCACCCCGGCCTGCAGCTCACCGCGCTGGATGTGGATGCGCGCCGGCTGGAGCGGGTGCAGCAGACCCTGCAGCGCACCGTGCCGGGCGCGCAGGTGACCTTGCACGCGGCCGATGCGGCCGAGACCGACGCATGGTGGGACGGCCAGCCGTTCGATGCGGTGCTGCTGGATGCGCCGTGTTCGGCCACCGGCGTGGTGCGCCGTCAGCCGGACGTGCTGCTGCATCGCCGTGCCGACGATATCGACGCCTTGTGCGCATTGCAGGCGCGTCTGCTCGATGCCAGCTGGCGCACGCTGCGACCGGGCGGGCAGCTGCTCTACACCACCTGTTCCCTGCTTGCGCGCGAGAACCAGATGCAGGTGGATGCCTTCCTGCAACGCACTGCCGACGCACGGGCGCAGCCGCTGGGTGCGCAATTCGGGCATGCGGCCGGTGCCGGACGGCAGCGTTTCCCCGGCGAGCGGCACTGCGACGGTTTTTTCTACGCGCTTTTGCTAAAAGCGTCCTGACCGCGCGCCGAACCCGGCGCTCCACCTCCGCACCCATCGCCACCCGTCATGCTCAAGACTCGTGCTTCCAAGGATTTCTGGCTGCTGGCCATCACGGCTGTGCTGGTGATCGGTGCCGGCCTGGGACTGCGCGACCCCTGGCCGTCGGACGAGCCGCGGTTTGCGCTGGTTGCCAAGCAGATGGTGATGAGCGGCGATTGGTTGTTCCCGCATCGCGGCAACGAGCTGTACTCGGACAAGCCGCCGATGCTGATGTGGCTGCAGGCGCTGTTCTACACGCTGCTGGGCAACTGGCGGGTGGCGTTCCTGCTGCCGTCGCTGCTGGCGGCGCTGGGCACGCTGGCCTGCGTGTACGACCTCGGGCGGCGGCTATGGACGCGGCGCGTGGGGGCCTATGCGGCCTGGATGCTGCTGTTCACGCTGCACTTCACCTTCCAGGCCAAGAAGGCACAGATCGATCCGCTGGTGGTGTTCTGGATCACCCTGGCCAATTACGGATTGCTGCGCCATCTGCTGCTGGGGCCGGCCTGGCGCTGGTGGACGCTGGGCTGGTTCGCCGCCGGGCTGGGCGTGATCACCAAGGGGGTCGGCATCATCGCCCTGCTGATGCTGATCCCGGCCGGCATTGCGGCGGCGCGCGGCTGGCCGGGCGTGCGCGTGCATGTGCGCGATCGGCGTTTCTGGCTGGGGCCGCTGTTCTTCTTCATCGCGATCCTGTTGTGGTTCGTGCCGATGATGGTGACCGCGCTGACTGCCGGCCAGCCCGAGTACCGCGTCTATCTCAACGACATCCTGCTGCGCCAGACCGCCAAGCGTTATGCCAATTCCTGGGATCACGCGCAGCCGGTCTGGTACCACTTCAAGGGCATGGCCACGATGTGGCTGCCGACCATCCTGTTGCTGCCCTGGGCGATCCCGGCCTGGTGGCGCCGGCTCAAGCGACGCGATGCGCGCTATCTGTTGCCGCTGGCCTGGTGGCTGCTGGTGCTGGTGTTCTTCACCATTCCCAGCGGCAAGCGCGATGTGTACATCCTGCCGGCGCTGCCGATGTTCTGCCTGGCCCTGGCGCCGCTGGCGGCAGGCCTGCTGCGCCGTGCCGGGGTGCAGCGGCTGCTGTTCGGATTCGTGGTGCTGCTGACGGTGGCCTTCGTTGCCGGCGGTGCGGCGATGCTGATCGGGCACCCGGGGTTCGAGCAGAAGATCATGGACAGCCGCGGAGTCGGCAGCGAGGCCACCGATCCGCTCGGCTGGCTGCTGCTGGCGGTGGGCGTGTGGGGCGTGGCCAGCCTGTTGCTGCTGCGGGTGCGCCGTTCCGCGCTTGCCGCCGCATCGCTGCTGGGCGCGTGGTGGGTGGCGTTCGGGTTGGTCTGCTATCCGATCTTCAACGATTCCAGTTCGGCGGGCGCGGTGATGCGCGAGGCCGGGCGCCGGATCGGCCCGGATGCGCAGCTCGGGCTGGTGGCCTGGAAGGAGCAGAACCTGCTGATGGCCGACCGCCCCGCGCAGACCTTCGGCTTCAAGGTGCCGTGGGAGCAGCAACTGCAGCGTGCGGTGGCCTGGCAGGCACAAGACCCGGAGCAACGCTGGCTGATGGCGCAGGAGACCGCGCTGCTGGCCTGCGTGGACCGCAGCCGCAGCCAGATGGTGGGCGTGGCCAACCGCCGTCGCTGGTGGCTGGTACCGGCCGATGCCGTGCATGGCAGCTGCGTGGCAAGTGCCGAGCAGCGGGCAGTGGAAGCGCAGGAGCAGGGCAACCTGGACACCGAATGAGCCGGCGCAGCACAGGTTCCGGCCACGATCGGCGGCGCGTCAACGCCGCCGCCGGCCGTCGTCTAGCATGGATTCATGCGGGACATCGTTAGCTTGGCCGGCGTCGCTGACGCGTGCCGCCCGATTCACCCCCATTCGCCACCGATGTCTGAATGAATTCCTTGCCCACCCAGCCCGCTGCACTTTCCTCCTCGGCCCCCATTGCATCACCGGCAGGTGTGGGCATTGCCGAACTGGGTGTCTTTGCGTTGACCGCGCTGGTGGTCAACATGCCGAGTGGCTTGCTGCCCTTCGGGCTGTGCCTGCTGCTTGGCTCGCTGGTGGGCTGGCGCAGCCTGCGCGCGGGCATTGCCATGCGCCCCTGGTCGCTGCGCGCGCTGGGGTGGTTGGCCGCAGCGGTGATCGCGATGTCGCTGCTGTCGATCGTGCTGTTCGAACACGGGCTGCGCGATGTCGACAACCGCTCGCGCTTTCTGGTGCTGCCCTGGGCGGCGGTGTGGGCGTACGCACTGCAGCCGCGCCAGATCTGGCTCTGGCGCGGCGCGTTGGCCGGCGTGTTCGCGGCAATGGTGATCGCCATGTTGCAGGTGATGAACGGGGCCCCCCGCGCCGAAGGCTGGACCAATGCGATCGTGTTTGCCGATATCGCGCTGATGCTGCTGGTGGTGGCAGTGTTCTGCCGTCCGGTTGGCCACGTGCGCTGGCTGGTGGGCGCGGCCATCGCCACGGTGGTGGTGATCGTGCTCAGCGGCAGTCGCGGGGTGTGGTTGTCGCTGCTGGTGACCCTGGGCGTGCTGATCTGGGGCGCGCCCTGGCAGAGCGCACGCCTGCGCTTGCTGACCTTCGTCGGCGGTGCGGTGCTGGCGGTGGGCGTGGTGCTCAGCGTGCCGGCCTTGACCGAGCAGATGCGCCTGGGGGAGTTGCAGAGCGACCTGCAGCGCTACGAGGTCGGCGACAGCGACTCGTCTGCCGGTGCCCGTATCGAACGGCTGCACGTGGCCTGGGATACCTTGCGCGCGCATCCGCTGACCGGCATCGGCGTCGGGCGCTTCGACGATGCGATGCGCGAGCTGCCGGTGTGCGCCGGCGACACCTGGCTGCTGCGCTGTCATCTGGGCCATGCGCACAACGATCTGGCCGAGTGGGGCGCCACCCAGGGAGTACCGGGGCTGTTGTTGTTGTTTGCGGTCTACGGCGTGCCGTTGTGGATCTTCGTGCGGCTGCATCGACGCAGCGGCCAGCGCCAGTTCCGCGGGCCGGCAGCGGCCGGTGTGATGATCGTGGTGAGCTATGCCCTGTGCGGACTGACCCAGTCGATGTTTGCGCACCAGGTGTCGGCCAGCTTCTACACGGCGATGGTCGGTGTGCTGGTCGGCCTGGCGGCGCGCCAGGCGCAGGCATACTCGGTGCGAGCGGCCGACAAGGCCTAGCGAGCGGCCTTGCGGTGGGTGGTGGGCTCGGCCCCATCATCGGATAGGTGACTGTTGGCTCGAAGCGCCGACCTGGCGGCGGGCGCAGCCGTCGCGGCGGTCGCATGCGGGTCGCTGCGTTCAGCCGTCGCGGCGATCGTCCACGCGCGGCGGATCCTGCACCGGTTGGTTGTGCTGCAGCAGCCATAACATGATGGTCTTCTGGCGCACGTAGTTGGCGCGGACATAGGCGTAGATCAAGCCGTGCCAGCCATCGCGAAACCCGCCACGCAGCAGGTAGCCGCGCCAGAAGCGCCAGGCCGGTGCCAGCACCAGCTTGCTCCAGGTCGCACGCTTGCCGCGCGCGTAGTCGTGTTCGGCCATCATCTGCGCGTAGCGCTGGGTCTTGGCCAGTTGCTGCGCCAGCGAGCGGTAGGGGTAGTGGATCAGGTCGCCCGCCAGGGTCATGACCGCCCCGTCGACACTGGCCGCTTCGTGGATCTCGCGCTTGCCGCGCCAGCCGCCGCGGCGTCGATCGAACAGGCGCAGCACCCGATCCGGATAGGCATTGCCATGGCGCAGGAACCGGCCGAAATAATCCGACAGCCGTGCGAAGCGATAGCCGGCCGCACCGGCAAAACCGCCATCGCGCGCGGCAATGATCGATGCCCGCAAGCCATCGCTGACGCGTTCGTCGGCATCCAGGCACAGCACCCAGTCATGGCTGGCCTGCGCCACGCAGAACGCCTTCTGGCTGCGATAGCCATCGAAGGTACGTTGCAGGACGCGTGCGCCATGTGCGGTGGCCAGCGTCACGGTGGCATCGGTGGAGCCGGAGTCCACCACCACGATCTCGTCGCAGAACGCCAGCGAGCGCAGGCAGTCGCGTAGGCGATCGGCCTCGTTGAACGCGATAATGCAGGCGCTGATGCGCGGCCGTTCGTCGGGTGCGGTCGAAGAGGACATGTGATGGCTCAATACCTGCTGTTCGCAACGGAGCGTTACGCGTTGCCTATTCTGGCGCCATTGGCGCAGGCATTACAGGCCCGCGGGCACGCCGTGTCGGCCTGGTTCGAGGGTGGCGCGCGCGGGCTGGTGCTGCCGGATGTGCGCCAGGTCGGCCTGCGCGAGGCGCTGGCATTGCGCCCGCAGGCGGTATTCAGCGCGGCCAACTGGGTGCCGCCGTTCATTGCCGGCGCCAAGGTGCAGCTGTTCCATGGTTTCAACGTGCAGAAACGCGAAGACAACCGTGGGCACTTCCGCGTGCGTGGGCTGTTCGATCTGTATTGCACCCAGGGCCCGGCCACCACGGCGCCGTTTCGCGCACTCGCCGCGCGCGAAGGGCATTTTGCGGTGGTCGAAACCGGCTGGCCCAAGCTCGACCCGGTGTTTCGCGACGATGGCGGACGCAGCGCGGCACTGCGCGCGCCCGCCAACGGGCGGCCGGTGATCCTGTTCGGCTCCACGTTTACCGAGCGCTTGAGCGCCGCGCCCGCGCTCTACGAGCAGATCGCCGCCGATATCGCGCGCGGTGCGCATTACTGGCTGCTGACCCTGCACCCGAAGTGCGCGCCGGAGCTGTTCGATCGCTATCGCGCGCTGGCCGGGCCGCATGCATGCTTTGTCGAACCCGAACAGGTCATGGCCGCGCAGCGTGCGGCCGATGTGCTGGTGTCGGATACCTCATCGATCGTGTCCGAGTTCGTGGTGCAGCACAAACCGGTGGTGACCTTCCGCAACCGCGTGCCGCAGCCGCATATGCTGGACTTCCAGCAGCCCGGGCAATTACCGCAGCAGCTGGCGCGCGCGTTGGCGCCGGATGCGGCGCTGCGCAGCGCGCTGGCCAGGTATGCCGACGCGATCCATCCGTACCGCGACGGGCAATCGTCGGAGCGGGTGATTGCAGCGACCGAGGACTTCATCGCCGGCAAGCTCGGTCCACTGCGGCGCAAGCCGCTGGGCGCAGTGTGGCGCGGCCTGCAGATCCGCCGCGAACTCGGATACTGGGGCCCGGCACAACGCTGATCGCTGCTAGTTGCGCGTTGACGAGATACCGCTGTCAATCAGCACCTCGCCCAATCCCGATTCCCGATTCCCAACTCACCAACGCAACTTGCGCCGCGTCAACGCGGCACCCAACCGGGCCTGCAGCGCCTGCGCCTGCGCCAACGGCACAAAGCGCAGGCGTAACCCCGGGCCGGTCGGGCTGGCGCCGGCGGTGTCCAGCCACAGCGTTGCGGTGCCGGACAGGCGATCCAGCGGCGAGCGTTGCAGTTGCAGCGCCTGCAGCTTGTCCAGCTCGGCCAGCCGCCACCAGCGTTTCCACCAGCCGCCGCGCACGGCGACAAACCGCGCATCCACCGCATAGCCCATGCGGTGCACCTGGCGATGCGCCTTGAACGCACTCCACGGCAACCACAGCAGCAACCACGCCGCCTGGTTGCCGAATTGCCAGGCCAGGCCGCCCACCAGCGGCAGCAGCACCAACAGCGTGGGCAGGCTCAATCGCCACCAGCAATGCGTGGCGATCGCCTGCCACTGCGCAGGCGGCCAGGCAATCCCCGGCAGCAGGCGCTGCAACAAGGCATCGCAGCGCTGCGGCTCGGCGATCGGCGCAAGCTCCTTCAATGCGCTGCCTTCGCTGTCGGCGGTGCCGGCCACTGCGGTCTCCACCCGCAACTGGCGACGGCCGAACAGGCGATGCAGGCGGCTTTCGTACAACGTCCACGACTGGATGCGCCGCAGCGCCACGCTGCTGCGGATGCGCGTCAGCAGGCCGCGCTCCACGGTCAGGCGGCGCTCGGATTGGCTGAGGTGGAAGCCGTGGTACTGCGCCACCGCCAGGGCCACCGACAAGGCGCGCATCGCGATCAGCACGGCCAGGGTGCCGAGCACCACCAGGGTCGCGGCGACGGCCGTCCCCGGATGGACCTGGCTGACATAGCGGTACGCCAGCTCGCCGTTGTGCTCGACGAAGTTGGACACCGTGCGGCGCGGGATCATCTGGTAGATCACGCCGAAGCTGGCAGCCACCACCACCATGCCGCGATTGGAGATCAGCCCCAGCCGGATCACTTCGCCCAACGGCAGGCGCAGCAAGCTGTTGCTGTCGGCCGCGGGCTGCGGCGTACTGGCGTCGGCATCATGCGTGCGGCGACGGATCAGGTCTTCCAGCGCCAGCGCCTGGTCCAGCCGCAGCACGCGCATTTCCGCTTCGGGCTTGTGGCCACCGGCCGATTCCAGCCGCACTTCGGCCACCCCGGCCAGCCGGTGCAGCAGCGATTGATGCACCACCACGTTGTGGATGCGCGCGAACGGGATATCGCGCCGGCTGCGTTCCAGCAGCCCGCTGCGGATCGCCACGCCATCGATGCCGATGCGGTAGCGGTAGGTGAAATAGCGCAGCACCGAGATCGCCACCAGCACCGCCATCACCACGCCGGTGGCGATGTGGTCGGCCGAGTCGCGGCTGCCATCGCGGCTGCCGAACAGGATCAACGCCGCCAGCGGAATCAGGAACTGGCGGATCTGCTGCAACAGCACGAACACCCACGACAACGGATGCAGGCGCTGCTCGTCCTGGCCGGGATGTTCGATGGCACTCACAGCGCGTCGTCGTCGTGATCGAGTTGGCGGGCGAGGCGGTCGCGCAGGCGTTCGGCATCGCCCTGATCCAGGCCGGACAACGCCACCGCGTTGAGCCTGCTGCCGGCGGTATGCACCACCAGCGTGGTCAGCCCGGTGGCGCGTTCGATCGGGCCGCGGCGCAGGTCCACGTGCTGCACGCGCGAAATCGGAATGCGCGTGTCGCTCTGCCAGAGATGACCGCGTTGCAGCGCCAGCCCGTGGTGGTCGAGTTTCCAGTGGGTGAGTCGATGCCGCTTGACCGCGAACCACGCGCCCAGCAGCGCGGCAACCGCGGTCAGGCCCAGCACCAGCGGCCAGTGATGCCAGGCGTGCAACCCCGTGGCGGTCACGCCGGCCGCGATCAGCCCGGCACATCCGCCGCCCAGCGCGCCGTTGACGCCGGCCACATAGGCCCCGCGCTGCGGTAGCGGTTGCCACTGCGTGTGGTCCACGGCCGGACCCTCTGCCGGCGCGGCGGTGACGATGACCTCGGGGTGCGGCGGTGGAGCGTCGTGCACAAGGCTGGCCTGCAGAAGCGGTGCGCAAGCATAGCCGGGCGCCGAGGGCGGGCGCATCCGGCGCAGGCGGCGCTTACTGCGCGGCCAGGATCAGCGCGTCCACATCCAGCGCATGCCCGGCGCGCGCGGCCTTGGTGCGCAGGTACTGCTCGTTTTCCGCAGTGATGTCGCCGGTCACCGGGATGCGGTCTTCGACCGCGATGCCGGCCGCGCGCAGGCGCTCGGCCTTGGCGGGATTGTTGGTCAGCAACCGGATCCGGCCGATGCCCAGGCCGCGCAGCATCGCCACCGCACTGCCGTAGCGGCGCTCGTCCGGGCCAAAGCCCAGTTGCGCGTCGGCGTCGATGGTGTCCAGGCCGGCATGCTGGTAGCCGTACGCGCGCATCTTGGCGGCGATGCCGGTGCCGCGGCCTTCCTGGTCCAGGTACAGCAGCACGCCGCCGCCGAGGTCCTTCAGCTTGGCCAGGCCATGGCGCAGCTGGTCGCCGCAATCGCATTTGAGCGAGCCGAACAGATCGCCGGTCAGGCAGGAGGAATGCACGCGCACCGGCACTGCGGCCGACAGGTCGGGCTGGCCGACCACGATCGCCACCTGGTCGCGCTGCGCCACCCCGCCGCGAAACACCACGAACTCGCTCATCCCCAGCCCGCGCAACGGCACCGGCGTACGGGTGACCAACTCGTAGCCGGCAGCGGCGGATGTGGCGCAACCGCTGGCCAGATCGTCCAGTGCCAGCGACTGGCAGCCGGCGAAGGCGGCCTGGTCATCCGCGTCGTGCAGCTCCACCGCCAGCATCGCCGGCAGCAGCAGTCCCAGCCGCGCGATCTCCACCGCGCCTGCGTCCAGCGTATCGCCCGCGGTCCACTGCGTCGGGACCGGGGTGTCGCGCAGGTAGGCCAGGGCCGCGAGCTGGTCGTAGTCGTGCTCGGCCAGCGCCACGCGTGCGCCCTGCGGGGCGTTCAGGCCCAGCACCTGGGCACGGGTCGGGGTGACGAACAGATAGTGCCGCCGCTGCGCCGCACGTGCGAAGGCCGCATACGACTGCGCGGTGCTGCTGTCCAACGCCAGTACCGCGCGTGCCTGCCCGTTGGCCGCGGTCAGCAGCACCGGGCGGCCGGCGCGCAGCTCGGAGGCGGCGCGCTCGCAGCGGATCGCCGCCGGATCACCGAAGGCCTGTGCGCTGGGGGAGGGGACGGGGCTGCTCATGCACGACTCCAGATGGGGATTGCCACGCCCGCTTCAAGGCGGACGCTGCCGCGGCCACTGCCTGCCGCATGCAGCCATTGTCGCGTGGTTCGCAATCGCCAGTCGCCACGGCCGGGTGGAACGCTGCATCCAGCGCCCGCCGTTTGAGTTGCACGGCAGGCAGGGATTGGTTGCATGCCGGCTGCGTTGTTCATCGCCGGGCAATGCCTTTTAATTCCAAGACCCCCTGCCTGTATCGGATCCCATGTCTCTTATCGACTGCAGCGAAGACCGCCACGCCAGCGCCATCCTGGACATCTTCAACGACGCCATCGCCACCTCCACCGCGTTGTACGACTACAGGCCGCGGCCGCCGGAAAGCATGATCGGCTGGTTTGCCACCAAGCGCGCAGGCGGCTTTCCGGTGATCGGGGTGGAAGCGGCCGACGGCAGCCTGATGGGCTTTGCCAGCTACGGCACCTTCCGCGCCTGGCCGGCGTTCAAGTACAGCGTCGAGCATTCGGTCTACGTGCACCGCGACCATCGCGGCAAGGGCCTGGGACGCCTGCTGTTGCAGGGTGTGATCGCGGCGGCAGAACAGCGCGGCGTGCATGTGCTGGTCGGCGGTATCGATGCCAGCAATCAGGCCAGCATCGCCTTGCACGAACAATTCGGCTTCACCCACGCCGGCACCGTGCGCGAGGCCGGTTTCAAGTTCGGCCGTTGGCTGGACCTGGCGTTCTATCAGCGCATCCTGGCCACCCCGGCCGATCCGCACGACGATTGAGCCTGCGACGGTGGTTGCCGACGCCGCAACGGCGGCGGTGCTTTGCGCAAGTGGATCTGTCTGCAGCCCGCCGCGGTCAGTGCGGATGCCGCTCGGTCGCATATGGATTGGCCTCGCCGCTGCCCGGCGGGCGTAGCGTGTAGCGCTTGTAGGTCCATTGGTATTGCGCCGGGTCGCGCCGGGCGATCTGTTCGATGCCTGCGTTGAGCGCGCTGGCGGCGCGCACCGGGTCGGCGTCGGCCACTGCCGGGTCGGCCGGCTGCACATGCAACGCAAACTGCAGGTCGCCGCCGGCGCGTTCGCACCAGCCATACAGCACGATCGCGCCGGTGCGCTCGGCAAGCCGGTTGACCAGGGTCATGGTCAGGGCGGGGATGCCGAAGAACGGCGCAAACACGCCATCGCCCATTTTCGGCTGCTGGTCGGGCAGGATGCCGACCGCACCCCCGTCCTTGAGCACCTTGAACAACTGCCGCACCGCCGGGCCTTCTGCGCGCACCTGGCGCACGTTGTCGCCGCCACGGGCCAGTTGCAGGAAGCCGTCCACCGTGTCCGATTCCGGCGGGCGGTACACGATGGCGATCGGCCCGCGTTCGGACAGCCACTGGTTGAGCAGCTCCCAGTTGCCGAAGTGCGGCGCGGCCACGATGACGCCGCGCCCGGAGGCCAGCGCCGCGTCGTAGAGTTCCTGGCCATTGCGCTGCAGCCGCGCCAGGTTCTCGGCCGGCGGGCGGGTCCAGGTACGCAGCACTTCCAGCGTCTGCCGCGCGGTCGACCGCAGCACCTGCGCATGCAGCTGCGCGCGCTGGCCGGCATCCAGTTCCGGGTACGCCAGCTCCAGGTTGCGGCGTGTCACGCGGGCCTCGCGTGCATCGAGCTTGCGCCAGCTCCAGGCCAGCGCATCGGCCACACGTTTGAGCAGCGGCCACGGCAGGCGGCCCACGGTTGCGGCGGTGGCGTAGAGCAGGCGGGCACGGACATCGGGTTTCATCTGCGCAATTCTAAACAGCGCGGCCGGCCAAGGCCCGCGCGTGACAGCACGGGCGGCGCTGGGCATGCTGCGCGGCACGGTTTGCTGCCTGAGAGTGCCCATGCTTGCGCTGATCCAACGTGTCACCCGCGCCGCAGTCACGGTCGATACGCAGACCGTCGGGCAGATCGGTCCCGGGCTGCTGGCGCTGGTCGGGGTCGAGCCCGGCGACAGCGACGCGCAGATCCGGCGCCTGGCCGAGCGCCTGCTCGGCTACCGCGTGTTCGCCGACGACACCGGCAAGATGAACCACTCACTCGCCGACACCGGCGGCGGCCTGCTGCTGATCAGCCAGTTCACCCTGGCTGCGGACACCCGTTCCGGCAATCGCCCCGGCTTCAGCACGGCCGCGCCGCCTGTGGAGGCTGAACGGGCGTTCAATCAATTGGTGGCGATCTGCCGGCAAAAACATCGCGGCGGGGTGGAAACCGGGCGCTTCGGTGCCCATATGGTTGTCGACCTGGTCAACGATGGCCCGGTGACTTTCCTTCTCAGACCCTAGAAACCCACGTCCACCAGCGGTCCTGTCTTGAATCCGGCAGACCGGGCTTCACGCTGGTATAATGCTAGGTTCTCTTTCCAATCTCAAAGCCGGTGGCGCGAGCACTCATGGCCAACGAACGTCCTGCCCAGCAATCCGACATCAAGCTACTGATCAGCAAGGGCCTGGAACAGGGCTATCTGACCTACGCCGAAGTCAATGACCACCTGCCCGACGACCTGGTCGACCCGGAGCAGATCGAAGACATCATCAGCATGATCAACGGCATGGGCATCGATGTCCATGAAGTTGCCCCCGATGCCGAAACCCTGCTGCTCAACGATGGCAACACCGGCAACCGCGAGGTTGACGACACCGCCGCCGAAGAAGCCGCCGCCGCGTTGACCGCGCTCGACACCGAAGGTGGCCGCACCACCGACCCGGTGCGCATGTATATGCGCGAAATGGGCACGGTCGAGCTGCTGACCCGCGAAGGCGAAATCGCCATCGCCAAGCGTATCGAAGAAGGCCTGAGCCAGGTCCAGGCAGCACTGGGCGTGTTCCCGCTGTCGACCGAAATGCTGCTGGCCGATTACGAAGCGCACAAGGAAGGCAAGAAGCGTCTGGCCGAGATCGTGGTCGGCTTCAACGACCTGATCGAGGAAGCCGACGCCGCCGCTGCCGCGCTGGCCGCCGCCGGCCCCGTCGCCGTGGACGAAGACGCGGTCGATGAAGACGACGACGAAGACGGCGATGACGACGCTGCCGAGGAAGAGGCCGGCCCGACCGGTCCGGACCCGGTGGAAGTGGCCACGCGCATGGAGAACCTGGCCAACGAATACGCCAAGTTCAAGAAGATCTATGCCAAGAACGGCGCCGAGCACAAGCTGGTGGTCAAGGCGCGCGAGGACATGGCCGCCATCTTCACCACGCTCAAGCTGCCGCTGCCGCTGACCGATGCGCTGGTCACCCAGCTGCGTGGCGTGGTCAACGGCATCAAGGACCACGAGCGCAAGGTGCTGCACCTGGCCACCACCGTGGCACGCATGCCGCGCAAGGATTTCATCCGCTCCTGGGAAGGCAACCAGACCAACCTGGAATGGGTGGAAGACGCACTCAAGCGCAAGCAGAAGTGGTCGTCGGCGCTGCGCGACGTCAAGGACCAGATCGTCTCCGAGCAGCAGGGCTCGATCGAGATGGAGAAGGCCAACTACCTGACCCTGGGCGAGATCAAGGAGATCAGCCGCGCGATGGCCTATGGCGAAGCCAAGGCACGCAAGGCCAAGAAGGAAATGGTCGAGGCCAACCTGCGCCTGGTCATCTCCATCGCCAAGAAGTACACCAACCGTGGCCTGCAGTTCCTCGACCTGATCCAGGAAGGCAACATCGGCCTGATGAAGGCTGTGGACAAGTTCGAATACCGTCGCGGTTACAAGTTCTCGACGTATGCAACGTGGTGGATCCGTCAGGCCATCACCCGTTCGATCGCCGATCAGGCGCGCACCATCCGTATTCCGGTGCACATGATCGAAACGATCAACAAGTTGAACCGCATTTCCCGCCAGATGCTCCAGCAGTTCGGCCGCGAGGCCACGCCGGAGGAGCTGGCCAAGGAAATGGACATGCCCGAGGACAAGATCCGCAAGGTGATGAAGATCGCCAAGGAGCCGATCTCGATGGAAACCCCGATCGGCGACGACGAGGATTCGCATCTGGGCGACTTCATCGAGGACACCAACGTGGAGTCCCCGATCGACAATACCACCAACATCAATCTCTCCGAGACGGTGCGTGACGTGCTGGCAGGCCTGACCCCGCGCGAGGCCAAGGTGCTGCGGATGCGCTTCGGTATCGACATGAATACCGATCACACGCTGGAAGAAGTCGGCAAGCAGTTCGACGTCACCCGCGAGCGGATTCGTCAGATAGAGGCCAAGGCGTTGCGCAAGCTGCGTCACCCGAGCCGTTCGGAGCAGCTGCGCTCGTTCCTGGACATCGACTGATCCGGTCGTCGTACCGGTGCAGTGATCACACAACAGCCCCGCACTTGCGGGGCTGTTGCGTTGTGGGACGTATCGCAGGCTATGCTTGTTGGGTGGACGTTTGCCGAACCAAGATGCGTCGGGGATGGCGCAGCTGACGTTCACGCCTCGGCGACGAAGCCAGACAGCGGCGCAACATGAAGCCGATGTTTGTTCCAGGCTCACGTGACGTTCTAGCCGTGGCTTCTAAGTTGATGGACGAATGGAACGAGGCCGTCGTATGAGCAGGCAAAGCCGGTTTGAAACCACCACATACCGCGAGCACGAGATTCGCGTACGCGCCGAGCAGGCGTCCCCTGGCGCCAGGTGGACGCTGTGGGTCGACGTGTATGCATTGGGCGGCAAACGCCAGCCACGCATCAGTGGCCGGGAAGCGGGCTGGGAGACCTACCAGGAAGCCATCGCGCAGGGATTCCGTGCGGGCCGGCAGTTGGTCGATGCGCAGCTTGAGGTGGCTTAGAGGCTGAGATTGGGGAGTGGGGATTCGGGGAGTGCTGGGGTGCTGATTGCTGGGTGCCAGTAGCTACCGGATCTTGCACTGCCAATGGTGGGCAACGCCCACTGACCGCGTCCAGATTCAAGAGCCCGGCTTGCGCCGGGCTTTTTTGTGCGGGCAAGCGCAGGTGGGTGCAGGCGCTTGTCCTCATCGACGCCGGATGTCAGCAGACAGCGACGCGCGCAGACAGGTAAACTTTCGCCTCAGCTGGACGGTCCGACATGCCCCGCATCTCGCCACCCACCCTGCCGGGCCTATAGCTCAACGGTTAGAGCAGAGGACTCATAATCCTTTGGTTCCAGGTTCGAATCCTGGTGGGCCCACCAATAGAAAAAAGCACTTGGACACGCATCCAAGTGCTTTTTTTGTGGTTCGGAAACTACCGGGAAACGTCTTCTTCTTCGCTGATCGCGTAGTTGGCGTCTTATGGATAAGCAATTGCGTGTGCGGTATTCATCGTGCCGCTCCGTTGCGGTGCGCTTGCCTGCGCAGCCAAGTGAGGACATCAACTGCCGGGTCTTCATGCATGCAGACATGCAACCGGCCCAGCACCACGCTCTGCGCATCGCCGCCTGGCAACACGTCATCAAAGCCGGTGGCTTCGCAGGCGATCAGGACCGGCGGCAGACCGGGTTGCGCGTGGGAATGCAGCATGGCCAGCACATAGCCCTGCATCATTTCGAAGCTGAGGGTGACGTCTGTGCAGACGTGGAACTGTTTGCTAGTGCTCATCGCCGCACCTGCGCATCTAAGGCATCGACGGCAGTGATCGCTGCAGCAGCGTCGGCAATCGTGATGGCTCGGGTGGTGTTGCCTGTACTTCCGAGGCGTGCCTTCAGGCTAAGCCACGCGGTATGGCTGCATTCGAGGGTGTTGGCGATCAGACCCACATTCTGGGGCATCTGGCGCGCCGCAGACGCGGGCGCTACTTGGGTGTTGTAAGACATGCTGGACTCCTTTTGTGTTTTGGAATCCGCCACGCCGAGACCAATCGGGGTGGCGGACAGTGCGCGGTTGGTCTGCCGGCCAAAAGGAACCGGTGGGCCTTGCGGCCCCCGCGCACCGCCCGCCATAAAGCTGGCCGGCATGCACCCGCGACGATGCGGGCGATAAAAAAGCGCCGTGCATCGATCTATGGGCGCTGGTGCGCCTTTTGATTCGGGAGACCAATCCCGGTCGCCGAATGTGCGGCGACGTTGGAATACTCGCCCCGCCGTTCGGAGCGTGTCAACGGGAAAATCCGCAACGCTGTAGCAATAGTCTTGAGGCAACATACTTCATAGTTGTGGCAGTGCCGAAACTATTGGTGAGTGCCGCGATCCTTAAGGCAGTGTTGGCCGACATAAGCGCGTGCCGGCGCGAATTGTGCCGTAGTCCCATGTAGCAATGTCTCAGTTCCAGCAGTGCCAGCCTGACCAAATTACGCCACGAGCAGCGCGTAATCTCGTCCCACCGCAAGACCACGCAATGCTCAAGAACCCCCGTTGTGGCGAATGTGCCCGCCTGCTGTGCAAGGCCGGCGCCTTCGATGAAATCCAGATCAAGTGCCCGCGCTGCGGCACGCTCAATCACCTGAAGGCCGAGAGCCTCACCTCTGATCGCCGCGAGCGAATCCAAGAAGGCTCTCACCATGAAAACCAGCTGCTCCAAGGCGACGCCCTGACCATCCTGCCCACGCTTGAAGCCAACTCGTTCGACGCACTGATCACTGGTCCGCCTTACGCGAGTGGCGGCCTGACCGCCGCTGCCCGTGCCCGGCCGCCGTCAACAAGGTATTGCCGGGATGGTGGGCATGCCGACTTCGTTGGCGACGAGCGCGACCAGCGCTCGCACCTGAAGTGGATGCACCTGTGGTTGTCCGAGTGCGCGCGCGTGCTCAAGGACGCCGCGCCGGTGCTGCTTTTCGCCGATGGGCGGCAGCTGCCGCTGACCACCGATGCGCTACAGGTTGCGAGCTTTACCTGGCGCGGCATCACCGTCTGGGACAAGACCGAGGGTGCGGCCGCAGCTGGGCCGCTTCCGCAACCAGGCCGAATACATTGTGTGGGGCAGCAACGGCAATATGCCGCTGGATCGTCGTGCGCCTGTGTTGCCTGGTGTAGTGTGTACCCCCGTGCTCAAGGCGGATAAGCATCACTTGACCGGCAAGCCCACCGAACTGATGCGGCAGCTGGTGCGGATCTGTGAATCAGGTGGTCGTATTCTTGATCCATTTGCAGGCAGTGGAACTACCTTGGTTGCCGCAGGAAACGAGGGGTATTCTTGGATGGGCATCGAGATGGCCAGCCATTACGCAAAGGTTGCTGATGCTAGGCTTGGCAATAAATAGCTAAATTTCGCCAGTAAAAAGGCCTCCGGCGTCTGCCGGAGGCCTTTCAGGTGCCTATTCCTAAGGTTGCTTCTTAGCTCTGGAACGCGTAGCTATAATAAAAAATTTATTGTAAAGCCATCGCCACGCAGAAAATACAGTTAGCATGCAAATTATGCCAGATATTAAAATGGTAACCACCATCCAGGGTTGTAAGGCGGCACCGATAGGCGTGAAGCTATTTTGGTGCGGCGCCATTGTGCCGGTATATATGCAGATGGAAAAAGAAATAAAAAAAACCGCTGCAACGATTCCGCTGGGCTGGCTCTGGTTTTGCATTTAAGACCTCAACTTAGTCATACTTATAGTTGCAGGTTGATTCGGGCTGGCCATTAACGGTGCCAACGACACATACAACGCCAGTCACTTTTCGAGTCGGTGCGCCTCTCTCCATGTTTACACCGATGATGAAAAGTTGATTGACGAATGCTGCAACATCAGTAGTGCTCGATCCCGCAAAGTTATAAACTGTCGCGACACCAGGGTTTTTGCCCATTTGGTCTTTATTTTGTGGGATGAGATTATTTGCGTTATCCCTGTATGAGCCGGGAATAGGCTTGAAGGTTTGAGTGTCGCGATCCCAGTAGTACCGAGCGACACCACCATCTGCATAGCGAACGATGATAGGGATCTTGATATCTCGCGCGAGAACCGGATTAATTCCGTTGATGGAATACTGCAGAGCTCCATAGATTGGGTGGCTATAAAGCCAGTTATGTACGGCGACTTGACGTCCGGGATTATACATGTCGTCGTAGGGCGTCGTTGGGAAGCCTGGCGCTGCAATCACTTCAGGCTGGGCAGCAGCAACACGCATAGCTCCCATAAAGCCGCTCACATTAGATTCTACTGGCAGTGACGAGCTGTAGATTACAGGGATGCATTCAGGGCGTGGTTGTGGACTCGGAGAGCAAGGTGATCCCCCTTCCCAAGTTCTCTGCATCCTCCACTTAAGTGCGATGTCGTTAGTCGAGTTGACGACATAAATATCCGTCGTTGAGGGTAACGGACGTGCCTGCGCATAGCGACGTGCCGCTATTTCCATAGCGACTACGGCGCAACCTTCACACGTAATAGCTGCTTCAGAATTCTGTGCTGCAGCGTTTGGGGTATATGCGAATGCGCATGCCGCTGCTACAGGAAGGAATAGGGTGCTTAACTTCACAATCCAATTGCTAACCATTTGTCGCTCCGTGATGTTTAGTTTTGGTGTAGGCACCCCCTTGCGGCCTACACGCCATCTTTACCACGATTTTTCAGAGGTAGCCACGAGTTTTGACTCGCCTTTCCTTCGCTGACCATGCGGGGACGGACCTGTCAACCGGGAGAAGGCGACAGTGTCTCGGTTACGGCGAGTCCCCTCACGTTCGTCAGAGTTCGGCACTTGGCTCTTGGCGCGCACAATCGTCACCCGCCACGCCTGCGGTCTTCATGCATGGTTTTCGCCGCACCCCTGCGGGGTCAGCCCAGGCCGCGCTGCAGCTACGGATCCGTGAGATTCAGGGGGGCCTCCTTGGGGGCTCTGCGGGCAGGGCGCCCATGCGTTCCGTGGCTGGGCCTCCCAGTGCATTTCGGCAAATGACCATCGGAACCAGGTAATCGGTAATCGGCGACCTGAAACAGGGTCTAAGCAATTGATGCAACAGGGAAATTACAGATTACCTTTCGGGTGATTTAAGGTAATTAGCCTCCCATAAAAAAGTTATGTGATTGAAATTTAAGAGTATTTTTTAGGAGGTTGATTACCTCCCCAAAAGGTAATCCCATTACCTCCCAATTACCCTTTAATTACCTTTGCTATTGTTAAATAAGTTATTGATAAATATGGAGATTGTGGCGCTTCTTGGCGCGGATTACCTAAATTACCTTGTTCCGATGGTCATCCCGAAATTTCCCATCAGGGGCCTGTAAGGGGCTCCAACTACCGCCTTGCGCCCACGCTTGAGCACTCGCGCACTGACCGCCCGCCTCGCGTGATTGGCAACGCCTGCAGGGTGCCGCAGAAGTTCGAACTAGACCGAGCTGCCTGAGTCAGGCCTGCTGGCGCGCCGTCAGCACGTGGCGCGCGGAAGATCTGCCAGTGAGGTAGTGAAGCGTCCCGACAAGAGCTCTTGCCGCGAGGCCCATGCTGGAGAGTTCTGCCACCCGCTTGCACCGAGGCCGGCCGTACCCCGCCCAAAGCGTCGATTGATAGCGTCCAAGGCGCTCATCAGCTTCTCGTCGCCGATGCGAGCCGGAGTGAATAGGTCGCCCTGCAGGTCTTCAGGCTTTGCTAGATCCATCAGGCACACGCCGGCCTTCTTGTAGGCGAAGCCTTCTCGCATGAAGCCCTGGAAAAGCCGGCGTACAGTCGTGAGTACGATGCGGCTGTCAGAAGTGGCGGAGGCGAGTGGGGCGGTGCCTGATGGGTTGTGCTGCGGTACGCCCGGCTTGAACGAATCCGTTTCGGCAAAGATGCCAATCGCGCTCGACGTCAATCCGCGAGCGCGCAGCTTCTCGGTGGCACGCATGGCGAAGGTGGCCAGCGCCTCTGACATATCTTGCGGGTCGCTTACCCATGTCCCGAACGATCGGCTGACCATGATTTGCTGCCGGTCTGGCTCGACCTCCTCAAGCTCGAGGCAGGCGTGACCCTGCAGCTCGCGCTGCGTGCGCGCCATCACCACTCCGAACTCCGCTAGCAGGTCGTCTGCAGCTGCATCCCGCAGATCCGCTGCCGTATACACACCGCGTGCCTGCAGCCTGGCGCTCCAGCGCCTACCAACGCCCCAGAGGTCGCCAACTAACGTGGTTCGCAGCACGGCATCGAGCTCACTGGCGCTGAGCGCGGCTAAGTCACAGACGCCGGCCAGGCCGGCAGGGTAGCTGCCCGGCTTACGCGCCGCTTCTTTGGCGACCCGGTTGGCTAGCTTGGCCAGGGTCTTAGTGGGCGCGATGCCGATACAGTTCGGGATGCCTGTCCATTGGTAGACGCGCTCGCGTAGGTCGACCGCGAGCTGCCGGCGATCGCGGATCCCGGCCAGGTCAAGGAAAGACTCGTCAATGGAGTACACCTCCACACGCGGCGCGGCTTGGCGAAGGATCACGCCGATGCGCGAGGCGATGTCGCCGTACAGACCGAAGTTTGCGGAGCGCAACGCCAGCCGCCGGCGGATCTGCTTGGGCACCTTGTGGATGGGCTGTCCCATCGTCACGCCTAGCGCCTTGGCCTCGTCCGATCGCGCAATGGCGCAGCCATCGTTGTTGCTCAGCACGACCAATGGCCTGCCGCGCAGCTCGGGCTGGAACACCCGCTCGCAGCTGGCGTAGAAGTTGTTGCCGTCGATTAACGCGAACATCAGCGGCCAGCGCGGGAATGAGCGCGCGTGACCTGGCGGACCACGCCCACGACCGCGAACACCTCAACCTCTGTGCCTGGCGCCAGGACGATCGGCGCGCAATGCGGGCTGCGGCTATGCAGCTCGATGTGGTCAGACGCGACCTGCAGGATCTTGCAGACCGGCTGATTGCCGTCCCAGATGGCCAGCACCATGTCGCCGTTGATCGGACGCACAGAGCGGTCAACGACCAGGATGTCCCCGTCGCAGACACCGGCCAAGATCATGCTCCAGCCCTCGGCCCGATACAGAAACGTAGCCGGCGGATTGCGGATCAGTACCTGGTTCAGATCGAGCTCGTCGTCTTGGAAATCCTCGGCGGGCGAGGGGAAGCCGAGCTGGATACGAAGCGCGCTGACCGGCAGCCGCAAAGGCGCCGGATCAATACCGGCCGGCCCGAGCAGGCGGGCGTAGGTATGGGGTGGAGGGAGGGACAACATGGCGCGAACTCTCGCGGGGCAAAGTCTCAAAGGTCGAGACGGCATCAAAAGTTAGCAAAAATACTAACAAACCCAGCTGTGGAAAATACACAAAAATGTTTACAGGTACACGTTTTTGTGTATGCTGTATCCTCTGATCCAGGGAACAGGGAGGCATGAAGACATCAGAATTTCGGCGTTGGTTGAGACAGCTAGGTGTTGAGTTCAGTGAGGGTGCTAAGCACACAAAGCTGACGTTCAAGGGCCGGCAATCAACACTTCCCCGGCACGCCGCAGAGATCAACGAGCGGACGAGGAAGGCCATCATGAAACAGTTGGAACTGGAAGAACCGCCCCGCTAGTCGGGGCGGCATCGTCACTATTGAAGTGGTCGGCGCGACACCAGACATGTGAAGAAGCTGATCTGCTTGCAACACCTCACAGCCAAACGAAAACGACAAAACGACAAAACGACAAAACGACAAAACGACAAAACGACAAACGACAAAGTGAGAGTAGGCAGCAGGGGATCCCACCATGAAATTTCCAGCAAGAATTGAGGGCACACAAGGCGACTTCGTACTAACGTTTCGAGACATCCCAGAGGCGATCACTGGCGGCGCAACTGTTGAAGAGGTTCAGTCTCTTGCGTTGGACTGTCTCGTAACCGCGATGGATTTTTACTTCGACGACAGGCGGCCGGTACCGGCACCATCAACACCCGTTGAGGATGAGTTTCTAGTGAGCTTGCCTGTCAGCATCGCAACAAAAGCACTTTTGCTGAATAGGATGATCGAGACTAAAACTACGCCAGCCGAGCTCGCGCGTAGACTTGGAACCACCCCACAAACGGTGAACCGCCTGGTCAATCTTCACCACACCACAAAAATCGATACGCTGGCCGACGCAATTCAAGCGCTTGGCGCTGACCTTGAGGTCGGCATCTCAGCCGCGGCCTAGCAATTGCACAACACCATGCCGCTCCTGCTTTGTGCAGGCCATCGATTCTCAAAACGTGTATGAAGAAGCCCTGGGTTAAGCCAGGGCTTCTTCATGGTGGCGCCCCAGAACGTGGTCGTGCGGGGAGCTCCAAAGCCGGCGCCGCTGGTAGACCGTTCGCACCCTTATCCAGCTTTCATAGGAGCTCGCTCATGGGGGGGCATAGCGCGTGGGCAGAGCGCCAGGATCGGAGCTAGGTAGCCACCACTGGGCGGCGTTTCTGAGCCATCTAGGGCGAGGTCGGTGACCGCGAGGATCGGGAAAATTGGCAGGACGCCCAAGAGCGCGCTAGGCCTCCGGCGCCAGTCGTCGGGAAAAATAATTGACGTTAGTCGCTGATTTGTAAGCTAAGTAGCGCTAACTCATAATCCTTTGGTTCCAGGTTCGAATCCTGGTGGGCCCACCAGTAAAATCAATGATTTGCTGACGCGTCTCATCTTAAGAGAGAGGCCAAAGGTACATTTTCGGTACAGTCCGGGAAGTAGAAACCTATGGCAACACTCGTAAAAACCCCCGCAGGTTCTTGGAAGGCCGTCATCCGTAAGACTGGATGGCCTCCTGCGATCAAGACATTCCGCACCAAGCGTGATGCCGAGGACTGGGCTAGGCGCACCGAGGATGAGATGGTGCGCGGTGTGTACATCCGCCGCGCCGGCTCCGAGCGCACTACCGTTGAAGCTGCGATGCGGCGATACCTGGCCGAAGTCACGCCAGGAAAGCGGCCTGTCACGCAGATCAGTGAAGTGCGCCGTGCCGAAGTTCTGATCAGACATCTTGGCCGTTATTCATTGGCGGCGGTGACCGCAGAGATCGTTGCTCGCTTCCGCGACGAGCGCTTGGCCGGAGACCTGGATGCGCAGGGTAAACGTCGGCCGCGCGGTAACAACACAGTGCGCTTGGAACTCGCGTTGCTTGGACACATGTTTACGGTGGCATTGAAGGAATGGGGCCTAGGGCTCATCCACAGCCCGGTGCTAGGCATTCGGCGCCCGCCACCTGGCCCTGGGCGAGATCGCCGCTTGATTCCGCACGAGGAGCAGCGCCTGCTTCGCGCAGCAGATGGCCACTCAAATCCGATGCTCGGTTGGATCGTACGCTTAGCCTTGGAAACGGGAATGCGCGCTTCCGAACTGGTGAGCCTGCGCCGCAGCCAGGTTGACTTGGTGCGCCGCGTGGCCCGTCTTCAGCAGACAAAGAATGGAAGTTCGCGGACTGTCCCCTTGACCCAGGAGGCTGTGCGAGTGTTGCGAGTTGCGTTGGCCAACCCTGTACGTCCTATCGACACCGATCTGCTGTTCTATGGCGAGCCTGGGCGAGACGGTAAACGTCGCTCTTACCAATTCAATCCAGCTTGGATGAAGCTCAAGCGCGACTCCGGAATGGCGGACCTACATTTTCATGATCTACGGCATGAGGCAATCAGTCGACTTGTTGAAGAAGGCCTTTCAGACCAGGAGGTTGCTGCGATCAGTGGTCACAAATCCATGCAAATGTTGCGGCGATACACACACCTGCGGGCTGAGGATCTTGTATCAAAGTTGGACCGACTCGGAAGAGGGGTTGCCTAACTGATAAGTTGATAGGGAGGTATCGTCTGCCGTTTGATAACTTTGCTCAAGACGCGCTGTGTTCTCCCAAATACACCTTATGGGAGCACGACCAAAGTATGTCAATTTGGCTTTCGTTAAATGTGTGCGCAGGCAGAAATAAGATTTGTTGTATTTCTGTTTTCCCTTGTTCAGGCTTATTTTTATCCGAAATTAGGTTTTCAGCGGATCAGGCGGTGCCTGCAAAAAAAGTCAATATATAGCATCTTGGTATTCTAGAAATTGCAGTGAATGTTTGACCAAAGGATTTGAAGTCATGAGGATGAGCATCTACAGAAATCAACCGTAGGTACATGCACTCCCATGACAACTGAAGAATATTTGCTGCAGAAGTATGGGCCGCTTATGAAGTTGGTTGACGTTGCCGCTCTTTTAGGACGTTCTCCCGACGGAATGCGTGTAGCGCTGTACTCGAATAATGAGGTTTCTCGAAAACTCAGGCCCACAATGTTGCGTGTAGGGAGGCGTGTCTACTTCCGAACGCTTCAAGTCAAGGATGCATTGTCACTTGACGGAGAAGCAGTGCCTGCCGACTGCGTTGCAGGCTAGTCTAGCTATGAGCGAATTTATCAGTATCAAACGTCGTGCGTTCTCGGCAGTGCCTGATGACATCTTGACCGACAGCCGATTGGGATAGACGGCGCGTGTTGTCCTATCCTGGATGCTTGGGAGAAGTTCTGATTTCAAGTTAAATATTTGGCATGTACGTAAGACCTTCAAGTTGAGCGAGCAGCAGTGGCTTCGCGCTCGGAGAGAAATGCAAGCTGCTGGTTACTTCCAGCAAAAGCGGGAGCGTGATTCGCAAGGAAAAATAAAGTGGTTGCAAGTTGTCACAGATACGCCTGAGCAGCACATCGCTACGACTACATCAAACCCTGAACCATACCCCCAAAAACCGGGGTATGGCCGTCCAAAGCATGGCGACTCATCCAATGGTCTCTCAGGCCTTGGTGCACAGGGGGATAAACCAAGTGTAAGTAGTACCAAGAAGAGCAGTACCAACTTAATTAAGACTATTGATGAAAAACCACTACAACCTACTGCGTGTAAGGTCATCAACGGTAAAAACGATGGCGACACAGATGCAGGCGTCCCGGATGGAAGAGAACTTTTCTGGCCGCGCTCATTAAATGCGTCACAAAGGCGTGCAGTGGAACTGCTGATGGCTGGAATAGACGTTGACGAAGCACAGCTTCTCTTGGACGAGCTTGCCGGAGTGCTTTCGACCAACAGCATCAAGACCACCCCAGAACGTTGGCTACGAGAGAGGTGAACTTGAGCCAGTAGCTGGAGTAGCCGTATCGGAGGCAAGAAAGAGCACGAGCGAGAAGAAAGCGATTGAGCCAGTTCGTAGCCTTCAGCGATCGTCACCAGGGGCCAGCAAGCCGTACATGGATCAGATAGGTGCAATGCTTAGGGTGAAAACGTAAAAGCTAATGAGCACCACGACGCCTGATAAACATTTATCGTTTCATAACCTCGAAGACTACTGTGACAGTCTGGAAAGAAGAGGGGAAATTCAGGTGATCTTACATGCCGAACGAAAGAGGGGATACGCAATGCGTATCAACGACGGCGCCGAATCCCGAGTAGTTGTCGATAGGTATGGCATGCAGCTATGGTTCCGCACCGTCGATCAGGCTTTGGAAGATCTGGCAGATGTACCGTATTTGAGCGAAAATCTAATCATCGTCCGAAGCAACTGGTAAAGACGATACGTTTCCAAGACCCTGGGTCGAGTTGCCCCAAGAACGCTTCGTGCGTACCGGGTGCCGGGCTGAAAAGAAGGCCCTGACAACCATGAACAGAATGGTCGCATAGTGAGCTAACCGCCAAAGGCGAAGCTGCGGAGGCTAAGCCCCTCCTGACCCAGCCGGAACAGTCGGCCTCGCCCCTCCTAACGCAACAGGAGTGGCACTCATGCAGATCAACAAATCATTTCTTCTCGTAGGCTCGCTGATGCTCGGCGGTTATGCCTACGCCGGTGTCCCGGTCACCGTCGTGGCCGACGTTCCTTCTACGATCAATCAGATCGAGACGATAGCGAAGTGGAAGGCACAGTATGACCAGATGGTCAGCCAGATTAACCAAATGCAGAAGCAATACGACGCAGTCACTGGCCCGCGCGGTTTGGGTCAGATCATGAACGATCCGGAATTGCGCGACTACTTGCCCCAGGATTGGCAAAGCGTCTATGACTCTGTGCGCAATGGCGGGTACAGCGGCCTTAGCAGCTCGGCAGCAGCCATCTACGAAGCTAACAAGATCTTCGACACATGCGCACGTCTTGTGGGCGATGTGCAGCGAACTGCCTGCCAGGCTGCAGCTGCGAAACCGGCGCAGGACAAGGCATTCGTTGGCGATGCATATGAAGCTGCAAAATCACGTCTCGATCAGATCAGCTCGCTCATGGGCGAAATCAACAACACACAGGATCCAAAGGCGATCGCTGAGCTACAAAGACGCATCGCTAGCGAACAAGCGATGATCGCCAACGAGCAAACCAAACTCCAGTTGTTTCAGATGATGGCGGTAGCTGAGGAAAAAATTCAGCAGCAACGACAACGCGAAATCAATGCGAAATTAAACTCGCGTCGTGGCTATTCTCCTTTGAATCCGGTCGAGTTCTAGGAGGAATTATGCGGCATTTCATCGAATTAATCCTACTCATCGGATACGTGAATTTACCTATCAGGTTCTGGCTTTCAGTTCGGAAATTTGGGTCTTCTCGTTTCAATGAAGCATTGCGTGGCGACGCACACATGTTTTGCCTCGATATCGTAGCAATGTTCTTTGCACTGGTCGCTCTCTACTGGATTGCACACGACACGCTTGTAGTTTCTATTCCCCGAATCAAGAGCCTTGCGAGTTGGGAAGCGGAGATTGTAGCGTTCGCTTTGACAGCGACCTGCATCGCGCTTGCATTCGTGAATGGCAGGCAGCGTTTTCTAGATGCAACACGCGCTGGGATGCCGGAGGCGGCACTGAGGTGGCTTGCAACACGGCAAATAATAGTTGCTTCGGAAGTGTCCGCTGCGCCCACGCAAATTCCGCGCTCTACCAAGAGGATGTAACTATGAAAAAGTTTGTCTATGTGACTTCGCTCGTTTTCCTTTTTTGCTGGCTGCAACAACAACGAGCCAATCCGGACTGTCGCGGAGTACAAGTCCGACAGAGACCAACGAAATGCGATGCTGACGGCCTGCAAGAATAACCCCGGCGAAAAGGGCCTAGCGCCGAACTGTATTAACGCGCAACAGGCAGAGAACGAAATAGCTAATTCGCGTCGCGGTTACTCCCCGCTGCCCTCTGTAAAAAAGGAAAAATAAAACATGTCAGACCCGATGATTTTTTCAGTTCATAGGCGACTCCATTACAAACGCGATGGGTGTTTATGTCGAGTCAACGGTTCCTGTGGTAATTGAAAAGATCGCGGGAACTGCGGTTCTTATGGGATCTCTTTACTATTCCATCATTGGAATTTTGATGACCCGGGGCCGAGTTGATGGGCCGTTTTCCCAGCTCATAATATCTTTCGGAGAATTTGCGTTGATCGGCGCGTTTGCATTGAGCGCAGGCACCTACATGAACTTTATAGTTGCTACCGGTCACGGCTTGGAAGTTGGAATAACACAGGCGTTCTCAGGCGACAACGGTGCGAGTCCGGCCACTGTTTATCAAGTTGTTGACCAGTCGGTCGGAAAGGGGCTGGCCTTAGCAAGCGAGCTTTGGAACCGCGCCTCTGATAGGGGTATGACCGAAATCGGGATGATGATTGGAGAGTTTTTTGAAGCAATTATTATTGCAACTGCAACTCTCATTATTGCCGCTCCTGCTGGTGCAATGATCGTCGCATCTAAAACGCTGCTCGAATTGCTTTTTGGCATTGGTCCATTTTTTATCATGTTGCTTATGTGGCCTGCCACTAGAGCATTTTTTGATCGGTGGTTTGGTGAGGTGATTACCGCCATATTGCAGATCGCGCTTGTAAGCGCAGTTCTGGCATTTGCCATGAAGATCTTCGTTGCCGTGGTCGGCGCAACAAACATAGACAGCGCCGAGGCAAGCCCATTTTTTGACTGCGTGCGCCTAGTCATCATCATCGTGGTCATGCTGCGGCTTATGTATGTCGCTTATCAAAAAGGGGCTGCACTTGCAGGGGGCATGACGTCTGCAGCGATCACCTTGGGCGGCTTGGCTGCTGGCATCTGGAGTAGGGTCCGCCGTGGTGCGGTCAGTCAACCCCGTTTCCACTCGCCGCGATCTTGAATCAGGCATGATGGTGACGGCTGGGCGAACTAATCACCTTATCGCTGGCAATACGGTATGGAATCCCTCATATCGACAACATGTACTAAGCAACGTGGGAAAGAACTGGGGCCGAGCTAGAGGTGGTCAGGTTCAAAGTGAATAAGGACGAGGCCCTGCTTAGGCGGGTTTTTTTTTGGCTAACAACCCAAAATTTTGTCGAGCTTAAAAAATTTACTCATGGATGCAAGACAGATTCAGCGTGGAACTTGTGTGCACAGTAATGAGCCATGCCAGCTGCTAGTAAAACTCTGGCTCGAAGTCGCGGTGTCGTTGGTCCTTTTTTTTCGTCATGACGAAATTTTCAAGGTTACAACACGGACCTACTTGGTGAGCCCTAGGTGGTTTCTCACTACAACATACGGTTTGCGTTAGAAACGCTGACGAGCATGGGGACGGAAAAGCCAGCTGAGAAATTTCGTCATGACGAAATTCCTGGCTAGTGATAGCAGAGAGGGTGGCAGCAGTAGTGGTGAAAATCGGGTGCGGCGTCGAGTGATTCGGTGAGCGCAGCAATGAGGTCGAAAAATTGCAGAATGGACAATGCAGGATAGGCCGGAGCCCGGTAATGTGTGCGCACACTTCGATATTGAGATATTACTAGTTTTGGCGGATAAGCTCGGCCGACAATTAGCGTACCGAAGCTAGCGTTGAGAGCTCAGTGGATTGACCCTGCAAAGGGGGGCGTCGCCTCCACAACGGCAACGCAACATGACCTGGTTCAGATAAGCGGCAACCCTTGACACTGCGTTAACTTCCGCAAATTATCGCACTTGCGTTCTCTGAGACTGCTCCTCTGGGCAGACCGGGGGCAGGCGCCAGAGCTAACCGAACCCAACCTTGCAACCGACGATATTTACCTCCAGGACGGACATGACCAAATCTCTAGCCGAATTCAAGCGCTTCGTGGTCAAAGCGGCCCCGAATATGACCGATGACGAAAAGAAGTTGGCCAACCTGATACTTGGAAAGTTCGGCGATATCGCGGCAGTGGGATCGGCTGGGGGCCTGCGTGGTCGATTTGTAGCGAAACTGATCGTCGATCACGGGGATGGGGCGTCCCCGGAACTTGAAGCGGTAGCCGAGGAGGTGAACTCCAACGAGAGCAGCATTCTCCAGCTTACAAAGCTAGAGGTAGAGCACTTTCGCGGCTTTTCCGATAAGCACACCTTCGAGTTCAGTACGCCTTATACCTTCGTCTACGGGCCGAACGGGACGGGAAAATCCAGTCTCTGTGAGGCGCTGGAGTTCGCATTGCTTGGTTCGATTCACGAGTCGGAATCAAAGCGGATTTCGATTGCGGACTACATCAAGAACGCCACGTCGCGGAAGGCAATCAAGCCCATCTTGTATGGAGATACCGCGACAGAAAAAGGCATTCAAATAAAGCCAGATTCCCGCAGTTTCGAATTTTGCTTCATCGAAAAGAATCGAATCGATGGCTTTGCGCGCGTGGCTGCCAATACACCGGCCGCGCAGCAGACCCGCCTGGCGGCGCTGTTCGGCTTGGATGAATTCAACACGTTTGCAAGGCAGTTCAACGAAAGTCTCGAGTCCTACTTAGATTTGGTAGGGAGGAAGAAAACGGAGCTGGCCACCCTAGCCAAGGGCCTTGCTGGACACCAAGCCGTACTCGAAAGTCTCCCTGAAAAGGACAGGGCCGCTGAGGCGCGAGGTGCTGCGTTGCTCGCAAAGCATGCAGGGTGCAAGAGTCTGGATGACATCAAAGTCAGCTTGACGGGTCCGGACGGCAACGGCGGCAAGCAGAAGGATAACCACACCCAGATCGGCCAACTGCAGAACCTTAAAACGGCCCCAAGTACTGGAACTGACGGGCTCTTGGTTGACACCGAAGGGTTGCTGCTGCTCATCAAAGAGCGCGCGGAGTCGGCCGAGTTCCTCAACCAGTACAAGCACCAGCTGTCCTTGCGAGACCTATACGCGTCTATCTTGGGGAACCGCGACCAGTTCGGGGATGAATGCCCCGCCTGCGCATCCGAGCTCTATCGAAACGGTCAACTTGCCGTGCCCGTCGACCCGTATTGCAACGCCGAGGCAAAACTCGCGCAATTTGATCTCGCCCTGACAGCGGAAGCACGAATCAAGGAAATTGACCAGGCGCTGAGAGTCCGTTGGCAGGCCCTACAGGCAGGGATCACCAAGCTTCCGGGTGCCGCTTCAGCTATAGGCTTCGTTCGAGCGCCTGAGTTGAGCGCTCTCAGCGGCGAGGCTTCTGAGGCTGAAGGGGCCGCGGGTATCGAGTCATTCCTCCAAACTATGACGTCGCGACGCGAGCTCCTACAGGCGCTCAAGGAAGCGACCACGGTACACAACGAAAAGGTCGATCAGTCCAAAGTCGCAATTAGCATTCTCGAGCAAGCTAATCTCGCTATTGCTAGTGACCTTGAGGAAATTGTTGCCATCTCGACCCTCACCGCTGCTAACGCGAGCAGTCAGACAGAGGCAACGCAGGCTATCGATAGATTCAATGCGGAGAACGAGGATCTCATCAGGGAAGTGGAGGCCGAGAAGCCTGGAATCGCAAGGAATCTGAGCTATAGCGCCGCGTATGGATCGCTTCGCGAGAAGCTCTTGGCCTACAACGCTGCGCTTCCCTTGGCGCTAGCTGCAGACCTCAATGAGAAGACGCTTAAGTTCTACAACGAGATCAACAAGAACGATCATCCGTCTGATAGTCTGAGGTCCCTGCAGTTGCCGACAGCCGCCGGCGAGAGGATACAGATCGAATTCGCGAACGGGGATGTATGCGATGCGCTCCAAGTTCTCAGCGAAGGCCACATCCGATGCCTCGGGCTCGCCATTCTGCTGGCGAAGATCACTGCTGATCGTCTACCGTTCCTGATCTTCGATGATGTCGTGAACTCGATCGACGACGAGCATCGGAGCGCGATTATTGACCTCATCTTGAATCCGGCGGAAGTTGGCAAGAGACAGCTGATCGTCACCACGCACGGCGAGGATTTCGTGAAGCGCCTTGAGAACGCCGTGCCGTTGAAGAAGTACACAGACACTGTAACCCGGATCGATTTCCTGGTGCCGATTGCTGCTAAGAAGATCGCCGTAAAGCTCAATTCGCCTCGCCACTATCTTATGGTGGCCCAGCAGAGCTTCACGGATGGGCGCACGCGTGATTGCCTGAGCTATCTTCGGAAAGCCTTCGAAGATGAGCTAAATCGTCTCTGGAAGAAGATCGCCAACAAAAGGCTGGCCACCCAGCTCAGTGTGGGCATGCGCGGCCCGGGAGACCCTGATCTCATGAGCCTGGCGACGGGGCTGCATCAGCTTCTCTCCAGGAACGACGTGACCGTGTATCAAGACGCGGTGCCACACCTTGCCGAAATCCTGAGCCATGGCCAGAAACACAAGATCGAGTGGAACAATCTGAATAAGGGAACCCACGAAGAGGATCGGGTGGAGGAGTTCGACGCAGCTATAGTCCGGCAGATGCTTGAATGCATCACCAACCTCGACCAGGTACTTGAAGCGGCGTACGCCTGATGATGGGTTCAGCCGATATAGAGAGTCGGCAGGAATTCGTGTAAGAACCTTTATTGGCAGCGAGTTAGTTCACTTTGGCTGTTTTTTTTGCACGAGTCTCTGCCGACCCTCAAAATCTGCTGGGATCACATTCAATCACTACATTCGCGGTCCGTTCCTAGTTATATCATCCTGGCTGTTATCGCGTGCTTGTGCGAGTTCTTGCAATCGCGTTTCCGTTTGCGTATCTCGTGTTTGATTAGCCGCAAGGTACTGCTGCTCCGGCGACGTCCCCCCGATTATGAGTAGCACCGCAGTTTGGAGTCCAATTCCCTACCCGAAGGAGATTGGACGTGAAGAAACGTTTTACTGACGAGCAGGTCATCGGCTTTCTGCGCGAGCCGAAAGCGGCATGGCAATCAAGGACCTATGCCGGCGCCATGGCTTCAATGAGGCCTCGTACTACCTGTGGCGTAGCAAGTTCGGTGGCATGAGCGTTTCCGATGCCAAGCGGCTCAAGGATCTGGAGGCCGAGAACAGCCGGCTGAAGAAGTTGCTGGCCGAGCAACTGTTCGAGAACGACCTGATCAAGGATGCGCTGCGAAAAAAGTGGTGAGTGCACCGGCGCGTCGTACGCTTGTGCGCGAGTGGATCGGGCGTGGTGCCAGCGAGCGCCGTGCGTTGGCAGTGATCGGCATGAGCGCCAGTGCGCTGCGCTATTGCCCGCGCGAAGGTCGCAACGTTGAGCTGCGCGAGCGCATTGTTGCGTTGGCGCATCGCCATCGCCGTTATGGGGTGGGCATGATCTATCTCAAACTGCGACAGGAAGGGCGCCTCGTGAACTACAAACGGGTGGAGCGGTTGTACCGCGAGCAGCAGCTGCAAGTCCGCCGCCGCAAGCGCAAGAAAGTCCCGGTAGGCGAGCGTCAGCCGCTGTTGCGGCCGGCGTAGGCCAACCAGGTGTGGTCGATGGACTTTGTGTTCGATCGCACCGCCGACGGTCGGGTGATCAAGTGTCTGGTCATCGTGGATGATGCAACCCACGAAGCAGTCGCCATCGACGTGGAGCGCGCAATCTCGGGCCACGGTGTGACGCACGTGCTTGACCGACTGGCGCACAGTCGCGGTTTGCCGCAGGTGATCCGAACCGATAACGGCAAGGAGTTTTGCGGCAAGGCGATGGTCGCCTGGGCGCATGCCCGCGGTGTGCAGCGACGGCTCATCCAGCCGGGCAAACCGAACCAGAATGCCTACGTCGAATCCTTCAACGGCCGGCTACGCGACGAATGCCTCAACGAGCATTGGTTCCCGACGTTACTGCGCGCGCACCGAAATCGAACGCTGGCGACGCGGATACAACGAGGAGCGGCCCAAGAACGCGATCAGCGGCATGACGCCGTCCGCGTATGCCCAACATCTTGCCAACATCGATATCATCAACCCTGGACTCTAAACCCGGCCGCTACTCGGGGCGGGGGACGTCGGGTCTAGCGTTCCGCACGCCTAGCTGGTGCGTGGATCCGCAGGGATATCGTCACCCCTGGCGTACCACCCATGGGGTTGCTGCGGTTGCGGTTGCGTGCATGCAGGTCGCACCGAAAGCCCCATACGAAGCGTGCAGGCGTGGCGGGGCAACGATTGCGCGCGCGGGTTAGGAGGTCAGTGGGCAGAGGCCGCGAATGAAGTTGTAGTCTAGGCCCCGGTCGTGCTGCATCCTCGGCCACGATCGAGCTGTATGGCTGTTTACTGCCTCCAGCGTTCAATCGTCACTCAAACCTTGGAGCCTCGCTATGCACGCCCGAGAACGCGCGCAGATCCTCAACCTTTTGAAGAGTATCCATCTGGTACGGCCTGCGGAAGGAGAAATGCCTAGTGCGCAGTTCTTTCCTGGGGTCCATCGGCCGTTTACGTTTCCGACCGGAATTGCGATTTCATGGTGGTTCGATAAGCGTGCTCGGATCGCCCGAACGAGCGTCGCATCGTTGCTTCTCGGCAGCTCCTCCAAATTCTTGGGGTGTGATCAGAAGACGGCTCAGGAAGTCGTGCTGAAGACCCTCCAAGAAACTTGTAATGATTCACATATATTCTTAGCAGATGAGGTTGTTTTCGCCAAGAGGTCAACCCTCTTCGAGTGCCTTAAGGGAGACGTGAGTCAATGCGCCGCCAAGATCTTTGCGCTTATGCAGGCAAATCTATCGATAGTTATGGGAAGGTACTGTACGGTCTTCCTTGTACCTCGATTGCAGTTGCCTAGCTTTAGCGTAGAGAGCTACGGAATAGACGTCGTGGCAGTAGGGGATAGAGATGCCTGGAGTCGGATCCTGCAGAAGGACTTTGTCTTCAATGGTTGGAAGCCTGGCATTTCCGACGGTCCAGGCATAGACCCAGCCTTTTCTCCGCCCGCAGATTATTATTCTGTCTTGGTATTAGATGCCAGCGGCACACGGTCTGGCATTAAATCTTCAAACATTCTAAAGGCGCGTGCTTTCTTGGCAGTGGTGTTTTCCTGCGCATCAAGGGCTGCCCCGTACCCATACTTGAAGGGAAGTGTGCGCACTTACGAATACTGTGCGCAATTCCCGCACGTCTCGGCTCCCGAACAAGTGAGGGAGAGGAGCGATACTGAGCCGCTGATTCCGCGCTTTTTGGATGACGTGATTTTGGACCAGACCGGAGTATCGCAAGTCAGCAGCTGGTTTGCTGCGCTGGAGATATGTCCGCCTGATTTGGTTGCGAGGATTGAAAAGGCCGCACACTTCCTAAATATGGGGATAAATGCAAGCGGAACTGCAGGATTTGTGAATTTATTTGTTGCCCTAGACGCACTCTTGGGGCGGATGGGCTCGGTTGAGGCATCTATTCTAGAAGGCCTTGGCAAACTTGGTTTTGAAGAGGTTGATATCAATAGAGCGAAGTGCCTATTCCAGCTTCGCAATGAGCTGGTGCACGGCGGCAGTAGGTACGTGGAGGAATGGAACTACCACGCCTGTTATTTAAGGCGCTTCGACTCGGATCCAATGCGTGACGTCCAGCGAATCGCTGAAATGGCGGTGCTCTGGGCTCCCGATAGGCTCCGCTGAAGAATTTGCGCGTTGCTAGGTCGCGCTGATCAAGCCTTCTGGGACGTCCCTTATCACATATCACATGGAACACAGTTCCGGCACTGATCTAGACGCACCCAAGACGCAACGCTAGCTGGACGCGGCGTGATCGCCAGATTTGTTGGCGGTAATAATGGCGGTAACTGAGATGCTCGACGGGATGATGAATTAAGTGAGAAAAGGCGTGCGGGCTCTTTTGTGGTTACTGGTGGGGCCCACCACTTCAATCAGGATTTTATGCCTCGTCTCATATAGGCAGAGAAGCTAAAGGTACAGTCCGAAAACTGGCTTTATCACGGTCTTGGAAAACAGTCCTTCCTAAGGCTGAGTGGCTTATTGCGATCAGACATCCTGCGCTGATAGCTCAGTGCGAGTCGCCCTTGATGCGGTCCCGCAAGCTCGCTCGCATGACGTCTATCTCGCTTGTCAGCCCCGGTCCTCGATACACCAGAGAGGTTTCGTGGCGTGCGTACTGTGCGTCCCGTCTGGCGCTGAACCAGTTGAACGAACCGACGCAGTACAAATCGTCGTCGCCGATCAGCACCTTGCTGTGAACTCTAGTGACGAAAGCGACTTGAATGCCCGCGTCGCGCAGGATCGCGGCGGTGGCGTCTAGCGTCTGGCGTTTTTTATCACGTCCTTCGTAGCTGCCGTCAGTGTTGAATTCCGGATCCGTATAGACCGTTACTTTCACGCCACGCCGGATTGCGGCACGCATGGCCACGAGCGCGCCGATCTCCTTGATGCGATCCAGGATGATCCAGGGAGAGACAATATGGATTTCGCGGCCTGCTTTAGCGAGGGAAGCTAGCAGAAAAGCGTCGTGTTCCTGCGCGTCCCTTAGGGGATGAATGGCAGCATCCGTCCCCCGCAAGTCCTGCCGTACCAGATGTTTGAAGTGGAGGGCGTTGGTGGAATCCCGGAAGAGATAGGTGGCCAACAGGCTGCGCGGCTTCGTTATGGAAGCCGACTCGAATACATCCATGTCGCCAAATACCAGAAACGTATTCTTCGCTCGGGAAACTGCAACATTGAGCATGCTCGTGCTGCGGTCGATGAAGCCGCCATCTGCATGCTTGGTGTACGTCGGAGAGAAGATCACTACCGGGCGCTCGGCGCCCTGTAGTGAGTGCACGGTCCCGACAGTCATGCCGTCATCGTCGTTGCCGACCTTGATGTCCACGCTGCGGCAGGCATTGGAGATCGCTTGCACCTGTCCGCCGAAGGGGGTCACCACCCCCACAATCTTGTGCAGTGGCTGTCCGTAGGTGGCTTCCAGCGAAGCGCGGTGTTCTGAAATCCAGGCGGCGATGGTTTCCGCCTCATGCAGGTTATACCGGCTGCCACTGCCGCTCTTCTGGCAGATTCCGTCGATGTGGAGGTACCCCATTGCGGGCAGCCCATCCTGTTGATCGGCAGGTGCCTGGGTTTTCAGTTTTCGGGTCGGAATGAGCTTGCCCCGGTAACACAGCGCGTTGCAGTAAGCGATGATCTCGTCGAAGCAGCGGCGGTGCTCATACAGAAACATGCCCCGTGCAAGATCTGTGTCGTAATGGTATCGGGTTAACGTTTGCGCTATCCGCATCACGCTGCCACCAGCGACGGTCTTGCCGATCTGCGAAAGGTGGTCGTAGTCATCCTCCTGATTCTCGATTGAAAGCAGCTTGGCACTGTGCAGGTTGCCGATGTCAACGCTTGGCGGAATCGACCAGATCGGTTCGATCTGCAATGTGTCGCCGATCACCAAGGCTTTCTTGCTCAGTGCAAATGACGCGCCAGCGACTTCCGGAAGCACTTGTCCAGCTTCATCGACGATGAGAAGGTCGGCAAAGCCATAGAGGTAGTCGGGAACGAAGCCGCTGCCGTTGTGCCGAGAAACCAGCATTTCCTTGGGCAGCATGAAGAGCGTCGAGACGATGCAGGGCGTCAGTTTCATGCGGCGCCGCCAACGCTTTTCCAAAGTGGCTCGTCCAGTTTTCTTTCGCTCTTGTTCAATCCCAGGCAGCAGTTCCTGCATCTCCAGCAGCCATCGGCCTTCCCAGTAATGGGTTGTCAGCAGAAAGATCGGGAAGCGGATGCGCATGTCGGCAAGCGAATCGCAATCAGCCATGGACAAGCTGCTTGCCTGGTGCGATACGTCGAGCGGAACCAGCGCGGCTTGCCAGTGCGTGAGGCAAGCGCGCTCTGCTTCAAGGACAGCTTCGCCGCGTTCGAGGCTATGGATCTGCTCGCGTAGATTCCGGTCCGCTTTGCTGGCGACAGCCTTAACGGCCGACTCGATCTGATCGATGGTTTCCCAAGCGCCTTGCGCGTACTGGGTGGGCCAGATCGGCTTCAGAAACAAGCGAGCCAACCGCATACGCTTCTTGGTGACAGGCGGAAGCCAAGAGAAGAAGGTGTAGACGAGAGATTCCTTTGCAAGATAGTGCTCCCATTGCTCGGACAACTCGTCGATCGCGCGTTTCTCAGCCAGTGACGTTTCATGCAGATGGCGGCGTTGCGCCAAACTGTTGGCAGGCTCTTCGCCCAACTCTGCTCGAAGTGCTGAGCGTGCGGTGAGCAGCGCTAACCATGCGTTTTCGATGGCGGTAAGTTTTTTCGCTTCGGCTTGAATCGACGCGCGCAATGCATCGACAACTGCCTGGACTTGGAGCTGTTCCCTAGCCATGTTGTAGAATGCAGCGCCAGCGGCGTCTAGATACGCCTTCTGCGCGTTGGCGACATAGGCCTCCGACTCCACCGCCTCGAAAAATTCGCTGGTCTGGTACTTTTTTGATGCTTCGCGCTCTTTGCTTGCGGAAGGAAAGTAGGCGCCGAAGCTGTTGACGCCGGGCAGCCAGTGGCCGGCGAGCGGACCTTCTCCAGTTGCAAAATCCTTCCCGAACGCATCAATGATATTGGTGACAGCTTGATTGTTGGTTGAGGCCGCCACCACGACCGGCGGCTCATCGTCATTGATCGCCGCTTCGGCCCATAGTGTGGCGACCACCGATAGCAGTAGCGTGGTCTTGCCGGTGCCGGGAGGCCCGTTGACCGCCAGGATCTCGCCTGTTTCTGCAGCCAACAGGTGAGCCAAAGCATCGCGCTGCGCGGCTGCCAGTGAAAACTGGTCGCTGGCATGCGCCAATCGCCTGGAGAACGCGGCGTTGTCAGGCAAGCAGGGTTCAGGAGAGGGAATCTCGGTGCTGGCGTAACGATCGAATAGGGGGGCGGTCGGCGAATCGGTGCGGATATGGTCGTAGAGGGCGAGGATGTGCTGGCTGGCCGGGAACGACTCCTTTTTCAGGAGATACCCATGTTTGGCGAGTTCGTATTCGTCCTCAGCACCAGGCCAGCCTTGACCAACCTGGTCCAGCAATTGATCGCAAGCAGCCCTGTAACGTGCCCATTCCTGGTCGAACTCGGCATCGCTGAGCGGCTCGCCGTCATTTGTCGCAACGTTGATCCCGGCAATGGTGTTCGTGGTGAGATAAGCATCCTGATCGGATACTTCGCCGACCGCGAACGTACCGCGTTCCAAGGGTTCCAGAATGTCGCGGGGCATGATCGTTCGAGAGAGCGGATACAGCCTGCCGTCACGTGCCAGCATCGCGGGTGCAATGATTGGCGTCACAATTGCTGGTGCTCCGGTGCGCCTCTGTTTGCCGTGTTCAATGCGAGACACGTAGACCTTTGGGCGGATTATTACTTCGACGAACTCGGTCTGTTCGGCTTCTTTGGCGAAGCAGGCATCGATGATGCCTTGGCTTATGCGGCCAACATCCAGCTCCGCACGGGACAGGTTCTGAAATTTTTGTGCGTCGGCGGGCTGCAGAGCCCCGTGTCCCGCCTCAGCATCTGCAAGCGAGTTGCGCCAGTAGCCGGCGTAGGCAAGTGAATCTTTCCGCATTCGTCTGTAAGGCCTTAGTGTTGTGATCGCGGTTTGGCTAGCCGATACGGGCGCTTGTCGTTCATCCGCTCTCCGTATCGCCGTAGCCGGCAGCCATGCCCTCACCCACATCTTGGGGACGTGCGTGCAGTCCTGCGAAGACGGCCATCTTTATTCAGGGTGCGATGCTGTCCTTGGGAGTTTCAAGGCCTTGTCGGCCTGAAATGGCCTTCGATCACGCTTTTCGTTAATTAGTGAAGGACGTCGATGTCTTGAGCAGCGTCTTTCTTCCCAATCAATTTTGTAGTAACGTTACTACATCATGGTGATTCCGGAAGCGTGCATGACCATCACAACCCTATCCAGTCGCGAGCTGAACCAGGACGTGACGCGAGCAAAGAAGGCCACCAAGAGCGGTCCGGTGTTCATCACGGATCGCGGCAAGCCTGCGCACGTGCTGTTGAGCTTCGAGGACTATCAGCGGCTCACGAAGCAGCGGCGCAATATTGCCGATGCGCTAGCGATGCCAGGCGTCGCGGAGATCGAGTTCGAGCCACCGCGCGTGACTATTGGAGCCCTGCCGGCTGATCTGGAATGATGTACGTGCTCGATACAAACGTGCTGTCGGAGCTGCGAAAAGTAAGTCTCGGCAAGGCCGATGCCAATGTGGCGGCGTGGGCGGAACGTGTTGACGCCGCCGACCTATTCGTATCCGTCATCACAGTTATGGAGCTAGAGCTTGGGGTTCTGTCGATTGAACGCAGGGACCTGGCCCAGGGGGCCACACTGCGCTCCTGGCTGGAGCAGCATGTATTACCCGAGTTCTATGGGCGAACATTGCCTATCGATACCGCTGTGGCGCAACGCTGTGCTCGGCTGCACGTACCAGACAAGCGCGGCGAACGCGACGCGCTCATCGCGGCGACGGCCCTGGTGCACGGTATGGCGGTGGTCACGCGCAACGCGGCCGATTTCCAGCCGACAGGTGTGACCGTCGTCAACCCGTGGGAGCAGTCGTCATGAACGTCTACGGGTTTAAGATTGTTTCCGATAGCGGTACTCAAGCGGTACAGAGCTGAGTTTTGTCCATCTTCGCCAAGCTGCGCTAAGCTACTGTCGCAGCTTACTTTTTTGTTCAGTTGCTTACGTTGCCTTACGATTGATTTTCTTAGGCAGGGCGCGTTGACGACAAACTCATAATCCTTTGGTTCCAGGTTCGAATCCTGGTGGGCCCACCAAAAAGCAGTCCAGTGACGTCCGAGTTAGTCCAAGGCTCGCGGGAAACTACTCGAAAATAGCTGTTTTGGGCCTTTTGACGTCCAGTGGTATCCAATTGCATCCGGCGACATAGTGAGTCGGGCTGTGAGTCGTGGAGCGGCAACCGGTTACTCCGACTCACAAATATCTGACTCCCCTGCTCACGGATGCCAAGCTTCGCGCGCTCAAACCTAAAGTGGCCGCCTTTCGGGTGGCGGACTCGAACGGCCTCTGCATAGAGGTTCGTCCCACGGCCTCGAAGGCTTGGCGCCACCGCTATCGGTATGCCGGCAAGCCAAGCATTGTGACCATCGGCGAATACCCAGCCATGTCATTGATGCCGGCGCGCGCGGAGCGCGTGCTGACCTCCAGGCCGAAAAGATAGTTCAGGCCGGCGTTGATCTGCATGACCCCCAGGCCGAGCGAGGTGGCCAGGCCGAAGATGGTCCCTAGCGCGGCGAACGCATCCACTGCGTGTCCGAGCGGGTCGTGGACGCGATCTCCAATCAGCGGATAGAGCGCAGATCGCACGCGCAGCGGCAGGTTGTGCCGATACGCGAAGTAGGCCAGGGAAAGTGCGACGACAGCATAGATCGCCCAGGCATGGATGCCCCACTGGAAGAAAGTGATGCGCATCGCCTGGCGCGCCGCCGCCGCCGATTCCGGCACGCCGACCGGCGGAGTGCGTAATGCGTGATGGATTCGGCGACGCCGAAGAACATCAGCCCGATGCCCATGCCTGCAGCGAACAGCATTGCAAACCAAAAGCCATAGTTGCAATCCGGTGGACGGTGGTCCGGCCCCAGCTTGATGCGGCCATAACCGCTCACCGCAACCCCGATCACGACTACCAGGAATGCGGCGACAGCCAGGATGGTGAACCAGCCGGCATCGTTGGCGGCCCAGGTCTTGGCCGCAGTGACCAGCGGGTAGCGACTGCTGGCGCAAAGGCTGCTAGTGCAAGCAGGGCGATCACGATCGTCGCCATGCCGGGAGTTGTTGTTACGGCTGATGCGGTAAGCCCTGCGGGTACACACTGACGCTTCGCAGATTGGATAGCTTTTCACTGTGCGCCACTTCAGCGTCGTCAATGTCGGGCGGGGGGGCGGGCCGCTCCCGTTACTCCCCCCTCAGCGTGCTGTGTCGGAGTCAGTTCACGCCGACTCGTGCGATCAGCTTGCCACTCACCCCACCCCCGAGGTGCTCCAGGGCCTGAGGCACATCAGCGAAGGCCACGACTTGGTCGATGGGCATCGAGATTTTTCCCTCCGAGAAGAACTTACCGAGGACAGTGACGGCATCTTCTTGTTCTTCGGGGGTACGCACGCTGTGCAGTGCACCGGTGACGGAGATGCCTAGCGTTAGGATCTTGAGCGGCTCGATCCTCGGGAAATCTGCCCCGCCTGCAAAACCAACCAGGACGTATCGCCCGCCGATGGCTATTGCCTCGAGCGCCGGTTCCGCCAGTGGATTGCCAACCGTGTCGTACACGATGTCGGCGCCTTTGCCGTTGGTGATCTTGCGTACCTGTTCGCTCAGTGACTCCGTACCGGTCACGATCACGTGGTCAGCTCCTTGTCGGGTGCAGAATGCGGCTTTATCAGCGCTTCTGACGGTCGCAATCACCCTGAGGCCCAGCGCTTTGCCAAGCTGGATTGCTGTTGAACCTGTGCCACCACTTCCGCCCAGCACCAACAGAGTCTCGCCGACGCCCGCGCGAGCGCGATTGACTAGCCCTACATAGGCTACGTGAAACGTGCCGAGAAACGCCGCGGCCTGCTCGTCCGGCATGTCATCGGCTGCAGGTACCGCTCCATCACTCGGCGAGATGCAGTACTCGGCCAATCCACCCGAACCACTCATGAAATTGGCGCCGCCGATCACACGCGTGCCGACGGGGAAGGGATATCCAGGCCCGGCCACCTCCACGATCCCCACCACTTCCTGGCCTGGCGTCACCGGTGGCTGCGGAGTCAAGAAGTAACGCCCTTCCAGCATCATGCGGTCTGGCAGACCGATGTTCGTCGCCAGTACCTTGAGCAGGGCCTCTCCAGGCCCAGGGCTGGGTATGTCAACGTCAACCAGCTCCAGCACATCGCTGGATTTTCCGAAGGAGCTCGCCTGCCACGCCTTCATATGCATCTCCAAATTATTAAATGAACAGTGCACGCGCGATTTTGACCACCGTTTCTGCGTCGGGGGATGCGCGCTCGCCCACGCGCTCGGCAAACACCTGCGCGGACAGGTCACGGCGCTTGGGCAGGCGGTCCCGCTCTGCAGACGCTAGTGCAGGCCCCATCTCATCGAAAGTCAGGTCGGTGATGTACACCGGCGAGCCGGGTTGCTGGCGCCAAGAATCGGCGAGACATCCAGCGTAGAAGCCATCAAATCCGGTGTCTTCCACCAAGCGCAAGGCAATTTCCTGATCCTGTGGCCGGTCTGCCGAGACGGGAAGGGCAATGCGCCCCTGCTCACCCTTGCCGCGCCCGTTGATTTCGAAAGACAGCATTCCAATGGAGTTCCACGCCTTGGCGATGGGCCTGCCGAAGTAGTCACGTACCCATTCGCTTTCTGCCTTGTCACCATCAAGTTCAGGATTGACGGGGTCCCGTCCGGGGAAGTAGTTGGAAATATCAATGACCGTTGTCTGCTCGGGCAGGCCCGCTACCAAGTGCCTGATCTTCTCGAAGCCGGGATGGGGCATGGCCAGGATGACCACGTCCACATCCTGGAGCGCTTCTTCTGCTGTTGCGGCATGTGCGCCCGTCTCAAGAATTTCTTCAGCGATGCTGCCAGGGCCGCGGGAGTTTGCGACCTTGACGTCATGCCCCGCTGCGGCGAGTTTCCGGGCTAGGACTCGACCCATGAACCCGGTTCCAAGTATTCCTATCTTCATGGCAATAGAACCTCTTGTTGGCGTTACATCTGTAGTGCGCGACTGATCCTGGTGATCGTGCAGGCGTCTGGATTGACCCCGTGACCGAACCGCTCTGCAAATATCGCGACCGACAAGTCGCGACGTTTGGGAAGCCGGTCGCGCTCGGCCGCAGCGAGTGCAGCACCGATTTCTGGGTAGGTGAGATGGGTGCAATACGCTGGCGAGCCGGGCTGCTGTCGCCAGGAGTGCTCAAGCACGCCTGCGTCGAAGCCATCGAAGCCGGTATCGTTTACCAGTGCCATTGCCACTTGCCGGTCACGGGCACGGTCGGCGGCGACAGGGATGGCGATGCGTCCGGGATGTCCCTGTGGTCGGCCGCACTCGGCAAAAGGCGCCGCAGCGACGGCGTTCCATGCTTTGACAATGGGCCGGCCGAAGAAGCCCTGGACCCACTGGCTCTCGACGGCGCCAGACTCAATCGCAGGATTGACCCGATCCCGTTGGGGGAAGTAGTTCGATGTATCGATCACCGACGTCTGCGCGGGGAGCGGTGTAACGAGGTGTTTCGCCTCGGCAAAGCCGGCGTGTGGCATCGACAGGATCAGAACTTCGACACCGTTCGCAGCTGCCTCGGCGGTGGCCGCCTGCGCTCCAGTTGCCAATGCATGCAGATCAACTGTCTCAGGGCCACGCGAATTAGCAACTTTCACGAAGTGTCCAGCCGCAGCCAGCTTCCGCGCGAGCGTCGTACCGATACTGCCCGCGCCCAGAATTCCTATTTTCATATGGTTTTTCTTATCCTCATTGGCGGCATCCTTAGATGCCGATCATTCCGGCGCTGGGTGGGCCAGTCCTTCGAGGGTTTTGCACAGCGACTGGATCTGCGCCTCCGTCAACTGACAGGCTGCTTTGATCTGACCGTTAACCGCACGGATCTCACGTTCGATCGCTCGGCTGGCGTCAGTAAGGTCGACCAGTACCCGACGTTCGTCGTCCAGGTCACGTGTGCGGGTCACCATGCCAGCGACCTGCAGGCGCTTCAGCAGCGGGGTGAGCGTGCCTGGATCCATTCCAAGGCGGGACCCCAATTCGCCTACGGTCTGTGGGGCACCGTCTAGCAGGTTCAGGATGACCAGGTACTGGGGGAAGGTCAGGCCAAGTGGTTCCAATAGGGGTTTATGCAGCCGCGTAACTCGGCCAGCCGCGCCATAGAGCGCGAACGAGAGCTGCTCACCTACGCTCTGCTGTTTCCGTGCCATAGTTGTCCTGCATTTATTTGGTGCACCATATAACGGTACACGATTTAATGGCGACTTGGCTATTGAGCTCGACGCTCAAAATTGACGTGCCAACCAACCTCATCAACAACCTCAAGAGGTACAGCCCGCAAATTAGCGTAGCCAAGTGAGTGTCAAATAAGCTCAATTGTGCTGCCTCATAATCCTTTGGTTCCAGGTTCGAATCCTGGTGGACCACCACCAGAAAGCAGGCACTTGGACGCGCGTCCAAGTGCCATTGTTGTGGCTCGGCAACTACCGGGGAACGTCGTGTCCTTCTTCGCTGATCGCGTAGTTGGCGTCTTATGGATAAGCAATTGCGTGTGCGGTATTCATCGTGCCGCTCCGTTGCGGTGCGCTTGCCTGCGCAGCCAAGTGAGGACATCAACTGCCGGGTCTTCATGCATGCAGACATGCAACCGGCCCAGCACCACGCTCTGCGCATCGCCGCCTGGCAACACGTCATCAAAGCCGGTGGCTTCGCAGGCGATCAGGACCGGCGGCAGACCGGGTTGCGCGTGGGAATGCAGCATGGCCAGCACATAGCCCTGCATCATTTCGAAGCTGAGGGTGACGCCCGTGCAGACGCGGAACTGTTTGCGCGTGCTCATCGCCGCATCTGCGCATGCAAGGCGTCGAGTGCAGCGAGCGCTGCTTTGCAGTCTGCAAATGTGAGGGCGTGGACGGCCTTACCTGTATTTGCGGCGCGTGCCAACCGGCTCAGCCACGCGGTATGGCTGCATTCGAAGGTATGGGCGATCAGGCCAACATGCTGGGCAATCTGACGCGCCACAGACGCGGGTGTTTCTTGGGTGTCGTAGGACATGTGGATTTCCTCAGGTTTTGGAAATCCGTCACCCCGACGCCAATCCGGGTGACGGACGGTACGCGGTTGGCGTGCCGGCCTGAGGACCGGTGGGCCTTGCGACCCCCGCGCACCGCCCGCCATAAAGCTGGCCGGCATGCGCCCGCGATGATGCGAGCGATAAAAAAAGCGCCATGCATTGATCGATGGGCGCTGGTGCGCCTCAGGTTCCGGGACGCCAATCCCGGTCGCCGAATATGCGGCGACGCACGCATCCTCGCTCCAGCTCATGGCGCGTGTCAACGAGAAAGCATTGGAGTTGGCAGAGCTCATTTCGAGAAACTCCGGCACTGCGTAGGCGTGCCTGACGCTCTTTCGGGCTGGGCGCTGTAGCCGGCGAGCGAGCACACGCGTTGCAGGTCAAGGCAGGCAACCATGTTGTCCAACCTCTGATGCCAGGCACTGGCCAAAGCGCCCGTCTGCTCGCTAGCGGTTGTCACGCGCACCGCCTGTCTGCTGTCTTGTCCAAGCCACCAAGGTCGTTGAAGGTCCACCACGACGCCCGCCTGTGGCGGGGCTGGTTATTTGACACGGGCGGCCTGTACGGTAATATTCCGTACAAATAGGAGCTTGCAATGACCAACGCTGCTGCCCGTCTCGACCTGCGATTGAACCCGGCCGACAAGGCGAGGATTTCCCGTGCCGCCGATCTGCGTGGCGTGCCACTTTCGGCCTTTGTGCGTGATGCGGTCATGCGCGAGGCGGAGAGCGTCATGGCCGCCGAGTTGACAGTGACGTTGTCGGCGGAGGAATCCAAGCGATTCCTGAAAGCCTTGGACGCACCCTTCCAGCCCAATGCCAAGTTGAGGAAGGCGCTCGCCCGCGTCGCGCAGGGCTAAGTGCGTGCTAATCGTTGAGCAACTCCAGCCAGAGCGGCACGACCGCAACGGTTTCAGCTGCGGGGAGTCGACACTGGATGCGTATCTGCGGCGGCAGGCGGTGCAGCATCACAGCGATGGCATCAGCACGACCCATGTCCTGGTGGATGATGAGGTTGCTGGCAACATTCTGGGCTACTACACCTTGTCAGCGGCCCAGCTCTTGCTGACAGCGTTACAGGAGCAGGATCGCAAGCGCCTGCCCAACTACCCGGTGCCCGCGATCCGGATGGGACGCTTGGCGGTTTCATCAGCAGAGCAGGGTAAGGGGCATGGGGATTACCTGCTGGCACATGCGATCGCTCGTTGCTTGAGTCTGCGAGAGCAGTTGGGCGTGCGAGTGCTGCTGGTGGATGCTCTGCATACGAAGGCAGCCGGGTTCTACAAGAGCTACGGATTTCGTGAGGCTGCAGAGAGTGCGCTGACACTGTATCTGCCGTTGGGGACTTCGTAGTCGGGCCCAACGTCGTTGTTGAGACCCTCGGCCGCTGCAATGCGTGGAAGCCGCGATGTGGCAGATCGAAGGTGATGTGCTCGACATTCGTCGGTCTGTCTCAAACCAGCATCGATTGCTGGGCGGCGATACCCGCCGTGGCGCCCTGCCATGATGCGGTGGTGACCGAGGCCATTCCGGGATTGGCGAGGTCGCCTGCGGCGTAGATGCCGGGCATGCTGGTTTCGCGGCGCTCGTCGACCTTGAGCGCGATGCCGGTTGGCGTGTTGACCGTGGCCAAGCCCAGCGATTCGTGCAGGCTTGCAGATGGCGTGGTGCGCGGATGCGCAAACAGGATATCGACCGCAACGTCGGAGCCGTCATCGATGCTGATGGTGGCACCGTGGTCCCCGAGACGGGCAATCCCGGTCATCCGGCCATCGGCCACAGGCACGTTGCGGCTTGCCAGATCGGCCCGCAGATCGGGTGCAATGGCGTGGCCATCGGCAAAGACCGTCAGCCTGTCAGTCCAATCGTGGAACAGCCGGACCTGGTGCATCGACTGCGGGCCGGACCAGACCAGGCCCCAATGTTGCGAGGCGACTTCGAAGCCATCGCAGTAAGGGCAGGGCACGATGGATGTCCCCCAGCTTTCGGCATAGCCCGGCACCGCAGGCATCTGGTCGACAACGCCATAGCTCAGGATCAGGCGACGCGCCTTCAGGCTTTCGTGATCGTCGGTGAGCACGCAGAAATCGTCGATAACGCCTGACACCCGCTCGGCCCGCGCATCGATCAGCCTGATCGTTGGATAGCGCGCAAGTTGCTGCCGGGCCTCGATCAGGATGTCCAGCGGTGGCTTGTGATCGTGGCCGAGCACGCCGTGCGAGTGTCCGGCAAAGCGGTTACGCGGCCGGCCGGTGTCCAGGACAGTGACCTTGCGGCGGGCACGGCCAAGCTGCAGGGCGGCGGCGAGACCTGCAAAGCTGCCGCCGATGATGATGACGTCATCCATAGGAATAGGTACCGAGCTGTCAATGAAGGAGGCCGCCGGCCTGGCGAAACGCCTGGAGCTGGAAACGCGCCAGCCTGCGGGTTGCCATTTTTGGTACTGGTTAGTATCCTAAATACAGAATTAGGATACTGTCAAGGACTCAAATTCGAGTGGCCCAGAACAGCCAAAGCCGGCGCGGCCGGCCAACCAATGCGGCGCTTGGTCAAACGATCATCGACGCTGCCTATGCGCTTTTTGTGGAACTGGGCTTCCAGGCGACCACATTGGACAAGGTCGCCCAGCGGGCGAAGATCTCCAAGCTCAGCATCTACCGGCACTTCGAGAGCAAGGAGGCGCTGTTCAGCGCGGCCATCGCAGACCGGTGCCACCAATTTGCGCCGCAGATGTTTTCTGAAAGCGTCGACGGCCCGGCTGAAGACCAACTGATGGCCGTTGGATCATCGCTGCTTCGCACCCTGTTGAGCCCGGATGTCCGCAGCGTTGAAGCCATGGTCATGGCCGACAAGACGAACCAGAATTCCTTGAGCAGGCTCCACTACGAGGGCGGCCCCGCGTATGTCATTGCCCAAATCGCGGCGTTGTTACGTCAGTTGCATGAGCGGGCACTGCTGGACGTGCCCGATCCTCTCGGGTCCGCGCGCTTGTTTGCGGCGCTTTTCAAGGGAGCCGACCTGCTGATCATCGCGCGCTTCGATGCGCGGAAAGCAGAAGACAGCCATGAAATCGAGTCCTACTGCCGGTCGGCTGTCGGAATGTTCATCGCCGCCCATGGTGGCAGGCGCCACGCGCCTGGATAGCGTGGTGCTCTGCAGTCGGCTCAGCGATCTGCAGGCGTTTGATTTGAGGTTGGCCGGGAAATTGCCGCGCAATTAGCTGCGGCTGGGCGGTCTTGCCGTCGGCAGCGCATGGTCTTGGTGGTCGTCGTTGCCAGTGTCACGCGCCACCTGGCATTCGGCGCCCGTTGCCCGGCGTTTGTGCGCGCGCTATTGCAGGTCGATGGCGCGCCGCCGGCAATCACGCATGCTGCCAGCGCAAGGGACGACGCGTCACTCGCGTCCACCTCCATGCGCGCTGCAGCCCCGCGCAGGAGCATGCCGCTGCGCGCTGCGATGTCCCATGGAGGCGAGTTCGCAGGGCGCAGCGGCAGCTGCCGGCGGTGCATCGACGCGGTGGATGCGTCTTGTCAGGTTGCGATCAGGTTGCGGCCGGATAGTCGATGTAACCCTCTGCACCGCCGCCGTAGTAGGTGTCGCGATCCGGAGTGGCGAGCGGGACACCTGTCTGCAGGCGGGCGACGAGGTCCGGGTTTGCAATGAAAGGCTGGCCGAACGCGGCCAGGTCGATCACCCCCTGGTCGATCAACCGAGTGGCCCATTCCAGGGTCAATTTGCCCGCAAGGATCACGGTGCCGCCGTAGCTGCGCTTGAACGCTGCGAGGAACGTTTCGCTCATGTCGGGAGAGCCGTTTGCGTGGTTGTCGTTCAGATGCACATACGCAAGCCCGCGCTTGGCCAGTTCTTCGGCCAGGTACAGGTAGCTGGCCTCGCTCTCCGCGTATGCGGGCATGTCGAATTGGCGATTGTTCGGTGCAAGGCGGATTCCCACCTTGCGCGAGCCGATGCGCGCTGCCACCGCATCCACGGTCTCGAGGATGAGCCGCGCCCTGTTCTGCAGCGAGCCGCCGTAGGCGTCGACACGGTCGTTGGTGATCGGGTTGAGGAACTGCTCGAAGAGGTAGCCATTGGCCGCGTGGATCTCGATGCCGTCGAAGCCTGCATCGATCGCGCGTTGGGCCGCCTGTTCGAAATCCCTGACGATGCCCGGCACTTCTTCGGTCTCGAGCGCACGCGCCGGGCTGGGCTCAGCCGTCCCCCGCGTTCCGTCCTCGCGGTAGATGAATGCAAAGCTCTTGGAGCTGGATGCAACCGGGCGCGTGCTCGCGCTCACCGGATCGGCGCCATTGGGCTGTAGCGAGGTATGCGACATGCGGCCCACATGCCACAGCTGGGCGAAGATCTTGCCCTGCCGCGCATGCACTGCATCGGTCACCACCTTCCAGCCGGCAACCTGCTCCTGCGACCAGATGCCGGGCACGTCGATATAGCCCTGGCCTTGCTGCGAGACAGGCGTGCCCTCGCTGACAATCAGGCCTGCACTCGCGCGTTGGCCGTAATACGTGGCCGTCAATGCGTTCGCAACGTACTCCGGATTGCGGGCGCGGGTCATCGGTGCCATCACGATGCGGTTGCTCAGCCGGGTGTCGCCGAGGTCGAAGGGTTGGAAAATCGTTGATGTCATGGGGGGAGGGTATTTGGTGGGGAGGGCTAAAGAAGGTAAGGTTGACTTCGATGCACATAAAGGTGCCAGGAGTCCCGTCATTGGGGACAACAATTCCCCAACGGAAGTCGGATGATTCCTGTCGAGACACTCAATGGGCTGGTCACCTTCGTCACCGCGGCCCGTTCCAGCACGTTCACCGAGGCGGCCGCGTCGCTGGGGATCTCGCGTTCGGCGGTGGGCAAGGCGATCGCCCGCCTGGAGGCGCGGCTGCGCGTGCGCCTGTTCCATCGCACCACGCGCCGCATCGCGCTTACCGCCGACGGCGAATCCTACTTCGCCGCATGCGCTGCTGCGTTGGAAGAGATCGCCAGTGCAGAAGCCGGCCTGGCCTCGCAGTCGTCATTGCCCACCGGCCGGCTGCGGGTGGACATGCCCTCGTCTTTCGGCCGCCACGTCATGTTGCCGATCCTGCTCCGCATCGGCGCAGCGCATCCCGACCTCCACTACACGCTCTCCTTCAATGACCATCTGATCGACCCGGCCCAGGAAGGCATCGACCTGACGATCCGGTTTGGCGGACTCGAAAGTTCGGGTGGCCTGGTGGCACGCAAGCTGGGACGCCAGCGCCTGGTGTTATGCGCATCGCCCGCGTATCTCGCCGCGCACGGCACTCCTCGCACGATCAAGGACCTGCAGGCGCATCGCAGCGTCGTGGGCTTCCGCAATGGCCAGCCTGTCGGCTGGCGGTTTGGCGGCAAGGTGGCCGACCGCGATTTCGTACCTGAAGGAACGCACCAGTTGAATGACGGGGACGCTGTCATCGACGCTGCGATCGGAGGTCTGGGCATCTGCCAGATGCCGATCTCGCTGGTGCGCCCGCACATCCAGTCGGGCAGCTTGCGTCTCGTCCTGGAAGAGTGCACGGGCTATTGCATCGAAATCTACGCGCTCTGGCCGCGCACGCGCCACTTGCGCCCGAAGGTGCGCTACGTGGTGGACGAGTTGGTGCGGCTTGCTGCGATCGGCACCTTCGACTGAGAAAGTCAGCGCAATGCGCGCTGCCGTTCCTGGCCGCTGCGGCGCACAGGTTGAAGCGCGGCCTGCCTAGCCGGCCTGGGCGTCCCAGAACCCCATGAGCTGGGTGATGGCGGCATCCATCGCCTTGAAGCTCATGCCATCCCGGGCGAGCGTGGAGAGCCCGAGCAGGAAGCTGTCGAACACACAGGTCAGTGCGGCGGCGTCGGCGGCCGGCCCGAGGTCTCCGCTGGCGATGGCGCGGTCCACGCAGGCGCGGATGCCGGCGCGCGTGCGGGCGCGCGAGCGCGTCAGCGGTGCGCACAGTGCCGAGAACTCCGGCGACGGCGCGCTCATCACTCCCAGCGTGACCATGCAGCCTTTCGGGTGGCCGCGCTCGCACTGCATCTTGGCCGAGCGGCGCAGCGCGAGTTCCACCGCCTGTTTCGGGCCGAGCGTGGTGTCCCACAAGCAGTGGGTCACCTTTGCGTAGGTCGCCAGGTAGCGGTCCATGCATTCCCTGAAGAGCGCTTCCTTCGAGCCGAATGCGGCATAGAAGCTGGGCGCGGTGATGCCGCCGCCAATCGCGGCCTTGAGCTGGCTCAGCGAGGTGGATTCGTAGCCCTGTTCCCAGAACAGGTGAAGCGCCTGCTCGACCGCGGCGTCGCGGTCAAAGCTGCGCGGCCTTCCCATTTGCGCCATGGCGCCCTCCGATCTCTACATCAAGACTAGTCGATACAGATATCGTTGACAACGCGGTCACCGCGCGGATATATATATCGAACGATACAGATCATGGCGTGGTGTTGCCGGCCGGCAGGTCCCAAGACGACCTGTTTTTTTTGGTCTAGATGTGTATCGATCAATATAGATATAGCGAGCCGTGCAGAAATCTCCCTCCCCAACGAAGGACAGCGTGTGACCTCTCCAACTGCATCCACCGCCGGTGCGATCCCGCCGCCATTACCAATCGCCGCCCTGTTGGCGCTGGCCATGACCGGTTTCATCTGCATCGTGACCGAAACCCTGCCGGCAGGGTTGTTGCCGCAACTGTCCGCGGGCCTTGGCATCAGCCCGGCACTGGCCGGGCAGACGGTGACCGCGTACGCGCTGGGTTCGGTGATGGCCGCCATCCCGCTGACCATTGCGACCCAGCAGTGGCGGCGGCGTAACGTGCTGCTGCTCACCATCGTCGGCTTCCTGTTGTTCAACTCGGTCACCGCACTGTCGAGCAACTACAGCCTGACCCTGGCGGCGCGCTTCTTTGCCGGCGCAGCGGCAGGCCTGGCGTGGAGCCTGCTTGCCGGTTATGCGCGGCGCATGGTGCAGCCGGACCAGCAGGGCAGGGCCATGGCGATTGCGATGGTGGGCACGCCGGTTGCGCTCTCCCTCGGCGTGCCGCTGGGCACCTGGATGGGAGGCCTGCTGGGCTGGCGGAGTGCGTTTGCGGCGATGTCCGGATTGACGCTGATCCTGATCGTGTGGGTGCTGCTGAAGGTGCCCGACTACCCGGGCCAGTCGGCAGCGCAGCGGGTGCCGCTGCGCAAGGTGCTTGGCACGCCGGGCGTGCGTCCCGTGCTCGCCACGGTGATGGCGTGGATGCTGGCCCACAACATCCTGTACACCTATGTGGCGCCGTTCGCCGTACACGCCGGGCTGGGACATCGCGTGGACGTGTTGCTGCTGATCTTCGGCGTTGCGGCACTGGCTGGCATCGGCGTGGCAGCAAGGCTGGTGGAGCAGCATCTGCGTGGCACGGTGTTGGTGTCGTTGGCAACGTTCCTCGCGATCTCGGTGGTGCTGGCATTCCTGCAGGACGTGCAACCTGTGGTCTACGTATGTGTGGCGACATGGGGGCTGACCTTCGGCGGTGCGGCGACCCTGCTGCAGACGGCACTTGCCGACAGCGCAGGCGAAGGCGCCGATGTGGCGCTATCGCTCAATGTGGTGGCCTGGAACAGCGTCATCGCCGGCGGTGGCGTGGTGGGCGGCGTGCTGCTGGACCACTGGGGCGCGCAGACCTTCCCGGTTGCCATGGCCTTGCTGCTGGCCATCGGATGGTTGATTGCATGGCGTGCCAGACGCCATGGGTTTGCCGCGGGCGCACGCTCGCCGGTTGCCGGCCACTAGCGCTCCGTTCCCGGTTTCCTTCCCGGCTGCGTTCGCTTGGCATACCCCGAGCGCAGCCGAGGGCCTTTACCCGCGTTTGTGCGCGGATATACGTTTCATATACGATTCGTATATTCCTGACATTGGAGCTTGCATGGGCATCGTCAATATCGATGACGAACTGCACGATCAGCTACGTCGCGCGTGCACGGTGACCAGCCGGTCGATCAATGCGCAGGCCACGTTCTGGATCAAGGTCGGCATGCTGTGCGAGATGCATCCGGAGTTGTCGTTTCAGCAGATCGTGGCGCAGCAGCTGCGTGCGGCGGGCGTGCGGCCGCCATCCTTGAAACCGGCGCGGGCATGATCAAGCAGCCGGCGGAGATTGCGCTGCTGGCCACCGCCGGGGCGTTGCTGGCGCAGGTGTTCCATGCGCTGGATCGGCTGCCGCTGGCAGGCCGCAGCACGCTGGAACTCAACGACTTCGTCGAGCGGATGATTGTCGATGAGCTGGACGCACGGCCGGCCAGCAAGGGGCAGTACGGCTTTCCCTTCGTGCTCAATGCCTCGATCGACGATGTGGTGTGCCACGGCGTGCCATCGGCTGCGGACGTGCTGCGCAACGGGCAGATCGTCAATCTGGATATCACGCTGGAAAAGAACGGCTATATCGCCGACTCCAGCACGACGTACCTGGTGGGCGAGGTGGCGTATCCGGCGCGGCGGTTGGTGCGGGCTGCCTATCAGGCGATGTGGAAGGGGATTGCCTCGGTGCGTCCGGGCGCGCGGCTGGGCGATATCGGTCATGCGATCGCGCGGCATGCGCGCGAGCAGGGCTATGGCGTGGTGAAGGAATATTGCGGGCATGGCATCGGCCGGCAGATGCATGAGGAGCCGCAGATCCTGCACTACGGGCATGCCGGCACCGGGATGCCGCTGCAGGAAGGCATGGTGTTCACCATCGAGCCGATGCTCAACCAGGGCAGGGCGGCGATCCGCGCCGAGCCGGATCACTGGCCGGTGCGTACGCGCGATGGCACGTTGTCGGCGCAGTTCGAGCACACCGTGGCGGTGACGCGTACCGGTGTGCGTGTGCTGACCTTGCGCCCCGGGGAAACGCCGCTGTGTGCGCTGGGGTGAGCGCGCCGTCCCCCGGCGCGTGGCCTGCGCCCGCTGCGCCGCCGTGTTCGTTGCGTGCCCTGCCGCGGCCAGACTGCGGCAGGTCAGCCAGGTTGCTGCACACTAGGCCGCATCGCTGACGTCTCCCCGCGCGCCGGCACCCTGATCCGGCGGAGCGCTGGTCTTCCATGCAGCCATTTCCTCACAACCCCACGCATGTCGTGCATCCGGCAGTCGCATCCTGGCGCCGGCCGCTGGGGTGGTTGCGCCGGCAATTGCGCGCCAACGATCTGTGGTTCATCGGGCTGGCAGCCGTGGTGGGGCTGATCGCCGCGGCACTGATGGTGGTACAGGCCGGTATTGCGCACGCACTGCAGGCCTGGCTGTACACGCTCGCGCCGGGCGAGCGGCTCAGCACCGCCGAAGCGATCACCACCACCCAGTTGCTGGTGTTGCCGCTGGGCGGCCTGTTGGTGGGCCTGGTGGCCTTGCTGGCGCGGCGGCGGAAGCGGCCGCTGGTGGATGCGGTGGAAGCCAATGCCCTGCACGGCGGGCGGATGTCGATGCGCGACAACCTGATCGTTGCGGTGCAGACGCTGCTGTCCAACGGCGTTGGTGCGTCGGTGGGGCTGGAGGCGACCTATACGCAGATGGGCGCGGGCGCAGGGTCGCAGCTGGGCCGTGTGTTGCGGGTCCGCCGGGCCGACATGCGCACGCTGGTCGGTGCCGGTGCGGCCGGTGCGATCGCCGGTGCGTTCGGGGCGCCACTGGCCGGTGCGTTCTACGCATTCGAGATCGTGATCGGCGCCTACACGCCCTCGGCGCTTGCGCCGGTGGCCGCAGCGGCATTGGCCGGCGCGTTCATGGCCAACGCGCTCGGTGCCGCGCCGTATTCGTTGCCGGCGGCGGTGGCCTATCAATTGCAGCCGCGCGACTATGCGATCTACATTGCGCTGGGGCTGACCTGCGCGTTGATCGGCATCGCGGTGATGCGGCTGGTGGCCGGTATCGAACGCGCCGTGGGGCGGATCGCGCTGCCGATCTGGGGCCGCCCGGTGGTAGGCGGGTTGCTGCTGATTCCGCTGGCGATGTATTCGCCGCAGGTGCTGTCGTCGGGACATGGCGCCCTGCACCTGGACCTGACCAGCAGCAGCACGCTGCAGGTACTGGCCGGTGTGCTGGTGCTCAAATGCATCGCGTCGGGCATCTCGCTGGGTTTCGGCTTCCGTGGCGGCCTGTTCTTCGCTTCGCTGTTCATGGGCTCGCTGGTGGGCAGCCTGTTTGCGGTATTCCTGAACCTGCTGGTCGGCGCCGCGGCGGTGGATATCACCAGCGCCTCGTTGGTGGGCATGGCCGCGTTGGCGGCAGCCATTGTCGGTGCGCCGATGACGATGGCCATGCTGATCCTGGAAGGCACGCACGACTTTGTGCTGGCGAGCGCGGTGATGGTGGCGGTGCTGGTGGCCAATACGGTGGTGCGCCAGGTGTTTGGCTATTCGTTCTCCACCTGGCGCCTGCATCTGCGTGGCGAAAACATCCGCAGTGCACGCGACGTGGGCTGGGTGCGCAATCTGTCGGCCGGCAAGATGATGCGCAAGGACGCCAACCACACCGCGCACGACACCACGGTGAGCGAGTTTCGCCGGCGGTTTCCGTTGGGGTCCACGCAGCGCGTGGTGCTGGAAGACGCCGCCGGCCATTACGCCGGTGTGGTGCCGCTGGCGGTGCTGTATGCGGACAACGTGCAGGCCGATGCGCCGGTAAGCAACTACGCCAGCCACCGCGATGCGGCATTGCTGGCAGACACCGACATCGTGGCGGTGATGAAGGTCTTCGACGCCACGCAGGCCGATGAGCTGGCGGTGATCGATGCCCAACGCAAGGTGCTGGGCGTGTTGTCGGAAAGCTTCGTGCGCAAGCGCTATGCCGAGGAACTGGAAAAGCGCGAGCGCGAACTGATGGGCGAGCGTGTGCTCGGCGATGACTGAGCCACGCGCTGCCGGCAGCGGCTGAAGCGACAGGGCGCGTGCTGGTCCGGCACATCCACCGAATGTAGCCGGCGTCTCCGGCAATGCCCTGCGCCCGCGACGCATGCAGCTTGCCCCGCGCCAGCGGCACCATGCGATACCAGCACGCATCTTCCAGCGGCCTGGTTGGTGGTGCTCCGGCATCGGCAGCGTTGCCCGGCTTCGACTGCTCGATGTGCATGCGCAGCAGCGCGCCATCGGTTGTGCACACCGACATCAGCGCGTTAGCATGAAGCTTCGTCCAGCGCGATTTCCTCCGACACATGACACCACCCTGACCTAAGGCATCACGCGCTCGCAGTTGCTGCGAAGGTCCAGGTGTTTGACGTTCATGTCGTCGCGCCGTGTGTTTGCCGGTGCGCGGAGGCGTTTCAATGTCCAGAGTTTTCTCGTTGCGCCAGCAATGGCTCGGCAACGTGCGTGGCGATGTGCTCGCCGGCATCGTGGTCGCGCTTGCGCTGATTCCCGAAGCCATCGCGTTTTCGATCATTGCCGGTGTCGACCCCAAGGTCGGGCTGTACGCAGCGTTCTGCATTGCGGTGGTGACTTCCATCGCCGGGGGCCGGCCCGGGATGATTTCGGCCGCCACCGGCGCAATGGCGTTGTTGATGGTGGACCTGGTCAGGGAACACGGGCTGCAGTATCTGCTGGCGGCCACCGTGCTGGCCGGCGTGCTGCAGCTGATCGCGGCGGCATTGCGCCTGGGTGCATTGATGCGCTTTGTCTCGCGCTCGGTGATCACCGGCTTCGTCAATGCGTTGGCGATCCTGATCTTCCTGGCGCAGCTGCCGGAGCTGGTCGGCATGCCATGGCCGGTGCATGCGGTGTGTGCGGCGGGCCTGGCCATCATCTATCTGCTGCCGCGCTTCACCACGGCGATTCCCTCGCCGCTGGTCGCCATCGTGGTGCTGACGGCGGTGTGCGCGTATTGGCACATCGACATCCGCAACGTGGGCGACATGGGCCGTCTGCCCGACAGCCTGCCGGTGTTCCTGCTGCCGGACGTGCCGCTGACGTGGGACAGCGTCCGCATCCTGCTGCCGGTGTCGACGACGCTGGCCGTGGTGGGCCTGCTGGAGTCGCTGATGACCGCACAGATTGTCGAAGACCTCACCGACACCCCGTCGCAGCGCAATCGCGAATGCGCAGGCCAGGGACTGGCGAACCTGCTGGCCGGGTGCTTCGGTGGCATGGCCGGCTGCGCGATGATCGGGCAATCGGTGATCAACGTGCGCTCGGGCGGACGCGGGCGCCTGTCGTGCCTGGTGGCCGGCGTCGTCCTGCTGTTGATGGTGGTGTATGGCGCGCCCTGGGTGCGCCAGATTCCGATGGCGGCACTGGTGGCGGTGATGATCATGGTCAGCATCGGCACCTTCAGCTGGGGCTCGCTACGCGATCTGCGCACGCACCCGGGGAGTTCGTCGGTGGTGATGCTGGGCACCGTCGTGGTCACGGTGTGGACGCACGATCTGGCCCGCGGCGTGCTGGCCGGGGTGCTGCTGTCGGCGTTGTTCTTTGCGCGCAAGGTCGGGCGCATGTTGCAGGTGCAGGCCAGCGATCGTGACGACGGAGTGCGCGTGTATGCGGTGCGCGGCCAGGTGTTCTTTGCATCGGCCGGGCAGTTCGTGGCCAGCTTCGATTTCCCGGGCACGCCGCCCAAGGTGCTGATCGATCTGAGCCACGCGCACTTCTGGGACATCAGCGCGGTGGCGGCGCTGGATCGGGTGGTGTTCAAGCTGCGCGCGCACGGCGCCGAGGTCGAGGTGATGGGCGTGAATCAGGCCAGCGACACGCTGATCGACACCCTAGGGACCCATCGGCGCGATGGCGCGCGCCTGCAGCTGGGGCACTGAGTTCTGCTGCTCGTGCGCGGCCCGCTCGACCACTGGCGCGGCCGTGTGGCGCGCATGTTCGTCCAGCAACGCGGACAGGCGACGGTGGCAGTCGCGGAAGGCCAGCGCGGAGGCCGGCATGTCGCAGGCATCGAAGGTGCTGGCCTCGGCTTTCCAGGCGGCGAGCAGGTTTTCCAGGTTGCGGATCAAGCTCGGCATGCGGGTGGCTCCGTGGGCGTTTTCATCAGTACGGCCACAGGCACCGGCCGGATGCGGTGGCGCCCGCTCGGCTCAGGCGTGGCCGGCATGGGCTGCGCTGCGATCGTGCAGGACACACGTGCACGTCACATCGGCGGGAGGAGGGTGGCCGTGCGGTCTTTCACCGCTGGAGCTGACCATGAGCAACGACGAAAACGGCAATCGCGGCGTGGACGATCCGACCCCGCCCAATGGCGTCAAGGCGCCGGGCAGGGATACTGCGCCAATCCAGGAAGGGCCTGCGCAGGACAGCGAGATCGATGACGACGATGGCATCGAGGACCCGGTGGAGGACGATAGCGACCTGGGCGATGAAGACGAAGAGGACGAAGAGGACGACGACCAGTAAGCACGTCGCGGCGTTGTCCGCGCCGTGCATCGGTGACACCCGCATGCCGCCGGTTGCGCGGCATGTGCTGGCTGTCGCGGACCGGGCTGCCTAGACTTGGGGGCTGCCCATCCTGTGACATCCATGGACACCTCTCTGTCGCCATTACCCAGCATCGCGTTGGGCCAGTACCGCCACTTCAAGGGCGGCCGTTATGACGTGCTCGGCGTCGTGCGCTGCAGCGAGACGCTGGCCCCGCTGGTGCTCTACCGCCCGTTGGACAGCGATGTCGGTCTGTGGGTGCGGCCGTATGCGATGTTCGTCGCGCAGGTCGAGGTGGACGGCGTTGCGCGTCCCCGCTTTGCGCGGGTCGAGTAGGCGCGGCTTGGCCTGCCCAACGTCACGGGGTTGTTTGCGAGTGCGTTGGCAATGACGGCCGCCACTGCGCCCGTCACCACGCCCGATGGCCGGTATCTGATCGTGCGTGGCCGGCTCTGGCGTACCGCCAACCCGCATCTGCGCGAAGACGTGCGTGCCGGGCTGGTCGGCGCGTTGATGGATGCGCGGCGCGCGGTCAAGGCGGCCAGGCGCGATGACGATGCCGGGCGGCTGGCCACGGCGCGTGCGGCGGTGGACCGTGCCAAGACGGCGCTGGGAGAGCGCGGCCCGGTGTGGTGGAGCGATGGCGCAAAGGACTTCAATCGGCATCTGGTCAAGAACACGCCCTACGCGGACTGGTTTGCGGCGCTTGCCGCGTCCGATGCCTGAGTGCGCGTTGCGGCGGGCCATGCGTGGCGCTGCCTGCAACGACAAGGCCCGGGAATCCCGGACCTTGTCTGCTGGATCACACGCCCCGCGATGGAGCGCGGCTGGCCAGGCTGCTGCGCTCAGCGCCAGGCGGGCACGGCCGGTGCCCGGCATCGGCAAGGGCCATGCGGACACTCCGGTTCCGGGCGCGCCGTCCGCACCCACCTGACGATTGCTCGCAACATGGCGTCAGCCGCTGTTGATCGACGCGGCGAGAGACGCGCGCAGCCCGCGCTCAGCCCAGGTCGCAATTGCTCGGCTGCGGCCAGGTGGTGGCGGGCAGCATGGCCTTGACGTCGGCCGGTGCGGTGATGCCGATGGTGCTGGCGCCGTAGAGGTCTTCCAGTTCGTCGATGCTGACGATGTAGCTGTCCAGCGAACCGAGGTTGGCGCTGTTGGGAATCAGCCAGCTGATCGCGCGGGTGCCGCCGCCGGGGTTGGCGGTGATGATCGTCTTCCAGAAGAAATCCGGGGTGCGGATGCCGTGGCTGCTCAGGAAGTAATCGTTGGTGGTGTCGCTGTAGATCACTCCGCCGTAGACCTGCACGCTGGCGATGTCGCGATAACACTCGGCCACGTTTTCCGCGCGCACCCAAATGCCCTGATTGAAGCTGGCCACCTGCGGCACTATGTTGGACATCAGGTTGGCGCGACGGATGTAGGTCGCGTTGTAGTCCATGTGGTTGGAGGTCACCAGGTGGCCGCGATCGTAGCCGGTGCGCACGCTGGCGTAGGAGGCCGTGGAGGTCTGGCCGGCGCAGCCGCTGGGCAGTTCGGTATCCAGATTGAAGCTGGACGGACGCGCCGCCGAACCGGTATCGGCCTGCAGGACGTACTCATAGCGCAACGCGGTGTGGTTGGTGCAGTCGTAGCGCAAGGTATAGCCCCCCTTGTTGAGGGTGACGACCTGGGCGTTTGCGCTGGCACTGGCAGCGGTGAAGAGCAGGACGGCGAAGAAAGTCCGGAAGCGCATGGGTGTGAATCTCCTGGAAATCAATCGGACGCACGAGGCCACCGCCGGCTGCCGGGGGGCAGATCGACGCTCAGCGGAACGCGCGCTGGATGGGGGACAGTTGGCTCGGTGTTCAGCGAGCGCGACAGCTATCGCACGCAAATGTTGCTTGGTGGTGACGTAGCCGTGAGGACTGTGCGGTCGCGCCACTTTTTTCCGCAGAACTGTGATCTGTTTTGCGCATTGTTCGGCATATGACCCGGCAGGCGATAAGCACAGGGGTATGCATAGAGTGCGCAGACGCGCCTTCCGGACCGGGCTTTCGCGATGGCGCGCCGTTGGGCCATCGGCAAAGCGCGGTCGCGGGTGTCGGACAACCCCGCATGTCCAGGTCGGGTAAGCCAGCGCTGGCTGGCAGGTGGAGCACGCCGGGAGCGACGTCGGGACACCGCACCGATCGTCCTCGGTGCGCCATGCGCATGGCGCTACGTGAAACGACGCCGGATCACCCCCGTGTCTGCCGCCTGGGAATACAGGAACCCCCCTTCTGCAGTCCATGCAGAAGAGGGGCGTCGGGGACATCGCGGGACGATCCGGTCGATCGCCTATGCGGCGTCTCGTTCCAGCTGCTGCGCGCCGGCAGGCTCCAGCTGGAACAGCGAGACCAACTGGGTCAGGGTGCTGGACTGCTTCTCCATCGCCCGGGCCGCTGCCATGGCCTCTTCCACCAGCGCTGCATTCTGCTGGGTGGTTTCGTCCATCTGGATCACCGTCTGGTTGACCTGTTCGATACCGGCCGATTGCTCGCTGGAGGCGGCGGTGATCTGGCCCATGATGTCGGTGACCCGGTTCACGCTGGCGACGATCTCGGTCATGGTGGTGCCGGCCTTGTGCACCAGCACCGAGCCTTCGGCCACCTTGCCCACCGAGGCGTCGATCAGCTCCTTGATCTCCCTGGCTGCAGCGGACGAGCGCTGGGCGAGCGTGCGCACTTCCGAGGCCACCACCGCAAAGCCACGGCCCTGTTCGCCGGCACGCGCCGCTTCCACGGCCGCGTTCAGGGCCAGGATATTGGTCTGGAAGGCGATGCCATCGATGACGGAAATGATCTCGGCGATCTTCTTCGATGAGGTTTCGATGCCCGACATGGTGCCGACCACCTGGCTGACCACCTCGCCGCCCTTGGAGGCCACACTGGCCGCACTGCGTGCCAGCTCGTTGGCCTGCAGCGCATGTTCGGCGTTCTGCCTGACGGTGGAGGTGAGCTCCTCCATCGAGGCGGCGGTCTCTTCCAGACTGGCTGCCTGCTGTTCGGTACGCCGCGACAGGTCCTGATTGCCGGCGGCGATTTCGCCGGCAGCGGTATCGATCTCGGACGAGGAGTGCTGGATGCGCCCGACGATGTCGGTCAGGCGGTCCACCGTGGTGTTGGCATCGTCGCGCATGCGCGCAAACACGCCGGCAAAGTCGCCGTGCATGCGCGTGGTCAGGTCGCCGCCGGCAATCGCCTGCAACACCTGCGACACCGCACCCAGGCTCTTGTCCGAGCTGCCCATCAGGTGATTGAGGTCCACCACGATCTGGCGGAAGTCATGCTCGAACGCGGTCTCGTCGCCACGTGCGCTGAAGTCGCCCGCGGCTGCGGCCGATGCCAGCCGCTTGATCTCGCCGTTGATCGACAGCAGGCTGGCCCGCACATCGTTGATCGATTGACTGATCACCGCCTTCTCGCCCGGCAACGGCTCCAGCTGCTGCGACAGGTCGCCGGCGGCATAGCGTTCGGTCAATGCAACGATCTGCATCGTCACCGCGATATGGCTGGACACCAGCGCATTGCTGGCACGCACCATGCTGCCGAATTCGCCGGGGAATTCCTGCTCGGCGATGCGGTGACTGACCATGCCGGCCTCGTGCCTGTCGCCCATCTCGGTCTGCGCCTGGATCACCCGACGCAGCTGGCGCTGCATGCTGTCCATCGCCTGCAGCAGCTGGCCGACCTCGTCGTTGCGGTCGATCGAGATGCTGTTGTCCAGCTTGCCCGAGGACACCGCGTGCGCAATGCCCACCGCACGGTTCAGTGGTTGGGTGATGGCGCGTGCCACGATCCAGCCGAAGGCGATGCACAGCACCGCACCGACCACACCCAGCACCAGCCCGCCGATGCTTGCCGCCACCGAGCTGTCCACCGCTTCCTGCACGGTGCCGCGGAAGCGCGCATCGGCGCGCTTCTGCATGGCGGTCAGGGTGGTGCGATAGGTCTCCAGTGCCGGCGCCATGGCGCTCATCTGCGCCGCGTCGGGTTCGCGCTGCTCCACGAACGCGGCGGCCACGCCCTGGGCCAGGCCGTAGTAGTCGTCGAACTGCTTGCCCAGCCGGGCAAGCTCCCTGGCATTGGCCGGATCGGCCTTCTGCAGTTTCACGTAGGAAGCGTGGATCTCTTCGGCCACCGGCTTGGTGGCCGCCAACATGTCGGCATCGCCGGCGGCAGCGGCGCCGTTGAGCCCGTTGATGAGCTTGTCCAGCGCAGCCACGTTGCGTGTCATGGCATCGAGCAGCGGGAAATGCACGTCGCGTACCGCTTCCAGGCGGTCGTTGTTGCGGTGGAACACCAGCGTACTGAAGGCCACATAGCTCGATAGGCAAAGGATCGCCACCGCGGCCGGCATCAGGATTTTCCAGAACAACGGTAGCGACAGGATGCGTCTCATGACGTGAGTCTCGAGCAGGTGGCGGGTCACGGCTTCAGGACGACCTTGACGCTCGGGTCGACTGCGCTGGCACTGATGTAGCCGATGGCGCCCGGCGTGGCGGCGACGGCCTTCTTGACCGCGTCGTCGCCGCTGACACGCTTGGGGCGCTGCGCCTTGCCGGTGAACATCAGCTGCGACCAGTACGACTTCAGCTGCGCCGAATCGCGCGAAGCGACTTTCTTGTAGAACTCATCGCGGGTGGCCACGCCTTCTTCCTGGTCGATCGGCACCGCTGCGCCGCCACCGGGCAGGCTGCTGGATTTGGCCAGGAAGATCTGCGACACCTGCGCGGCGCTGAGGCTGTCCGGGCCGCCCTTGGCCGCCATCACCACCACGACATCGGCATTGGCGCAGAACGCGGTCAGCGACAACGCGGCAAGCAGCGAGACTGCAAAACACTTGGAAATGGTCATGGGGGCTCTCTTAGAACACGAAGTCGACGGAGGCCGACAGCAGGTTGTAGCTGCCGCCCGGACGGAAGCCCGGCTGGATGTTGTTCAACGATCCGAACGAACCCGCGTTGTTGTTGATGTGGCTGGCCTGCAGCTTGAACGCAACGCTCTCACGCGCATCCCAACGCAACGCGGCGGTGAAGCTGTGACGGCCGCTCTCGGCTTGCGCCAGTGCGCGCGTCATCACGCCGACCGGATCCTGGCCGGGCGCGATGCTCGGGCCCTTGCGATCGACGTTGGCATAGGTGATCGATGGCGTCAGCGTGCCGAAGCGCCCGCCGACACTGAGATAGCCGGAGGTGGTCTTGCCGTTGAGCGAAGGCGAGTAATCGGCGCGGATCACTTCGCTGCGCAGGAACCAGTTGCCCGGATCGTAGGCATAACCCACGCTGGCAAAGCTGCCGTCCACGCCATAGGTGGTCAGGCGATCGGCCAGCGCGGGATTGATGCGCTGATAGGCCGAGAACAGGCGATCCAGCGACGGTGTGTCGAAGGTGCTGGTGCCGACGATGTAGCCGGCACGGAAGGTGGATGCGCCCGATTCCAGGCCGATGGCCAGACCGCGCAGCGCGTCCACGTCGGCCTTCTTGGAGTCGATGCGGCCATAGAAGCCCTGCACGCTGACCACGCTCTGCCCGGCGTTGATGGTGTAGACGCCTTCCACGCCGTCCATCGGCAGCAGATAGTTGTAGACCTCGTACGGCGGACGCACCCACGGCGTGGCGTAGCCGACGCGCTGGTATTCGGACAGCATGTACAGCGGCGCGGTGATGCGCCCCAGGCGCGCGGCGAACTGCGGGCCGAACTGATACTTCACGTGGGCCAGGGTGACCTTCGGCGTGTAATCGGCACGCTCGGCGTATTCGCTGGTCACCTGCAGCACGCCGGTGAACTTCTCGGTGAAGTTGGCGTTGACCTGGCCGGCAATGCGCGAGTCCGGGCGTGCCGAGGTGGAGTGACTGGCACCGGCACCTTCCACGGTCTGGATGTCGGGCGTGAAGTCGGCCTGGTCCTCGGTCGAATGCACCACACCCAGCGTGCCGAAGCCGCTGAAGGAAAACATCGCGTCCTGCTGCGCGTAGGCGCAGGTCGACGATGCCAGGGCGATGGCGCCACTGAGAAGCTTGACGGTCAATTTCATTGAAATCTCGGCTGGGTGGGTGATGGACGCAGCACCATCGATGGCGCGCGGGCAAAAACGGAGATGGGCGCCGTGACGCCCTGGAATGCGGTAGCGGCCGTCTGCATCGTTGCTTTAGCAGGATTTTTACAATCGGGATTGGCCGGTTAAGAATCCAACGCGCGTAAAAAAAACGGGCGATAGTTTTGCTCTATCGCGGCAATTGATTGGCGTGTTTGAAACAGCGGGTGTGACTATCTACGGACATAATCGTCCGCGTCGGTGGAACCCAGTAAGTGACACCAGCCACAGCGCGTTTTAGACGGCAGAAACCGGCATTTGCCACCTTTGCAGCGCGTGCGCGTGCAAAAAAAACGCCACGCACTGGCAGGCCAGGCGTGGCGTTGTTGAGTTACTTCGGGCAAACGCGCCAGTTACTTGGCGCGGGTGCGTTGCCGCTTTCGAAAGTCTGTTCGGCTACGTGCACGCGTCGCCAGATAACGGCTGACGCGCGACTGGAAACGGTTACTGCCGCCCCGTCTGCAACCGGCATGCGACATTTTCATTCTGCCAGCTGACGCCGCACCGGATAACGCCACCCGGTGATCGCCGCGTACGGCGAGCGCGCATAGATCCATTGCAGCCGCGCATCGCCATCGGCGCGGAAGGCGGCATCGTCTGCGAGCTTGCGTTCGAACGCGGCGCGCAGGGCGGCGTCGTTGTGCAGCACGCGCTCGGTGAAATCCACCAGCTCGGTGCCGTACAAGCCGCTGTCGGGGCTGCCGGCATTGCGAAAGCGTCCGCTGGCCAGCAGCGAGTCGCTGCTGGCCGGCTCCAGCAACGCGGCCGCCAGCATGCGCATCGGTTGATCGGCGGGCACGCGGACGCTGCCGGCGGGGAAGGCTTCGTCCGCCGCGTCGGTCTGCGCTGTCCGGGCACCGGCCTGGTTCACCACGCGGATCTGCTGCACCCTGAGCTGGCGCGGCTGTTGCAGGCGTTCGTAGGCGATGCCATGCGCCTGCAGCAGTGCGACCACATCGTCGTTGCCGGGCGGGATCCACCAGGCCAGCGGATAGCCTACGGCCTGGGTCTGGCGATAGCCGATCACCGGCATGGTCCAGGTTTCGTCGCGGCCTTCCCAGCGCAGTTCCTGCCGGCCGGTCACCGGCGAGAACGCGCGGGTATAGGTCACGCCCTGGAAGGGCACCTGGGCGATCGGCTGTGGCAGGCGTTCCCAGGCGACCATCAGCTCCTGCGGGCGGGCGGCGCGATCGGCGCGCTTGGCCGCAGCGATCTTTCTTGCATCGCGGCCAACCACGCGCACTGCTGCTTCCAGCAGCACATAGTCGCCCAGCACGCGCTGCCGGTACGACTTCAGGCGGTGGTTCTCCACCAGCACGGTGGGGATGCCGGCGAAGTCGCCATACCCGGTGGAATAGCGCGGCCCTTCCGGCGAGTAACGCAGGCCCGAGCGCGGCGCGTCTTCGTCGATGAGGCTGGGATAGATCGCAGGTGCATGGCCCTGGCTGCGCAGCGCGGTGTTCACCGCCGGCGTAAAGCGTTGTTGCAGCCAGTCGGCGGTGGCACGCGAGCGTGCGTAGGTGCCCCAGCCGGCAAAGGTGAAGGTGATGTCGTACTGATGATCCAGCCCGCCGCTGACATGCAGGTCGATGTACAGCACCGGGTCGAGGGTGTGCAGCAGCGCGACCATCGCGCGTGTTTCCGGCGCTTCCAGGTTGAGGTAGTCGCGGTTGAGATTGATGCCACGCGTGGTGGTGTTCCAGCCCATCTGTTGCGGGCCGCGCAAGGCCGCGCCGATCAGCGGGCCGCGTTGCTCGTGGCCATCGGGATTGAGGATGGGCACGAACACCAGATCCACCTGGTCGAGCAAGGTGTCCTTGCCGCGTTGGGCGATATCGCGCAGCAACATCAGGCCGGCATCCTTGCCATCGATCTCGCCGGCGTGGATGCCGGCCTGCGCCAGCACCACCGGCTTGCCGGGGGCGCCCTTGTGCGCGCGTACCAGCAGCAGGTCGCGGCCCTCGCTGCTCTTGCCGAAGACCTCCAACGACAGCAGCGGCGAGGCGGCGACCAGGCGTTCCAGCCAGGCGCGCGTTTCGTCGTAACTGGGCGTGCTGGCGAAATCGCTGCGCTCCGCCGGCGTGCTCCACGGATCGTCCGGCGGGGCGATCAACGCCTCGCTGGCCCCATGCCAAGCGCGCACCGGCGGGAGTGGCGCGCTGGTGTCGATGGACTGCGCACCCACCTGCGCGGCGGTGAACAGGGTTGCGGCGAGCAGGCCGGCAGCGGCACGCGTGGCGCCGCCGGCCGTGGTCGTGGTCTCGGCCATGGTGTTGTCGCGGGCGCGTGCGGGAAGGGACGAAGCGTGCGGAGCAAAGGGGCGCGTATCGGAAGTCATGTGGGACGTACGGGATCTCGATTGAGGGAGAAGACGTGGCAAGGCGTGCTGATCCTGCATGGCTGCGCCGGCACGGCGGCGGCGCTTGAAGAGCGCCGTGCCGCATCGCGGTTCCAGCTGCCTGCGTGCCTGGGTGGTGGGTCTCTCCAGGTGCAGACGCGCGTCGCAGGGACTGCCGAACACCTGCACGCACCGGGGGCGGTTGCGTAATACAGTAACATTTGACCGGCGGCGCTTGCTTTGACGGTCGCGGCGGCATCGGGCAGCTGTCGTCTCGCGATGACGGCGCATTCCAGGCCTCAATCGCAATGTGATAACGTATCATTTCGTCGAACTGCTGCCTTGCCATGCCTTCCAGTCCCCACGCCGCTCCCGCGATCTCGATCAGCAACCTCCATGTGGCCTATCGTGGCCGCGCCGTGCTGCAGGGGCTGGATCTGCAGGTCGCCTCCGGCAGCGTCTACGCCTTGCTGGGCGGCAATGGCGCCGGCAAGTCCTCCACGCTTTCCAGCCTGCTCGGTTTCGTCAAACCCAGCGCCGGCAGCCTGCGCATCGATGGCATCGACCCGGTCGCCGACCCCGGCGCCGCGCGTACGCGGCTGGCCTATCTGCCGGAAAACGTCGCGCTCTACGAGCACCTGAGCGCGCTGGAAAATGCCGACTACCTGCTGGCGCTGGCCGGCCAGCGCCGCAGCCAGGCCGAGATCGGCCAGGCGCTGGCCGCTGCCGGTCTGCAGGACGAGGCCTGGCGCCAGCGGCTGGCGGGGTTTTCCAAGGGCATGCGCCAGAAGGTGGCGATCGCGGTGGCCACGTTGCGCCGGGTGCCGGTGCTGCTGCTGGACGAGCCCACCTCCGGCCTGGACCCGCGCGCCATCGCCGACTTCAACCGGCTGGTCGGCAGCGTGCGCGAGCGTGGCGGCGCGGTGCTGATGGTGACCCACGACCTGCTCGGCGCAGTGGAGGTGGCCGACCGGATCGGATTCCTGGAACACGGGCGCATCGCCGGGGACATCGGTGCCGGCGACAGCGGCTTCGACGTGCGCACCTTGCATGCGCGCTTTACGCGCAACCAGGATCAGGCTGCATGAGTGCGGTGCTGTTGGTCGCGCGCGAAGAACTGCGTTACATGGCGCGCAATCGTTCCGCCGCCATCGGTGTGGTGCTGCTGATGCTGCTCACGCTGGTGGCGGCATTGACCGCTGCGCACCATCAGCGCGAGGTGGCCGCGTTCCGCGCGCGCCAGCAACTGGCCGCACAGCAGGCCTTCGAGGCGCAGCCGGACCGCCACCCCCATCGGGTGGTGCATTACGGCCATTTCATCTATCGCCCGCTGCCTGCATTGGCTGCGTTCGATGCCGGCGTGGACGCGTTCACCGGCAACAGCATGTTCCTGGAAGGCCACCGCCAGAACACCGCCAACTTCGGCGATGTGCGCCAGAGTTCGTTGCTGGTGCGCTTCGGACAACTGACGCCTGCGTTCGTGTTGCAGGTGCTGGCGCCGCTGCTGCTGGTGTTCCTGGGCTATGGCGCGGTGGCGCGCGAGCAGGAGACCGGCAACTTGCGTGCGCTGTTGTTGCAAGGTGCCACGCGCCGGCAATTGTTCGGCGGCAAATATCTGGCGCTTGCCGCGGTGGCGGCGGCCTGTTTATTGCCGGCCCTGGTCGGGCTGGTGCCGGTTGCGTTGTTGCCGGGCCAGGCGCTGCGGGTCGCACTGCTGGTACTGGCGTATGCGGTGTATCTGCTGGTGTGGTGCGCGCTGGTGCTGTCGGTGTCGATGCTGTGCCGGCGCGGCCGCGATGCGCTGCTGGTGTCGCTGGCGGTGTGGGTGTGGCTGGCCCTGCTGGTGCCGCGCCTGGCGCCGGATGTGGCCAGTGCGGCATATCGCCTGCCGACGCGGCTGGAAACCGATGTGGCGATCCAGCGCGACCTGCGCACCCTCGGCGACAGCCACAACCCGGATGACCCGCACTTTGCGCAGTTCAAGCAGCAGACGCTGGCGCGCTATGGCGTGCAGCGGGTGGAAGAGCTGCCGGTGAACTACAAGGGCCTGCTAGCGCTGGAAGGCGAGCGGCTGACATCGGGCCTGTTCGAGCGCTATGCCGCGCGCGATTCGGCCATCCAGCAGCAACAGAATCTGCTGGTGCGCACGTTCGCCTTGCTGAGCCCCACGGTTGCACTGCGCACGTTGTCGATGACGCTGGCGGAAACCGACCTGCGTGCGCACGAGCGGTTTCTCGCCCAGGCCGAGCGTTACCGCTACACGCTGGTGCAGCAGCTCAACCAGCTGCAGGCCGATGCGGTGAGCATGGCCGACGACACCGCGCAGGATGCCGGCGCCGACCAACGCAAGCGCATCTCCTCCGCGCATTGGCAGCAGATTCCGGTGTTCGCATTCCAGCCGCCGGCCACGACAGAGGTGCTGCGGGCCGCCGGCGCCGCGCTCGGCCTGGTCGCTGCCTGGCTGCTGGCTGCGCTGTGCCTGCTGGTCGCCGCGGGCCGGCGTGTGGGAGTGGCGCGCTGATGCTGCTGTGGAAATACGAACTGCTGCTGTTGCTGCGCGCACGCGCCGTGCTGGCCGGCTTGCTGTTGCTGGCGGTGCTGACCGTGTGCAGCCTGCTCTCCGGCCAGCATGTCATCGCCGCGCAGCGCGCCAACATCGCGCGCATCGCGGCGCTGCAACAGGAAGATATCGCGGCGGTGCAGGATTATGTGGCGCGCTCCAACGACGCGGGCAGCGCGGCCTACTACAGCTTCCACCCGACCTGGGACCTGCCCACGCCACTGGCATTTGCCGCGGTGGGCATGCGCGATGTCTCGCCCTACATCCTGCGTGTGCGCGCGCTGGGCCTGGAAGCGCAGATCCACGATGGCGACAGCTACAACCCGGAGCTGGCACTGGCCGGGCGCTTCGACTACGCCTTCGTGCTGGTGTTCCTGCTGCCCTTGTTCGTGATCGCACTGCTGTTCGATCTGCGCTCGGGTGAGCGCGAGGCCGGACGCGCGCGCATGCTGGCGGCGCTGCCGGGTGCGAGCACGGCGTTGCTGGTGCGGCGCGTGGTGGTGCGTGCAGCTGCGGTATTGGCCTGCCTGAGCGTGCCGTTTGTGATCGCGGCAAGTGTCAATGCGGTGCCGCTGCTGCAACAACTCGCGGTGCTGGCACTGACCTGCGCCTATCTGCTGTTCTGGGTGCTGCTGTCGGTGCTGGTCGGGCGCATCCATTGGCGCCCGGCCGCGCATGCCACCGCCCTGGCGACCTGCTGGGTGGTGCTGGCGCTGGTGGCGCCGGCGTTGGCGCATGTGGCGATCAACCAGGCGGTGCCGGTCAATCAAGGCAGCGAGATCGCGCGGCTGCAGCGCGAGGCGGTCAACCATGCCTGGGACATTCCACGCCAGGACACCATGCGGGCCTTCTACGCGCAGCACCCGCAGTGGGCCGATTCGGCGCCGCTGACCGGCGCGTTCCACTACAAGTGGTATTTCGCCTTCCACGAAAACGGCGATCAGCAGGTGGCGCCGCAGGTCGCGGCGTATCGCCAGGGCCTGCAGCGCCGCGAAGCGCTGGCGCAGCGCGTGGCCAGCGTCTTGCCGCCGGTGGCGCTGCAGGCCGCGCTGACGCGCCTGGCAGCCACCGACCTGCGTGCGCAACTGGCGTATCAGGATCGCATCCGCGCCTATCACCGTGCGCTGCGGACGTTCTATTACGGCTATCTGTTCCGCGACCGGCCATTCACGCGCGAGGACTTCGGGCGCGCGCCAGGTTTCGATGCAAGTGCCGATCCCGCGTCATAGCGGCTGCGTTTCACCCCTCAACCTTCGTTGTCTCACGTGCGACCCGGGCCCAGCGTGCCCGGGTGCTTCAGGAGTCCTGCCCGATGTCCACCCCGCGCCGCCGTCTGTCCAACACGCTGCCCTTGCTCGGTGCACTGAGCTGCGCAGGCGTCAGCCCCCTAGCCGCGGCCGCCGAGCCGCAGGCGCGCGATCTGGATACGGTGCAGGTGCGCAGCCAGTACACGCCGTACCGCGCCTTGAGCGTGACCGGCGCCACCAAGACCGATGCGCCGCTGCGCGATCTGCCGATCAGTGCGCGCGTGCTGGACCAGACCCTGCTCGAGGACGCCGGGGTCACCGATCTGGCCGGCGCGCTGGAGCTGGCCAGCGGCATCACCAAGGCCAACAACCTGGGCGGGTTGTGGGACAGCTACTCGATGCGCGGCTTCACCGGCGACCCGAATTTCAGCTCGGACTACATGGTCAACGGCTTCAACGCCAGCCGCGGCTACAACGGCCTGCGCGATGGCGCCAACACGCAAAGCATCGAGGTGATCAAGGGCCCGGCCTCGGCGTTGTACGGGCGGGGCGAGCCGGGCGGGGCGGTCAACATCGTCACCAAGAAGCCCCTGTTCCAGCCGCAGCACAGCGTGGATCTGTCGGCGGGGCGCTTTGACAGCTATCGCGCTGCGCTCGATAGCACCGGCCCGCTGGGCGAGAACCTGGCCTATCGGCTGAATGTCATGCACAAGGATCAGCACAGCTTCCGCGACACCGTCGACAGCGACAACACGCTGCTGGCGCCCTCGCTGCTGTGGATGCCGACGCCCGATACCACGGTGTCCTACGAGCTGGAATTCGTGCGCATCCATGCGCCGTTCGATCGCGGCGTCACCGCCATCGATGGCGATGCCAATCGGCTGCCGGCCGGGCGTTTCCTGGGTGAGCCGCGCGATGGCGATATCGACCTGCATTCCACCGGGCACCAGGTGTTCGGGGTGCATGGCGTGAACCAGACCTGGTCGCTGCAGGGCGGGGCGACCTATCGCGACAGCGGCATGCGCGGGTTTTCCACCGAACCGTGGACGCTGCAGGCCGACGAGCGCACGCTGCGCCGTGAGCGCCGCTACCGCGATTACCAGGGCCGCGACATCGCCGCGCGTGCCGAACTGCTTGGCAGCTTGCAGATGGGTGGCGTCACCCACAATGTGTTGTTCGGCGTGGATGGCAATCGCTTCGACGACAGCCGCTTCCAGCAGCGCGCACGCTCCGCGGCCACGCCGTACAGCATCGACGTGCTTGCGCCGCAGTACGGCGTTGCGCAGCCGGGGCGGCTGGCCACGATCACCGACACCGAAGAACGCCAGCAGGTGTGGGGCGTGTATGCGCAGGACCAGCTCGATCTGGGCGCGCGCTGGAAGGCCTTGCTCGGCCTGCGCTACGACCACTACCAGCAGGATCTCGACAACCACTTGCGCGGCGCCACGCAGCGCGCCTCCGACGGTGTGGTCAGCCCGCGTGCCGGCGTGATCTTCCATGTCGACGCGGCGCTGTCGCTGTATGCGAGCGCCGCGGCAGGCTTTCGTCCCAACAGCGGCGTGGGGGCGGACGGGCAGAGTTTTGCGCCGGAGAAAAGCCGCTCGCTGGAAACCGGCCTGAAATACGTGCAGCCCGGCGATGGCCTGGAAGCGACGCTGGCCGCGTTCCGCATCGACAAGAAGAACGTGCTGAGCCTGGATCCGGCCGACACCAGTTTTTCGCTGCCGGTGGGCCAGATGCGCAGCCAGGGCGTGGAGCTGGATCTGCTCGGGCGGCTGACCCCGCGTCTGGCCGCCTCGGTGGGCCTGGCCTATACCGACTCGCAGGTCACGCGCAGCAGCGCAGCTGCCGCCGGTACCGGACTGGCCGAGGGACGCCGCTTTCCGAACGTGCCGCGCTTCAGCGGCAATGCCTTCCTCAACTATGAGCAGCCGTTGACCGGCAAGCGCAGTGCGGCGGTGGGCGTGGGCGTGTCGCATACCGGTGAGCGGCTGGGTTCGGTGGATAGCAATACCGACTTCGTGCTGCCTGCATACACCGTGTGGCGCCTGGTCGGCCATTACGACCTGAGCGAGCGCCTGCGCCTGTATGCCAAGGTCGAGAACCTCACCGACCGCCGCTACGCCGCGTTCTCCTACAGCGAGCAGTGGGTGTATCCCGGCGCGCCGCGCAGCTGGACGGTGGGTGTGCGGCTGCGGTTTTGAGCAGCGGTGCGGTGCCACGCTGAGCGATGATCGATGCTCCTGCGTGGTCGATGGACCACGCAGGAGCCAGGTGGGCGCGAACGACGGCAGGCCGTCGGACTGGCTGCCACCGCACCGTGCGTGCGCCATGCTGGTGTCCGCCAGCGGCGTGCGCGTGCGCGTGCAGCGCAGCGTGCGTGATTGCTCGCGCTAGCTGCGCCGCGTGGAAGGACGCTTGCTGCGCTTCTTGCCGGGCGCCACGGGCGCGGCGTCCTCGCTGGCCAACGCGCCACCGTTGTGCAGCTGTTCCAGCCACGACAGCGCATCGACATAGCCGAGGAAGTGCTGCAGATAGCCCGGTGAGCACTCGCGCATCAGGCTGATGCAGCGGTGCACCAGCACGCTGGAATTGAGCGGGCCGGCGTCCTTGGGGGCGTCCTGCAGCGACTGCCGCACCTGGCTGGCGGTGCGCACCGTGGTCCAGGTGCGACGGAAATCCTCCAGCGCCGGCAGCTCGGGAAACGGCGTGGCGTCGGCCGTGGCGGTCTTTCTGCTGTCCACTTCCATCAACCCGGCATGGCCTGCCATCTGCTCGGCCAGTGCGCCCAGCGCGCTGCGTTGCAGTGGCTGCGCGGCATTGCCGGCGACACGACCGCGTGCGGCTTGCTTCACCGTTGCCGCATACGCATCGACCAGCCTGCCCAGCTTTTCTTCCAGCACCTGGCGCACTGCCTCGGCCTGGGTGCCGGCCCGCGCGGCCAGCGTCTCCATCAGGTGGAACCGCACCGGATCCAGCTGGTCGGCACCCTGGCTGCGCCAGCGCTGCAGGCGCGCGTGCGCGGATGTCGCCTGCGTGCTCATCGCGTGCCTGCGGCTGCTGTGGGCTTGGCGGCAGAAGACGCACGCGACGTGGCAGGGCGCGCGATCGGCGCGATCTCCACGCGGCGGTTCCTGGCGCGGCGTGTCTCGTCGGCATTGGAATCCACCGGCTGCTGCGAGCCGAAGGCCGCGGCGAACACCGACGCGGCCGGCACGCCTTCGGCGATCAATGCACGCGTCACGGTGAGCGCGCGTTGCGCGGAGAGTTCCCAGTTGTCGGCGTAGCGACGGTTGCCGCCCAGCACCGGGCGGTCGTCGGTGAAGCCGCTGACCATCAGGATCTCCTCGCGCGCCGCCAGATACTCGGTCAACGGCGCGGCCAGTGTCTTCAGCACCTCGCGGCCTTCCGGCTGCAACTGATCGGAATTGAAGGCGAACAGCACATTGCCGCGGATGCCGATGCGGCCATCGACCAGGGTCACGCGGCCGGCGGCCAGGGGCGCGGCCAGCGCCTGCTCCAGCGTCTTGCGGCGCTGCGCTTCGGCCTGGCGCTGTCTGACCTCTTCATCCAGGCGGCTGGACAGCTGCAGCTGCACGCCGATCACCCCGACCAGGATCAGCACGAACGCCCCCAGCAGCACCGACATCAGGTCGCCGAAGGCGGCCCAGATCGGTGTGCCCGATTCGCCGTCGATGTCGATCTCGTCGCTCATGCCGCGCTGGCCTCGTCGCCAGCGGCCTCGCCGGCGTCGCCGCGACCGCGGTCGAGCTGGCGCAGTTCTTCGATGATCTGCTTCTGCGACAGCATGCTGAGGTCCACCACCTCGCGCGCCTGCGCCACGTAATACGCCAGTTGGTCGTCGCTGCGGGCGAGCGAGGCGTCCAGGGCGCTGGCGACGTGCTGCAGGCGCGCGTTGAGCTCGCTGGTGGAGCCGCTGAACAGCTGCACCGCCACGCCGAAGGCTTCGCCCAGGCTGGCCACTTCCACCGCGCTACCACTGACATGCGCGGCCACCGCGCCGAGCTTGCCGGTTTCGCTGCCGATCTGTTCGGTGAGCTGTGTGCCCACGCGCTGCAACAGGTCCGCCGAGGTGGTGACCAGCGCATCCACCGCTGCGCGTTGTTCGGTGGAGGCGTGATTGACCGCGTTGAGCAAGGTGTCCAGGGTGGCGAGCAGCTTGCTGCGTTCTTCCAGCATGGCGGTGTCGCGCACCATGCTTTCGGACAGGTTCTGGCGCAGCTCGGCCACCACATCGGCGGCGGCCTTGGGCGCTTCGGAAGCGATCTGCATCAGGCGCGCCACCTCGCTGATGGTGGCGCTGGCCTGTGCCTGCGCCTGCGTGGACAACTCGCTGGCAGTGCTGGCCAGGGTGTCGCAGATCGCCTGCTGTTGCTGGGTGACGCGTTCGCCGGTGCGTTCCCACTGCGTGGTCAGCTCCGCGCTCATCGCGGTGAAGCGCTCGCTCCACAGCGCCAGGCGCTGGGAATCGCGCGCTTCCAGCGCGGCCTGCAGGTCGGTATGCGATTGCTGCAGCGTGCCGACCAGGGCGGCGGCATGCGTGTCGAAGCTGGCGGTGGCGGCCGCCAGCGCGCCCTGGTGCTGGCTCGCCAGGGCGGCGCTGGCGTCGCGTTGCTGCGCCAGCGCATCGTTCCAGGCACTGGCCGTCTCGCTGCTGGACTGATCCATGCGCCTGGACACCGCATCGACCAGGGCGCTGGAGCGTGCGTCGAAGGTGCTGGCGAACTGGCTCAGCGTGCCCTGCAATTCCTGCGTCAGCACCTGATTTGCGCGCTGCTGCTCGGCCACTGCCGCGGTCCAGGTGGCGGCAGCCGCCGCGGTGCTGCTTTCGAAGCCGCTGCTCAGGCCATCGAGTTGTTGCTGCACGGCCTGGTGCACGCCGTCCTGCAGCGCGGTGGTCTGCTGCGCGAGCTGTGCGAGCGTGGCATGCAACTGCGCGCTCAACGCGGCACCTGCGCGCTGCTGCTCGGCGAGCACCGCTGCCCAGTGGTCGGCAGCGGCGGCGGTGCTGCGGTCAAAGCCGTCATTGAGTGCGTGCAACTGCTGCTGCACGGCGTGGCTCACGCCGTCCTGCACCGCGATGCTGCGCTGATCGATCTGCGCCAACGTGGCCTGCAACTGCTCGGTCAGGGCGAGGTGCGCACGTTCCTGCGCGGCCAATGCGGCCTGCCAGTGGTCGGCGGCCGTCTGCGCACTGTGCTGGAAGCCGTCGTTGAGTGCGTGCAGTTGCTGCTGCACGGCGCTGCTGACGCCGTCCTGCACCGCAGTGGCCTGTTGTGCGAGCTGCTCCAGCGTGGTCTGCAGCTGCGTGTCGAGCGCTTGCTGCGCGCGCTCCTGCGTGGCAAGCGCGGTGGTCCAGTGCGCGGCCGCGGCACTGGCGCTGTGCTGGAAGCCGCTGGTGATGCCGTCCAGTTGCTGCTGCACGGCGTGGGTGAGGCGCTCATGCAACGCGGCGGTGTCGCGCGCGATGCTGGTCATGGTCGCTTCCATCGCCGGCTGCAGGGCCGCGCCCACCGCGCGTGCGCTTTCTGCCACGCCGGCCTGCAACGCGTGCTCCATCGCCGTGGCCAGGCGCGCATAGGTCGCCTCGCTCCTGGCGTGGAATTCGGCCTGCTGCGCGGCCAGGCGCTCATCGGCGGCGATGCTCTGCTGCTCGATGCTGCCCATCAGCGTCTGCAGGCGATCGATCAGCGCCGGCATCAGCGCGCTCTGCTGCTGCTGCAACTTGAACACTTCGCCACGCTGGTGCGCGTCCGAGTGCGGATGCAGCTCGGAGGCGATCTTCAGATCCAGCCGCTGCACTGCCTGCAGCCGTTCGCGCCGGCACAGCGCCGACAACAGCCCCAGCATTGCGGAGGTCGCCACGCCGGCGATCGAGGTGCCGAACGCAAACGCCAGGCCTTCCACCGGTGCGGCCAGCGAGCCGCGGATGGCCTGCAGGTCGGTGGCGCTCTGCAATGCAAAACCGGTGCCCTTGAGCGTGGCCATCATGCCGAGCAGGGTGCCGAGCATGCCCAGCAACACCAGCAGGCCGACCAGGTACGGTGTCAGCACCGGTGCCGGCAACGCCACGCGCTCGCCCTTGATGCGCAGGCGCACCGCATTGCGCAGGCTCGGATGCAGGCGCTCCAGCCACTCGCTCAATGCCGTTGGTGCGGTGGTCAACGCGGCAACGGCATCGTCCAGCGTGGCGCTGGCCTGGCGATAGCGATACAGCTCCAGCGCGCCGGCCACATAGCAGGCGCCGATCACGGCTGCGACACAGGCGCCCAGCGGATTGGAGCCCAGATAACCGATGCCGACCCAGCAAACCGCCAACAGGCCGACGACAAACACACACAGGTGAACGAGAGTTCTGAACATGAGGTCCCAGTTAGCGGGTACGAAGCGCTGCAAGCAGGCCTTCGATCGGGTGAAAACGGACATCCAGTTCGGCGAGCAACACGCTCTGCATGTCTTTGCGAAACACATCCAGCCAGCCGTCGGAGACCGCGCGTGGCGCGGCGTCGCCGTCGGCTGCCGGGGTTGGCGCCTGCGCGGCATCGCGCAGACGCTCGAAATGCGCACCGAGCAGGGTCGGCACATGGTTCAACAGGGTCTGCTCGCGCGGGCTCAAGGTCAGCTCCATCACCGCATCCACCTCGGCCAGCCGCGCCATCTGCCCGGACTCAAGGGCCAGCATGTCGCGCAGGCGGCCACGCAGGTCGCCGGTGGCGGTGCGCATTGCGCGTTGCATGGCCAGGTAGTGCTGGCGGAACGGGGCATAGTCGGGCGCAGGCAAGGCTGCCGCTGCGTTGCTGTCGGCAGCGGCGGCGCTGCGCGCATCGCGGCGTACGCGCGCGACCACGGCATCCAGGTCGACCACGCTGCTGGTCGCCAACCCGGTGCGCACGCGTGCGCAGGCCTCGACGTCGAGCCGGCGCGTCTCGGGAAGCGCTTCGATCTCGGGCAGCTTGCCATCCAGCGCCTTGGACACGGCGACCGCGCGCGTCCAGTCGATCCATTGGCTGAGCCGGTCGGCGAGCGCATGGTTGGACTGGGCAACGTGGGCATCGGTGAGGCGAGCGAGCAGGCGAATGAACGCCGGGCCCGACAAGGGCGCCCGTGGAGCAGCTTTCGCCATTGGTCCGGTCAAAGACCGCGCATTTTACACGGGAATGTGCGTGGTTCGGCGCCCGCGCCAGGGCCGGAGCGCCTGTGGCTGCGGGCAGGGCTGGCGGCATTCAGCCGCGCTGGTGCTGGCTGAGCCGGCTCCTCTCCGCGGCAGGTGCCGGCGGCTGCCTGGCGCCGTGGGGCGCCACGGTGCCAGGCGCAACCAGCGCGGCAGCGGCGGAAATTGCGCAGTGATGTCACCCCGGTCACCCTCTCTAACCAATTCAGGTTTCAATCCCCGGCGGTCTGATCGCGCCGGTTTTGCTAGGTGAACGGGTATAAGCTGCGGGCCGGGAAACCCCCAACGAGGGAACGCAATGGACCACTCCGACATGCAAGTGTCCGATCTGCTGGTCCTGGAGCTGCAAGGGTTCCACGATGCCTATGGCCGTGGACCGGACTTCTGGGATGCCTATCAGCGCATCATGGCCATCGCAGCACAGGCCGGCGGCAACATGATCAACCTGGCCAATGAAATGGCCTCGCTGGCGCAAGGGCTTGGCGCGATCGATCGCGCGCAGCTGCTGTAGGACCAGGGTCGCAGGTTGCGGCGGGCCGGTTGTACCGGCAGGCGCCGCGCACGCTTACTTGGCGTTGGCAGCTGCCGGTTTGACGGCGACCGCAGGCGTGGTCTCGGGCTCGCCACGCTTCTTGTCGCGACGCAGCGGGGTATCGCCCAGCCGCTCGATCGCGCCGCCGGATTGCTGGAACGCCTCCAGATCGGCGGCCAGACGCTGCTCGGACAACCGCGGCTTGCCTGGCTGATTGCTCACGGTCATCGACTGACGGCGGGAGTTGTTCATGGCGAAATCCTCATGCGTTGTAGAGCGTCAAGGGAATGCCCCGCCGGCGTTGGTCGTCGTAGGTGGCACGCACGTCGCGGCAATACGGCCCGGACATGACGAAACGCCGGCAGATCGCCGGCCGCGTCTCGTAGATCGAACAACACATGCGCGCCGCGTCGATTGCCACGCACCAGCCTTCCTCGTCACGCGCCATCACGTGCCAGCCTTGCGGCGTCACGCTGGTCAGGTGGTTGGGGATGCGGTCGGATGGATCGACCATGACGGTGAGCCGGCAACAGACGGCATCGCAGCGTTCGCAGAGATTCTTGATGGAAAAGGCCAGATAGAGTGAAGGCGACACCGGAGTCCGGCCGCCCTTGCACCATACACCCTGGGCGTGCCGGGGTGTGAACCGGCCCCTGCCTTGGATGCAGCAGACGGGCATTGCGCTGCGGCAGTGCCCTGGGTGGCCGCGTCGTCGGCACTGCGATGCGTGCATTGCGTGTGGGCCTGCGGTGCGGGTGCCGCGCGCGGAGGCATCGGTCGAGGCACTCAATGGTGCGGTCGTATGCGTGCGTCATCGACGCTGCGACGTTGGCATCGACAGAAGACAGGCAGGTAAGGAGATAAACGCGCGCCATGCCGATCATGATGGCGATGTCGAACGGTGCAATGCGCAGACAGACATAACGCACAGGGCGCATCCATCCACGCATGCCTTGTTGCTCCGCTGCATCACGGCCTGGATTGCCGGATCCACAGCGATCATCGGCTGCCAGCGTCCAACAGCGCCCGCAGCGCGCCGCGTGGCTGGATGCAGCCGAGGTGTCCCTAAACGGTTGCCTTTGTCGTGCCGATGCGAAGACGTTTTTCACCTGTGCCGTCGCCGGACCACCGTAGCGTTGGATGGTCCGCATCCACGCGACAGGAGACCCCATGACCACCGACCACAACCACGCAGCTGCGCCCGATTCGGCTGGCGATCACGACGACCAACGCAGCGAGAAGGAAAAACAGGACGCCTTGCAGGACGATGCGCTGGAAGAAACCTTTCCGGCCAGCGACCCGGTATCGCCGTTCGTGCCGGCCAAGCCGCTGGACTGACCAGGCCGCACATCGACGAGCAATGCAAACGGCGCGGTCATCGACCGCGCCGTTTGCGTTTGCAGGGTTTGCAGCGCTGTTGACGGTTACGGCGTCAACACCACCTTGCGGCAATCGTCCTGCTTCTTGTCGAACAGCTCGTAGCCTCGCGCGGCGTCGGCCAGCGGCATGCGGTGCGAGATGATCGCGCTGGGCTTGAGGTCGCCATTGCCGATGCATTCCAGCAGGTACGGCATATGCTTCTGCACATGGGTCTGGCCCATCTTGAAGCTCAGGCCCTTGTCGAAGGCATCGCCGAACATGAAGGCATGGATGAAGCCGGCATACACGCCCGGCACGCTGACCACACCACAGCGGCGCGTTGCGGCAATGCACTGACGAATCGCCACGCCGCTGCTGCCTTCCAGCTTCAGGTTGGTCAGTGCGGTTTCGATCGCGCTGCCTTCGGCCTCGAATCCCACTGCCTCGATGCTGGCGTCTACGCCGCGGCCATCGGTCTGCGACACGATCACATCGGCCGGGTCATCGACCTCGTCGAAGTTGATCGGGATGATGCCGTAGGCCTTGGACGCGAAGTCCAGCCGGTACGCATGCCGGTCCACCATGAAAATGCGCTCGGCGCCCAGCATGCGGCAGCATGCCGCAGCCATCAGGCCCACCGGGCCGGCGCCGAAGATCGCCACCGTCGAGCCCTGCTTGACCCCGGCGTCGATGACGGCCTGGTAGCCGGTCGGCAGGATGTCGGATAGGAACAGCACCTGCTCGTCGTGCAATGCATCGGGCACCACCAACGGCCCGACATTGGCCTTGGGCACGCGTACGTACTCGGCCTGCCCGCCGGACAGACCGCCATATAGGTGGCTGAAGCCGAACAGCGCCGCCGGTGGGCGCATGTCCTTGTGGTTGAGTGCGGCGCCCTTGCCGGTATTGGTGGTTTCGCAGGCGGAGAATTCCTGCAGCATGCAGTGGAAGCAGCGTCCGCAGGCCACCACGAACGGGATCACCACACGGTCGCCGGGTTTGACCGCGGTGACATCGGGGCCGACGTCTTCGACGATGCCCATGAACTCATGGCCGAGAATATCGCCATGCCGCAGGTCCGGAATCTTGCCGCGGTACAGATGCAGGTCCGAACCGCAGATGGCGGTGGCGGTGACGCGCAGGATGAGATCGTCGCGTTCGACAAGGGTCGGATCCGGCACGGTTTCGACCCGCACATCGCGTGAGCCGTGGTAGTTGAGGGCAAGCATGAAGATCTCCCGTAAGGCCGTCGGTATGCGGCAACGCCGTGCAGTGTTGGCGGCGCGCCGTTAAGTCCATCAGCACGGCACGTGCGCACGGTGTGGACGCGCCCGATTGGCGACGCGGCGTTGATGCGCGTGTCACGTCTGGATAACCCGCGCACTCGCACTCTCGACTGCCACGCTGGATCGCCGGCAGCTCATGCCTGCAGCGACCATGCGACCCCGACAATCAACGACCGCGCCTGGCGCGATCAATCAAGGAGACAACGATGGGAATTTTCAAGATGCTGACCGCCGGCGCGGTGGGCTACGTGGCGTACAAGGCGTGGCAGCGTCGTCAGGGCGACACCGGTGAAACGGCCAGCCCGACGAACAACGACCGCGACGTTCAACAGCAGTCGCTCAGTGCGCCGGCGAAGGCCGGCAGCACCCCGCCGCATGGTGACCCGCTGCGTGCAGCCACCATGCTGTCCAGCGACCGCAAGCAGGCACTGGGTGCGTTGGTGGTGTTCAACGAGCAGGAGCGCACGCTTGCGCAGCTGGCGGTCGTCAAGGGCCTTGAAGGCGAGACGTTGCAGTTCGCCCGCAAGATGGACGAGGCACACAGCGCAGCGTTGACCGACCTCAGCCGTTTTGCGCCCGATCGCAGCGGCACGCTGGCGCAGGCCGCGTCCAGCCGCGCCGACGACACCCGCAAGCGCCTGGAAGGCCTGGACGGCAAGGAGTTCGAAACGCAGTACCTGCAGGCCAGCGTGACCAGCCACGAGCAGGCGTTGACGTTGCTGGACGCACAGCTGGCCAGCGAGCCGGGATCGAGTGATCTGGGCAAGGAATTGCAGCGTGCACGCCAGACCATCGCCCAGCATCTGGAACATGCCAAGTCGCTGCGGGCCAAGGTGAACCAGGCGCCTTGATCACCGCGATCGCTGATCGCGCACCGCAGTGTATGCGGTGAACACGGACAACAGGCAGCTTCGGCTGCCTGTTGCCGTTGTGGGCAAGCACGGCGCGCATCGCCCATGTACGCCGCAGGCCGCAGGTTCAGCCGTTGCCGGGCGACCTTGGCACAACACGGTCGTCATCACGCGTCAGGCGCCGCCTGCTCGAATCCCGCGGCCTGGCGTTGCCACAGGCCATCGAACACGCCACCGTGTCCACGCAGCTGCGCGGGACTGCCATCTTCGACCACGCGGCCGTGCTGCAGCACCACGATGCGATCGAAGCCGATCACCGTGGACAGGCGGTGCGCCACCGCCAGCACCGTGCGATCGCGCATCAGGTGATCCAGCGCGGCCTGGATTTCCGCTTCCGACTCGGTATCCAGCGCCGAGGTGGCCTCGTCCAGGATCAGGATCGGCGCGTCCTTCAGAAAGGCGCGCGCGATGCCCAGGCGCTGGCGTTGACCCCCGGACAACAGGACCCCGCGTTCGCCGACCTGGGTGTCGTAGCCATGCGGCAACTGCCGGATGAAGCCATCGCAGAAGGCATGCCGCGCGGCGTCCTGCACCTGCGCATCGCTGGCCTCCGGGCGGCCGTAACGGATGTTGTCGGCAATGCTGCGATTGAACAGCGCGGTCTCCTGCGGCACCACCGCAATCCTTTCGCGCAGGCTGTCCTGGCTGACGCTGCGGATGTCCTGGCCATCGATCAGCACGCGTCCGGATTGCACATCGTCCAGGCGCTGGATCAAGGCGATCAGGGTGGACTTGCCGGCACCGGAGGGCCCGACGATGCCGACCTTCTGGCCGGCAGGGATATGCAGGGTCAAGCCGTCCAGCACGGCCGCACGCTGCGGATAGGCAAAGCACACATCTTCGAAACGCACATCGCCCTGCGCCAGCGCCAGCGGTGTGTCCGCATCGACGATGGCATGCGGTTGCAGGATGATCTGCAGCGTGTCGGCGATGGCGCCCATCTGCTGGGTGGTGTCCACCAGCGTCAGCGCCAGGTCGCGCGAGCCGTGCAGGATGCGGAAGGTCAACGCGCTGACCAGCACCACATCGCCGGCGCTCACCGTGCCGGCGCGCCACAGGCTGATCGCCCAGATCAGCATGCCGCCGGCCATCACCGACAGGCAGATGTCGTGGATCACCCTGGCCTTTTCCACATACATCCAGCTGCGTCGATGGGCGACCGCCTCGTCGCCGATCTGCTCGGCCAGCCGCGCGCTTTCGCGATCGCGCGCCGCAAACGCCTTGATCGTCCACACATTGGACACTGCATCCACCAGCTCGCCGCCCACGCGTGCGGCCTGCGCGGCAAAGCGCTGATGCTTGGCGCGGCCGCGGATGCCGAAGCTGGTGATGATGGCCGCCACCACCGCGATAAAGCCGACCAGGGTGGCGGCCATGCGCCAGTCCACCGTGAGCAGCAGCACGATGGCGCCGATGAAGTCCACGACCGGTGGCACGATCTTCCAGGCCAGCCCGCCATAGATCTGCCCGGCCGCGCTGCCCAGTGCGGTGATGCGGTTGCCCAGCGCGCCGGCAAGGTGCTCGCTGAAATACCGCATCGGGTGGCCGGTGAGGTGGCGGAACAGATCCACGCGGATGTCCACCACGCTGGCCACCACGGTGCGACAGCCCAGCCAGCCGCCCAGCCGCCACAGCAGGTTTTCGATGGCGATCAGGCCGATGAACACGCCCAGCGGCAGCCAGACCTCGGCCTCGGTCCGTTGGTCGCCTGCCATCGCATCGACCAGCACCTTCATGCCGTACTGCACCGAGACCGCGCAGCCGGCAGCGCCGACGATCAACAGCAGCAAGCCGGCAAAATGCCAGGGCCGCTGGCGAATGTAATGCCATAGAAAACGCGCAGGCGTGTCCGGCAACAGCGCGGGCTGCGCGATGGTGTTCACGTATCGATGTCGGCCAGCGCCCGCTGCGGCACACGCAGGCCGAAGCGTTCGTGCTCGCGGCGTAACTGCCCGGCCAGCCCGGCGTCCAGCGGGCGCTGCCCGTGTTCGTCGGCATAGCCGAACAGGCCGGTGGGGCAATGGCGGTAGTTGTCCCAGCCCGGATAGTCCAGCACCGGATACAGGCAGATCCCCTCCATCGGCACGCCCTGCTGCATGGCCAGTGCCACTTCACTGGCGACGTGCGCAAGCCAGCCGGCACGTTTGTCGCCTTCGGCACCGGTTTCGGAGAGGATCAGCGGGCGCTGATAGCGCTGCCAGAACCCGTCCATGATCGCCGAGAGCGGGCGGTGGTCGGCGGACGTGCGCGGGATCGGCGCACCGCCCAGATACCACTGGTTGTCTGCGTAGTAGTTGAGGCCGACGATGTCCAGATACTGCGGCGCGCCGCCCAGCCCGGGCCACTGCCTGCCGCAGATCATGTCCCAGGCCTCGAATTGCGCCACCCGCAGGCGCTCGGCTTCCCGGCGCGGGCCGGGGCGGTCGTTGGCGGCGGCCACATGGATGGCCGGGTCCACCTGCACGAAGCGCGCGCGCGGTTCGACCTGTCGCACCGCGTCGATCGCGGCAATGGTGGCGCGTACCAGCTGGTGCTTGAGCTCGAAGCCGCGCCCGCGCGCCTTCGGATGCATGCGCGCGTGGTCGCCGCCATTCCAGGCCCAGAACGAGATCTCGTTGATCGGCGCGTAGAACGGCACGGCATCGCTTGCGTTCTTGACGCATTGCGCCGCGGCGGCAGCAAAACGCGCGAAACGATCGACGAACTGCGGGGTCCAGATATCCACATCGTCCGGCCAGCCGTAGTGGCACAGATCCCAGATCACCTGGGTACCGGCGGCATTGGCGGCATGCAGCATCGGCAGGAAGCTGGACCAGTCGTACTGCCCTGGCCGTTGCTCGATCAGGTGCCAGCGCAGGCCATCGCGCGCCGTACGCATGCCGTGCGCGGACACGGCGCGATAGTCGTTTTCCGCCCAGCGGTCGTGCCGGGTGCCGGCGATCAGATCCAGCCGGCGGCCATCGCGCCGGCGATGGGTCGAACACTCGAAGCCCGCCATGAAAAAACTGTCGAACACTGTGGGGCTGTGCATTTGGGGTCCTGCTGCATCTTCGCCGCACTGCAGGCGGAACAATGAAATGTGATTGACACGCCACGCCGGCCTGGAACGTCGCTTCGCATCACCGCCGCGCAATTCTGCCGGGTGAGATCCGGCCGCTCAGGCCATCAGTTCGGCGCGGCGTTGGTGCTCGGCGTCTTCGATGCGCTTGAACAAGGCCAGCGCCTGGCCGACGACCTGATCCATGTTGTAGTACTTGTAGGTGCCCAGCCGCCCCAGGAAGGTGACATTGGGCGTCTGGGCGGCCAGCCGTTCGTAGCGCCGGTACAGCTCGGCGTTTTCCGCACGCGGGATCGGATAATACGGGTCGCCCTCGGCCGAAGGATACTCGCGGGTGAGGCTGGTCTTGGGATGCAGCTGGCCGGTCAGGTGCTTGTACTCGGTGATGCGTGTGTAGGCGACAGCTTCGGCCGGGTAGTTGACCGTCGCCACCGATTGAACCTGTTCCTGATCCACGGTGCTGTGTTCGAACCTGAGCGAGCGATACGGCAGCTTGCCGTAGCAATGGTCGAAGTATTCGTCCACCGGGCCGCTGTAGACCAGCTGGTCGTAGTCCAGCTCGTCGCGGATCTCGCGGTAGTCGGTATTGAGCATCACTTTGATGTTGGGGTGATCGAGCATGCGTTCGAACATGCGCGTATAGCCGTGCAGCGGCATCTGCTGGAAGGTGTCGGTGAAGTAGCGGTCGTCGTCGTTGGTGCGGGTGGGCACGCGCGAGGTCACCGATTTGTCCAGCTGCGACGGATCCAGGCCCCATTGCTTGCGCGTATAGCCCTGGAAGAAGGTTTCGTACAGCTCGCGGCCCACCTGGTTGATCACCACATCCTCGCTGGTCTGGATGTCGGCCACCGGCTCGGCGCGGCTGGCCAGGAACGCGGCAGCGGCGTCCTCGGTGGTGAGCTGCAGGCCGTAGAGCCGGTTCAAGGTGGTCATGTTGATCGGGATCGGCACCTGCTGCTCGCCCACCTGCGCCAGCACGCGGTGCTCGTAGGGCCGCCACTGGGTGAAGCTGGACAGGTAATCCACGATGCGCTGCGCATTGGTGTGGAAGATATGCGGGCCGTAGCGATGGATCAGCACCCCGGCGTCGTCATGGAAGTCGTAGGCATTGCCACCGATATGCGGGCGGCGGTCGACCACCAGCACGCGCTTGCCCAGACCTGCGGCCAGACGCTCGGCCAGCACGCTGCCGGCAAAGCCCGCGCCGATGATCAGGTAGTCGAATCCGCGCCGGGTGCCGCCGAGCACGCGCGTGCTCGCCAGCGGGACGGTGCCCGACGGTGTCATTGCTTCCACGTGAGTTTCTCCTGCATCAAGGCATGGGTGTGGTCCCAGGACATCTCGCCCAACACATGGTCGGCGGTGTCCAGCAGCTGCGCGCGGTCGCTGCCGTCGCGCAGCGCGTCCTCGCAGGCGGCCACGAAGGCCGCAGCGGTGTCGGCAATACGCACCACGCCGGTGTCGCCATAGGTGCGCACCACATCGTGGATCGGCGTGGACACCACCGGGCAGCCGCCGGCCAGGTATTCCGGGGTCTTGGTCGGGCTGATGAAACGTGTTGAGGCGTTCATTGCGAACGGCATCAGCGCCACCTGCCAACCGGACAGATAGCCGGGCAGCGCGTCATACGTCTTGCCGCCGAGATAATGGATGTTGGCGGCCTGCGGCAGGTCGGACGCGGCGATCTTGACCACCGGCCCGATCATCACGAACTGCCACTGCGGCCGCTGCCTGGCGATATCGCGCAGCAGGGCCACATCGAAGCGCTCGTCGATCACGCCATAGAAGCCCAGGCGCGGGTGCGGGACGGCGGCCTGGTCGGCCGGTTCCTGCTGCGGCTGGCGTGCGGCGGCAAAATGCGCCACGTCCACGCTGCTGGGAAACGCATGAATGTTGGCGTGCAGTGCACGCTTGGCCTCCCAGATGCTGTAGCCACCGGTGAACACCACGTCGGCGCGTTGCAGCAGTTCGCGCTCGCGCTGTACCAGCTCGGGTGGCGCACCGGCAAATGCCGACAGCTCGTCCATGCAGTCGTAGACGATTGCGCGCGCACGCAGATGCGCACTGAAGCTCAGACTCATCGGCGTGTAGTACCACAGCAGCAGATCGCCCACGCCAAGCTCGGCCAGGTAGCCATCCAGCAACTGGCGCTGCGCCTGCACCGCATCCTCGCCCGTGCACCCGGCCGGCAGGCGTGGCACCAGCACATGCAGGCCGCCTTCTTCGCCACGCACCTGCAACCAGGGTTCGGATTCATGGCAGGCGATGGGCTCTTCCCAGAACAGCACATTGCAGTCGCCGGCAAAGCGTGACATCAGGTGCTGCGGGCGTTGGTAGACAAAGCTCCAGCGCAGATGCGACAGGCACAATAGGGTGGTGCGTGCCGGATCGAACTGCGGCGCGCTGTCGGAGGAAACGGCTCGGCGGCTCTTGCCGATGTCGTCGTGGAACTGAACAGCCCAACTCATGGAATGACCTCGCTGAAGAAAAAGGAATGCGCGCCACTCAGGCGCGCGACAGACGGTCCGTCGGGACCAGCGTGCGTGCAGGTTCGCTGCGCCGGCGGCCCTCGGCAGCCGGCAACAGGCAGCGCGCCGGCGCACCTGCGTCGCGCGCAAGCTCGGGGTCCGGCACCGGTGCCGGTGTGCGCGACGTGCGCAGGCGCGAGGTGGCATAGCCGTCCGGATGCATGGACTGCCAGCGCCAGGCGTCGCCACACATGCGCTCCAGGTCGTGTTCGGCCTTCCAGCCGAGCAGGCGATGGGCGAGCGTGGCATTGGCGTAGTACACCGCCACATCGCCGCCGCGACGCGGCGCAATGCGCAGCGGTATGCGCCGGCCACTGGCGCGCTCGAATGCGGCAGCCACTTCGCGCACGCTGTAGCCGCGCCCGGTGCCCAGGTTCACCACCAGGCCGGTGCGCTCGCGCTGCAGGTAGTCGATGGCATCCACGTGCGCGCGTGCCAGATCCATCACATGCAGGTAGTCGCGCACGCCGGTGCCGTCGGCAGTGGGGTAGTCGTCGCCAAAGACCTGCAGCGCATCGCGGCGACCGACCGCCACCTGTGCGATATAGGGCATCAGATTGTTCGGTACGCCGCGCGGGTCTTCGCCCAGGTAACCGCTGGGATGCGCACCGACCGGGTTGAAGTAGCGCAGCAGCGCCGCGCTGAATTCCGGCCAGGCCGCGCTGAGGTCGGCGATCATCTCTTCCATCATCAGCTTGGTGCGCCCGTAGGGGTTGCTCGCCTTCAGCGGCGCGTCCTCCCGGATCGGGCTGGTGTTGGCATCGCCATACACGGTGGCCGAGGAACTGAATACCAGCGTGCTCACCTGGGCGGTGCGCATCGCGCGCAGCAGTGCCAGCGTGCCGGTCACGTTGTTGTTGAAGTACAGCAACGGTTCGCGCACCGATTCGCCCACCGCCTTGAGCGCGGCAAAATGCAGCACCGCCTCGATCTTCCTTGCGGCCAGCAGCGTGCCCAGCTCGGGTGCGCGCACATCCATGCGATGGAAGTCCGGGCGAAACCCCATCAGGTGCTGCAGATGGTCGAGCACGCGCTCGGAGGAATTGCTCAAATTATCGACAATGCACACCTGGTGGCCACGCAGTGCCAATTCGACGCAGGTGTGTGAGCCGATATAGCCGGTGCCGCCAGTGACCAGGATTCTCATTGATTGTCTGCCTTGTGGAGGGCGCTCACGCGCCGGCCTCTCAATGGCGCGGATGCACCACGTCGCACGTTTCGATGCGTGTTGCGTGACGTCATCGCGCCGGCAGTGCACTGCTCCTGCGCCACGCATGGGTGACGGGCAGCTCTGGGCGAGAAGAAGGGGGTGTGCATCACGGTCCAACGCCACCCACGGTAGGAGTGCGGCCGTGAGAGCAGGCACAGTGGTGGGTGCGTGCCGCGCGAGTGTGGCCTTGACCGAAACCTCACCGTGACTGTGGGTCGGTGGATGCGCGCGCCGTGTTGCTGGCGGCGCGCAGCGCATCGCCCCGGGCACTGCAAGCGCACGCTGCGGCAACGAAAAAGCCCGCCTGGCTAGGGACGCCAGGCGGGCTTGACGATGCGGTGCAACTCTCGGCGGGTTACAGCGTGACGGCGCCGCCGGCAATGGTGAGCAAGGTGCCCGAGGTGTAGCTGGCGGTATCGGCTGCCAGCATCACGTACGCCGATGCCAGCTCGACCGGCTGCCCGGGGCGGCCCATCGGTGTCTGGCCGCCGAAGTTTTCCACCGACTCCTCATCCATGCCGGCGGGAATGAACGGCGTCCAGATCGGACCCGGCAATACCGCATTGACGCGGATGTGCTTGTCGGCCAGCACGCCGGCCAGGCCAATGGTCAGGTTGGCCAATGCCCCCTTGGTGGCGGCATACGGCAGGATGTTCGGCGTCGGTTTCTTGGATTGCACCGAGGCGGTGTTGATGATGGAGCCACCGTCGGTCATCAGCGGCACCGACAACTGCACCAGATGGAACACGGCATGCACGTTGGTGTCGAAGGTCTTGCGCCACTCCTCCAGCGTGATGTCTTCAAAATTTTCGAAATACTGCTGGTAGCCGGCGTTGTTGACCAGGATGTCCAGACCGCCGAAGGTGCTGTTGACCTTGTCGATCAACGCAGCGGCCTGGGGGGGGTCGCTGATATCGCAGCCCACCAGCAACGCCTTGACGCCGGCCTTCTCGATCAATGCGCCGATTTTGGCGGCGTCTTCCTGCTCATCGGGAAGATAGGCAATTGCCACGTCGGCCCCCTCGCGTGCATACGCAATCGCCACGGCCGCGCCGATGCCGCTGTCTCCGCCGGTGATCAACGCACGTTTGCCGGTGAGCTGCCCGTGGCCGACATAACTGTCTTCGCCATGGTCCGGGCGCGGGTCCATCTTTTCGGTACGCCCGGGGAAACCCTGTTGCTGCGGTTTGAACGGTGGGCGGGGGTAGTTGGGTACGGGCATTGTTGTCTCCTGACGAGATGACGCATCACTGTGATGCAGCAGTGTGCGCACGCAAACGTAAACGCACGGGCTAGGCGATGTCGGCGGCGTGTGTGGTGCCGCCGCCGCCGATTGCGCGCGCCGCTTGCTTCACGCCACCGCGCAGCTTTGTTCACTGCTCTGCAATGCGCACCGGCCTAGCGTGGGCTCATGACCACAACGCAGGAGAACGACGATGGGCAGTGAACCGAAAAAGCCGTGGGGTCCGGACGATGATCAGAAAAAGCCGTTTACGCCGCAGGAACAGCGCAACGAGGATGTGGAGTGGAAGGTCCACGACATGCCCGACGAAGACCGCGATGTGAACAAGGCCGACCCTGAACACGACTACGAACGTCCAGACGGCTCAGAAAAGCGCTGAGTCACGCGCAATGCTGCAATTGCGGCGTCCGTCATGCCGGCGCACGCAGGCGCGCGCAGCGTCATGGCGCTGGCGTGGCGGATCCATGCACACCGTCTCTACGCCTGCCGCGTAGGCTAGCGGTCATACCTCGCGATCACGGCTTGCATCCGTTGGCCCTGAAGCCTCGGTTGCGCGACGCTGCAACCAGCGTCTCGGCTCGCCTCATCGCCCCTCAACCGCCTCGCCGCCACATCATGGCGCAAGCGAGCTGATCCAGCAGCTCGGTCTAGCCGCGCCCGCGCAGGCCGCGCTCCTATTCCCATCAAAGCTTGCGCTGTTTGGCGTTTCGACGCATTCGACGCGTCGACCGACCCCAACCGTGACGCTTGGCACTGGCGCAATCCCGCGTTGCCCTGCGTACTTCGGGCAAACTTCTACGGCGAGCTCGACTCTGGGGAAGCGAGCGCCAGGTGGCCGGACGGCCGTGACAGCGATGTGCGATTTTCGTGGTGGCGTGCAGGCGCGTTTTTCGCGCCGCCGTCACAATTCTCAACTGAACATGTATTAGTCATTGCGGACAGAAGCGCTCATGGACCGTCTTTCCTGCGCCATCATCGACGACGACGTGGAGTTCTGCGATCAGGTGGTTGAGCTAGCCACCGATAGCGGCTTCCGTGCCAAGGGCATCCACACCCTTGGCGAAGCCAGCCGTTGGCTGGACAGCAACTTTCCCGACCTGTTGGTGGTGGATGTTGGCCTGCCCGACGGCAGCGGTTTCGATCTCATCGAACGGCTCGACCCGGATCACACGCCGCAGATCGTGGTGGTCTCGGGCGATTACGCCTACGAAACCCAGGGCCGCGCGCAGCAGTTCGGCGTCAGCGAGTTCCTCACCAAACCGTTCGCGCCCGAACGGCTGGAACGCGTGCTCGGCGGCCTGCGTGAGGCGCAGCAGGGCAACCTGGGCATCATCGGCAACAGCGACAGCATCGTGCTGTTGCGTAAGGACATCGTGCGCGTGGCGCCGACCGATCTGAATGTGCTGGTGACCGGCGAAACCGGCACCGGCAAGGACCTGGTCGCGCGCGCCATCCATCGGGTCTCCGGCCGGCGTGGTCGCTTCGTGCCGGTCAACTGCGGCGCCATTCCCGAGGAACTGCTGGCCAGCCAGCTGTTCGGCCACGAGCGTGGCAGCTTCACCGGTGCCGATCGTCGGCATGCCGGGTTCCTGGAGCAGGCGGCAGATGGCACGCTGTTCCTGGATGAGATCGGCGAGATGCCGACCCGGCTGCAGGTCTACCTGCTGCGCGCGATCGAGTCGCGCAGCTTCATGCGTGTGGGCGGCAGCGAGGAAATTCCGCTGGACGCGCGGGTCGTCGCGGCGACGCACCAGCATGTGCAACGCGAGCACGGCGTGCTGCGCGAGGATCTGTTCTACCGGCTCAACGAATACCCGATCCAGGTGCCGCCGCTGCGCGAGCGTCGCGGCGATGCGCGTCTGCTGGGCCTGCGCGTGATTGACGAGCTCAACGTCAAGTACGGCACCCGCAAGCTGCCGACCAAATCGTTGCTGCGTTATCTGGCCTACCACACCTGGCCGGGGAACGTGCGCGAGTTGCGCTCGTTCATCCGCTACCTGTACCTGCGCTCGGACGGCGACCTGTTGAGCGCGCCGGATGTGGTGCAGACCGTGCCGCAGGCCGACGAAGACGGCTTGCTGATTCCGGCGGGGTGGACCATGCGCCAGGCCGAGGACGCCATGATCGAGGCGGCACTGGCGCGCACGCGCTTCAACAAGAAGGCGGCTGCGCGCGAATTGGGGATCAGCGTGCGCACGCTGCACAACCGGCTCAGCGACAAGGACGCGTAAGTGAGCGACGCATCGCATGGACGGCGGCGCGAGCTGCTGCATCAGCTGCGCAACCGCCTCAACGTGATGGGCTTTGCGTTGTATGCATTACGCAGCGAGACCTCCAAGCCCATGGAGACCTTGCGTGGCACCCATCAGTCGGCGGTGGAGTTGCTCAACCAGCTCGGAGAGGAAGAGCGCGCCCTGCGCCAGGACGGTGCGGTGCCTGCCGACGGCACCGATCAGTAATGCTCGGCCGGTTGGGTCTGGCTGCTGAGCAGCGCGGTGATCGTTCGCGGGTTGTAGGGCTTCATGCAGTACGACAGGTGCGCAAACCGCGGCGGTAGCGTGTAGCGGTCGTAGCCGGAGCAGAATGAAAACGGTACCCCGCGCTGCAGCAGCGCATCGGCCACCGGGAACACCGGTTGGCCACGCACATTGACGTCGAGCAATGCGCCGTCGATGGCCTGTCCGGAGGTCACCAGCGACAGCGCCTCGGGCACATTGCCCACCGGTCCGAGCACGCAGACGCCGGCCTCCAGCAACAGGTCGTTGAGTGATTCGGCCAGCAGGTAATCATCCTCGACCACGAGAATGCGAAGTCCGTTGAGTGGATTGTCCAGCATGGGAATTCCTCGCGCGGTGGCGCGGTCCGGCGACGCGCACGCCATAGTGCGCGCCGTGTCGGTTAAGGCCGCGCGTAAGCAGGCGCTTCCAGACCCATCGCGTGCAGTGCCTGTACCGCTCAGATGCCGCGTAGCGGTAGAGTCAGGTTTACGCCATCATTGACGATTGCGCCTGACACCCGGCGCCGTTGATGCGATGGCTGCAATGACAGACGACGACACCTCCTGCGACGACACCGCAGCGGCCACTGCGCCCGATGCCGTGGCGCCACCGCCGTTGTTCATTCTCGGTGTCGGTGCCGATGGCCTGGACGCCACGCGCCTGGCCGAACTGCTTGACGCAGTGGCCGGCGCGCCCAATCTGGTCATCATGCTGTTGCTGCGCGATCGTCACCTGCTCGACGAGTCGCGCCTGCGCGAGTTGCTCGGCCCGCAATCCAGTCTGCTGCTGGCACCCGCAGATGGCGATGCGCTGCATCCCGGACGCATCTACCTGCCGCCCAGCCAGACGCTGGTGACCCTGGAAGAAGGCCGGCTGCGGCTGCGCCCGCTGGAGGACGCCAGCGATCACGGCCTGATCGACAGCTTCTTCGTCTCGATGGCGCATGACCAGGACGGCAACGTGATCGGCGTGATCATGGGGCGCTTCGATGGCGACGGCACCCTCGGCACCGCGGCCATCAAGGAGTGTGGCGGCCTGGCGCTGGCGGTGGACGACCCGTCCTTGCACGGCATGGATCTGCGCAATGCCGGCAACCCGGCCGCCATCAGCGACGACATCCTGCCGCTGCCGCGGGTGGCCGCACGCATCGCCGCACACATGCAGCGCCACCATCGCTTCGGTCATCCGGCACCGGTGGGCGTGCGCAACGGCAGCGAGAACGATCAGCTCAGCCAGGTCGCCAGCATCCTGCGCAATGCCACCGGCCACGATTTCCATGGGTACAAGCGCGCCACGTTCCTGCGCCGCGTGCAGCGCCGCATGCAGGTGGTGCAGGCGGACACGCTGGAGCAGTATCTGGAGCAGCTGCGCAGCCGCTTCGACGAACCGCTGTTGTTGTTCAACGATCTGCTGATCGGCGTGACCCAGTTCTTCCGCGACCGCCGCGAGTTCGAGTTCCTGGAGCAGCAGGTGATTCCGCGCCTGTTCCAGGGCAAGCAGCCGGGCGACCACCTGCGTGTGTGGGTGCTGGGCTGTTCCACCGGCGAAGAGGCGTATTCGCTGGCGATGCTGTTGCGCGAGCATGCGCAGACGCTGGACGTGGCGCCACGCATCCAGATCTTCGCCAGCGACATCGACGGGCGGGCATTGGCCATTGCGCGGGTGGGGCGTTATTCGTCCAGCATCGTCGCCGATGTGGGGCCGGAGCGCCTGCAGCGCTGGTTCGTCAAGGAAGGTGACACCTATGTGGTGAGCAAGCAGCTGCGCGAGTTGTGCGTGTTCTCGCAGCACAGCATCGTCAAGGACCCGCCGTTCTCGCGGCTGGATCTGGTGTCGTGCCGCAACCTGCTGATCTACCTGGATGCCGAGCTGCAGAACCGGGTGATCCCGGTGTTTCACTTTGCGCTCAAGCCGGGCGGCTACCTGTTCCTGGGCAATGCCGAAAACGTTTCGCGGCATGCCAAGTTGTTCGCACCGGTGGAGCGCAGCTTCCGCGTGTTCCAGAAGATCGATGCCGACAGCCGCATGCATGCCCCCTTCCCGTCGTCTGCGCCCGGACTGGACGGCCACGCGCCGGCGGCAAGCCGCCAGCAGCGCAGCGTCAGCAATGCACTGGTGCTTGCCGGCGAGCGCATCGCCGACCGCTACGCGCCGGCCTATGCGGTGCTGGACGAGCATTTCGATGTGCTGCATTTCTCCTCGCAGGCCGGACGCTTCATCCGTCCCGGCGGCGGCGCGCCCAGCCTCAACCTGCTCAACCTCGTTCACCGCGACCTGCGGCTGGAGTTGCGCAGCGCGCTCGGCCGTGCCGAAGCGGACATGACGCCGGTGCAGGCCAAGGGCATCCAGATGCACGAGGATGCGGCGACCCTGGCGGTGGACCTGTTCGTGGAGCCGACCTCGGATTCGGAGGTGCCGCGCGGCTACGTGGTGCTGTTCCAGGAAGTGGAAGCGCGTGAGCGGGCCGAGCTGGCGCCGCAGAAAGACACCGTGTCCGACAACGCACATGTGCAGGCGCTGGAGAACGAGCTGCGCATGACCCGCGAGCGGCTGCAGTCGATGATCGAGGAGCTGGAGAGCACCAACGAAGAGCTCAAGTCCTCCAACGAGGAGTACCAGTCGCTCAACGAAGAACTGCAGAGCGCCAACGAAGAACTGGAAACCTCCAAGGAAGAGCTGCAGTCAGTCAACGAGGAAGTCACCACGGTCAACGGCGAGCTGGCCCACCGCGTGCAGGAACTGGCGCATGCCAACAGCGACCTGAAGAACCTGCTGGAAAGCACCCAGATCGCGACCGTGTTCCTGGACAACGAGCTGCGCGTGACCAACTTCACCCCCGCGGTGACCGACATCCTGCCGTTAGTGGAAAGCGATATCCACCGGCCGATCAGCAACATCAAGCTGCACGTGACCTATGACGAACTGCAGGACGATGTGCGCCGGGTGATCCGCACGCTGGCGGTGCTGGATCGCGAGGTGGAAAACCCCGCCACCCGTGCCCGCTACATGGTGCGGGTGCTGCCATACCGCACGGTCAACAACTTCATCGGCGGCGCGGTGTTGACCTTCATGGACGTCACCCCGCTGACGCGCGCCGAGCGCGCGTTGCGCAGCAGCGAGCAGCGCCTGCGTACCTTGATGGAGGGGATTCCACAACTGGTGTGGCGTTCGCGCGATGGCGGCCGCTGGACCTGGTCCAGCCCGCAATGGTCCAGCTATACCGGGCAACACGATGGGCAGAGCCTGGAGCTGGGCTGGTTGCAGGCAGTGCATCCGGACGAGCGCGAGCTGACCTTGAATGCCTGGCACGACAGTGCGCGCACTGGCGGGCTGGACGTGGAGCACCGCCTGTTCAATGCAGCCGAGCACCGCTACCGCTGGTTCCATACGCGCAGCGCGCCGGTGCTGGACGAACGTGGCCAGGTGCTGGAGTGGCTGGGAACCTCGACCGAATCGGACAACCTGCGCCGCCTGCAGGATGAGCAGCGCGTGCTGGTCAGCGAATTGCAGCATCGCACCCGCAACCTGATCACCGTGGTGCAGTCGGTCGCCAAGCAGACCGTACAGACCAGCCACAGCATGCCGGAATTCGCCGGCAGGTTCGACGACCGGCTCTCGGCGTTGTCGCGCGTGCAAGGGCTGTTGTCGCAGTCGGACAACGGGCCCACCACCATTGGCGCATTGCTGCGCATGGAGCTGGATGCGCTCGGTGCCGAGCCCGACCAACGGCGCATCGTGGTGGACGGCCCGGAGGTGGCACTGCGCAAGTCCACCGTGCAGACGCTGGCGCTGGCACTGCACGAGCTCGCGACCAATGCACTCAAGCATGGCGCATTGGCGGTAGCGACCGGCACCTTGTCGGTGCGCTGGGAAGTGGTGACCAACGACGACGCCTCGGCGCGCCTGGTGTTGTTGTGGACCGAAGAAGGCGCCAGCCAGCAACGACGCAACGATCGCGACCAGGCAAGCGGATTCGGCCGCCGCCTGATCGAAAAAGCCCTGCCGTACAGCCATGGCGCGCAGACGCGTTACGAGCTCAGCGATACACGCCTGGAATGCGAGATCCAGTTGCCGCTGACCTCGCTGCACGATCCATAGCCGAGCGCACGCGTGCGTGCAGTCTCTGCGCACGCTGGCAGGCGCTACGGTGCCGATGTGCGAATGCAGTGCACATCCACGCACCCGCACGGAAAATCCTGCGCGTGCGTGCAGATGTTTGCGACCAATTCGCACCTCGCAGCACCGCCGCTGCCGCTGCCGTCATCCAAGACCGTTGCAGGACGCCTGTGTGCGGGATCGAAAAACTTGGCGCGTATTGTGCGTAGCTGCTGCTGTCATCAAGCTGCACAGTGGAGTCAACATGATTACGCGCATCCTTCAGTTGTCAGGCCGCGTTGCGAGCAATGCCTGGGTCGAGATCGGTGTCGGTGCCGATGCCGACATTCTGGTTGCCGACCGTGGCGGCAGACGCGAGGAGCGTGCAACCTTCGGTCGACGTGCGCCGGGACAGCAGCGCTCGATCAATACCCAGGAGCCGGAGTGGCTGGGGCGGGTCGACCTCGCCATCTGGGAAACCCAGCGCTGCCTGATCCCGCTGTGCGGATTCGTCTGCACCGCATCGGCAGATGGCGCCACCTCGGCAACCTGGTTGAGCCAGGACGGGGGTGCGCGGTACGCCGCAGGTCTGCGCAATGTCATGGATATCGGCGGCCGCCTGCAAATGGGGTTCTCACTGCTGGTCGCGTCCTCGGCCAGCCTGCCGACGCAGCGTCCCTTATGCGTCGACGGCGATGCCACGCAGTGGCTGCAGCGCAGTGGCGAGGAGGCGATGCGTCACCTCCTGCCCTGGCGGCTGGAGCGTTGCACCGCCGCGGCGGACGTGCGGCCCGAGTGGGCCACCGATGCGCAGGCCCGACAGGCCGCGCCGGTGTGAGGCGTAGTGGCAGGCAGTGACAACGAGAGGCCCGGTGGGCCTCTTTTTTGTCGTTCGGTAACGCGTTGCCCACGGGGCGGCGTCCCTTGGCGCGCCAGCTACAGTGCGTGGTCGTGGCAGATGATGTGCCCAGGTGCGGCAACAGCCACCTGCAGGACCGTCAACGGAAAGTACGTCGCGCATTAAAAAGCCCGGGTCGCGAACGACCCGGGCTAATCTCAGCAATCGCTGTCGAGGACGATCAGCGCTGGATGTCGCCAGTGGTGGAGCCGGCCCCCGGGCCTGCGCCCAGGTCTGCACCGGTCACCCGATCCAGCTCCGGGTTGGACAGCAGGCGCAGCGACATCGCATCCAGTGCTTCGGTCTGCGTTGCATCCAGCGTGACCGTGGCCGAGCCATCGCCGCCGTCCACCGCGGACTGCAACTCACGGTCTTCCACCACGTCCCACTGCTCGCCGGCATTCCAGGGGCCGACCGTATCGCCTTCGCCCTGCGACATGTTGTAGTAGACGTCGGTGAAGCGCGGGTCGCCCGGCAGCTTGCCCGGCGGGAAGTTCGGTTCGATCGCGTACAGCGCCTTCTCGAATGATTTCTGATGCGCCACTTCGCGCGTCATCAAAAAGCGCAGCGCATCGACGATACCCGGGTCATCGGTGACGGTGATCAGGCGCTCGTAGACCAGCTTGGCGCGGGCTTCGGCAGCGATGTTGGAGCGCATGTCCGAGGTCGGGCAGCCGATCGAATCGACATAGGCCGAGGTCCACGGCACGCCGCTGGAATTGACCAGCGCCGGGCCGCCGCCGTACAGGATCTGCTGGGTGTGGCTGGTGCTGTTCTGGGTCATGGAGCGCATCTCCATGGCCTCTTCCATGCCCTCGGACAACACGGCCTTCGGGCCCTTGTTGAGCATGGCGATGATCGAACCGATGATTTCCAGGTGGCTCAGTTCTTCGGTGGCGATATCGAACAACAGGTCCTTGCGGCCCGGATCGTTTTCGCCCAGTGCCTGGGTGAAGTACCGCATCGCCGCGGCAAGCTCGCCCTGCGGCCCGCCGAACTGCTCGAGCATCAACGTGGCCAGATCCGGATTGGGTTCGGCGACGCGAACGGTGTACATCAAACGCTTGTTATGCATGAACATGGGTCATGTTTCCTGGCTGGCGCCCGGCGACAACTGCAACGCGGCATGCGCGCAGAAACCTGAGGCTGGCTACGGGTGGGGGTTGCCTGCGGGATGCAGGCAAACGCAGGCGGCAGCGCCGCCTGCGCAATGCATCAGGCCGCCTTGCTGGGCTTGGATGCCTTCTGATTGCCGCCTTGCTCGGCGAGCAGGGTCAGCTTTTCATCGGTGGCTTTTTCTTCTTCCAGCGTGGACAGCAGCAAGGTGACCGCATCGGTGTAGCCCAGCTGCTTTGCGATCGCTGCAATGGTGCCGTACGAGGCGATCTCGTAATGCTCCACCTTCTGCGCGCCGCCAATCAGCGCCGCATCGCGTACCGGACCTTCCTCGATCTCATCGATCACCTCACGGCTTTCCTCGACCAGGCCTTCCATCGCGGCACACTTGATGCGCTTGAGCTTGATGCCGAGCAGTTCGACGATCTGGTCGATGCGTTCGATCTGGCCCTGGGTTTCTTCCAGATGCAGCTTGAACGCTTCCACCAGCTTGGGTTCGGTTGCCGCACGTGCCAGACGCGGCAGTGATTTGGTCAACTGCTTTTCTGCACTGTAGATGTCCGACAGCTCGTGGACGAAAAGCTCTTCAATTGTCTTGATCGCCATGGGCGGCTCCTAGGGGATGAATGGATGAATGAACAATGCGGTGCACCGGGTGTGGGTCTTGCCCTTCGATGCGCGCGAGCCAGCAGTTGCATCGCCTCGACGGCACGCTGCCTGCCATGACGCGTGGCATGCAGCGTTGGGTCGTGCACATGCACGCTGTCTCGCATGGTCGCTACGCTAGCTGTCGGCGTGTTAGCGCAATTGGTGGATGCGGTGATCCCGATGCGATGGCGACCTGTGCCGTACGCTGCGCCGACCACACGCGGTCGCCGATGCGATGGCGCCACGTGGTGGGGCCGCGCTGCAAGCAACAGGGGCACTTTCTCGAGCTGCGCCCGTGCACCGCGCATGGTGAATGCGCTACCTGCCGCATCACGCACCCACCTTGCGCAGAGGGCAGACCGGCGATTCGCGCCAGTATCGGCACCGTGCAGCATGGACGGCGGAGGATGCACGCCGTTGCGGACCGATGCGCTACAACCGATGGCTCGTCCTTGCCCCCGGAGGCTGCCATGACGCCGTTGGACAAACCGCTACGCCGCGAGCTGCAGATCGGCGAGCAGGCCTACACCTTGATCATCGACGCGCAGGGCTTGAAGCTGGTCGAAAAAGGCCGCCGCAACGGCGTGACCTTGCGCTGGGACGAGCTGGTCAGCGGCGATGCCGCACTGGCCCACGCGCTGCAGGCCTCGCTCGGCGAGTCCTGACTGCAGCGCGCAGGCAAGGCGACTCAGGCCTGAGGAAACAGCCGCGCCAGCTCGCGGACCGCCGCTGCGGATGCAGCGTGATCCGGCGTGGGGTCGGGGTTGTTGAAATCGTTGGCACCCTGCGCCTGCACCAGCACGCCATCGCGGCGTGGCACCACGTTGAGATTGTGGCCACGCCACACCAGCCCGTAGGTCACTTCCGGTTGCGGAATCAGGCGCGCGGTCTGCCCGCGCACCGGGATGACGCTGTCGTCGCCAAGCAAGGCACGCGCCCCGTAACCGGTGGCATTGACCAGGATCTTTTCGCGCAACTGGCCGAACTGGCGCGGATGCTCGAAGCTGCGCGTCTGCAGCTCGCCGCCGGCCTGCAGGAAGTCGTCCATCAGCAGCCGCGCATAGGCGCTGAGGTTGAAGGTCAACTGGCTGTAGCGACGCACGAACGGCACCGGAAACGGATGCCTGCCGGGGGCGACCGGCTGCGAGCGCGGGCCGAGATCGTCGAGCAGTTCGCGCTCCAGCGGCGGGTAATCCGGCTCGTGCGCTTCGGCCGATGTGCTCGGCTGGTCGAACGGCACATCCGACAGCGCGTAACCATCGCGCCATTCGATCGGCTCGCCCGGCAGGCCCAGCAGGGTCTGGTAGCGGCGGAACGAGATGCGCGCCATCTCTTCCCAGCGGGTCATGAAATCGGCGCTGGCATATTCGCTGGTGCACACCCGCGAGTCCGGCGACCACACGCCGGTGGCGTAGAACGAGCGCACGTCCGGCAGGCGCTCGCGCGCATAGATGCGCACGCGCAGGCCCGCGCGTTGCGCCACCAGCGCGGTGGTCAGCCCGATCGCACCGCAGCCGATCACCGCCAGCTCGCGCACATCCGCATCGGCCGCGCGCACCAGCCGCAGCGCGTGCTCGGCCGCGCCCCACGACAGCGACCACCCGCTGCCGCCATGTCCATAGTTGTGCACCACCGTCTTGCGGCCGATGCGCTCGGCCTCGATCCGCGGCCCCTGCGCACGGAACGGGCGGGTGCAGCCGTTGATCGCAATGATGCGATCGACGGACGCACGGATCGGTGCCAGCGGCAGCGCTGCGGCGAACTGCTCGGGCAGGGCGCCCGGTGGCATGGCGGGCAATGGCGAAGACGGCGCAGCGGCCGCCTTGCCGGTCGCGGCCCAGCTTCCGGTGGAAGCGGCCGCAAGCGCAAGACCGGCGCTGTGCAGGAAATGACGACGGTGCATGCGACTCCTGAGCGGTATGGAGGAGATGATCGGGACCACGGCGCCTGCGCGACCGGCCACGCGCCGCGCGCACCACGCAGCATCGGTAGAAGCCAGGAGCTGCGTCGCCGCGCGCGACGCCCGGTGGCCGACGCTTGCGGACCTGGAGCATACCGCGCGCGTCAGCGCCTGCCATCGCCGGCCGGGCCGGGTTTCGCACCGCGATCTGGGCAATTGGGGCCGCGCTGACGGCCATTCGTCGCCCGGGGCTTTCGTCCGATCGCTTGCCGGCTATGCTCGCCGCGTCCCAACCCGACGAGTCGCCACCCGTGTCTGCCAGCGTCTTCCTGATCGTACGTATCGTGTTCGCCTGGGCCGCGGCGTTGGTGGTGGCCGGGATCATGTGGGCGCAGCTGTTCGGCTCCACCGGCGCGTTCTTCGGGCTGATCTGCGTGGTGCTGCTGACCCTGGCCCTGATGAGTGCGATCACCCATGTGCGGCGGGTGCGCCTGATCGCCGGGCGGCTGGATCACGACACCTTGTCGACCCGCCAGCGGCGCCAGATCGAAGTGCCGCTGGACGTGCAGGCCAGCTTCGCCGTGGTCGAAGAGGCGGTGCGCGTGCTGCCACGCGTGCAGGACATCGAGTGCGCGCCCGGCAGCCTGCTGATCCGCGCCAAGGTGCGCCGCATCGACCCCTACGAAGGACGCCAGCCCTCGCGCTGGAACCTGTTTGCGCGTTTTGCGATCAAGCGCAACCAGGTGCTGGTGACGATCACGCCAGGGCAGGGCACCAGCAGCGTCACCGTGCTGTGCGAGCCGGACGCCGGCGCCTGGGTGGACCTGTTTGCGGTGGACGAAGGCAGCAATTACGAGAACGCCGAGGCGATCAACCGCGCGGTGGTGCGGCGGGTCGGCGAGCAGCGCCGCGACGAACAGGCCGCGGCCGAGCAGTCGGTGATGGAAAAGGAGCTGGCCGTGGCACGCCTGAATCTGCTGCATGCCCAGGTCGAGCCGCACTTTCTCTACAACACGCTGGCCAGCGCGCAGGTACTGGCGCGCACCGACCCGCCGCGCGCCGACATCATGATCGGCCATCTGATCCAGTACCTGCGCAGCTCGCTGCCCAGCGCCGACGGGGCCATCTCCACCCTGGGCGAGGAACTGGAGCGCACCCAGGCCTACCTGGAGATCCTGCGCATCCGCATGGGCACGCGGCTGGCGCTGCAGGTGGAGGTGCCGTACGAGCTACGCACGCTGCAACTGCCCTCGATGATGCTGCAGACCCTGGTGGAGAATGCGATCAAGCATGGGCTGGAACCCAAGCCCGGCGGCGGCACGGTGTGGATCCTGGCGCGTCGCGTCGACGACCATGCCACGCTGACCGTGGCCGACGATGGCCAGGGCTTCAGCACGCACACGCAAGGTACCGGCATCGGCCTGAAGAACCTGCGCGAACGTCTGCAGCTGATCTACGCCGGCAGGGCCAGCTTTGCCATCGTGTCCAACTTCCCCAGCGGTGTGGCCGCCATCATCACCTTGCCGCTGCCCGCGTCCATCATGCCGCCGCCGGTGCCCGCTGCGCAGATTCATGCCACACAGGTGCAGGCATGAGCGCGCTGCGTGCGGTGATCGCCGAAGACGAGGCGCTGCTGCGGCAATCGTTGCTGACCCTGCTGGCGCAGGTGTGCCCGCAACTGCAGATCGTGGGCGAATGCGAGGACGGCGCCAGCGCGCTGGAAACCATCGCCACGCAGCAGCCCGATGTGGTGTTCCTGGATATCCGCATGCCCGGGCTCACCGGCATCGAGGTGGCGCGTGCATTGCGCGAAGTCAGCCCGCGCACCCAGGTGGTGTTCGTCACCGCCTACGATCAGTACGCCATCGATGCGTTCGAACACGGCGCGGTGGACTACCTGCTCAAGCCGATCAGCCGCGAGCGCCTGCAGGCCACCTGGCAGCGCGTGCAACAGCGCGCCGCCGCCGGCCAGCCGGACGGCCAGCTGCTGGAGGCCTTGTTGCAGCGCCTGTCCGCGCGCCCTGCCGCCGCCAGCGCCGCGCCACCGCTGGCCTGGCTCACCGCCAGCAGCGGCCGCGAAACGCGCCTGATCGCGCTGGACGAGGTGGCGTATTTCCAGGCCGATCAGAAATACACCACGGTGATGACCGCCGCCGGCGAGGCGATCCTGCGCACGCCGCTGCGCGAGTTGCTCGACGTGCTGGACCCGCAGGTGTTCAAGCAGATCCACCGCTCCACCATCGTCAACATGAAGGCGGTCGCCTCGGTGGTGCGCGAGGACACCGGCAAGGGCCGGCTGGCGCTGCGCGGGCGCAGCGAAACGCTCACCGTCAGCCAACCCTTCATGACCCTGTTTCGCGGCATGTAATTCCCCCGATCGCATCGACTGAAAGGATTGCTGATATGCGCCTGATCGCTTCCCTCGTGTATTGCCTGCTGGCATTGGCCGGTTGCCACGACCGCAACGGCACCACCTCCATCACCCGCGCCACCAGCAATGGCCAGGACGTGCTGTTCAGCAAGACCCTGGCCACTGCCACCGATCTCAATGTGCACTGCCTGGCCAGCAGCAGCGGCCGCTGCCATTACCTGGTCTACGAGGACCACTGCGCTGCGTCTGCCGCCGGGCAGGCCGCGGGCACGCCGGCCTGCGCACGCAGGACCCTGGACAGCTTTGCGCTGACACCCGGGCAGGTGCGCGAACTGCACGGCATCCCGCGTCAGGCGCGCACCTGCGTGGATACCAGCGCGCCCGGCGCCGATTGCCATGGCTGAGCCGGACGTCTGATGCCGGAACCGGCGCAACGACGCTTCATCCCTGTCGTGAGGCAGGCCGCAACCGGACGCAAGCCTGAATACGCACTGACGATCAGCGGCCGCTTCTGCGATCATTGCCGGCTTGTTGCCGGTTCACGGCGTCCTCACAGTCAGGCTCTCATGTCCGAACAATCGCTACGCCGCGACGTTGGCCCCTTCGCCCTCATGCTTACCGGCCTGGGCTCGATCATCGGTTCCGGCTGGCTGTTTGGCGCCTGGCGCGCCGCTGGCCTGGCTGGCCCCGGTGCGATCTGGGCCTGGATCCTGGGCGCGGCGATCATCACCACCATCGCGCTGTCCTACGCCGAACTGGGCGCGATGTTCCCCGAGTCCGGCGGCATGGTGCGCTACAGCCATTACTCGCACGGCTCGCTGGTGGGCTTCATCGCCGGCTGGGCCAACTGGATCGCGATCGTCTCGGTGATCCCGGTCGAGGCCGAGGCCTCGGTGCAGTACATGGCGTCCTGGCCGTGGGCCTGGGCGCAGGGCCTGTATGTGCAGGCACCCGGCGGGGCGGGGGAGTTGTCGGTACCCGGCCTGCTGATCTCGGCGGTGCTGGTGCTGGTGTATTTCTTCCTCAATTTCTGGAGCGTCAAGCTGTTCGCGCGCTCCAATACCCTGATCACCGTGTTCAAGCTGGTGGTGCCGGCGGCGACCGGCGTGGCCCTGATCGCCAGCGGCTTCCACAGCGAGAACTTCAGCGTCGGCATCCACGGCGATGCGCATGTCATCGACCTGGCCGCGGTGCTCACCGCGGTGGCTACTGCCGGCATCGTCTTCAGCTTCAACGGCTTCCAGAGCCCGGTGAACCTGGCAGGTGAAGCGCGCAACCCGGGGCGCAGCATCCCCTTCGCGGTGCTGGGCTCGATCGCGCTGGCCACGGTGGTCTACGTGATCCTGCAGGTGGCCTACATCGGCGCGGTGCCGCCGGACCTGCTGGCCAAGGCCGGCTGGCACGGCATCGACTTCCGTTCGCCGTTCGCCGAGCTGGCCATCATCGTCAACCTGCATTGGCTGGCGATGCTGCTGTACATCGATGCGTTCGTCAGCCCCAGCGGCACCGGCATCACCTATACCGCCACCACCGCGCGCATGGTCTACGGCATGGAAAAGAACGGCACCATGCCGTCGGTGCTGGGCAAGCTGCACCCGGTCTGGGGCGTGCCGCGCATGGCGATGTTCTTCAACCTGGCGGTGTCGTTCGTGTTCCTGTTCTTCTTCCGTGGCTGGGGCACGCTGGCGGCGGTGATCTCGGTGGCGACCATCATCTCCTACCTCACCGGCCCGATCAGCGCGATGGCGCTGCGTCGTCATGCGCCCGAACTGCACCGCCCGCTGCGCATCGCCGCGCTGCCGGTGCTGGCCGGCGTGGCCTTCGTGATGGCCACCGAGCTGCTGTACTGGGCGCGCTGGCCGCTGACCGGCGAGATCATCCTGCTGATGGTCGTGGCGCTGCCGGTGTACTGCTACTACCAGGCCAAGCAGGGCTGGCCGGATCTTGGGCGCAACCTCAAGGGCGCGGCCTGGATGATCTGCTACCTGCCGACGATCGCGCTGCTGTCCTGGGCCGGCAGCAGCGACTTCGGCGGGCATGGCTACCTCAGCTACGGCACCGATCTGGCCGTGGTCGCGGTGGTCGGCGCGGTGTTCTACCTCTGGGGTGTGCGCAGCGGTTGGCGCACGCCGTCGGTGGAGAAGGCCGTCGCGCAGGCGTAAGCGCCTGCTTGCTGACAACGGATCGACCGGGCGCCGTCTCCAGGCGCCGCAAACAACGACGGCCGGTGCACTGCACCGGCCGTTCTTGTTGGTCGCCACGCACGCCGAGAGTGCAGCGACTGGCACTGCCTTGGCAGCGCACGCCCTGGAGCGATCAGATATCGGGCCGATCAATCCGCCTGTTTTCGCCCGGCGCGCCGCATTGCCGATGCGCTGCGGCAACCACCGCATCCATCGCTTGACCGCTACGCCAGTGTCGCCGCTGCGCTATGGGTATTGGTATTGGTCACCAGGCGTGGCGCACCATCGAAGCGGTCCAGATCGCGCAACAACTCGGTGTAGCGACGCAGCCGCCCCATCTCGCGCATGTTGACGATGTCCTCGTGGCGCAATTCGCGCCTGGAACTGACTTCCTGCTTGTAGCGCAGCACTTCCGGGTAGCGACGGGTCATGTCCAGCGCATCGGCCACGCACTCGACCGAGTCGGCATCCGGGGTGAGCCGCGCGCGGCTGTTGAAGGCGCGCAGCCAGCGTTCGAAACCGGCGCTGTGATCGAACAGATCGGCGATGTACCACATGACGAACAGGATCGAGGCCCACGAGGTAAAGATGATCACCACGCGGCTGAAGGTGAGGTGGTAGTCGTTCTGCCACAGCTGATGGGTGATCACGCCCAGCAACACCAGCGAGATCGCCTGCCAGCCGATGATCGAGGCGATCACCCATTGTTTCTTGGCCACCTTGAGCAGATTGAGCTCCTGGTCGAGCTGGTCGTCGGTTTTCTCGCGCCAGTGCGCGACCTGCTCGTCGAAGGGGAGTCGATGGAGTGCGTTGTCCTGCAATAGCAGGCCCAAACCCTGGAACAAAGCGATCATGACAAGCTCCTGACGGATGGCTGGTACGAACGACTTGCTGCACCCGGCAAAGCGCCGGTGCCCTGGAGCGGCCGGGCAATGGCTGGCAGTGATGCAGGCCGGCGCTCGGACTGCCCTAGTTCTAGCACTTTCGCTGTGCATGGCAATGCCTGCTGCGATCCGATGAGCGGCCAATCCTGCGCACCTGCGCACAAATCGCGGTATTCAGGCGCTTCGCAGCGTTTGCCGGACGACTGCAGCGCCAGTGCGTGGCCATTCTTGCTGCACTGCACACTCGCGCTTGCGTGCATGCATCCGTGATCGAGGCGGGTGCGACCGGCGCGCAATCGATTCCGGCGTGCAGGTCGCGTGAGCGCCGCGCAAGCATCCCTGCCGCGCAAGGTCCGGCGACAGGCGGGCACGCACCCGTCGAGACGGTCGATGCGCATGGGGACGAGCAGCGAACACGGAGCCGCCTTTCACCAATCCCAAATCCCGAATCCCCAATCCCAGCCCCTCACGGCCACGACGCGGTCTTGCAGCGGGCTGGGTATGCTCGCATGCATGTCAGCCGTCCTGCGTACCCTCACTGCCCCTGCCGCCAGACAGATCCATCGCTGGGTGCTGGGCGCGTTTCCGCGTGGTCAGAGCTCCATCGACTACGACCAGCCCCTCGGCGATCCCGGCATCTTCGGGCCCGACAGCGTCACCTGGCGGGTGCATTCGGAATTTCCCGGCATGTTGTCCGGCGGATTGTGCGCCTTGATGCTGCAGTTGCTGCATCCACGCGCGCTGGCCGGGGTCTACGACCATTCCAACTTCCGCGCCGACCTGATCGGGCGGCTGCGGCGCACCACCAACTTCGTTGCCGGCACCACCTATGCCCCGCGCGCCGAGGCCGAGCAGTTGATCGCCCGCGTGCGCAGCATCCATGCGCATATCCACGGCCACACCGCCGACGGCGTGCCCTACGACGCCAACGACCCGCAGTTGCTGACCTGGGTGCACGTCACCGAGGCCTACGGTTTTCTGCAGGGCTGCCGACGTTATTGCCGCGACGTGCCGGCAAGCATCGCCGATCGCTACTACGACGAAGCGCGACGTGTCGCCGAAGCGCTGGGCGCGGCCGATGTACCCGCCAGCGAGGCGCAGGTCGATGCCTATTTCGCCACCGTGCGCGGGCAGCTGCGCATGGACACGCGCTCGCGCGAGGTGCTCGACATCCTCACCAGCATCCAGTTGCCGGTGCCGGCGGCCGGGCTGTCGCGCGGCGTGTTCCTCGGTGCCGGTACCGCCCTGTTGCCAGGCTGGGCCAGCGACATGCTTGGCCGCACCACCACCCAGCGCGCACAGGCGCATGCGTCGGCGCGGTTGCTGCGCAGCCTGTCGCCGCTGTTCCGTACTGCGCTACGCGATGGGCTGTCTGCACGCGCGTGCCGTCGCATGCAGCTGCCGCAGGCGATGTTGCTGGAGTGGCCCGGGCAGCGGTGAGTGCGGGTGCCTGCCTGGAGTGCAAGGCAATGGCGTCATGCGGAGGATGGTGCGCCGTGTGACCGTACCCTCGCCCCATGCCCTCTCCCGAGGGGTGAGGGGCAGTCTGTTACCAGATCCGCACCCGCTGCTCGGGCGGCAGATACAACTGCTGGCCCGGCTGCACATCGAATGCCGGATACCAGGCATCGAGGTTGCGCACGGTCTGCGCGCGGAAGCGTCCGGGTGCGTGCACGTCGGTGAGCACGGCGTTGCGTAGCGCCGCGTCGCGGTACTTGCCGCGCCAGGCCTGCGCAAAGCCCAGGAAGAAGCGCTGGTCCGGGCTGAACCCGTCGATGGTCTGCGGCTGCTTGCCCTGCAGCGACAGCTGATAGGCATCGTAGGCGGTCGCCAGGCCGGCCACATCGGCGATGTTCTCGCCCAGCGTCAGCTTGCCGTTGACGTTCAGATCGTCGAACGGCTTGTAGGCGCTGAACTGCGCTGCGAGCGCATCGCCGGCGGCTGCGAATTTTTTCAGGTCCTGCGGCGTCCACCAGTTGTGCAGCTCGCCATGTTCGTCGAACTGCGCGCCCATGTTGTCGAAGCTGTGGCTGATCTCGTGGCCGATCACCGCGCCGATGGCGCCGTAGTTCACCGCATCGTCGGCTGCGGGGTTGAAGAACGGCGGCTGCAGGATCGCCGCCGGAAACAGCAGGCGGTTTTCCAGCGGCACGTTCAGCGCGTTGACCTCCTGCGGCAGCAGATACCACTCGCGGTGATCCACGGCCTTGCCCAGCTTGGCCAGATTGCGCCGGTACTCGAACAGCTCCGAGCGCTGCACATTGCCCAGCGCATCGTCGCGGCGCACGTCCAGCCCGCTGTAGTCGCGCCAGGTCTCCGGATAACCCACCGCCACGGTCAGCCCGGCAATCTTGGCCTTGGCATGCTGCTTGGTTTCCGGACTCATCCACGCCAGCGCGTCGATGCGCTTGCCGAAGGCGGTGACGATGTTCTTGACCATCTCCTCGGCACGGGTCTTGGTCTGGGCACTGACGTACTTCTGCACGTAGCGCTGGCCCACCGCTTCGCCCAAGGCTGCGTTGGTGGCGTCGATGCCGCGCTTCCAGCGCTGGCGTTGTTGCGGCGTGCCTTCCAGCGTGGTGCCGTAGAACGCAAAGCGTTCGTCGGCGAAGGCCTTGGACAGGTACGGCGAGGCGCGGTCCAGGGCGCGAAAGCTCAGGTAATCCTTCCAGGTCTGCAGGGGCTCGGAGCGCACCAGCGCCGACAGGCCGGTCACCGCACCGGGCTGCCAGACGATGAAATCCTGCTGCGCCTTCAGGCCGGCCGCTTCGAAGAACGGCGCCCAATCCAGGCCGGGCGCATTACGCGCGAAATCGGCCTGTTTCCAGGCATTGGCGCCGGCCTGCACGTTGTTGGTCTGTTCGGCGGTGGCGTGCACGCGCGCCATCGCGGTTTCCAGGGCCAGGATGCGCTCGGCCCTGGCTGGCGCGTCGGCGATGCCGGCCAGTTCCAGCAGCTTGACGATGTGCGCGCGGTAGGCCTCGCGCATCTGCGTCATGCGCCCGTCGTCCAGATAGAAGCTGCGGTCCGGCATGCCCAGGCCGCCCTGCACCAGATACGGCACGTAGCGGCCGGGGTGATGCAGATCCTGCGAGATCCACAGGCCGAACAGCCGGTCGGTATAAAAATTGGTGGAGTTGAGCAGGTCCACATCGGCGCGCAGCTGGCCGCCCAGGGTGCGCGCCAGCGCCTGTTTGTCGTCCAGCTGCGCGATGGCGTCCAGTTCCGGTTGCACCGGGCGCACGCCCTTGGTCTCGATCCCGGCTTCATCCATGTAGGCGGCGTAGTAATCGCCGATCTGCTTGTCTTCGCCGGTGACGCGGTCGTTGGCAGCGGCGCCTTCGATGATGTCGCGGCTGTGCTGCTCGGTTTCGATCGCGATGCCGACGAAGCTGTTGAAGCTGGAGCGGTCGTCCGGGATCTGGGTGGTCTTGACCCAGTTGCCGCTGGCGTAGCTGAAGAAGTCGTCGCCCGCCGCCACGCTGCGGTCCATGCCCGCCGCATCGAAACCGAAATCGCCCAGCTTGGGCGTGGTGGGCGTGGCCTTGGCGTGCGTCGTCGTTGCCGGTGAGGCGCCATCGCGGTGGCACGCGGCGGTGCTCAGCAGGGCAGCCGACAGGGCAGCGATCAGGACAGGACGGTGCAGAAGAGCCATGCGGTGCAACTCGGAAACGAAAAACAGACATACCAGTGTAAATTGCCACCGTCGCCACGTCCCCACGCAAGGCAGCGCGCCGCCGCCGTGGCCGCCCTGCGGACACGCGCGGTTCAGCGCCGGCGCTGGTACCAGAAGCCCAGGGCATCGCGGGTCTGCAGCATGCCTCGCCCACGCCACAGGAAGCGCAACAGCAGGCCCAGGTGCTCGCGCTTGGAAAAGCTGCGCAGCTTGCGGTCGGAGGTGTGCACGGTCTGGCGCAGGATCACGAACCGCCCGCAGCGCGCCAGCGCGCGGCTCAATGCCACGTCTTCGCCGGCGTAGTAACGCGTATCGAAGCCGCCGGCGCTGACGAATGCGGCGCGCGTGCAGAACAGGAAGCAGCCCGGTGCGATGCCGCCGAGACGGAACAACCCGCCGAAGATCGCCTGCGCCATGCGCTCGAACCACACGCGCCTGCCCTGCAGATGCACCTGCGCGCCACCGCCGACGGCGCCGGCATCCAGCGCCGCCAGCGCGGCGCCGAGCACCTGCGGGTTCACCAGCGTATCGGCGTCCAGAAACAGCAGGCGATCGCCTTGCGCCTGCTGCGCGCCGGCATTGCGGGTGGCGGCGATATGGCGCAATTGCACCTCCAGCACCTGCGCACCGGCCGCACGCGCGATGGCGGCGGTGGCGTCCTCGCAGGCATCGGCCACCACGATCACCTCGTATTCCAGCTGCAGGGTCTGCGCACAGGCGTGCAGGCACTGCAGCGTCTGGCCGATCAGCGCGGCCTCGTCATGGGCGGGGATCACGAAAGACAGCATGGCAGGACGCGTCACTCCGATGGCGGTGAGGCCCAGTGTGCGAGCCATGCCGGTGCGATGGCGTGAGCGCACGCCATCGCCGGGCCACTGTGGCGGCGTGCGCTTCCACGCGTACCGCTCAGCGGCTGAGCGCGCCCATCATCGCTTCCGGATAACGCGTCCCGGACGCGGCCTGCAGCGGGAAGATCGCATCGATGCGTGCGAGCTCGTCCGGCATCAGCGCCACGTCGAGCGCGCCGAGGTTTTCTTCCAGGTAGGCCAGCCGCTTGGTGCCCGGGATCGGCACCAGGTCCTGGCCCTGCGCCAACACCCAGGCCAGCGCCAGCTGCCCCGGCGTGATGCCCTTGTCGGCGGCGATCGCCTTGACCTGCTCCACCAGCTGCAGGTTGCGGGTGAAGTTCTCGCCCTGGAAACGCGGCGAATGGCGACGGTAATCGTCGGCGTCGAAGTCATCGGGAGAGGCGAATGCGCCAGTCAGGAAACCGCGACCCAGCGGCGAATACGGAACGAATCCGATCCCCAGCTCGCGCACGGTTTCGAAGACGCCATTGTCCTCGGGCTCGCGCGACCACAGCGAATATTCGGTCTGCACTGCAGTGATGGGATGCACCGCATGCGCGCGGCGGATGGTGGCTGCGGCGGCTTCCGACAGCCCGAGGAAACGCACCTTGCCTTGTTCGACCAGGCGCGACATCGCACCCACCGTGTCTTCGATCGGCACGTTGGGATCCACGCGGTGCTGGTAGTACAGGTCGATATGCTCCACGCCCAGGCGGCGCAGGCTGGCTTCGCAGGCCGTTTGCACATAGTCCGGGCTGCCATCGATGCCGCGCACCGACGGGTCGTTGGGATCGAGCTTGATGCCGAATTTGGTGGCCAGGAACACCTCGTGCCGGCGCGCGGCGATGGCCTTGCCGACCAGGATTTCGTTGGTGTGCGGGCCGTACATGTCGGCGGTGTCGAGCAGGCTGACGCCGTGATCGAGGGCGCGGTGGATCACCGCGATCGAGGCGGCCTCGTCACTGCGATTGCCGTAGAACGCGCTCATGCCCATGCAACCGAGGCCGAGCGCAGAAACGGTGGGGCCTGAACGGCCAAGCGTGCGGGTTTGCATGGTGGAGAAAACTCCGTGCGGCAAGGAAGGCAGGGGAAGGATGCAGCGGCGTGCGTTAGCGCGATGTGGCCCGGGCGACGATGCGCGAGCAGGCAGGCATTGGGCCCGACATCACACACCCGAACGCGCGCTGCGACCGACCCAACAACCCGCACATGTCAGCAGACCAGGGTCCACTGCCATGCACGGGTGTCGTGACGCGGACGCTACCAGCTGCCGCGTCAGCCCTTGAGCTTGCCGGCGAACTCGGCCACGCGCTTGCCGAGCAACTTGGCGGTTTCCAGATCGCCGCTGCGTGGCGCTTCTTCCGGCGAGGCATCGGAGGGCGAGATCGCCAGCGCGCCTGCCGAGCCGGCGGTCCAGTTGATGTCCTGCGGACCGTGCGCCTTGGTGTTGGCCGGCAGCAGACCGGTACCGACCCAGACCTGGCCGTGCTGCTGCGACAGCGTCCAGAAATACTGGATGGTGGCGTACTTGTCGCCGTTCACCGAGGCCGAGTTGGTGAAGCCGGCTGCGATCTTGTCCTTCCAGGCCTGCGCAAACCACGGCTTGGAGCTGGCGTCGGCAAACTTCTTGAACTGCCACGCCGGCCCGCCCATGTAGGTGGGGCTGCCGTAGATGATGGCGTCGGCGGCGCCGATCGCCTCCCAGGCGTCGTCGGGCAGGTTGCCGTCCTGGTCGATGCGGTACAGCGTGGCCTCGCCGACACTGGCGGCGCCGGCATGCACGGCCTCGGCCAGCTTGTTGGTGTGGCCGTAGCCGCTGAAATAGATGATGGCGATCTTGCTCATGCGCAGTCCTGTGGTCGGGGGGAGCCGATTGTGACCACACATGCCGTGTCAGGTTAATGACCATCGACGGGACGTACTGTTGCCGGGCTCATCAGCGCCCGGCATCGCCCATGCGCTCGACCAGGTAATCGATGAAACTGCGGACCTTCGGGGCCAGGTGGCTGCGGCTGGTATAGACGGCGAAGATGCCGATCTCTCCCAGCGCGTACTGCGGAAGGATACGCACCAGCCGGCCTGCGGCCAGGTGCTCGTCGGCCAGGAAGTCCGGCTGCATCGCGATACCCAGGCCGGCCACCGCCGCCGCGCTCAGCACATGCCCGTTGTTGGCACGCAGGTTGCCGTGGAGGCGCACCTCGCTATCGCCCTCGGGCCCATGGAAGCGCACCTCGTCGCCGTTGGGCGAGTAGTGGTACAGCAGGCAGTCGTGGCCGGCCAGGTCGGACGGATGCATCGGGGTGCCGGCACGGGCCAGGTAGGCCGGCGCCGCGCAGGGCACCAGGCGGACCGTGCCCAGGCGCCGGGCGATCAAGGTCGGCGCCGGCTGGCGGGTGATGCGGATGGCCACATCGAAGCCTTCCTCGACCATGTCGACCAGCCGGTCCGACAGCGACAGGTCCAGTTCCACCTGCGGGTAGCGCGCGCAGAAGTCCGGCAGCAGCGCGGCCAGGCGCTCGATGCCGTAACTCACCGGCGCGTTGACGCGCAGCACGCCGGCCGGCTCCAGTGCCTGCGCGCCGACCGTGGCCTCCAGATCGTCCAGGTCGGCCAGCAGTTGCAGACAGCGCTGGTAGTACGCAGTGCCGGCACTGGTCAGGCTGACCCGCCGGGTGGTGCGGTTGAGCAGGCGCGTGCCCAGCCGTTGCTCGAGCGCGGCGACCTGCCGGGTCACGCTGGCGGTGGAACGGTCCAGCGCATCGGCGGCGGCGCTGAAGCCGCTGCGTTCGGCTACCGCTGCAAACACGCGCATTGCATCGAGGGTATCCATCGGTATCCGATTGTTGCCTTGAGTGCAATAAATTATCCGAAGTGAAGCTATTTATCAGAAATTTGTAAGCAATACGCTGTGCAGGTCTTCACTGGAGTCTGTCCAATGTCCACCTCCCTCGCTTCCCCGCGTACCGCCGCCTATGGCGCGGCCTTGCTGCGCATCAGTCTGGGCGCGCTGTTTCTGGTGCATGGCCTGATCAAGTTGCTGGTGTTCACCCCGGCCGGCACCGTGGCCTATTTCCAGTCGCTCGGCCTGCCGGGCGCGCTGGCCTACCTCACCATCGCGCTGGAGCTCGGCCTGGGCCTGTCCATGCTGCTGGGCATCTACGCACGCTGGGTCGGGCTGCTGGGGGTGCCGCTGCTGCTGGGCACCATCATCAGCGTGCATGGCGGCAATGGCTTCGGCTTCTCCAATCCGGGCGGCGGCTGGGAATACCCGGCGCTGTGGGCGGTGTTGCTGGTCGTGCAATTGCTGCTTGGCGAGGGCGCGTGGGCGCTGAAGCCGGCGCGTCGAGGCTGATGATCGTTCTTCCGAGGAGTGCGCCATGAGCCGTTTGCCTTCCCTGTACATCTCGCACGGATCGCCGATGACCGCCTTGCAGCCGGGGCAGGTCGGCGAGCGCCTGGCCGAGCTTGCGCAGACCTTGCCGCAGCCGCGCGCGATCGTCGTGGCGTCCGCGCATTGGCTGGGCCGCCGCCCGCTGGTCAGTGGCGCGCTGCAGCCGCAGACCATCCATGACTTCGGCGGTTTTCCGGCACCGCTGTACGAACTGGAGTATCCCGCACCCGGCGAACCGGCGCTGGCGCAGCAGATCGTGCGCCGGCTGGAGCAGGCCGGCCTGCATCCGCACCTGGACCCGCAGCGCGGCTTCGATCATGGCGTGTGGGTGCCGCTGCGCTTGCTGTATCCGGCCGCCGGGATTCCGGTGGTGTCGGTGTCGATCCAGCCCGAGCTGGGGCCGGCGCACCAGTTTGCGGTCGGCCGCGCGCTGGCACCGCTGCGCGAGGACGGCGTGCTGGTGGTCGGCTCCGGCAGCATCACCCATAACCTGCACGACTTCCGCCATGGTTACAGCGCCGAGCGCGAGGCGCCGTATGTGCGGCCCTTCATCGAGTGGACCGAGCGCAAGCTGGTCCAGGACGACATCGCCGCACTGCTGGACTATCGCCGGCAGGCGCCGCACGCCGCGCGCGCGCATCCCACCGACGAGCACCTGTTGCCGCTGTACGTGGCGATGGGCGCGGCCGGCGGGGACCGGCTCGGCGCACAGCGCATCGATGCCGGCATCGATGCGGGGTTTCTGGCGATGGATATCTACCGGTTCGATGGCGATCCATGCTGATCGCGCGCGGGCACGGTCGTCGCCTGAGCCGTGGCGAGCGCGGCACGCCTGCACCGTGGCCGTTATCGACGGTGCAGGCAGCGCGCCGGACCGGCGGCCACGGGGCACCGCGCAACCGCCGGCACGCGATGGCATGCGGCCTGTTGCTGCCGCTACAAGCCGGCCCGGTGCGGTGGCGACAACGAGCAAGGCCCGCAGCGATAAGGCTTGGGCTTACGGCGAACCGGCCCGCAGCCATAGGCCGGGTGCCGGCAAGCGCGGCCCCCGGGCGTGAGGCATGGCGCCGACAAGCGCCGGCACTGCAGCCACCAGGTATGGTGCCGATAAGCATCGGCAGCGCAGCGCTCTGAAGCATTCACGATGACGCGCGCTGCAGTCTCACAGGCTGAGACTGCAGCGCGACATGCTGCTCGCGTGAAAATCCTCGACAAACTCGCAGTGCTGGCCGATGCGGCCAAATACGACGCGTCCTGCGCCTCCAGTGGCGCGAACAAGCGCAATTCGCTCGGGACCGGCGGGGTCGGCAGCACCGAGGGCATGGGGATCTGCCACTCGTACACACCCGACGGCCGCTGCGTGTCGCTGTTGAAGATCCTGCTCACCAACTTCTGCGTGTTCGATTGCGCGTATTGCGTCAACCGTGTCTCCAGCAACGTGCGCCGCGCGCGCTTCACGCCGGAAGAAGTGGTCACGCTGACGCTGGACTTCTACAAGCGCAATTACATCGAAGGCCTGTTCCTGTCCAGCGGCATCATCCGCAACTCCGACTACACGATGGAGCAGCTGGTGGAAGTGGCGCGGCAGCTGCGCGAGGTGCATCACTTCGCCGGCTACATCCACCTCAAGACCATTCCCGATGCCGCGCCCGACCTGCTGGCTGCCGCCGGCCGCTATGCCGACCGCCTGAGCATCAACGTGGAACTGCCGACCGAGCAGGGATTGACGCTGCTGGCGCCGGAAAAAAGCGTCGGCGGCATCCGTTCGGCCATGGGCGAGTTGCGCTGGCGCATCGAAGAAAACCAGCTGGAGCGCAAGGCCGAAAAAGTCCGCCGTGCCAAGCCGCCGCGCTTTGCGCCGGCCGGGCAGAGCACGCAGATGATCGTCGGCGCCGACGATGCCAACGACCGCAGCATCCTGGACACCAGCCACAATCTCTACGGCAACTACCGGATGCGTCGGGTGTATTACTCGGCCTTCAGCCCGATCCCGGATGCCTCGTCCAAACTGCCGTTGCAGGCGCCGCCGCTGCAGCGCGAGCACCGGCTGTATCAGGCCGACTGGCTGCTGCGCTTCTACGAATTCAGCGTGGAGGAAATCGCGCCAACCCAGTCCAGCGGCATGCTCGATCTGGACGTGGACCCGAAGCTGGCCTGGGCGCTGCGCAATCCCGAGCGCTTTCCGGTGGACCTGAACGTGGCGCCGCGCGAGATGCTGCTGCGGGTGCCAGGCCTGGGCACCCGCAATGTGGACCGGCTGCTGTTGTCGCGCCGGCATGCGCGCCTGCGGGTGGGCGATCTGGCGCGGTTGCGGGTGCCGATGAAGAAGCTGCTGCCGTTCGTGAGTGTGCTGGATCATCATCCGCGCCAGCGCCTGGACGATCCGGTGCGCTTGCGCGCGCAACTGGCGCCAGCGCCCAGGCAGGCGAGTCTGTTCGATTGAGATCGCAGCTCTCCGCCAGCATCCGGCGCATCGCCGCTTCCACTGGCTTCTCCCCTGTTGCCGGCCGAGGCGCCCGAAGGGCGGATAAGGATGGCATCAAGCGCAAGGGCGCCACCGAGCGCCAGTGCCTACCTAGGAACATGACGCTGTTGCCAATCCCCAATCCCTCAATCCCCAATCCCGACCACCGCGATGTTCAACGCTGACGTTGCGCCGGGCTGGAGCCTTGACGCATGGCGTGCGCTGGCGCGGGCGGGGTGGTGCGCGCAGGTGGAGCCGGACTCCATCGCGTGGAATGGCGGAGCGCAGGGCGGCCTGTTGATGGGGCAGGGGCTGCTGGATCTGCCGGCCGTGGTTGCGCCGCCGCGGGTGTCGGCCGCGTTCCTGCAGATGGCGGGGGCAGTGCTGTGTCATCGCGACCCGCAGCGCCATGCGGTGCTGTACCGCTTGTTGTGGCGGGTGGCGAGCGGAGAGCGCGCGCTGCTGGAGCGGGCCACCGATGTCGACGTGCATCGGGTGACGCAGTGGCAAAAGGCGGTGCAGCGCGACACCCACAAGATGAAGGCGTTCGTGCGCTTTCGGCGGTTGCCGGTGGAAGAGGAAGACTTCGTGGCGTGGTTCGAGCCCGAGCACTGGATCGTGGACCGGGTGGGGCCGTTTTTCGCGCGCCGCTTCGCCGGCATGCGCTGGGCGATCCTCACCCCGTATCGCAGCGTGCGCTGGGATGGCGAGGCATTGACGTTCGGCGAGGGCGCCGTGCGCACCCAGGTGCCGGCCGACGATGCGCAGGAGACGCTCTGGCGCACCTATTACGCGCATATCTTCAATCCGGCGCGGCTCAACCCGACCATGATGCGGCAGGAAATGCCGCAGAAATACTGGAAGAACCTGCCCGAGGCGCGCTTGCTGCCGGAGCTGATCCGCGAGGCCGGCGTGCGCGTGCGCGAGATGGCCGAGCGTGCGCCCGAGCCGGTGCGGCGGCGCGTGCCGGTAGCGCCAACGCCGATCCCGGAAGTGGCCACGCAAAGCCTGGCGCAGTTGCGCGTGGCCGCGCGCGATTGCCGGCGCTGCGCATTATGGCAACCGGCAACGCAGACGGTGTTCGGCGAGGGGCCGAGCGACGCGTCGGTGATGGTGATCGGCGAGCAGCCCGGCGACGAAGAGGATCTGAGCGGGCGTCCGTTCGTCGGGCCGGCCGGGCGTTTGTTCAATAGGGCACTGGACGAGATCGGTCTCGATCGCAACACGGTCTACGTGACCAATGCGGTCAAGCATTTCCGTTTCGAGCAACGTGGCAAGCGGCGTCTGCATCGCAACCCGGAACGCTCGCATGTGCAGGCCTGCAGTGGCTGGTTGCAGGCCGAGCGCGCGCAGCTGCGTCCGGCACAGATCGTGTGCCTGGGTGCGACCGCCGCACAGGCGGTGCTGGGAAACAGCTTCCGCTTGATGCAGCAGCGTGGCCAGTGGCTGCGGCTGGACGACGGCACGCCGGTGCTGACCACCGTGCATCCCTCATGGGTACTGCGGCAGGGTTCGGAGGCCGCACGCGAGGACGGCTACCGCGGATTTGTCGCCGACCTGCGCCAGTTGCTGGATGCACCGAGCGCTGCAGCGCGCGCGGCCCGGACATAAAAAATGCGCGTGCAAGTGCACGCGCACGGTGTCGGAGAATGATGACACCAAGTGGGCCACTGGCGAGCCAGTGGTCCTCACCGCCGCTTCGCGGTGTGGTGGCGCTGCCTGGACCCTGTTTCCAGGCACGCGCGGATTCGCAATTCAACAATGTGCACGTCGTAACGTGCAGCTGATGCGCTGGCGTTGTAGTGCAACGCCAGCGCAGCCAAACACGTCAAGCAAGAACGGCCCGCAGGACTGCTACATGGCCGTCAGGCAGGCGCGGCCAGTGTGCGAAATCGGCATGCACCGCCGGAACGCCCGGCGTCGAGCGCACCGTCCGCGCTTACCGGAGTGCTTGTCATGCCTCATCTCCACGCTTAAAGCGCCGGCTTGCGCAAATCGTTGTCGATCCACCGGCGGAACGTGGCTCGGTTCCGCCGATGGAGGCATGGGCATGCAACCGCCTGCTTCACAGCAAGACCCAGTTACGGCATCAACACCTTGTCGACCACATGGATCACGCCATTGCTCTGCATGACATCGGCAATGGTGACGTTGGCGGTGTTGCCCTTGGCATCGGTGATGGTGACCTTCTTGCCGTTGAGCTTGGCGGTCAGTGCCTCGCCCTGCACGGTGGTCAGCGTCGCGCTCCCACCACCGGCCTTGATCTTGGCGATCAACGAGGCAGCGTCGACCTTGCCCGGTACCACGTGGTAGGTCAGCACCTTGGTCAGCGTGGGCTTGGATTCGGGCTTGAGCAGGGTGTCCACCGTGCCGGCCGGCAGTGCGGCGAATGCGGCATTGGTCGGGGCAAAGACGGTGAACGGGCCCGGCCCCTTCAGCGTGTCGACCAAGCCGGCGGCCTTGACCGCGGCGACCAGGGTGGTGTGGTCCTTGGAGTTGACGGCATTGTCGACAATGTCCTTGGTCACCAGCATCGGCGCACCGCCCACGGTCGGGTTCGATGCGGCGTAGGCGGGCGCCATTGCGCTGGTCAGGGCGATGGCAGTGGCGACGGCAAGCGACTGGAATGAGGTCTTCATGAGGCATCGATCCTTTGGGTAGGCGACTGCCCGGTTGGCAATCGTGTGCTCAGATACGCGGGTGGATGCAGCGCGGATGCATCACGCCGTCTTTACACAGGCGTGCGCGATACAGCGTTCAGGGCACGCTCCTGCGCGCGACGTCGCACTTGCGCCATGTAGCCTCGCGCCAACGGCGGCCATCCTTGTTGGGGGCGGATGCAGATCATGGTGTTGAAGTCGCTGTCCGGCATCCGCATTCGCGGGCGACATGGCGCACCGAATCACGCACAAGGTCTTAGATGCATGAAGCGGGAAATTCGACTCACGCACAAAGCTCGTGGATGCATGACGCGGAAAATCGACGGCACGCGTTTTCGCGGGCCCACATCGAGGTGGTCGATGCCGACGATGCCGACAATGGCGGCGCAGGCAATCACCCGGTGCACTTCACGCTCGTGGAAAATGCCAGCGGCAGGACGGTGGGCCAGCAGATGGTCGATGCGCAGTGGCCGTATGCCTTCAGGCAGAAGCCCAGGGTGGTCAAGGTGAGGGGGAGTCACCTTGCTTCCAGGCTGACACTGCAGGAAGCAACCTCCATCGTCGCGGTCGAGACCACGCGGCAATCGACGCTGCATGCGAAGGAGCACGTTCGCCACGCCTGATCGCGTTTTCGCCGGTGAGCTGCCTGCAAGGCGGCTAACGCAGCAACTGCGCTCTTTCGCAGGCGGTGTGCGTGGTCGGCAGTGTTGCCGTTGCTGGCGTTGCAGCGGCCGACCATCGGGTCAGGCCGTGGGCCTGGGCAGGGCACTGCCGCACCATCGGGCCGGCGTCCATCCGCTGGCGTATCCAACGGCGCCAGCGCCATACGGATGGGCAACCGCGTGGCATCGACACGGGCGCATGGCAGCTCTGCCGCAGCCTGTGGCGCGCCAGTCAGGGGGCACAGAGGTTTCATCGCCGGGTGCAAACCGGTATGTTTCCGTTGGCACGTGGTGGTGCGTTGCACTCTGCGATGCCGCACGCGCACTGTTTTTTCTTCCGGGTTTTCCATGCATTCGATCGATGTCGTCCTCGCCATGTTGCTGGCGGTCGCGGCCAGCGGTTATCTGATCCGCATCCTGCCGTTCTCCTTGCCCCTGCCGTTGGTCCAGATTGCGCTTGGCGCGGTGGTCTCGGGTGTGTTCGATGCCGGGCATGAGCTGGAACCGGAGCTGTTCTTCCTGCTGTTCCTGCCGCCGCTGCTGTTTCTGGATGGCTGGCGCATTCCCAAACAAGGCCTGTTCCGCGACAAGGCCGCCATCCTCGAGCTGGCGCTGGGGCTGGTGGTGTTCACCGTGGTCGGCGCGGGCCTGCTGATCCATTGGCTGATCCCGGCGATGCCGCTGGCGGTGGCCTTCGCGCTGGCGGCGATCATCTCGCCGACCGATCCGGTGGCGGTGTCCTCGATCGCCTCCAAGGTGCCGATCCCCAAGCGGCTGATGCACATCCTGGAAGGCGAGTCGCTGCTCAACGATGCCTCCGGGCTGGTGTGCTTCCAGTTTGCGGTGGCCGCGGTGCTGACCGGCAGCTTCTCGATCGCCACCGCCTCGCTGACCTTCCTGTGGGTGGCCTTGGCCGGGCTGGCGCTGGGCGTGGCCACCACCTTCGGCCTGAGCCGCATCCAGGCCTGGATCTGGCGCCACTTCGGCGAGGAGCCGGGTTCGGCGATCCTGGTCAATCTGCTGACCCCGTTCGCGGCCTATCTGCTGGCCGAGGCCTTCCATGCCTCCGGCATCCTGGCCGCAGTGGCGGCCGGCGTCACCATGAGCTACGTGGAAATGGCCGGCAACGCGCCGGGCAACATGCGGCTGCAGCGTTCGGCGGTGTGGGACACGGTGCAGTTCACCTTCAACGGCATCATCTTCGTGCTGCTGGGCGAGCAGTTGCCGGGCATCCTGGACGGGGCGGTGCGCAGCGTGCAGGAAGCCGGGCACCTCAATCCGTGGTGGCTGGCGGTGTACGTGGCCACCATCAGCGCCAGCCTGATGGCGCTGCGCTTCGTATGGGTCTTCCTGTCGCTGCGCTGGAACATCTTCAAGGCGCAGTGGCGCGGCGAGCAGCATGTCAGCCCGCCGTGGCGCATCGTGGTGGCGGTCTCGCTGGCTGGCGTGCGCGGTGCGATCACCCTGGCCGGCGTGCTCACGCTGCCGTTGATGCTGGAAGATGGCTCGCCGTTTCCTGCGCGCCAGCTGGCGATCTTCCTGGCCGCCTCGGTGATCCTGGTGTCGTTGCTGGTGGCCAGCGTGGCCTTGCCGCGGCTGCTGCGCGGGCTGGAGCTGCCCGAAGAGGAAGACGAACAGCTCAAGGAAGACCTGGCGGTGAAGGCCGCCTCGCAGGCCGCGCTGGAAGCGGTGGAAAAACTGCGCCAGCGCCTGGTGGAGGACAGCCGGCATGCCGAGCGCTACAACGCCGCCGCCAACCAGGTCAGCCAGCGCTATCAACGCAAGCTCGGCGCGGTGGACATGGCCGAGACCGATCCGGAAGAGGCCGGTGCCTACGAACAGGCGCTGCGCCAGTTCCGCCATGCCGCGCTGGTGGCCGAGCGCAACGAGTTGTTCAAGCTGGCCAGGCGCCGCGAGATTTCCGATGACCTGTCGCGCCGGCTGGTGCGCAACCTGGATCTGATCGAGTCGCGCAAGCGCGCTTGAGCGCGCGGGAATCGGGATTCGGGAATAGGGAATCGCAAAAGCCAGGGCAATGGCCACGGCCATCGTAGGAGCGCACCAGGGCGCGACCGGGCTGTCCCGACACACGTCCAGGCGTGCCGGCTCGGGAATCGGAAATCGCAGCGGCCAGGACGATGACTACGGCTGCGCTAGGAGCGCACCCGGGCGCGAGAGGCGTTCTCTGGACAGCCCCGTCGCGCTCAGGTGCGCTCCTACGACACCGCGCGCGCCACAAGGATGTAAGCATCGCAGCCCTTGAGCCGACGCAATGCGCAACCTGCCGGTCTTATCCGTGTGCAGCGGGCACCAGGCACCAGGCAAACCACGGGTCGGGAGACACCATCCCACCAGACCCCCTCCCATCGTCACGGCGCGCGGCCTACCCTGTGGCGCTTATCGTTGCCATGCACAGCCCATGACTTCCATCGTTTCCATCCAGGGATTGAGCAAGACCTACGCCGGCGGTTTCCAGGCGCTCAAGCAGGTGGATCTGGACATCCAGCGCGGCGAGATCTTCGCGCTGCTAGGTCCCAACGGCGCCGGCAAGACCACGCTGATCAGCATCATCTGCGGGCTGATCAACCCCAGCACCGGCACCGTGCTGGCCGACGGCCACGACATCGTGCGCGACTACCGGGCCGCGCGTGCCAGCATCGGCCTGGTGCCGCAGGAGCTGGCCACCGACGCGTTCGAAACCGTGTGGGCCACCGTGCGCTTCAGCCGCGGCCTGTTCGGCAAGCCGGCCAATGCGGCGTATCTGGAAACGGTGCTGCGCGAACTTTCGCTGTGGGACAAGCGCCACAACAAGATTTCCACGCTGTCCGGCGGCATGAAGCGGCGTGTGCTGATCGCCAAGGCGCTGGCGCACGAGCCGCGCATCCTGTTCCTGGACGAGCCCACCGCCGGCGTGGACGTGGAGTTGCGTCACGACATGTGGCAGATGGTGCGGCGGCTGCGCGAGCAGGGCACCACGGTGATCCTGACCACCCATTACATCGAGGAAGCCGAAGACATGGCCGACCGGGTCGGGGTGATCAACCGCGGCGAGCTGGTGCTGGTGGAAGACAAGCACACGCTGATGCGCAAGCTCGGCAAGAAGCAGCTCACGCTGAGCCTGCAGGCGCCGCTGCAGGCCATCCCGACTGCGCTGGGCGATCTGCCGCTGGAACTGGCGGCCGACGGCAACAGCCTGGTCTACACCTTCGACACCCAGGCCGAGCAGACCGGCATCGGCGCATTGCTGCGCCGGCTCAACGAGCAGGGCATCGACTTCAAGGATCTGCATTCCAGCGAGAGCTCGCTGGAGGAGATCTTCGTCAACCTGGTGCATGGCGCCCGCAACGTGGAGGTGCACGCATGAACCGGCATGCGATCGCGGCGATCTACCGCTTCGAAATGGCGCGCGCCTTCCGCACGCTGACCCAGTCGATCGCCTCGCCGGTGTTGTCGACCTCGCTGTATTTCGTGGTGTTCGGCGCGGCGATCGGTTCGCGCATGGGCGACATCGACGGCATCAGCTACGGCGCCTTCATCATCCCCGGGCTGGTGATGCTGTCGCTGCTCAACGAGAGCATTTCCAATGCCTCGTTCGGCATCTACATGCCGCGCTGGGCCGGCACCATCTACGAGGTGCTGTCGGCGCCGGTGGCCTGGTGGGAGATCGTGATCGGCTATGTGGGCGCGGCGGCGACCAAGTCGGTGTTGCTCGGCTTGCTGATCCTGCTCACCGCGCGGCTGTTCGTGCCTTACCAGATTGCCCATCCGCTGTGGATGCTGGGCTTTCTGGTGCTCACCGCACTGACCTTCAGCCTGTTCGGTTTCATCATCGGCATCTGGGCCGACGGCTTCGAGAAACTGCAGGTGATCCCGCTGATGGTGGTGACGCCGCTGACCTTCCTGGGCGGCAGTTTCTACTCGATCAACATGCTGCCGCCGCTATGGCAGAAGGTCACCTTGTTCAATCCGGTGGTGTACCTGATCAGCGGGTTCCGCTGGAGTTTCTACGGCAAGGCCGACGTGCACATCGCAGTGAGCACCGGCATGACCTTCCTGTTCCTGCTGGTGTGCCTGGGCGTGGTGGCGGCAATCTTCCGCAGCGGTTACCGGCTCAAGGCCTGAGAGGTGGATGCAGTGGTTTGGTCGGCCGCATCCTGGTGGATGCCGTCGGACGTCCAGGTCAAACGCGTCGGAAGTCCAGATCAAACGCGGAGTGGGTCGAGTGCGCGGTGTCCTCGCCGCTCGCGGGACACGCCGTAAACCCATCCATGTAGGCTCGGTGGCGGCATCCATGCCGCCACACGGTCCCGCAACCGGTGAGGACACCGCACCAGAAACTCTGCTGGTTGTTTGAAAGCCATGAACACCGACCATCGCGACTGGTCCTTGCCCGCCCACCGTCGCGGGCTCTTACGCGGCATGGATGCCGCGTAAGAGCCTGCATGGACGTACTTGCGACATGTACCGCGATGGCGGGCGGGCAAGGACCCTGCAGCCAAGTCGCAGATCAGCTGCGAATGCGCCAATCATCGCTGCTACACGAACGTCCTTGCAGCGTGTCCCGCGAGGGTGGGCGGGCAGGGGCCCCGCAGCAAACTCTCCGCCCGGCAGCTCTGCAATAGAACAGCGTGAGGT